>CACXTQ010000014.1:0-81840 GCA_902770595.1 uncultured Bacteroidales bacterium | reverse complement strand
GAAGAGGGCGTGTCAAAAGTCCATTCAAGGCTTTTACACGTCCTCTTCTTATTTCAAGCCACCATCATGGTCTTAGGACATTCACATGGGCATATTTCTTCAAATTTGGGCGAATTTGGGCGGATATTCGCCTTATAAGCCCCATAATCTGAATCAGAAGCGCCAGTTGGAGCATTTGTAGTCTTCCTGGTCAGGTTTCTCCATAGTTTCTGTATGTTGAAAGACATGGCGAGCAGGGCAAAGTCCATCTTGACCTTGTCTAATCCGCGATGACGAAAGCGTCGGTATTGTTTGTTGAACTTTATCTGCCCGAAGACCGCCTCCGGCTCTATCGGACGTCTGCTCCTGTGCATCAGTCCCTCCTCCGAGAGGAGCAGTTCCCTTGCCCTCCTCTTGTAGCGGTTGAGCCTGTGGTTTACGTGGATCGTGCGGTTCCCCCTAGCCTTGAAGCATCTGCACCTGAGCGGGCATCCCTCGCAGTTGGCTGCCGTGTATTTGTCGATTGTTGACCGGTAGCCGTTGCGATTGGCGGCATGATATCTTCCGGTATGCACCATGTGCTGCCCCATCGGGCAGACGTAGTAGTCGTCCTTCGCGTTGTAGAAGAGGTTCTCCTGGCGGAAGGCATCTTCCCTGAATGGACGGTGCTGCTCCTTGTGGAACCAGTTGTACTTGACGTAGGCCTCGATGCCCATCTGCTCCATCACATCGTAGTTCTGCTCGCTGCCATAGCCGGAATCGGCACAGACCGTATCCGGAAAGCGTCCATACAGGTCAAATCCCGTCTGCAGGTATGACGGCAGGGTCAGCGTGTCGGTCGGATTGGGGAAGAAGTCATATACCGTTATATACTGGTTTTCCGTGGAGATCTGCACGTTATAGCCCGGCTTGGTCCGCCCGTTCCGCATGGCGTCCTCCTTCATGTGCATGAAGGTGGCATCTGGGTCTGTCTTCGCATAGCTGTTCCTGTCTCCCAGGGTGTCAAGCCTGCCCTCGTATTCGGCAAGCTTCTCCTGTGCCTTCTGGAGCTGTTTCACCGCCCTCTTCCGCTCCTTCAGTTCCCGCTTCCCTGCTCCCTCCTTCTCTTTCCTCGACGTCGTCTCGTTGATCCCTTCAATGATCTTCTGGAGGGTGGATGGGTCTATCTCTGATGTGTCTTCTGCCGGAATGCTGTCCTGCGCTATCCCCTCATCAATCTGGGAAAGGATGCCCCTGATCCTGCCCTCCAGCCTTGCCTTGTTCCTTTCGGTCGTCTTCTTCCAGACGAAGGTGTACCTGTTGGCGACCGACTCGATTTTCGTGCCATCTATATACTGCACGTCAAGGCTGAGCTGTCCCGCCTCCACAAGCTTCATGACCACCTGGACGAACAGGTCGTTGACGGCATCCTTCAGGTGCTCGCTGCGGAAGCGGTTGATGGTGCTGAAGGAGGGGGTCTGTCCTCCGCTCAGCCACATGTAGTGGAAGTCCCGGTCCAGCAGTGAGGCGATGCGACGGCAGGAATAGATGTTGTTCATGTAGGCATAGAACACCACCTTCAGGAGCACCCGGGGATGATAGGGTGTCGTGCCGCCGTCCTTGTAGGTCTCTATCACCTTGTCCAGCTTTAGACCATCCACAATGCCATCTATAAGACGCACTGGGGCTTTTTTCGGGATTTTTTCTCCCAAATCAACAGGAAAAATTGAAATTATTCCCGTATTATAAGATTTAAATCGTACTTTTGCAGACATATATTTTTTTGCGGATATAAAAAAGTCCGAGCTTGTGAAAGTCCGGACTTTTAATTTAAATTAAGATTTGAGGGTGTGCAAAGGGGAACACCCTTTTGACACACCCTCTCAACATGGTGCTATTGAAGTTAGCAATGCAAAAAGCTGAATCCGAATACGCGAAATACAAGGCAATTGAGCGGCAACAGATTCATTTGGAAAGCATCAAAGAGTTGGATAGAGATATCAAACAACTAAAAAGTAAAAAATAAACAATATGCCCCACTTCAACGAACACGCCCTGGAGATGGCAATTATGGAGCTGTTTGAGCAACAGGGCTACAGCTACATAAATGGCGAGACGATTCATAAAGAGTTGTCTGAGGTGCTGCTACGTGATGACTTGCGGATGTATCTGATGGACAGATACTCCGACCAAGACATTACAACGCTTGAAGTGGAGCGTGTTTTGGCAAAGTTGACTGCTGATAATGGAGGTTCGCTTTATGAACAGAACCGACAGACGTATCGGCTGATGACCGAAGGATTTGCCATCAAGCGCGAAGATGCCTCAAAGCCAGACTTATTCGTTGAAGTAATAGATTTCGAGAATACTGAAAGGAATATCTTCAAGGTTGTAAACCAACTGGAAATTAAGGGGACACAGAAACGTATTCCAGACGGCATTGTATATGTGAATGGCTTGCCTGTGGTGGTGCTTGAGTTCAAGAGTGCCGTGAAGATGGATGCCACCATCATGAATGCCTTCACGCAATTGACGGTACGCTATCGCAGAGATATTCCCGATCTATTCCGCTACAATGCTTTCGTAGTAATCAGCGATGGTGTAAACAACAAGTACGGAACGCTGTTTACACCATACGATTTCTTCTATGCATGGCGAAAGGTGGAGCGGACGGACAAGCCAGGTGATGGCATCGATTCTTTGCATACCATGATGCGGGGATTGTTCCGAAAAGAGCGGCTGCTCAGCGTAATGAAGGACTTCGTGCATTTCCCAGACAATTCAAAGAGCGAACTGAAGATAGTATGCCGCTATCCGCAGTTCTTTGCCACCCACCGTCTCTATGAAAACATCTTGGAGCATTCACACATCAACGTGCTGGGGGATGGCAAGGGTGGCACTTACTTTGGTGCAACGGGATGTGGTAAGAGTCTGACGATGCTGTTCCTGTCAAGGATGCTGATGCGCAGCAGGTATCTGGCCAGTCCTACCATCGTATTGATTACAGACCGCACCGACCTCGATGACCAATTATCGGGCCAGTTTGTGAATGCCAAGCAGTTTATTGGCGACGATACGGTAATCAATGTCGAAACACGTAAAGAGTTGGGCGAAAGGCTAAGAGGACGAAAGAGCGGTGGTGTGTTCCTGACGACCATTCAGAAATTCAGTGAAGACATCGACCTGCTGTCCGACCGAGCCAACATCATCTGTATATCTGACGAGGCCCATCGTTCTCAGACAAACGTAAAGCAGAACGTGACGATCACCGATAAAGGTGTGAAGCGCAACTATGGCTTTGCCAAGTATCTCCATGACTCTCTGCCCAATGCCACTTATGTGGGATTCACAGGCACACCCATTGACTCTACAATCAACGTGTTTGGCGAAGTGGTTGACAGCTATTCCATGACAGAATCGGTGGCTGATGGCATCACCCGTCGCATCGTCTATGAAGGACGTGCAGCCAAAGTATTTGCCGACCACAAGCAGCTGCAGGAGATAGAGAACTACTATAAGCAATGTGCCGAAGAAGGGACCAACGAATACCAAATTGAGGAAAGCAAGAAGGCTGTCACGCAGATGAACCAGATCATCGGCGACCCAAAGCGCCTTGCTGCTGTAGCAAGGGATTTCGTGGAACACTATGAGAAGCGCATCGAAGAAGGCAGTACTGTTTGCGGCAAGGCGATGTTCGTTTGCTCCAGTCGTCCAATCGCATACAACCTCTATAAGCAGATTATTGCCCTTCGTCCAGAGTGGGAAGCCGAACGCATCAAGATGGTGATGACTCGCTCGAAGGATGACGAGCAATGTCTCTATGACCTTCTAGGGCCGGATGACGACAGGAAAAGACTCGATCTGGAATTCAAAGACCCAGAGTCAGACTTCAAGATTGCCATTGTAGTGGACATGTGGATAACTGGTTTTGACGCCCCTTGCCTCGACACGATGTATATTGACAAACCTTTGCAGAAACACACATTGATACAGACCATTTCGAGAGTGAACCGTGTGTATGAAGGCAAGGACAAAGGGCTGGTGGTCGACTATCTGGGCATCAAAAACAACATGAACAATGCGCTGAAGCAATATGCAGGCGGAGGCGACTTGGGCGAAAATGTGGAAACCATCGAACAATCGTTGACGATGGTGAAAGACGAGTTGGATATCCTGCGGCGCATGTTTGCTCAGTTTGATTATTCGAAGTTTACTACCGGCAGTCCTTTAGAACAATTGGAATGTCTGAAAACCGCTGCCGAATTTATTCAGAGCACCGAGAAGACCCAGAACCTGTTCATGGGGCATGTCAAGAAGTTGAAATCGGCCTTCAACATCTGCTCCAACCATGATGACATAACCGACAAGGACAGAGAAGACATCCACTTCTTTACTGGTGTGCGCTCCATCATCTTCAAACTGACGAAGGGCGAGGCTCCAGATATTGACCAGATGAATCGCAAGGTGAGCAAGATGATTGCTGACGCTTTGCAATCGGAAGGCGTAGAAGAAGTTGCCCAAGTGAATGCCAACACCAAGGACATCGACTTGTTGAGCGAGGATTACATGGCACGCTTGGAGAAACTGAAACTGCCCAACACGAAGGTAAAGCTGATGGAGAAACTGCTTCGCACCGTCATCACCGACTTCAAGAAGGTGAACAAGATGAAGGGCGTCGATTTCACCAAACGCCTGAATGCTTTGGTAGAGCGATACAATGACAGAAGTGACAATGCCGTATTTGCCCAAGAAGTGCTTGACGAAGTGGCCAAACAGATGGCAGCCCTTCTGAAGGAAGTGAACAAGGAGAAGAAATCCTTCAAGGATCTGGGCATCACATACGAGGAAAAGGCTTTCTACGACATCCTGAAGGAGATTGCCCATAAGTTCGGCTTTGAATACCCTGAAGACAAACTGCTGAAACTTGCGGCAGCCGTAAAGAAAATGGTGGATGACAAGTCGAAATATACCGATTGGGCTAATCGTGCCGATATTAAGGCCGAGCTTCAGATGGATCTGATACTGATTCTTGCCGAACACGGATATCCTCCAGTACCTCAAGATGACGTATTCAAGGAAATCTTCGAACAGGCAGAGAACTTCAAGAAATATGAAAGCCAAGACGAAGAAAACACCATTAAGGAAACTCCTGTCATCTCCATGTATCCTTACCTTGAGGAAGAAGATAGGATGATGATGGTAGCAGATGATATCTACATCTATGGAAGCATTCCCGTTGATTTGCCTAATACAAAAAGGAATGACCTAATTGACAAAAAGCTGGATTTAATCTTAATGTACGCTATCGGTAGCAGTGCCCGTCAAAAAACCGAGTCTTCCGGGAAAATCGCCTTGGGAATCAAAGAAGATTTGATGAAAGATGAGCAGATGGCCGCATACAAGAGCATTAGATACTTGTTGTTCCATTATTGGAGTAAACCAAAGGCTTACCTCCTAACCAAGGAGCCAATTTTAGTTGATAAAAAGTCTGTTCCCACTGATTATCTCCTTAGGCAGGATAAAGGAGCTGTGAAATTCTTATTGTTGGATTATAATCCTCAGCAATCTGCCGAATTAGGGGCCATCAATGTCTTAAAAACCCAAAGAAGAGGTGAGATAAGATATCTCCCATTTGTTACAACAATAGATAGTATTATCGATGAATAGAATAGTTCTCCTATCAATGACTTTATTGTGTGCCCTGACCCTTCACGCACAAGGCATAGAGAAGTTTGTCAATTGGCAGATTGAGAGCTATCCGAAGTCACGGCTGCTGGATATCTATAAGTCGTGCTTTCAGGACTACATGGGTGCGGAACATCTTGTTTCGGATAGCGAAAGGGTGAAGGCATATCTGGATCAAGAACTTGAGACGACTACGCTGGATGAGCTTTTGCCATGGTATTATGAGCCATGCGGCATAGACAGCAACTACTATCGAGTGAGCATCAGGGCAATCAAGGAGAATATCATCTCGGAAGAGATACTGCTCGATGCTTTTGTGCGCAGTGCCAATTCAGTTGAGCGTCCTTCGGTAGAATCATGGCGCGACAGGTGGCATGTGATTATTGGTACGATTGACAAGATGCAACTCAAACTACCCCAATACGAAGAGGATAAGCTTTTCATCGATAGCATCCTTTCCGCAGGGAAATATGCCATCAGCCATTCTCCAGAGTACCGCGAAGCATACCACCCTCACTACCGAATAGTAATACGTCGCATCTTTGAAAAAGAAATAAAACCTATCTTAAAAAAAGAATGAAATGAAGATTCGACATCAGCTAACAAGTGCTGATGCCTTGTCTAGTTGACTCAGAAATCAGCGAATCAAAGCGATAGAAGAAAAAAAGCACATAATTCTACTTATTTTTGAAGGGGAATTGCTATAATCTCAGAAATAATGCTTATATTTGCAGCGAAACTAACCACATTATCTCTATGAAAGCGAAAAAACTGATACAGACTCTTGCCCTCGGCATCGCAGCGCTCATGCCCTCGTGGGCTTGCGCCCAAATCCATCCCCTCGAAGGATGGCAACCCGGCGATCACCTCCTCATCCCCATCATCCAATACCGCATCGCCGACTTCTACGCCAACAAGAAACTCATGGGCCTCAACCTCTATAACATCCAGGGTGAGGTGATGACACCTAACCAGGGCGGCGACAACCTGAAATTCGACTACGTGCCCGGTCTCGTGGCTAAAGCCATCATCGAGGCTGCCCAGGTCAACAGCAAATCGGGATTCGCCAAGAGCTGGTTCTACAGCGTGGAGGACTATGCCAACCGCTGCGCCCAAAGCGTGCCCACCACCGGTAAGAGCCTCGACGATCTCAACGCTACCAAGATGTACTTCACCCTCTACGACCTCACCGACCCCGAGACGGGTGCATTCAAGGACATCGCCAAACCCGAGACTCACGCCAACGCCAAAATGGCCATGGAACGCGCCATCCAGGGCCTGAAGGACGTGAAGGAACATTACGCCATCCCCCCCTCGCTGAGCAAGGAATGTGCTGGAGGCTGGTGGCACAAGGAGGTCTATCCGAACCAGATGTGGTGCGACGGCCAATACATGGGTCCCGCCCTGCTCGCCCAGATGATCCACTACGGATACACCATCGACGGCGCGGAGGAGGACTGGAAAACCATCACCCGACAGTTCGACATCACCTGGCATAAACTCTGGGACCCCAAGGAACAACTGCTGTGGCACGCTTTCAGCGCCGACCCCAAGGGTGAAAAGGCCCGCCTCTGGGCCGACCCCAAGACGGGACGCTCGAAGGAATACTGGGGCCGCGCCTGCGGCTGGTACTTCCTCGCCCTGGTCGATGTGCTGGAGTTCATCCCCGAAGGCATCACGATGAAACCCACACAAAGCACCCTGCGCGGACTGAGCTCCGACTGCCGCGAACGCCTGCTCTACTACCTGAACACCCTCGCCGAAGGACTGGTGCGCCGCCAGGACAAGGAGACGGGCTGCTGGTACCAGCTCCTCGCCCATGATGGCAATTTTACGGTGAGCGAATACCAAGGAAAGTCCTACGAACCCGTGAGCAACTACCTGGAATCGTCCGCCTCAAGCATCTTCACCGCTACCCTCCTCAAGGGTATCCGTCTGGGCCTCCTCCCGAAAGAAAAGTACGACAACATCGCCGAAGTGGCCATGATGGGCCTCGTGAAGCAGTTCCTCCGTGTGCGTGACGACAACGGAACATGGACCCTCATCGACGACTGCGCCTCTGCCGGCCTCGGCGACGCCAGCTGGGGCGTCCGCGACGGCTCCGCCGCCTACTACCTCCTCGGCAACGACGTCACCCGCATCACTGACTACACCGAAGGCAAGGTCTATGGCGCCTTCATCCTCGCTGCCACGGAATACGAGCGGAAGCATGGCAATTAATAATTAACAATTAACAATTAATAATTAATAATTAACAATTAAAATTCAACGAATAACAATAAATAATTAACAATTAATAATTGATAATTAACAACGAACAATTAACAATTAATTGTCCCTAAACAATAAAATCACCGCTGCGACCGGAATGGGTTGCAGCGGTGATTGTTATGTACGGAAGAGTACTGTCGAAGAATTAACGGCCTACGGCACGATCGGCAGCCTTGGCGTGGTTCTTAGCCTTCTGGAGAGCGTCCTCGGCATCCTCCTGACGGTTGTCGGCCTTCTTCTGAGCGCTCTGGCTTGCCTTCTCGGCGCTAACAGCAGCATCTACAGCCTTCTTGCGCTCCTTGAGGGCAGCGAGCTCGGCTTTCTTGGTCTGCTCTTCGGTCTTGAGGGCAGCGTCGGATGGGTTGGCCTTCTGACGGCTCTTGTTGGCCTTGAGTTCAGCCTCGATGGCATCGATCTCATGCTTGTACTGTTCGCTAAGCTGCTCCCAGCTCTTGTTCTCAGGGTTGAAATCGCCTACAACCTTCTTGGCATTCTCGTTGGCAGACTTAGCCTTAGCAATAGCCTTCTCGGCATCTTCCTGAGCCTTCTGGGAAGCCTTCTGAGCCTTCACGTTCTTCTTGTCGGCAGCGAGAGACTTATCTACAGCCTTTTTCTTCTCCTTGAGGGTAGCAAGCTGGGCCTTCTTGGTCTGCTCAGCGGTCTTGAGGGTAGCATCGCCGGGGTTAGCCTTCTGATGTTTCTTGTTTGCCTTGAGCTCTGCCTGAAGGGCATCAATCTCATGCTTGTACTGAGTGCTGAGCTCTTCGTTGCTCTTCTTGGCATCTGACTGTGCGAACGAAAGTGCTGGAGCTGCAACGAAAGCAGCAAGGAGCAAATACTTTGCAAAATTCTTCATAGGTGTTCGTTTTTAAAGGGTTAATATAGTGTATTTGAGTTATCGAAAATATCGGAGTACTCGGAATACTCGGAATTATCAGAATAATCGGAGTACTCGGATTTCCGGACCGAAATCATCCAGTTTTACTTTATGACATCAACACATCCTAAATTTACGCCTAAGGGCGGCACATCGAGATGTGCTTGGGATGGGGTCGAAGTCTTTTACTTTATGACTTCGACTCCCATCCAAGGTTTAAGGACGGTGGGAACTTTTATTGTGCCGTCGGGCTGCTGATAGTTCTCGATGATGGCGGCGACGATACGTGGGAGGGCGAGAGCGGAACCGTTGAGGGTGTGGCAGAGCTCGACCTTCTTGTTGTCGGCGCGACGATAGCGGCACTTCAAGCGGTTGGCCTGATAGGTGTCGAAGTTGGAAACTGACGACACTTCGAGCCAGCGCTTCTGAGCCTCGGAATAAACCTCGAAATCGTAGCAGATGGCGCTGGTGAAACTCTGATCACCGCCACAAAGACGCAGAATGCGGTAGGGCAGTTCGAGCTTCTTGAGCAGACCCTCGACATGTTCGAGCATCTCACGATGAGACTCGGCGGAATGCTCGGGAGTGTCGATACGTACGATCTCGATCTTCGAGAACTCGTGCAGACGGTTCAAGCCACGCACGTCCTTGCCATACGAACCGGCTTCGCGACGGAAGCACTGGGTGTAGGCGCAGTTCTTGATGGGGAGGTCCTTTTCGTCGATGATGACGTCACGATAGATGTTGGTGACAGGCACTTCGGCGGTTGGGATGAGATAGAAATCGTCGATCTCGCAGTGGTACATCTGTCCTTCCTTATCGGGCAGCTGACCTGTACCGTAGCCCGACTCCTTGTTGACGACTGTCGGAGGCATGATCTCCTCGTAGCCGGCATTGGCTGCTTCGGTGAGGAAGAAGTTGATGAGGGCACGCTGGAGACGTGCGCCCAGGCCACGATAGACGGGGAATCCTGCACCCGTGATCTTGACACCGAGGTCGAAGTCGATGAGGTTGAGGTTCTTGGCGAGCTCCCAGTGTGGCAGCTTTGCGGTGGGCACCTCGGGGTTGCAGGTCCAGTTGCCTACGGTGTCCTGACCGAGGACACACTCCTTGAGGTTGGACTTGACTACCCAGTTGTCCTCGGCACCAGTGCCTTCGGGCACCTCGTCGTAGGGAATATTAGGAATCTGGCAGAGCATGTCGGTGATTTGGCCCTCGCAAGCGGCCTTCTTCTCGTCAAGCTCCTTGTTGATAGCCTTGAGTTCAGCGACACGAGCCTTGGCAGCCTCGGCTTCGGCGCGCTGACCATTCTTCATGAGCATGCCGATGCTCTTGGCGAGACGATTGGCCTCGGCGAGGTTGTCATCGAGGGTCTTCTGCGTCTGACGGCGCTCCTGGTCCTTGGCGATGACGGCATCGATGGCTTCGCGTGCGCCTTCGAAATGCTTTTTGTTCAAACCGGCAATGACGCGATCGTATTGCTCGGTGATGAGCTTCAATGTTAACATTGAAAAATTAACAATTAATAATTAACAAATAACAATGATTTGCTTGAAACAAGGAACAATGATCATTGATCTGCTTGTCCAAGAAAATGAAAAAACAAAAACAGAGCACTTGGCAACCATGGGGTTGTCAGATGCCCTGTAATTCTTTTAAGCTGTTGGCCAAGGGCTTAAGCCAGTGGCTCAACGGAAACGTAGCTCTTATTCTCGCGCTTCTTGGTAAATACTACCTTGCCGTCGATGAGAGCATAGAGAGTATCGTCCTTGCCAATGCCTACATTGAGGCCTGGGTTGTGCTTGGTGCCACGCTGACGAACGAGGATGTTGCCAGCCTTCACGATTTCGCCACCAAACTTCTTAACACCGAGTCGTTTGCTATGAGACTCACGGCCGTTCTTCGAACTACCTACACCTTTCTTGTGTGCCATAGTGCTTTTTTCCTTTCTTTTTAATAGCGGATTCGCTTATGCAACAATAGACTTAACTAACACTTCGGTAAAATGCTGACGAGAACCGACGAGCTTGTCAAAGCCCTTACGACGGATCTTGTGGAACACCTTGATCTTCTTACCGCGAAGTTCTACCTGAGAGACTTCGAAAACAACCTTTGCACCCTCTACAGTGGGAGTGCCAACGGTGATAACACCGTCATTGTTAACGAGGAGGACCTTGTCGCAGACTACCTCGTCACCTACCTTAGCACCTGCGATATTGAGAACGCAGATCTTCTGGTCGGGCTCAACGTTGAACTGCTGGCCCTGGATTTCAACAATAGCGTACATTGTACAAAAAATATTTTTTAAATATTTCTCCGCAAGGCGAATGGCGCTCATCGTGGAGGGCTGGCATCACTGCCACCTTGCCGTGACGGTCATTACTTATCGTGCCTACATCGGAATCAGCGCGCAAAGATAGACATTTTTCCTGATACAGCAAAATAATTTGAAGTGTTTTTTGCGTTTTTGGGCCTAAAATTGCGATATTTAGCTAAAAATTGGCATTTGCACTTCATTTTTTTGCAAAAATAGTTGTTTATTTAAATTAGAATTGTTACATTTGCACCGTGAAATGTCGAATGAAAAACGACCATTACCCAAAACAAACAATAATAACCTTTTAAACACAAAAAACATGGCTTACAAGATTGATCAAATCGAAGGCATCGGCGAGGTTTACGCCGAGAAACTCATCGCTGCTGGCATCGCTACTACTGACGACCTTCTGGAGAAGTGTGCTGCCGCCAAGGGCCGCATTGCTATTGCTGAAGAAACCGGCATCAGCCGCAAGCTCATCCTGAAGTGGACCAACCACGCTGACCTGATGCGCATCAACGGCATCGCAGGACAGTTCTCGGAGCTGCTCGAAGCTGCTGGCGTTGACACCGTGAAGGAGTTCCGTCATCGCGTTCCCGCCAACCTCCAGCCCAAGCTCGTTGCCATCAACGAAGAGAAGAACCTCTGCAACCGTGTTCCTTCGCTGAGCGAGGTAGAGCGCATGATTGCCCAGGCCAAGGAGCTGAAGCCACTGATCACCTACTAATTAAGGGTTCTGAAAAGTACTGAAGGGTTCTGAAGGGCAATCGCCGCATAACCCTAAATCAATTTAATAAGCCCCTTCCGACATCGGGAGGGGCTTATTTTTTGTCTAATATTTATCAGAGGGTCCATCGAGACGGAAGACGATGCGGAAGGAACCGCCTTCGGCAAGGGGTGTCCACGACGTGGAGGAGATGCGGAAATGACCGCATTCGAGGGTGTGCTCGACGTGGAAACCGAGGCATGCGCAGACGTCGTAGTCGCCGACACGGACGAGACGCAGCGTCTCGGATGCATCGTCGGGCAGCTTGGCGAGGGAGACTTCGGGCGGAATCTGGTCGCGCGTCACATACTCCATCGTCACAGGCATGTCGGACTGGATGACCTCATTGACACGGCGCTCGACCTCAGCAATCTGTTCGGGCGTGGGACACTGGGGCAGCTCGTAGTTGAGTTTGCTCTTCTTGCGCTCCACATGGGTGTTGCGCGAACGCTCGCAGCCGAACATACGCACCATGGTCTGGTTGAGGATATGCTCGGCGGTGTGCGCAGGCTCGTATTCTCGTTTGTTGTGGTCGTTGAGGATGGGTTCGGTCATAATGAAGTCTATCGGTTGACCTGACGATTGACTACATTGCCATCGGCAGCGTGGATATTGAGCACGAGGCGGTCCTCGCCAGCATAGGGTGTAACGTCAATCTCTACGGTGCGCTTGCCTTCGGCCTGGACGGTGGCAAGAGTAGCGCCCGAATAGCTGACGATATCGACCGAAGCGAGCGACACGGCAGCAGCCACCATGAGCTTGTTGTCCTGCTCACGAATGAAGGCATCGACAGCGAAAGCATCGCCAGGATTGCCAGTCTCGCACTGCAGCTGGGAGTCGGTGTCATCAGCCACATCGTAACCATTGAGCTGGAGCCACTTGATGGCATAACGGGTACCCAAACGACGATAGCCCACACCTGCGAAGTGGAGGTTGTCGCGGCTCACCTTGCAGGCACGTGACGAGATGGTGTAAGCCGTTGGGATGTAGTTGTGAATCTGGTCGATAGTGGGATTGGCATGCGCGCAGACGCCATTCTGATCGATGCCGACAGCTTCGCCACAAAGAACGGGCACATCTTCGGCCTTCAGGTTGAGGTCGGTGAGGATGTTCTGATAGATACGGTTCACCTGATTGGGCCAATGAGGGCCATAGGCATCTGTCTCGCCCTGATGGATGAGCAAGCCGCGAATGGTCCAACCCTGGGCTTGTGCCTGCTTGGCCAAGGTGATGAGACGGCCATAGGGATTGCCATCGTAGGCAGCAATCTCGTTCTTCATCCAATCCATCTGACAACTATCAACAAAGCCCTGGTAGAGATCCTTGTCAAAGAGACGCATGGGGCAACCATCGACAGCCACCTGGATAACGGCTACAGAGTCGATGGGCGAAAGATGCTCAAGGACAGTGCGTCCGAAATAATCGGTGGGCGACAGGAAATTGGGACGATGATAACCCGGACGGCAGTTGCCCGGCTTGGCTACACGCCACTCTCCCACCTTGCGGTCTTCGTTTTCGGTGGAAGCAAGATTGAGGAAACGAGGTGAGACGATGGTGTCTTCTTCCGAAGAGATGTCACCAATACCTACCATGTTGGACTGACCAATGGCGAGGAAAGCAATTTTCTGAGGCTCGGGCTGCTTCTGGCAGGACATGAAACCGAGCACGACGAGGCTGCACACGAGGCAGCAAAGGGTACGAATGCTACGCATAGATATTAATTAACAATTAATAATTTACAAATACGAATTAACAATTAATAATTAACAATTAACAATTTTGCCATGAAAGGTAGAAATAATCGATGCAAAGTAAGCGATTTTTGATGAAACCTGCAAGTGTTTTTGCAAAAATGACCTTTTTATGGCATTATTCGTAACATTTAGAGCGCCTTCTTGGGATACATGGCATCCCACCAGGAAGAATCATCCTTAAGATACTTCTGGAACCAGGCAAGTTGTGTGCGGAGCCAAGCCATGCGTTTGTCGTAATCGACGACGCCATGATCCTCGCCATCGACGCAGACGAGAGCCGTCTCGCGACCGAGGAGTTTCAGTGCGGTGAACATCTGAATGGAGTTGTTGATGGGGACGTTGACATCCTTGGTGCCATGCAGGAAAAGGATGGGCGTGTGGATCTTATCGACGTTGTAGATGGGCGAGTTCTTCACATAGAGGTCGGTTTCACTCCAAGGATAACTGTTTGCCATCGACACCTCGCTGTAACTGTAGCCCCAATAGCCATAGCCCCAATAGGTGGTGTGGTCGGAGATGCCGGCATGACTGATGGCACAGGCGAAGGGGCAGTCGGGCAAGGTCTGCAGATACTGCGTCATGAAGCCTCCATACGAAGCGCCACAGCAGCCGACCTTCTCCTTATTAACATACGCGTGCGCGCGACAGAATTCGCGTACTGCCTCGGTGATATCACGAGCCGGATCGACACCTGCCGTATTGACATGACGCGAAGCCCACTCCTGTCCGAAACCAGCAGCGCCACTGGGTTGTACGACAAGCACCACATAACCCAGCGCTGCCCAACATTGCCAGGGATAACTCGACTCGAAGTTGCGACCCGTCGGGCTGCAACCGCCATAATAATAAGTGATCATCGGATAAATGCCCACGGCATCGGGAGCCTCGTCGTCGAAACCGACGGGCAGATAGTAGCGGCAAAGCACATCGTCGCCATTGCTGTTGGTGAAATGCCAAGGCCTGCATTCGGCAACCTGCACGTCGCGAAGAGTCTTGGCCGAGAGGTCCTCAAAGCAGGTAGAGGGACAAGTGAGATTTCCCGTCTTCCTGTTCATTCTGACCTTTGACAGATCGACAGAATAGAGACGATCGCTGTTCATTGACGACTGTCCGTACCATGCCATCACAGGAGCCTGCGAAGCGAACGTAACGCCCTTGACACACTCCTCGGGAAGAGGCAGCATGCGAATATCTCCCGTTGCTGGATCGAGGCGATAGAGGCTCACGGAGTCGCGGTTCTCGCAAGTGAGGTAGATCTGACCATCGTAGAGGTTCCACTCCATCGAAGAGATGCTGGGGTCAAAGTCACGGGTCAAGGGATGCACCTCGTGATCATCGACATCGATGATGTAGGCCTGGTAATCGTACATCGAAGGAATGACTTCGGCAGGCAGCGTGCAGCCCACACGGCCAAAAGCCTCGGGAGAACCCTGAACGAGCACCTGACTGCCATCGGGAGAGAAAGTTCCGCCATAAACGAAACCATCCTGATGGATGAGGGTGTCGAGGGACAAGGTCTCGAGATCGAGACGATACAACGAAGTGAATTCATGGGGACGCTGGGGACGATCGACAGCCACAGCTTCGCCAAGCGGCTTGAACGTGTGTTCACTCTTGGAGAGCAAGGCATAACGTCCGTCCTGGCTGATGTCGGTCACGTAGCAGTTATTGTAGCCGAAGGTGAGCGGACGGAGCACCCCCGACCGGATGTCGTAGATGGCCATCGCATAGCGGTCGCGCCAGCGTGGCTGACGATCCTCGGGATTGAGCACCTCATAAACGTCCTTGTTGACCTCCTTGGGTCCTTCCTTGCTGACATAGAAGACAAGGGACTGCTCATCGGGCGAGAAGCTGAAGCTGCCATCGGGCAGATGGCGGCAAAGGACCTCCTCGGCACCTGTAGCCGGATCGACAGTGACAAGTTCAAGACCCTCGTTGCCCGTGCGCGTATAGTAATAGCGGTTGGTGCGCGGCATCCAATCCACGCCTTGGCTGAGTTGGGTGCGCTGACCCGTCAGACGGTTCTGAAGATAATACCAGCGGCGATTCTGCTTGGGAGCGCGCTGGCCTTCGGTGATGAGCAGGTAGTCTCCCTTGGGCGAAAGGGAGAGGCCATAGCATAGACGAGACTCCATCATTCGCGTGATGGTATAGAGACGACCGAGATTATTGGGCAGGTCGACAAGGACCTGCGACGTGGACTCGAAAGTCAGTTCGAGGCTATCGGGCTTCTCGGCACTGGCATCGCTGAGATATTTGATGACAAAATCGTGGTCACCCGGCTCGAGCGACAGTTCACCTGCAGCAGACTTCTGTCCATCGAGGAAGAGCTGATAGTTGGCGGGTGCCTTTTCGAGCTTGAGCGTTCCTTTGACAAAGGTGGATGGTCGGAGCGTGAAGCCCAGCTGATGCAAGGCGTAAGCGGCGCCTTCGGGAACACCGGGCAATTCCGTCCCTCGCCATGTCGTGCCATTCTTAACGGCTTCGGGCGAAAGGGCGCAATCGAGGAGCGACTTGGGGTCGAAGCCCTTCAATTCGGCATCGATAGTGTCGAGCATCACAGGGGCCTGCATCACCACAGGACCGGCATAGAGAAACCTTTCGATGCGTGTGGTTTGGGCCGAAAGGGACACGACGGAAAGCGACAACGCAACGAAGGCAAGGAGAGTGGATTTCATATCATTTATTAAGATTATCGATGAAAAGCAGCAGACGGTTGGTGATATTCACCTCGGAAACGCCGGAGTCGAAATCGAGCGAGAGGAGATTCATGTCGGGATAGACCTGCTTGATGCGACGTTCCACACCACGGGCCACGATGTGGTTGGCGATGCAGCCAAAGGGCTGGAGCGAAACGACGTGGTTGATGCCCTGGCGCGCATATTCGGCCACCTCGGCAGGAAGAAGCCAGCCTTCGCCGAACTGAGCAGAAAGGGAGACAATCTCCTGGCTGACACGGGCCTCCTCCATGATGTCGTGGAACGGCAGGAAGTAACGGAACCGACGACCTATTCGGTTGTACTTGCCCAATTGGCGTCGGATGAGCAGATAGACTGTATCGACGATGAAGTCAGGCACGTTGGAACGTTCGACCTTGGTGGCAAGATTCACCTTGCGATTGACAAAGCTTTGTGCAAAGAAGTCGAGCAGGACAGGAGGTGCCACCTCGATGCCGCGTTCCATCAGCCAATCGACCACATGCAGTTGTGCAAACGGATGGAACTTGAGGAAGATCTCGCCCACGACACCGACCTTGGCAGTCTCACGATCGATGCAAGCAGCATCGAACTCGGCAGCAGCCTGTTCGGCCAGATGCGTCAGTTGCCTCGAACTGCGACGCTCTATGGCTTCGCAACCCAGCTGCAGATACTTGTCCTTGAGACGCTGGGCAATGCCAGGCTCACGTTCACGCACGGCAGTGGGGTAATAGAGTTTTGCTATGAAGTCGCTGTAAAGCACAGCATAGAAGGCGATGACGATGATCTTGCGCCAAGGCACATCGAAACCGGGCTGTACATTGCCCATATCTTCGCCAAAGGTGAGACTGATGACGGGCACCTGCGGGAAGCCCGAATCGACAAGCGCCTTCTTGATGAGCGAGATGTAGTTGGAGGCACGGCACTGTCCACCGGTCTGCGACATGACCACGGCTGTCTTGTCGGGGTCGTAGCGACCTTCGCGGAAAGCCTTGACGAAATCGCCCACCACGAGGGTAGCCGGATAGCAGACCTCGTTGTTGGCATAACGCAGACCCATATCGCCCGAAATCTTGTCGCTGAGCGGCAGACATTCCAGGTCGAGGCCCACAAGCTTCACGATGGATGGGAGCAGCGGCGAGATGAACTGTGTGAAATAGGGTGCCAGAATCTTGCGGCCACGCATCGTCTCGTCGAAAATGGGTGTGGTGACAAACTTCTCGGCCTTGCGTTTCTCTGTAAGACCCGAAGCCAACTTCAACGACTCGATGAGCGAACGGATGCGGAGCTTCATCGAACCCACGTTGTTGATGTCGTCGAGTTTGAGAAGAGTGAGGCTCTTGTGATGGCGAACCATCAGGTCGCGAACCTCATCGACAAGGAAGGCATCGGGACCGCAGCCGAACGAAGTGAACTGCACGAGATGCACATCGTTGCCCTGCTCGGCACACCACTTGGCAGCCTTCAGAATGCGTGTGGGATAGGCCCATTGGGCAACGTGATGCACGTCGTGGAGGTCGATATCCTTGTCGCGAACATAGTCGTCGGTGATGACGTCGATGCCCATACCCGAAATCAAGTCGGCAACCTGGTGCTGGATGAGCGGGTCGCTGTGATAGGGTCGGCCTACAAGCATAATGACCAGACGATGGTTGTTGCGAGCTTCGCGAAGCACATCCTCGCAGAAGTAGGTCAGACGTTGTTCGAAGAGATTCTGCGCATAGATTGCCTGATCGATGGCATCGTTGATCTGTTTGCGTCCTTTCACACCAAGGTCTTTCAGCAATTGCTGGCACTGCTTGCGCAGCAGCTTTTCGTCCTTGAACGAGATGGTCGGCGAGATGAATTCAGCCATGGAACCCTGCACCGACTTGACGACCTCGCTATAACCACTGACGATGGGACAATTGAAACTGTTCTGACCGCCATTGGGCCGCTCATAGATGACGAAAGGCAGGAAGATACGCTTGACGCCACGCTCCACCAGGTCGCGAATGTGGCTATGCATCAACTTGGCAGGGAAACAGATGTTGTCGCTCATCACCATGCCGGCGTCACGTTCGTACTTGCGATAGTTGGAAGGGGAAGAAAGGACTACGTTGATGCCTGCATGCGTAAAGAGGGCATGCCAGAAGGGGAATTCCTCGAATTGGTTCAAGGCACGGGGAATGCCGATTAGGGGGTTCGAGGGGTTCGAGAGGTTTGAGGAGTTCGAAGAGTTCGAAATGTTTGAGGGGTTCTGATTTGCAGAAACACGGTCGAAAAGCTCGTGAAGCTTCTGGTCATAGACGTTGAGACCTTTGCGCTTGGCCTCACCTCCATTGACGAAGACTTTTTCGCAACGATTGCCGCTGAAATAGGTCTTGCCGCCTGCAAACTTGTAGGTCGAGACAAGACACTGATTCTCGCAACCATGGCAATAGACATTCTTCTGCGTATAGGACGACTTCTGCAACAGGTCTTCGAGGAAGGGAGCCTGCTCGGCCGTCTTTTCGACATGACGCATAGCAAAGAGAGCACAACCGAAAGCACCCATCAATTCAGGTTTGTCGCAACGACTGACCTGAGCCTCCGAAAGGAGTTCGAGGGCACGTACCACTGCATCATTGCGCATGGTACCGCCCTGCACAACGATATGACTGCCCAGTTCCTTGGTGTTCTTCAACTTCAATACCTTATACAGGCAATTTCGAACCACCGAATAAGCCAAGCCAGCCGACAAGTCAGCCACCGAAGCGCCTTCGCGAAGCACCTGCTTCACCTTCGAATTCATGAAGACGGTGCAACGGGTGCCGAGGTCGCAAGGAGCCTGGCTCTGGCGAGCCTGATCGGCAAAGTCGGAAACCTTGTAGCCCAAGCTGGTGGCAAACGTCGAAAGGAACGAACCACAGCCCGACGAACAGGCCTCGTTGATCTCTATGCGGTTGATGACTCCATTCTGCACAAAGATGGCCTTCATATCCTGGCCTCCGATGTCGAGAATGAAGCTCACATCCTTGTCGATATGATGGGCAGAAAGGAAGTGCGCAATGGTCTCGATGATGCCATGATCAAGCTGGAAAGCAGCCTTGATGAGGTCCTCGCCATAACCTGTGCTGCCCGAACCAAGGATACGAAGACGGGCATTGGCCGACGACAGACGGGCGTTGAGACGCTTCAACCCCTCCTCTACCGCATGAATCGGATTGCCGCCATTGGGCACATAGTAATCGTAGATGATGCGACCTTTGGTGTCGAGCAATACGATCTTGGTAGTAGTGGAACCGGAGTCGATGCCGAGAAAGGCATCGAGGACGGCGACATCCTTTCCCGATTCGACTTCTGCCTCACCCAGATTCTGCTCCAAGGGCTTGGCCTGTGCTATCAGCCTGTCGAGATCAGCAGTCGGCAGCTTGCTCTGGGACATCCTCTCCTGCCAAGCCTGATAGTCGGCAGCATCCATGAAGATGGGAGCCATGGCACCGGCCGACGTGATGCCCTTCACATTGTATGCTGCGCGAATCTTATCGATTAAGGCATCGATGCTCAAATATTCTTCCGAAGGGATAATAGCCAAGGCTGCACCTTCGGCCGGCAGCAACGTTCCACGCTCGGGAAGAATCACCTCCTTGGCGGCAAGATGCATGTAATCGACGAAAGCCTTGCGCAATGCGGGAATATAGGTCAAAGGTCCTCCACAGAAGAGCAAGGGACGTTCGATCTCGCAGCCATGAGCCAACGTCATGACTGTCTGAACGGCAACAGCACGGAAGATGGAAGCGGCGATGTCCTCACGCGAAACATTCTTGGCTATGAGGTTCTGTATATCGGTCTTACAGAAAACGCCGCAACGCGAAGCAATAGGATAAACCTGTTTGGCCTGCAAGGCAAGCTGATTGAGCTCGTCCACCGAACAACCCAGGATAATGGCCATCTGGTCGATAAATGCACCAGTACCACCGGCACACTGACCATTCATGCGAAGATCGCGAGCCTCCCCGTTGTGGAAGAAGACCACTTTCGCATCCTCGCCACCGATGTCAATCATCGACTTGACATCGGGATATTTCATCTGAATGCATTTGGAGGCTGCGACGACCTCCTGCACAAAAGGCAGACTGACTCTTTCTGCTATACCCATGCCGATCGAGCCCGTGACGCGAAGCGAAACCTCGAAGGCATCACCGATCTTGGACTTCATGTCGGAAAGAACGTCAACGACACTCTCGACGGCTCGGGCCAGATGACGGATATACTTATCGAAAACGACGTGACCATCGCCATCCAAGGCGACCACCTTGGTTGTGGTAGAGCCTACATCGATTCCGAGTCGCAATCTCTGTATATTCATTCCTTCAAACATATTTAGTGTACAAAAATATAGCATTTTGTTCAAACCACCAAATTTGAAGGCACAAAAAGTAATCCAATTAGTCTTTTGCTCGAAAAAAGAGCATTTTTGACCAATTGGATTGACGTTTATTTCATACTCTCGCCAAGTTCCCAACATCCCATGATGTAGATGCCCGAACCTTTGCCGTCGTTGTCGCGAACACGTTCGCCGATATAATACTCGAAGGAACCATCCCTGTACTTGTTGCCTCCCAAACCACCTACGGCACAGCACTGTGTGAGGGAATAGGTGCCATCGGCGAGACGAACGACCATCGTATGTTGGGGACCATATTCGTAGGTCATCGGGTCACGCTCGTCGCCAATCACCTTGCCTTCGGCATTAACCTGGCGGCAATCGTTGAGTACTGTTTGCTGCAAGCCGTTGTAGGCATCCCAGGCAATCTTGATGCGGTCGGCAGGAAGATAGCCCTTGTTGACCGCCTTGGCAATAGCATACATAAATTGCACGGTAACAGTAGCCTCGGGCCAGTTACCTACTTTGTCAGGACAATCGAGCACCTGATACCAAAGGCCTCCGCGCTGATATTGAGGCAAGGCATCGACAAGCTGGTTGATATAAGCGATGAGCGTGTCGCGACCGGAAATCTGAATGGTATCCTTGCGCCCACAGTTGAACTGCGAGGTGAAACCCTCGGGGATATAATCGAGAATATCGACCATGGCCATCAGGTACCAACCTACCGAACGTCCCCAGAAGTTGGGCGAATGACCTTCGGCATCGCTCCAACGTTGCGAAGCGCTTTCGTCCCAAGCATGATGAAGAAGACCTGTGCGGGGGTCGTAAGTATGGTGCCAACAGGTGATGACCTGCTGCAATGCTTCCGCCTGCCACTCGGGATGATTGAACGTCTTTCCATAGATAGCCATGAAAGGAGATGCCATGTAGATGCCATCGAGCCACATCTGATGGGGATAGACGAGCTTGTGCCAAAAGCCGCCGTCGCAGGTCTTGGGATGGTTTTTCAGCTGCTTGATGAGCTGCATCTCCATGCACTTCTTATACTTCTCCAACTTCTTTTGGGCGATGGCTTCACCTCCCACCAGGTCGGGATTCTCCTTGATCAGATTATAGACCTCACAAACGACCCAACCGCCACGAATTAGGTCGAGATTATAGGTCTCCATGGCACGCTTCTGGATAGTGCCGTCGTCCATGCAGAGCGTGTCGCACCACTCCTCGGCATATTGGAAGTAGCGACGATCGCCCGTCTTGCGATACATGTAAAGATAGGATGTGCCGCCTACGCCCTGGGTGTAGCCAAAGAAAGGCACACGACCATAATCGTAGAGATACAGGCTGGGGAAACGTTTCAGTTCACTCTCGGCATACTGGACGGCCATCTCTTTCGGGTCATCAATAACAGGAGTCTTTTCATGTGTGGATGGTGTTTTATGGATTAAAAAAATAAAGGATAGAAGCAGAAAAAACGAAGAAAGGGATGGAAACGACACAGGTTTCCATTCCTTTCTATAGGGATTGGAGGCAATTATTCCTCCTTGAGGTTCAACGCAATCTGGAGTTCGTCGAGCTGTGCCTGGTCGATGGCGCAAGGTGCATCGATCATCACGTCGCGTCCCTGGTTGTTCTTGGGGAATGCGATGGTATCGCGGATGGAATCGATTTCGGCAAACATCGAAACAACGCGATCCAAGCCGAATGCAAGACCAGCGTGAGGAGGTGCACCATACTTGAAGGCATTAATCAGACAGCCAAACTGTTCCATGGCCTTCTCCTCGGTGAAGCCAAGGAGTTCGAACATCTTCTCCTGCAGTTTCGAGTCGTGGATACGAACCGAACCGCCACCGAGTTCTACGCCGTTCATGACGCAGTCGTAAGCCCACGAACGAACCTTGCCCTGATCGGCGTCGAGGAGCGGAATGTCCTCGGGATTGGGGCTAGTGAACGGGTGATGGGTAGCATAGTAGCGCTGTGTCTCCTCATCCCACTCGAAGAGCGGGAAGTCGATGACCCAAAGGGGCACATAGACCGAAGGATCGCGGAATCCGAGGCGCTGACCCATCTCGAGACGAAGGGCACAAAGCTGCTTCTGCGTGCGACGCATCTCACCGCAAAGGATGAGCATCAGGTCGCCTGGCTCGGCCTCGAACTTCTGGCAGATGGTCTCGATGACCTCGGGAGCATAGAACTTGTCGATGCTCGACTTGATGCTGCCATCCTCGTTCTTGCGCACCCAGATAAGGCCCTTGGCACCAATCTGCGAACGCTTTACGAAGTCGGTGAGACCGTCTATCTGCTTGCGCGTATAGTTGGCACACCCCTTGGCATTGATACCGGCCACATAGGGCACGCTATCGAATACCGAGAACTGTCCTTCGGGGAAGACACTCTGTCCTACCCCACTGGTGTCGGCACCCTGGACGTAAGCTCGCAGCGGCGACATATTCTTAAGTTCGACGAACTTCATGCCGAAACGAAGATCCGGCTTATCGGAACCATAGTACTTCATGGCATCCTCCCACGTCATGCGGGGGAACTTGTCGAACTCGATGCCCTTGAGTTCCTTGAAAAGATGCTTCATCATGCCTTCGAACATCTCGATGACATCATCCTGCTCGACAAACGACATCTCGCAATCGATCTGTGTGAACTCTGGCTGACGGTCAGCACGAAGGTCCTCATCGCGGAAACACTTTACAATCTGGAAATAACGGTCGAAACCAGCCACCATAAGCAGCTGCTTGAACTGCTGTGGAGATTGTGGCAAGGCATAGAACTGACCAGGATTCATGCGTGAAGGAACCACAAAGTCACGTGCACCCTCGGGTGTCGATTTGATGAGCATTGGGGTTTCCACTTCCAGGAAGCTCTGGGCATCGAGATAACGACGCACCTCGAAAGCCAGCTTGTGACGAAGTTCCAGATTCTTGCGCACCATCGGACGACGCAAGTCGAGATAACGATACTGCATACGAAGGTCATCGCCGCCATCGGTCTTGTCTTCGATGGTGAAAGGTGGAACCTCGGAAGCCGAAATCACGTTCAGCTCCTTGGCCACAATCTCGACGTCGCCAGTAGGAATATTCTTATTCTTGCTTTCACGTTCGCGTACAATGCCAATCACCTGAATGACATATTCACGACCCAGGTGCGTGGCCTTTTCACAAAGAGCTGCATCAGCCTCGCTCTCATCGAAAACGAGCTGAGTGATACCATAACGATCACGAAGATCAACGAAAGTGAGGCCGCCCATCTTGCGGACGCGCTGCACCCATCCGGCCAGTGTGACCTCCTGGCCAACATTGGCAAGACGAAGCTCGCCACAGGTTTGTTTACGATACATAGTTATGTGAGGATATAAAAAGGTTCGAGGGGTTCGAAGGGTTCAAGGGTTAAGAGGGGTCCGAAGGGTTCGAGGGGTATGAGTGACGAACGACCTTTCGAACATTTCAGAACCTTTCAAACCTTTCAAAACCCTTTCGATTGAGTTTCAATCGAAAGTGGTGTTGTGCATATCTCCCGACTTGCGGAACTCCTTGTGGAAGTCAAAACAGTGGTCGAGTGACATTGGTGTATGCCCACCTTCCTTGAGTGCCAATTCGAGATACTTGCGCAGCAAGGGTCGATAGCTTGGATGTGCACAATTTTCGATGATGGTCTCGGCACGCTGACGAGGTGACTTGCCTCGCAGGTCGGCAACGCCCTGGTCTGTAACAACCACCATCACAGAATGTTCTGAACTATCGACATGGGTTACGTATGGCACGATGGCCGAGATGCTGCCTTTCTTCGCAATGGAAGGACAGATAAAGATGGACGTGTATGCATTGCGTGCAAAGTCGGCCGAACCGCCGATACCGTTCATCATCTTGGTGCCCAGGACATGGGTAGAATTGACATTGCCATAGATATCCACTTCCAACGCAGTGTTGATAGTGATTACACCAAGTCGGCGTACGATCTCCGGGTGGTTCGACAACTCGTAAGGACGCAGGATGATGTGATCCTTATAGAAGTCAATGTTATTCATCACCTTATCATAATATGCATCACTCAGGTAAAGCGAACCCGTCGATGCAAATGTGCAGCGTCCCAAGTCTATCAAGTCGACGCCCTTGTCCTGCAGCACCTCAGTGTAAAGTGTGAAAGGCGGAATGTCGGGGGCATCCTTTAATGCCTCAAGCACAGCATTCGAAACATTACCCACACCCGACTGGATAGGTAGGATACCGGAATGGAGATGACCTACACGAACCTCTTGTGAAAGGAAGTTGACGACATTTCTACCAAGCTTAGTGGTAATCTCATCAAGAGGAGCAAAGGGCGGCACATTGTAGTGATAGTGACAAGGCACAACGGCAACAATCTTCTTGGGATTGACCTTCAAAATAGGACTGCCAATGCGATCGGAGGGCTTATAGATAGGGATAACGTCTCGTCGAGGAGGATCTGCCACCGTGTAAATATCATGCATTCCTCGGATACGATGGTCGTACGCAGAATTAAGTTCAATGATGATCTTGTCGGCTTCACGGGCATATGTATCAACACAACCCACACCTGCCGTAAGGGTGATTTCACCTAAATCTGTGACCTCGACAGCCTCGATAATACACCAATTCACCTTTCCCAAGAAGCCATAACGCACATACTGTCCTACAACTGAGAGATGCATATCGAGATAATCAACTTCTCCATTGTTAATTGCTTTACGCATCGAGGGAGAACCATTGAAAGGCATTCGACAATCGACGGCATGTGCATTGGCTAAGGCATCGTCGAGCTTATCGCTCGTAATAGCTCCTGTAAACAGACTTACTTTGAAAGGACGACCTGCGGCATGTTCGGCTTCGGCTCTTTTGGCTAACGCTTCGGTAACAACTCGTGGTGTGCCGGTCGAAGAGAAGCCGCTAAAACTAAGTGTATCGCCATCTTTGATGAGCGCTGCGGCCTCTTCAGGAGTCATTTTCGTATAATTCATATCAATTTTCTTGCGTCTTTGAAAAATATTGGCTATCTTTGCGGCGCAAATTTACAGAATTTTGCTGAAACAGACAAATATTTCGGGGGAAATTCATCTTATCCCTCCTTTTTTGTCCCATTTTGGTCAACCTGTAAAGCGAATGATATAAAAAAACAAGCTAACCTTCACAGGCTCGCTTGTTGTATTAACCTAAACCTTAACTATGATAAATTTTCGCTGCAAAGATAAGATGTTTTCATCCATTTGCCAAATTTTTTTACAACAAAGTTCAATTTATAAACAATATTTAACAAAATAGTATGAAGAAACTATTCATAGAGACCTACGGTTGTCAGATGAATGTAGCAGATAGCGAGGTTGTGGCCAGCATCATGCAGACCATTGGCTACGAGCTGTGCGATAACATCGACGATGCTGACGCCGTCTTTATGAACACCTGTTCGGTGCGTGATAATGCTGAACAGAAGATATATAGCCGACTGCAGTTCTTCCAGAGCGTTAAGAACAAACGCGCCAAAAGTCCGAAGGACAGCGGTATGCACAACCCGCTCATTGTAGGAGTATTGGGATGCATGGCCGAACGTGTTCGCGATGGGCTTTTCGAGCACGGCGCCGACCTCGTAGCAGGTCCCGACTCCTATCTTGACTTGCCCAATCTCGTGGCCGCTGCAGAAACCGGCGAGAAGGCTGTCAATGTTCAGTTATCAACCACCGAGACCTACAAGGATATTATCCCCAGCCGCGTTGGCAATAGCCGCATCAGCGGATTCATTTCGATCATGCGTGGCTGCAACAACTTCTGCTCCTACTGCATCGTGCCCTATACCCGTGGTCGTGAACGTTCACGCGAAGTCAGTTCGATTCTCAACGAGCTGCGTGACCTGGAGCAAAAGGGCTTCAAGGAAGTGACTCTGCTTGGACAGAACGTCAACAGCTATCGATACTGCGACGCTGAAAAGCAGGAAGGCATCGACTTTGCTGACCTTCTTGGCATCGTTGCCGATGCCGCTCCCGGAATGCGCATCCGCTTCTCGACCAGCAATCCCGAAGACATGAGCGACAAGATCCTCAAAACGATGGCAGCTCACAAGAACATCTGTCATCACCTACACTTGCCCGTCCAATCAGGCTCTTCGGCCGTGCTCAAAAAGATGAACCGCAAGTACGACCGCGAGTGGTATCTTGGTCGCATCGCTGCCGTCCGTCGCATCATCCCCGACTGCGGACTTTCGACCGACGTGTTCTGTGGTTTCTGCGGCGAAACCCTCGAAGACCATGCCCAGACGCTCAGCCTGATGCGCGAAGTTGGTTATGATTCGGCATTCATGTTCAAGTACAGTGAACGTCCAGGCACTTTTGCAGCTCGCCACTATGCTGACGACGTTCCCGAAGAGGAGAAGATTCGCCGACTTAACGAAATCATAGCTCTGCAGAACGAACTCAGCCTCGAAAGTAATCGTCGCGACATCGGCAAGACGTTCGAGGTGCTCGTCGAAGGATACTCGAAACGCAGCCGCGAACAGATGTGCGGCCGCTCGCAGCAGAACAAGATGATTGTTTTCCCCAAGGGCAATGCCAAGCCAGGAGACCTGGTAATGGTCCGTGTCACCGATGCTTCATCGGCAACCTTGCTCGGAGAATTAGTATAACTCTCTCCATCACGAATTATCGAATTAGAGAACATTTCTTGCCATCACTCGACGGATAACCCCAATTCGATAATTCGAGATATAAGAAAAACAGGCGCTACCCCAATCGGGATAGCGCCTGAATTTTATTCTCCAGCTAAAGTTCCCCTAAGCAGGGGGATTTAGAGGGTCTGGGTCTTACTTGCCAGCGAGCTTGTCGCGGAGAGCTGCAAGAGCGTCAATGTCACCGAGAGTAGTTCTCTCGATAGTTGGCATTGGAGTAGCAGCCTTCTCGGCAGCAGCAGCCTTGGCAGCTGCACGCTTCTCGGCGTTGGCCTTACGCTGCTCAGCCTTCTGCTCATCCTCGAAGATACGAGAGTGAGAGAGGATGATGCGACGGTTGTCCTTCTTGAACTCAATTACCTTGAAGTCAAGGGTCTCGCCCAACTTAGGCTGTGAACCATCCTGCTTCTGGAGGTGCTTAGGAGTAGCAAAGCCTTCAACGCCCTCTTCGAGGCTGATGACTGCACCCTTGTCGATGAGCTCAGCGATGGTACCATTGTGGATAGAACCAACGGTGTACTTCTCCTCGATAGCATTCCAAGGATTCTCCTCGAGCTGCTTGTGACCGAGGCTGAGACGACGGTTCTCCTTGTCGATCTCGAGCACGCGAACAGAGATAGGAGCACCAATCTGGGTGAACTCAGAAGGATGCTTAACCTTCTTGGTCCAAGAGAGGTCGCTGATGTGGATCAGACCCTCAACGCCATCCTCGAGCTCAACAAATACACCGAAGTTGGTGAAGTTGCGAACCTTGGCCTCGTGATCCGAGCCAATAGGATACCTTGTCTCGATGCTTGCCCATGGATCCTCCTTGAGCTGCTTCAGACCGAGCGACATCTTGCGCTCCTCACGGCTGAGAGTAAGGATGACAGCCTCTACCTCGTCACCGACCTTGAGCAGATCGTTGGCAGAACGTACGTGCTGGCTCCAGCTCATCTCAGATACGTGAATCAGGCCCTCAACACCAGGAGCAATCTCAACGAATGCACCGTAGTCGGCCATAACGACAACCTTACCCTTCACCTTGTCACCGACCTTGAGGTCTGGATCAAGGGCATCCCATGGATGTGCAGAAAGCTGCTTCAGGCCAAGGGCGATACGCTTCTTCTCCTCATCGAAGTCGAGGATAACGACCTTGATCTTCTGGTCGAGCTGAACAACCTCCTTAGGATCGCTAACGCGGCCCCAGCTGAGGTCTGTGATGTGGATGAGACCGTCCACGCCACCGAGGTCAACGAATACACCATAAGAGGTGATGTTCTTGACAGTACCCTCGATGATCTGGCCCTTCTGAAGCTGCGAGATGAGTTCCTTGCGCTTCTCTTCGAGCTCAGCCTCGATGAGCACTTTGTGGCTGACAACGACATTGCGGTACTCCTGGTTGATCTTCACAACCTTGAATTCCATTGTCTTGTTGACGAATACGTCATAGTCACGGATTGGCTTAACGTCAATCTGCGAACCTGGGAGGAATGCCTCGATGCCAAAGACATCAACGATCATACCACCCTTGGTGCGACACTTCACGAAACCAGTGACAATCTCCTGGTTCTCGAGAGCCTCGTTGACACGGGCCCAAGAAGTAGTGGCGCGAGCCTTCTTGTGAGAGAGCACGAGCTGACCAGCGCGATTCTCGGGAGAATCAATGTAAACCTCTACTTCATCACCTTCCTTCAGGTCGGGATTGTAGCGGAACTCTGATGCTGGGATAACGCCCTCGCTCTTGTAGCCAACGTTTACGATAACCTCACGCTTGTTGATAGCGGTTACAGTACCTTTGACTACTTCGTTAGCATTGATGCTGCTGAGGGTCTTGTCGTACTCAGCAACCTGCTCTTCCTTACTTGCCGAGGTAAGGGTCTCGCCGTTCTCGTAAGCTTCCCAATCGAAGTCTTCGATAGCGGTGTTCTTTAAATTGTTAGACATATAAAAAATTTCGTTAGGCCTGCCCTTTAGTGGGCAAAAGCGGCGCAAAGATACGAAAAATAAATGTAAAATAACAATTAAAAATTAACAATTCACAATTGTGTAGAGAAAAAGAAGACCGAAGTGGCCCGTTTGTCACTTCGGTCTTCCAATTTAGAATTCTTCTCTTGCCACGAATGGCGAAGAGACTCAGCGATTTACTCGAATATCAGATGGCTGCCATCCACGGTGAAGTGGAAGTAGACATCCTCGGGATCAACCGGGCTGATGCCGAGGTAATCCTGATAATAGGTGTTACCATCGTTGCCCACCATCACACACTTCACGTCAGCTGTGCCGTCGCCATTGTTGGTTACCGAAACGGTTACCATAGCTTCGTCCATAGCAGCAAGCCATGCGCCCCAATCGAGCTGGCCGCCGCTTGGGATACAAGCTGCATAGCTGTCGCCCCAACCATAGTTGTCAGCACGTACAACAGCATACTCAGTGGCATCCAGACGGGTGAGAACTACACAGAAGTTGTTCCAGTTCGAAACACCATTGGTGAAGTTCTTGAATCGCTGTGTATAGGTTTGGCCAGCAGGCACATTGACATACTCGGAGTGAGCGCCCCAGAATGGAGATGAGTTGTCTTCCTCGCCAATGACATTATCGAACTCGATGTGGCTGCCATCCACGGTGAAGTGGAAGTAGAAGTCCTCGGGATCAACGCCACCGATGCCGATGTAATCCTGATAATAGGTATTGCCATCATTGCCAACCATCACGCACTTTACGTCAGCTGTGCCGTCGCCATTGTTGGTCACGAAGGTAGTTACCTTAGCGCCATCCATAGCAGCAAGCCATGCACCCCAGTCGGCCTGTCCGCCACTTGGGATACAATTGCCATAGCCATCACCCCAACCATAGTTGTCGGCGCGGACAACAGCATACTCGCTGGCATCCAGACGAGTGAGAACTACACAGAAGTTGTTCCAGTTGGATATACCACTGGTGAAGTTGGTGAAGTTCGAAACGAAGGTCTCGTATGGAGCTACCTTGACGTACTCGGAATGAGCGCCCCAGAATGGTGTCGAGTTGTCGGTGGCACCGATGCTGGTGTACATCTTGTCAACCACCTCGAATGTTGCATAACCAATGACTGGCTGAGCAGCATTCTCGCCCTTGAAGGTCTTGTTATAGGCGGCCACGAGTGTCTTCGTGCCCAAAGAAGCAAGATCTGGAATTACCTCGATAGTGAGGTCCTCAGCTTTCACAGTCTTCGAAACTTGCTGCTCGAACTCTACCGTAGCAGTGATATTTGCCAAGAAGTCAGCAAGCTCGGTGTTCTCGAGCACCTTGCGAGGCACACCATTCAGCTTCAACGAAAGTGGCTGCTTGTCCTCGGCAGAAGTGAAGCCACCGATAGGCTCGATGTTCGACTGCAGGAAGTTGATGTAGGAACCTTCTGGAACGAGGAAGGCACGAATCTTGTTGTTCGACTCATCGGCATTCAAGTTCGGAAGAGCCGACTTGGCCTTGTAAGTCTTGGTGACAGTACCATTGGTCATCTTTACGACGAACGTGCTTGGATCCGAACGGTCGATGGTAAGGGTGACGCGACCACCGAGTTTCTCAACACCGGCATCAGTATCGCTGCCGAAAGTGAGCGTGCTCTCTACGCAATCGCGGTCGATGTAGTCGCCCCACTCGGAGTTACCACTGGGCTGGTTGTCATAACGGATGGCACCATATTCCTTGTAGTTGCCGGCGCCACGATCCTCGTCGTTGCAGAGAATGAGTGCAAAGTTCTTGTAGGTGTTGGAGGCATTGGGATTGATGTTCAGATTGAAAATCGCGTTCCAAGTCTCGCCATCGGGAATCTGATAATACTTTGAGAATGTTGCCCACCAGCCCGTAGAGTAGTCAGTATTGCCAATGGTATATACATCCTCCTCCATGCCTTCGAGCTCTTCCTGCGGCTCGTTGGACTTAGAGTTGGCAATCGAGTCAGCACGTTCGGCAATCCAGTCAGGAGCATCCACGGTGTAGAGTTCAGCGCCTTCGCAACCCATCAGGGCAAGGACTATAGCTGTGGTGCCAAAGAGGGATGCTAATTTATTTAGATGTCTCATGTTCTTTTAAATAAATAAGTGTAATCTAATTGGCTTCCCCGTGGAGCACGCGGCTCCACAAGGTTGCATTTTCTTATTTGTTTAGAGGTCAACGACTGGATGAACAGTCCAACCTTTGCTTGTGAAGTAGGAAGCATTCGAAGTGCTGTTGTTGGCAGAGTTACCCACGAGGTTCGGGTTGTCGTTAAGCGTGCCCTGATAGATGGGCAGGTACTCATGACCATCGACGAACGTATCAAACGAGCTCTTCGAGCAACCGTCGTAGCTGACAGCATCCTTGGGAGTATAAGCGTAGGTGCCAGATTCGTAGTCAGACTTCGTCCAGAAGTTGACAGCGGCATGCTGCTTAATCTGAGCCATACGAGCAGCATCGTAGAAGAAGCCCCAACGGATCAGGTCAAGACCACGGCCATATTCGCAACCGAACTCCTTCGGACGCTCCACGTTGGCAATCTGCTCGAAGAGCTTGTCCTTTGAGCCGAAGTTTGCAAGATTGAGACCTGCGAGACCAGCGCGGGCACGTACCTGGTTGATCCAGTCGATAGCCTGCTGTGTCGGGCCATTCACCTCGTTCTCGCACTCAGCGGCACGCAGGAGCACATCGGAATAGCGCATCATGCGGAGGTTGATGCCATCGTGCAGACCGGTAACCACCTTGTCATAAAGGCCTGTGCGGAGGTTGGTCCACTTGGCAATTGGAAGACCACCGAAGTTGTTGTTGGTAACAACGTAAGTGTCAGCTGTCATAGGCAAGGTATAGCAGACATTGCCGTACTCGAAGCCGTCCCATTCGGGCTCGTAGGTGCCGATGGTCCAATAGAGACGTGGATCGAGGTTACCATCGGTGGTACGCTCTGCCTTGAAGAGGTTGTAGAGCCAAGGAGCGGCCGAAAGGTCAGCCCATCCGCCGAAGTCGCCAGGACCGAAGTTACTCTCGATGGCAGAGCCCTGAGTAGCGTTGGCGCTGGTGTTGACAGGAGTCCACTCGTCGTCGGTGCCCTGAGAATCGTGGTCGAGGAACTGAACCTCGAAGAGACTCTCTGCGTTGTTCTCGTAGGCTGGACCCTCGCGGAAGTTGTCGCCGTAGTTGTCCATCAGCTTGTAGCTGCCGTAGCGCTGACCGATGATGTCCTTGAGCACGGCAAGAGCCTCGCTGTACTTGTGACGCTGCATGAGCGTGCGGGCAAAATAGCCGGCGGCGGCTCCACAGGTAGCACGTCCCTTGGCCCATTCACCCCCCAGATCACGCGATGGGAGAAGTGTCATGGCCTCCTGGAAGTCAGCCTCCACCTGGTCGAGCACGCGGTCGTACTGCGCAAAGCCATCGGTTTCGCCCTCCTGCACGTTGGCAGCATACAGTCCTTCAAGAGTAGAATAAGCTCCATAGTCCGTAATCAGTACTGGGTTCTGGTAGTAATTGACTAGGTTATAGTAGGCGAGGCCGCGGAGGAAGAGCACCTGACCCTTGATGCGCTTATATTGATCAGTGAGCGCATTGTCATCCTCACCGCAACGCGAAAGTACATAGTTAGTGACGGTGATGGTGTAATACCAGTCGCGCCATGACCACTGTCCGATCTCGTCGGTAATAGGCTCATTGAGGTCATCGAAAGGCATGTACCAGACTTGTGAGGAGTTCCAAACTTCATCACCACGGCACACGTCAATATTGTAGCCCACACGGGCGTAGGTGCCCTCCATGCGGATGTGGTTATAGGCAGCAATCACGGCTTCCTCCAGGTCAGCTGCAGTGTTACCCCAAGTTTCAGTCGTCTGCTGGTTAGGATTAATCAGATCCAGCTTGTCATCGCATGAGGTCATCACGCCAAGACCTAACAAAAGTGCAAAGGATATTCTATATAGTTTCATATTCTTCTAAATTATGATGATTCATTCTGTGGTATGAAAAGATTAGAATGAGAAGAGGATACCAGCCATGAAGGTGCGTGGTGTTGGGAACGAACAGAAGTTGTAACCCGGAGTGAAGGTGCCTCCTGCGTAATCGACATTATAACCATGATAGCCCGTGAAGGTATAGACGTTCTGGGCAGATCCATAGATGCGCACACCCGAGACATAACCGCCGAACCACTTGTCGGGCAGGTTGACACCAAGCTCGATGTTGGCAATCTTCCAATAGGCAGCATTCTGAATCATACGCTCACTGAAGAGGTCGTTCCATAACAGAGATCCATTGTTCGAGTAGTAAGTGCGTGGCACATCAGAAATGTATCTTGTGCCATCCCAACGGTTAGCATCAAGCACACCCACTTCCTTGTTATAAGGTCCGTAACTAGAATTGAGGCTGTTGTAGATGTCATCAGACACGTGAAAATCGAGTGCGCCGAAGGTCGAGATGCTGAGATCCACGCGCTTGTACTCCAGGTGAGCACTCAGACCGAAGTTAATCTTTGGCAGACCGCTGCCGAGCACAGTCTGGTCGTCACCGTTCACGATGCCGTCGCCATTCAGATCCTTATAGAGGCAGTCACCTACGTTGGCACCATCCTGTCGAGCCACAGCGTTGTGTGCATCAAGCTCTTCTTGGGTACGGGCAATGCCTTCATAGACCCAGCCGTAGAACTGACCGATCTCCTGACCAAGGAAAGTAGCATAAGCTCCTTGTATATAAGAATCGGTGCCAATGCCAAGCGAAGTCACTTTGTTCTTCAAAGTACTTAAGTTGGCACTAAAATCATACTTGAACGGATGATCGTGATTGCGATAGGTGAGGGAGAACTCAAGACCGCTGTTCTCCATCGTACCAGCATTCATCGTCACAGTTGTGTTAGCAAAGCCTCCACTGGAAGGAACATGCATATCAAATAACAGATCCTCAGAAATGTTCTTATACCACTCTGCGGTAAACTCGATACGGTTATTGAACAAGGCAATATCTATACCTGCATTGTAAGTCTTCTTTTTCTCCCAGCCAATATTCTCGTTGACGAAAGTTGAAACCGCCGACCCCCATACAGGAGCATTGCCGAAGCTATAGGTCATGTTCTTACGTCTCATGGTAGCTTGGAACAAATAGTCGCCAATATTCTGGCTTCCAAGAACGCCATAACTGCCACGGAGTTTCAAGAGATTGATGACATTCTTGCTGACCTTGAACCAAGGTTCGCGATCGATACGCCAACCAGCAGAGAACGAAGGATAGGTCTCCCAGCGAATGGGCTTGTTAAGACGAGAACTGCCATCACGACGAACAATAGCAGACAAAAGATACCTGCTGTCGAAATCATAAATCAAACGGGCGAAATAAGAAGCAAGGGCATTCTTGTATTCCCAAGACTCAGCATTACGGCTGCTCGCATTCTGAATCTGATGGAAATACGGCTCGGACAACTCATTGCCCCATGCGCTTAACTGGTGGGTATTTCCTTCCTCGTAGGATTGACCCAACACAATATTGATGTGATTGCGGCCAATGGTTCCATCATAACTCAGCGTGTTCTCAATCAGAGCATCGGAATATGAACGGCTGCTCTTATCAAGTCGCTCATTGCTCTTGTCAAGATAGACACGATTGCTCTGTATCCAAGCAGGAATCCAGACCTTATCTTGTGCGTTAGTCTTGCTATACGACAGGTTGACCTTGTAGCTTAGCTTATGGTTCTTGACCGAGACTCCAAACATTTCCAGCAAATCGACATCTGCAGAGGCTGTAGCCACAACGCGATCTGAGATAGTGTTTCGTTTTAACTGATTATTGACAAGCAGAGGGTTAGACACTGAAATATCGCCATGAACGGTATCATAATAAACGCCATAACCGTATGCATCATAATTGTAACTGCTGGCGGATCCTACTTTGTCATCAAGCACCCATGTAGATTCGTCGTATGCCATGATCGTAGGTGGCATAATCAAAGTGCCACGCAGTACGTTGGTAACATCGCCATAGAGACCCTGCACGTACTCTGAAGCATTCGAAAGACCCATGCCATCCTGATTGGAATGCGAATAGGTAAGACTGGTCTGGAACTTGACGAACTTGGCTTCCATCACATTGTTCACACGAGCAGTATATCGCTTATAATTAGGACCTGCACCTTCGAGAGTGCCTCGCTGATTGAAATAATCAAGACCGACATTATAAGTATTGTGAGCACCACCGCCGCTAAGGTTTATATTGTGATTCTGGCGGATACCTGTCTTGAACACCTCATTGAACCAATCGGTGTTGGTAGCATCGCGGAACTTGTAGCTTCCATCAGCCTGCTGGCTATAGCCTCCTGCAAGAGGCGTTCCTGAATTTGCACTTGCCTGGCCGAGATAGTTGCTGTACTGGTCGGCATCCATTAGGTCATAGACGCCCTTGCTGATCTGATCAACACCAAAGTAGCCCTTGTAATCGACCTTCAGCGGCTGATCCTTCTTACCGCCCTTGGTGGTGATGATGACCACGCCGTTGGCAGCACGAGAACCGTAGATGGCACCTGCTGCTGCATCCTTGAGCACCTGGATGGTCTCGATGTCGTTGGGCGAGAAGTCGCGGATGGTCGTACCCACAGGCACACCATCGATAATGTAAAGAGGAGCTGTGCTGCCGAACGAGCCGATACCACGGATACGAACTGCAGGATCGGCACCAGGCTGACCGTCGCTGGTAATCTGTACGCCAGGGACCTTACCCTCGAGCATGGTCGAGATATTCGAGTTGGAGGTCTTCTTCATTTCCTCCGCATTCACGATAGCCACCGAACCGGTGAGGTCGGCTTTCTTCTGTGTACCGTAACCTACGACAACGACCTGTTCAAGGATTTCGCTGTCGGAAGCCATCTTGATAGTGGGGAGCGATGTGCGTCCGTTCACCTGAACGTCCTGGTTCTGGAAACCTACATAGCTCACTTCGAGAGTTGCATTGGGATCAACGCTCAACTCAAAGTTACCGTCAAGGTCAGTAATCGTACCTGTGGCCGTACCCTTCACCTTGATGGTTGCACCTGTGAGTGGTTCACCCATGTCGTCAACAACTTGGCCCTTAACAGTAATGTTAGGAGCCGGTGCTTCTAAGGCCATTGCCGGTGTAGGATGAATCGCTACGCCGCCCATGGTACTCAGACCAAGCATCAATAAGAATAGTTGCTTTTGCATTGTAACTTTAATTTAGTGTTAATTATATAAAATGTGTAGTTGTTTTTGGCTGCTTTTGACAAATCAAAACGTCACTCACATCGCAAAGCACCCGTGAGCATAAAGCATACTCAACGAGTCAATGGCGATGGCAACATTGAAAAGCATCTGTGATTAAGATGTGTGTGATAATGTGTTGTTAGTTGTAGCACCACTATCAAATGTTGGCTATCCTTAATTCTTCGAAATAACATCGAGAAAAACTTCAAGCTTAAACAAATTTCATGCGCAAAGATAGAGTTTTTTTTTGAAACATAAGAATTATTTACAAAAAAATATGAAAATTACGATGAAAAAAACTAAAAATACATCTTTTTTGACTCCGAAACACTATTTTCTTAAAGAATATATATAAAATTTCCAAAAAAAAGCACTATCTTTGCATCGATTAAAAAAAGACCTATCGACTATTATCAACTCTATTATATAACGCACATTAAATTCCAAAAATGCACAATGAAAACTAATTTTGCTTCTTTTGCCCTCTTGGCCCTTGGTGCAATAACTCTCGCTTCTTGTGACAATAAGCCTACTGTCCCCACCAGCGAATTGCTCGTCGAGGCCACACAACCTGGTGCCGAAATCAAGAACACGATGTACGGCATCTTCTTCGAAGACATCAACTATGCTGCCGATGGCGGCCTCTATGCCGAAATGATCAAGAACCGTTCGTTCGAATTTCCACAGGCCCTGATGGGCTGGCAGGCCTTCGGCAAGGTTGAAGTTCGCAATGACGGTCCATTCAACCGCAATCCACATTACGTACGTCTCTCTGATCCTGGTCACGTACATAAGCGTACCGGTATTGAGAACGAAGGCTTCTTCGGTATCGCCACCAAGGCTGATGAAGTCTATCGTGTAAGCCTTTGGGCTCGTTGCCCAAATGGCGGCAAGAGCACCCTGCTCCTCTGGTTCTCCGACAACGACTCTATGGGTGAGACCCAAGAAACGGCATCCGGTCGCATTGACGTAGAGGGAAAAGAATGGAAGAAGTACACCACAGAGATTACCGCAAAAGTAACTGCCGATGATCTTGCCTTCCGTATCTTCCTTCGTGGCTTTGACGAGAAGGAACCAATCGTGGCTACCGACCTCGAGCACATCTCTGTGTTCCCCAAGGATACCTGGAAGGGCCGCGAGAATGGTATGCGTAAGGATCTTGCTCAGGCACTTTGCGACTTGAAGCCCGGCGTATTCCGTTTCCCCGGCGGCTGCATCGTCGAGGGCACCAACCTTGAGCAGCGCTACCAGTGGAAGAACTCGGTAGGTCCCGTTGAAAATCGCCCCATCAACGAGAACCGTTGGGAGAACACCTTCCCCCATCGCCTTTATCCCGATTATCACCAGAGCTATGGCCTTGGCTTCTTCGAGTTCTTCCAGCTTTGCGAGGACTTCGGTTGCGAGCCGCTTCCTGTCATCAGCTGCGGTCTGGCTTGCCAGTTCCAGAATGAGATCAAGGACGAGGCCAAGGTACACGTTGCCCTCAAGGACCTGAAGCCTTACATCCAGGATGCTCTCGACCTTGTAGAGTTTGCCAATGGTGATGTCAACACCAAGTGGGGCAAGGTTCGCGCCGAAATGGGACATCCCGAACCCTTCAACCTCCACTATCTGGGTGTTGGCAACGAGCAGTGGGACTACGATGAGGCACATGGCGGCAACAATCCTGCCTTCACCTCACGCCTGAAACTCTTCAGCGATGCTCTTCGTGCTGCTTATCCCGACCTCAAGCTCATCGGCACCACCGGCCCGAACTCCGAAGGCTGGGACTTCGACCTTCTGCAGCCACGCATGAAGGAACTCAAGGTCGATCTCTATGACGAGCACTACTACCGCGACGAGGCATGGTTCCTTAGCCACGGCCATCGTTACGACAATTATGACCGCGAGGGTCCAGCCGTATTCGCTGGTGAATATGCTTGCCACGGTAAGGGCAAGAAATGGAACCACTTCGAAACTTCACTCTACGAAGCTGCCCACATGACCGGTATCGAGCGCAACGCCGACATCGTCCATATGGCCACCTACGCTCCTCTCTTTGCCCACGTCAAGGGCTGGCAGTGGCGTCCCGATATGATCTGGTTCGACAATCTCCGCTCGATGAAGTCCGTGTCCTACTATGTACAGCAGCTCTATTGCCATAACAAGGGCACCAACGTCCTTCCTCTCACCATGGATGGTAAGGTTGTAGCAGGAGATGAAGACCAGAATGGTCTCTTCGCTTCGGCTGTCGTTGACAAGGGCACAGGCGAATACATCGTCAAGGTGGCCAACACCAGCGATTCCGACCAGTCGCTCGCCGTACGCTTCAATGGCCTTGATGGCATCACCTCAGCTCGTCAGATTCTGCTCCACAGCGATGACCTCGATGCTGACAACACCCTAGACGAGCCCGAGAAGATCGTGCCCGAGGAAACCAGCATCTCTGCCAAGGGTGATGTCCTCAACGTGACCTTGAAGGCCAAGACCTTCGCAGTATATATTGTCAAGAAATAGACTACACATTATATATATATTATATATGAAACATCTCTTAATCTTAGCACTCTCTGCTGCTGCGCTTCCTGCTTTGGCCGACACTGTCCTGACCGATGCCGACCTTGTGGGTGCCTGGCACACCAAGAGCTATGGCCAGCGCATCGTATGCCACGACCCTTCGGTCTTCATGGACACTATCAATTTCGAGAAGACCTCTCCACGCTACTACATCTACGGTTCACACCTCGGAGCCGGCTACACCTCTCCTACCAGCAACTACCAGAACTGGACCGCTTTCGGCAATGGTGAGACCAGCAACTGCACCCTCTTCGCTGACCTCAACGGCAATCGCGTCAACTTTTCCAGTGCCTACAATACGCATGCCATCAAGAAAGTGAAGAACTACCAGGGCACCGAAGTCAATTTCGGAAACTTCAACGCCCACGACTGGCAGTATAAGGGCGACAACATCCAGGGCAACGAATGGGCCCCCGATGTGATCTACAACCCAACGATGAAAAAGTGGCTGATGTACATGAGCATCAATGGTGACCATTGGGCTTCGGTCATTGTCTGCATGACTTCTGATTCTCCACAAGGTCCATGGATCTATCAAGGTCCCGTGGTCTTTTCTGGGTTCCAGGGGTCCTATGCCCACAACGGTTTTGAACGCACCCAGGACTACAAGCACACCGACCTTGAGATTGCCATAGGTGAACAATCCAGCCTCCCCTCTCGCTACAACGTTTCGAGCAACTGGGGTCAGTATTACCCCAACTGCATCGACCCCTGCGTCTTCTACGATGAAGAAGGAAAGCTCTGGATGAGCTACGGCTCGTGGTCGGGCGGCATCTTCATTATCCGACTCGACCAAACGACTGGTCTGCGTGACTACACCATCACCTACCCGCTGCAGATTAATGGCGTCGACTCCTCCTCCCAGTCTGCTTCGAAGGACATGACCTGCGACCCCTACTTCGGCAAGAAGATTGCGGGTGGTTACTATGTCTCGGGTGAGGCTTCCTACATCGAGCATATCGGCAACTACTACTTCCTCTTCATGAGCTATGGTGGACTGGTTGCCAATGGTGGCTACCAGATACGCGTCTTCCGCAGCGACAAACCCGACGGCCCCTACAAGGATTGCTGCACCGCTGTCGGTCAGTCAGCCATCTACAACAGCTACATCCTCAACTACGGCCGAAACATCGGTCGCTGTATCGGCGTGAAGATCCTGGCCAACTATCAGTGGGACACCATGCCTACTGCCGAACTTGCCCAGGGTCACAACTCTGCTATCGTCGATCATGAGGGTCGTGCACTGCTCGTCTATCACACCCGCTTCAACAATAATACTGAAGGACATCAGGTGCGCGTCCATCAAATGTTCGTCAACGAGGATGGCTGGCTCGTCACTGCGCCCTACGAATTCAGCGGCGAGACCGTTTCGACTGCCGACATCGCAGCATCGCAGCTATATAGTGCTGACGAGGTGACAGGCGACTATCAGCTCATCACCCATCCCTACAATCAGGATACCGACAACAAGGCCTACGAGTCTCCTGCCACTATCCATCTGAACAGCGACGGCACTGTCACAGGCCAATATACGGGCAGTTGGCAACTCGTCGATGGCACCAGCTACATCAACATTTCGCTCAAGGGCATCCGTACGGGCAATAACCTGATTGAATTCAAGGGCGTATTGACTCGTCAGACCATCGACTTCACCGACATCTCTGCCCTTTGCTTCACCGCCCTCAGTTCGAGCAATGGCTATGTTTCGACGTCAAATCAGACGCGCGGCCTCCAGATTTGGGGCAGCAAAGCCGATGCAAAGGCTGCCATCAAGTACACTCTCGACAAGGTAAGCCTCAGCACCAAAGTCAACTCCGACATCACGCTTCCAGCAGGAAAGCTTGGCGCTACTATTGAATGGACATCGAGCAATCCCAACGTCCTCTCCAACGAAGGCAAGATTGTCAGCAATGGCCAGACCACTTTGACAGCCACTATCCGCAAGGACGGTTACGTCTATACCAAGGACTTCGCCGTCACCGTCGATGGTGAAGCCACCCCGACCTACTTCCCCGAGTGCGGTGCCAAGGACTTCAGCAATGGCTGGTGGCAGACCTTCTCCGCTACCTACACGCTCAAGGCTGGCTCACAGTGCAACTTCAAGTTCTACAACTACACCAAGGGTGCAGAGAACTGGCAGAACTGGGCGCTCTACGGCTGCAAGGCATTCAGCAATGGCAACATCACCACCGAATACTTCGGCGTACGTTGCGACAACTGGGACAATACCACCGGTTCGAACACTGGCTGTACAAGCAACTACAATTGGGACACCTTCAAGAGTGATATGGATGGTTCGCTTGTCGATATGACTTGCAGCCTCGGAACCAATGGCGTATTCGAAATGAAAGCGACCATTACTACCAAGACCGGCACCGTCTATACCTATTCCTACAAGAAGACCATCAGCGCTCGTCCCGCACAAATCGTACTATTCTTCGTCACCGAAGCTGCTTACATCGGACCCGATGGTCCCAATGGCGAGAGCCTCGGCATCGAGGAAGTACAAGTTGACTCTTCGAACCACCCGAACCATTCGAACCTTATCTTTGCTCCCGATGGCCGTCGCCTCAACGGCTTCCAGAAGGGCATCAACATCGTGAACGGCAAGAAGATCATCATCCGATAAGCCGACAACTTTCGCATCAGCGGAAGCAAAAACCAAAATAGCAGCATGACCAATCTTAGCCAGGATTGGTCATGCTTCGTTTGGATGGGTCCAATTTACGTTAGTGAATTGGACTGACACGATTGGATGAGTCCATTTTACGTTAGTGAATTGGACTGACACGATTGGATGAGTCCAATTTACGTTAGTGAATTGGACTGGCACGATCGGATGAGTCCAATTTACGATTGTGAATTGGACCGACGCGATTGGATGGGTCCAATTTACGATTGAGAATTGGACCGAAACGACTGGATGAGTCCATTTTACGATTGAGAATTGGACCGAAACGATTGGATGAGTCCAATTTACGTTTGTGAATTGGACCGACACAATCGGATGAGTCCATTTTACTTTAGTGAATTGGACCAGCACGATTGGATGAGTCCATTTTACTTTAGTGAATTGGACCGCAGCAATAAAAAAAGAATACATCCTGTATCGGGGTGTATTCTTTTATGCTCTTTATTCCTTTTTGACGAACGAGAATATCGAGGTAGTGTATTTCTTCAACTCCTTTTCAAGCGCGTCTTCCTTTCCTTCGAGCCACGTGTTGAGGTGTGCATGAAAAGCGGGGCTGTGATCCATGTAGAGCGTGTGGGTAAGTTCGTGAAGGAGTATCAGCTTCTGGAGATGCATAGGCAAGAGCAACGTGAAGAGCGAAAGATTGATGTTGTAACTCTTTTTGCTATTGAGAAGGGTTCTAAGCTTGTGTTGTGAGCAACTCCCCCATCTTCCCTTGCTGCTATTGATCTTGACCTCATTCAACTGGATGCCATAACGCGAGGCATAACCAAGCAAACGTGGAAGCAACTGCGCCTTGGCATGATTGCGGACACCTTCGACCATAGCACGTTCGAGAAACGCCTGTATGCTTGTCTTATCAAAGTCGCAATCGGGTGGACAATGTATCTCCAAAACGGCAGGCTTCACGATAATGTCTTCACCCTGTTCATCCTTGTCAATCTGTGCCGGCAGTCTATGTAGCATATACCGAGGACTTACGCCTTTGACCAACGAAATATGCAAACAATCGGTTTCGATGCGAAAATCCCAATCGATATGCACTGTTTCCTTTTTCTCGTCTTTGGCAGCCTGGTCAACTTGCAGCATCGAAAGCAATTGCGTGCGGTTCTGCTCAACCGCACGCACTACATCCTTCACGTCATAACGAGGTGGGACGGTTACACGGATGCCAACTTTTGGCGTGCCATCATTGGCAGGACGGAATGTGTAACGAACCGCACGACGATTGACAATAATATACAGATGACCGAAATCGCGGTCTTCCAAAATCTTGTCGCAAAGCATACTTTAGTGTGCTGCTAACCAATTGGGACCGCTTCCACAATCAGCGATGAGCGGCACAGAGAGTTTGACGACACCCGACATTTCTTCGAGCACCACCGTCTTGAGTCGTTCAAGTTCCTGTGGAGGCACAGTGAAATTCAATTCATCGTGTACCTGTATCAACAATTTTGCATGAAGCTTCTCGCGACGAATACGCTCCCAGATACGTACCATAGCAATCTTAATGATGTCAGCAGCGGTGCCTTGGATGGGTGCATTGATGGCATTTCGCTCGGCATAACCACGTACGGTGGCATTGGCGGAATGGATGTCCTTGAGCATTCGACGACGTCCGAACAAAGTCTCCACAAATCCTTTCTCACGAGCTACGCGGATACTTTCGTCCATATATTCGCGAATGCGTGGATAGGTAGAGAAATAGCCATCGATGAGTTGCTTGGCTTCACCACGCGGGATGTTGAGACGGGAAGCCAGGCCGAAGGTCGAAATGCCATAGATGATGCCAAAGTTAGCCGTCTTGGCCTTGGTACGTTCCAATTTGGTGACCTCTTCGAGGGACTTATGGTAAATCTTTGCAGCCGTGGCACGGTGAATATCGTCTCCTTCGAGGAATGCTTCAACCATATTCGGGTCCTGACTCAGATGGGCCATAAGTCGCAACTCAATCTGACTATAGTCGGCGCTGAAGAAGACTTCGCCCTCGTCGGGAACAAATGCCTTGCGCAATTCGCGGCCTGTAGCATCGCGTATTGGAATATTCTGCAGGTTGGGATTGCTGCTCGAAAGTCGTCCCGTAGCCGTAACTGTCTGGTTGAATTGGCAATGGATGCGATGTGTCTTCGGATTGATTTCCTGGGGCAATGCCTCGATGTAGGTACCGAGCAGTTTCTTGTTGCCACGATAACTCAGGATGCCGTCGATAAGTTCAAGATGCACAGGATTGTCAAGGCGACTCTTGAGTTGCACAAGCACATCTTCAGCCGTACTGCGGTTCTTGGATTTCGGGTCGAGACGCAATTCATCGAAAATCACCTGTGCAACAACCTTGGGTGAAAGCGGATTGAAGGGATGGCCTGCAATCTCGCCCAGTCGCTGCTCCAGTCGCTTCTGCTCCTCCTCCAGGATTGCCTTCGACTCGGTGAGTGCACTGACATCCAATCGAACACCCGTAAGTTCCATATCTGCCAATACACGAACAAGAGGCATCTCGATTTCGGTGAAGAGTTTGAGCAAATTCTCCTTCTTCAGCATCGGGCGCAACTTTTGTGCGAGCTGATACGTCACGTCACTATCTTCGCAACAATATTCAGCCACCTGCTCCACAGGGCAGTCGCGCATGGTTTTCGGCTTTTCTTCGTCCTCGGCAGCATCCATCATAGCAAAGAGGTCAAGGTCTGCTTCGGCAGCCTTTTTCTTTTTGCCGGTGTCGATGAGCGCGCTGGTCGGGATGGGCTTATAGCCAAGGTAAATCTCCGACAGGTAATCCATATTGTGCGGCTGCTCAGGTTCGAGCAAATAATGCGCTATCATCGTGTCGAAAAGTGGATAAGCCACCTCGACGCCATAACGTTTCAGGATGGAATAGTCGTACTTGGCATTCTGAGCTATCTTGAGAGCTGCTTCGTTCTCGAAGATGGGACGAAGATCCTCGACAATGGCTTTCGCAGCAATCTGATCGGCAGGCACGGGCACATACCAGGCCTTGTGGTCTGCTGCAGCAAACGATATGCCCACAAGCTCTGCATCGATGATGTTCAGGCTGGTTGTCTCGGTGTCGAAAGCCCACTCCGAGGTCCAGAAAAGTTCGGACACCATGTCCTGTCGCTTCTCGGGAGTATCAACGATGATATAGTTGGTCTTGATGTCGCGGATGGTTTGATAGGACTGAGGAGCCACGGGGACACCCTCGGGGATTGGTTGAGAGGGGCGGTTGCCTGCGTCTCTTCCCTCAGCCAAACTTGGCTGAGACGAGGACGCAGATTGACCGGCAGAAACCGAAGAGCCAGTTGCAGGGCCTGACGTAGTGACGGGTGCTGACTGCTCTGCAAAAAGGGAGTCATTGCCTATCTTAGCTCGAACCTCATCGCGCATCTTGCGGAATTCGAGCTCGCTAAAGAGTTCGGCGAGCTTTGCATAGTCGGGAGTCTCGACCTTAAGTGCCTCGGCATCGAGCACAGTGCCCGGCACGTCGAGGCAGATGGTAGCGAGATATTTGGAGTCCTTGATCTGCTGGATGTTTTCTGCCACCTTGGCAAACATGCCTTTCTTCAAATTGGGAAGTTCCTTTTTGCCCTCGGCAACGGCTGCCTCAACGACCGAGATCATATTCTCCACGCTATCGAAATCCTCGATAAGTTTCTGTGCAGTCTTCGGGCCGACACCTGGACAACCTGGGATGTTGTCGGCCGAATCGCCTTGCAGACCCAACATGTCGATGACTTGTGAGGTTCGTTTCAATCCATATTTCTTGAGCACGGCATCCCGGTCGAGAATCTCGTAACCTGGGCCGAAGGATTTAGGCTTGAAGATAACGCTATGGTCGGTGACGAGCTGTGCATAATCCTTATCGGGGCTCATCATGAAGGTTTCGAACTCTCCGCTCTCGTCGGCAAGGCGCGACATCGTACCTACCACATCGTCGGCTTCGTAGTTAGGCACTTCGATGATGGGGATGCGATAGGCCTCGATGATCTTCTTGATCCATGGCACGGCGAAAGTGATGTCCTCGGGTGTGGCCTCGCGCTGCGCCTTGTAAGTAGGGAACTGCTTATGGCGAAACGTGCCGCCTTTTGGATCGAAGCACACGGCGATACAGTCGGGACGAAGCAGCCCCGACTCATCGAGCCAAGCGGGATTGGCATCGGGCATCTTCTGGCCTCCCAATACATCCTGCAGAGTCTTGGTGAAACCATAGATGGCCGAAGTAACCTGTCCCTTGCTATTCACAAGCGGCTTGTTGATGAACCCGTAGTATGCGCGAAATATCAGCGCGTATGCATCCAAGAGGAACAGTCGTTTCATAATCTTTAAAGGTCGCTACGCTCAAAATTATAAAAAAATTATATAAAAAATTATCAAAGTTGTCTTTCCCTTACAATTATTGATTCAGTTTTATGAAAATTTGAAGATAAAGCCGTTCAATTGATGTTACAAGAGCTTTACCTTCTCTATTTCACCAGTCAATTGATCCCGACGGTACCACTCAGAGAATAGGCTGTCACCTCCGAAATTGACAATCATCCCATAGGGCATATGCGTAAGATGCATATAATTGAAAAGCTGACGACGATGTTCTTTGTCAACGAATTTCACAGCCTTTAATTCTAGGATGATTTCATTATTGACGACCAGATCCATACGATAAGTCTGGTCAAGTTTCACATCATCCCAAAACATTGGCAGAAAAACTTGTCGCTCAACCTTGTACCCCTTTAATTCCAAAAGATATTTCAGCGCTGCCTCATAGGCGGATTCCAACAAACCGTTGTGATACCTGCGATGAACAAGCATTGCCTCGCCAGTTATTTCCTTGAAAAATTTGAATTTATCATTATATTCTTGAATCAAATCCATCAGTTCTTATAATTTTTTGATTCAATTTTTTGATAATTTTGAGGCCAAAGGCCGACCATAGGATAAACAGTTAGTTTTCTCAAACATTGAAGCGGAAGTGCATGATATCGCCATCCTGCACGACATAATCCTTGCCTTCGACGCCCATCTTGCCAGCTTCCTTGACAGCAGCTTCGCTGCCATACTTGATGTAGTCATCGTACTTGATGACCTCGGCGCGGATGAAGCCCTTCTCGAAGTCGCCGTGGATGATGCCGGCACACTGTGGAGCCTTCATACCCTTGCGATAAGTCCAGGCCTTCACTTCCATTGGGCCGGCAGTGATGTAGGTCTGGAGGCCTAAGAGCTTGAACGCAGCATGGATCAAGCGATTGACGCCCGATTCTTCCAATCCGAGTTCCTCGAGGAACATCTGGCGTTCTTCGTAACTCTCGAATTCAGCAATCTCAGACTCAATCTTTGCCGAAATAACGAGCACCTCGGCTTCCTCGTCCTTCACCGCTTCTCTTACTTTTTCGACGTAAGCGTTGCCATCCTTTGCTGAGGCCTCATCCACGTTGCAGACATAAAGAATCGGCTTGCTGGTCAGCAGGAAAAGATCATGATAGGCTTTCTCTTCATCAGGATTCTCGGGCTGCACCGTGCGTGCAGACTTGCCCTGAGACAACGCATCCTTAATGCGCATCATCAGATTGTATTGCACCTTGGCATCCTTGTCGGAGCCTACCTGCGCCAACTTGGCGACCTTGGGCAGACGTGTCTCGATGGTCTCAAGGTCCTTGAGCTGAAGTTCCGTATCGATGATTTCCTTGTCGCGGATAGGATCGACCGAACCATCCACATGCACCACATTGTCGTCGTCGAAGCAACGAAGCACATGGATGATGGCATCTGTCTCGCGGATATTGGCGAGGAACTTATTACCAAGACCTTCGCCTTTAGAAGCGCCTTTGACAAGGCCTGCAATATCTACAATCTCGACAGTTGCGGGAACAATACGACCAGGATGAACAAGTTCGGCAAGCTTATTGAGACGCTCGTCGGGCACAGTGATGATGCCAACCTGAGGATCGATGGTACAAAAAGGGAAATTTGCTGCCTGTGCCTTTGCGCTCGACAGGCAATTGAAAAGAGTGGATTTGCCGACATTAGGCAATCCTACGATACCACATTGTAAAGCCATATATTAGTGGGGTTAAAAAGATCTATTAGAATTAAAGGGGATTCGATTATTTCGTAATTTCGATATACCGGAATACCGGAATAACGACATAACGGACAAAAAAGTAAAAACAACACGAAAGAATCACTTCGTCACAGTGATGATCAAGCTGGCGATGGTGATGAGAATTGAAGTGATAGAGATGGCGAACGACGAGAGATTCGAAACCTCTCGGTTTGCTGCACGAGTGCCGCTGGGCTCCACATAGAGCACATCACCATTCTTCACAAAATAGTAGGGACTGGCAATGATCTGCGGATCCTTGAGGTTCAGTCGTATCACCTTCTGTGTACCATTCTCTTCGCGTATCAGCTGGACCTTATCACGTTCACCGAAGATAGTCATATCGTGTGCTGCTGCCAATGCCTCAAAGATGGTGACACGATCCTGTGTCATCGAGATGATACCCGGATTGTTCACCTCTCCTATCACCGAATAGTGTGCACCCGTGAAAGAGACATTGACAATCGGGTCGCTGATGTAGCCTTTCGAACTCAGGTAATTGGTCAGGTAATCCGAGAGCTCTCCGCGTGTCATACCCTCGACGTGCAACTTGCCGATGCTCGGGAAGAGAATATCTCCATTGGAATCCACGCGATAATAGAGGTTATCATTATCGTTGATGTTGGTGCTATAGCTTCCGCCACCTTCCTGCATCGAAGCCTGAGGACGTTGCAGGTTGAAGGGAACCGCCAGCAGCAGGTCGCTGCAGGTCACCAAGATGGAAAGTTGATTATCCTTAGCGATGCGAGCCTCATAAGGTGTCGGGTTCTGGAAAGACCCAATCTCATCGGCACCTTGAACATAAACAATCTTCTCCCTGCTGTGACAACTGCACAACATCACCGTCAAAATGATGGCAGCGAGGAGTGATAGAACAGTATGTTTCATTTTTTCTTTCATCATTATCGGCCACAAAGATACAAAAAAGACACGATAATGCCAAAAATTTAGAACATAAACGGTATATTTTGAAATTATTTACTAAAAATTATCACAAAAAGTGCCCTCCATATACCATCCTATTTCTTTTTTTCATAAATTTGCAGCACTAAAAATGAGATATATGCAAAAGTATTACGACTTTCTGGTCATTGGTTCAGGCATCGCAGGTATGAGCTACGCCCTCAAGGTGGCACATGCCGGCAAAGTTGCACTGATCTGCAAGAGTGAACTTCAAGAATCGAACACCGACCTTGCTCAGGGCGGCGTTTCGTCGGTAACCAACCTCAAACTTGATAATTTCGAGAAACATATCCACGACACGATGGTAGCCGGCGACTGGCTCTCCGACCCTAAGGCTGTGGAACTTGTCGTCACCAAAGCCCCCGAACAAATTCGTCAACTTGTGGAATGGGGCGTAGATTTTGACAAGAATGATAATGGCGAATACGACCTGCATCGCGAAGGAGGACATTCCGAATTCCGCATCCTCCATCATGCCGACAATACTGGCCACGCCATACAAAGCGCACTGATCGAGGCTGTCAGGAAGCATCCCAACATCGATGTTCTGGAGCGTCATTTCGCCATCGAGATCCTTACGCAACATCATCTGGGCGTGGAGGTGACACGACGAACCCCCGACATCGAATGCTTCGGTGCCTATGTTTTTGACGAAAAGACTGGTCAGATTGACACCTATCTCTCAAAAGTTACCATGATGGCAACTGGCGGCGTTGGACAGGTTTATCTGAACACCACCAATCCTCCCATTGCGACAGGCGACGGCACGGCTATGGTCTATCGCGCCAAGGGAACCGTGGAAGGAATGGAATTCGTGCAGTTCCATCCCACTGCACTTTATCATCCCGGCGATCACCAGAACTTCCTCATCACCGAAGCGATGCGCGGCTATGGTGGCATCCTGCGCACCTTGGACGGAAAGGAATTCATGCACAAATACGATCCGCGTCTTTCGCTCGCACCACGTGACATCACGGCTCGCGCCATCTTCAACGAGATGAAGATGCGCGGTGAAGATCACGAGCTGCTTGACGTGACCCACAAGGATCCGGAGGAGACCAAGCACCACTTCCCCAACATCTACAAGAAGTGTCTCTCCATCGGAATCGACATCACCAAGGAGTGCATCCCCATTGTGCCCTGCCATCACTATATGTGCGGCGGCATCAAGGTCGATTACAACGGACAGTCGTCCATCAATCGTCTATACGCTGCTGGCGAATGCTCTTGCACGGGTCTGCACGGCGGCAACCGCCTTGCCTCCAATTCTCTCATCGAGGCCATCGTCTATGCCGACTTGGCTGCCAAGCACAGCATCCCCCGCATCAATGAACTCACTTATCGCACCGACATCCCCGACTGGATCGACACCGGCAGCGTACGCCAGGAGGAACTCTACCTCATCACCGACTCGAAGACCGAAGTGCAGCAAATCATGCAGACCTACGTCGGCATCGTCCGTTCCAAGCTCCGCCTGAAGCGTGCTTGGACCCGTCTCGACATCCTCTACGAAGAGACCGAGAAACTCTTCCTCCGCTCGAAGGTCAACATGGACATTTGCGAACTCCGCAACATGATCAACACCGGCTACATCATCATGCGCCAGGCCATGGAGCGCAAGGAAAGCCGTGGCTGCCACTACTCCATCGACTACCCACCCGCCGATCGTGGGATTGAGGGATTCTAAATGCATAAGACATTTGATATTCAACACATACGGGTCGCTTGAAAAAAACTAGCGACCCGTCTATTTTTTTACAAAAACCAATTAGTCCAGTTAAAGTCCTAACAATCACTATTGTTAAGAGGAACAACAATCGAAATCTCATTGTGCCTTGGCACGGAACTCGTCGAGCTGACGGAAGCAATGGCGATCGATGATTTCCTCGAGTTCTCGGTCGTGGTTGTGACGAAGTTCACAGTTATAATCCAAGATCATTAATTCGCCGTTTTCCTTGTTGTAAGGTTGCCAGGCTGGAAGGCCATCAACGTTGGGATTACCTGTATGAGCAAAGGCAGACCAGATGTTGGACATGGAATCGGCCAAACTCAAATCATCAGATGAGGGCTCGGGCACAATGTTGGGAGCTTGGTGGAGACGATTGAAGCAAAAACACAGTTCGTTGCCATGCACCGAGCCGTGGCTCACGGGTGAACGCCAGGTGAAAAGATAGGCGTAAGTCGAAGCCTGACGATTTCCTCCTATGGCATCAAGAGTGACGAGCGTCTTGGGACGAAAGAGCCAGTCGATGCTCAGCAGGTCCTGTGGTGAATAATTGGGCCAAGCTTTACCAAATGCCTCGATGTAGGCATCGGTTTCGTTGCCGAAGGTCTTTTGCAGTTCTTCGCGTGCCTGCGTCAAGGTAAGTTCACGATTGTATTGCAACCTCTGCAGTTCGTTGAATGTTGTACCCATGAGTAAGGGCACATGATCGGAAACGCTGGCGAAACCAGGTTGGAAAGGTTGCTGAAGCAGCATCTCACCATCGGGTGTAGGTCCGAAGCCCCACATCATTGGTGTTCCGGGACGACGTGTGCCGATGCTTGCGGCCATAGCGCGTTGTCCTGCCTCGTAAAGTTCCTGATAAGGTACTTTGAGGATGCTGTCGAGATTTGTCTTGTCGATACCGAGTTCCTCCAGAACAGCGCGGCCCAAGGCCTGAGTCATCTCATGCGTGTTGACATTCAGAATAGTACCGCTCATGATGATGGCTTTGTGGAAAAGGCCTTTAGCGACAGGCATGCACATCAGTGTGCCTACCTTGCCCCCACCTCCCGATTCGCCGAAGATGGTAACATTATGCGGATCACCTCCAAAATAGCTGATGTTATCACGCACCCACTGCAGGGCTGCTATGATGTCTAGCATTCCTACGTTGCCTGAGTACCTGTACTGCGCTGAGACACTCGAGAGGTCGAGGAAGCCAAGGATGTTGAGACGATGGTTCACGCCGACGACCACCACGTCCTTTTTGGCCAAGTTTTGACCGGGATCCCAAGCCGAAGAGCCAGAGTCGAAACCGCCTCCATGCAGCCACACCATCACGGGACGATGACCTCGCTTGTCGGTGGTCCAGACATTGAGCACGCAGGAATTCTTTTCGGACATCTCGCTTTCGGAGAGTTCATGTCCTCCTGTCTGCTGCATCGCCTGTGGTCCGAAGTGGTAGCACGGGCGAACCGTATCCCATGGTTCGACGGGCTGCGGCGGCAAGAAACGTTCGACACGCGCATAGGGAATACCAAGGAAGGCCATCGTACCTTCCTGTACCGTACCACGAATTGCGCCGCAGTTTGTATTGACAACCAACGGGTCGTCTTTACATTGGCATGACGACACGATAATGCCGAATAGCGATACAAGGACGAAAAGAAGTCTATTCATTAGGAAGGTGTTCTAGGGTTAAAAAGGTTATTCCCAAGCAATCTCGCCCGAACCGAGGCAAATGCGACCGTCGGGGGTATAAATAACGCAGAATTGGCCAGGAGCAACGCCATTGGTCTTGGCATCCATCTGAAGATGATAGCTGCCATCGGCTCGACGTGTCAAGCGGCCCGAACGCAACTCTGCCACATGACGAATCTTGAAGAGAACGGGAGCCTCATCGTTTGCAACAGGGAAGATTTTGGTCTGTTCTGCAAAAGGATCGAGCGTTATCCAATGCATATCGCGCATTACGAGCTCGTCCTTCATCTGCGCTTCGGGCTGATAGCCCTTGCTTACATAGATAATGTTCTCGTTGATGTCCTTCTTAACAACGAACCATGGACCACCACTGAGATAAAGGCCCTTTCGCTGGCCAATGGTGTGAAACCAAAATCCCTGATGACGGCCTAAAATCTTACCCGTCTCAATCTCCACTATCGGCCCTTCCTTCTTTCCAAGGAAACGCTCGATGAACTGATTATAGTCAATCTTGCCGAGGAAGCAGATGCCCTGAGAATCCTTTCGATGAGCACTAGGGAGTTTGGCCTCCTCTGCAATTCGACGCACTTCTCCTTTCGCCATCATTCCGATGGGGAACATGCTATGAGAGACCTGCAAGCCAGTAAGTTGTGCCAAAAAATCGGTCTGATCCTTCACAGGGTCAGGCGTGGTGCCAAGCCAGGAACGTCCATCCTTCTCGATGACGGTGGCGTAATGTCCCGTTGCAGTCTTGTCATAAAGATGTCCGACCTTTTGATCAAAAGCACCGAACTTAATCAGACGATTACACATCACATCGGGATTCGGCGTAAAGCCACGACGTACCTTGTCGATGGTATAAGCCACGACATTATCCCAATAGTCCTTTTGCAAATCGACCACATCGTACGTCAAGCCATAGCGTCGTGCCATGGCTCGAACAATCTCGAGGTCCTCTTCCTGCGGACAACTATATCCGTCATCATCCATACCAATCTTGATATAAAAAAGGTCGGGATGATAACCTTGTTCACAAAGCAGGTGGACAGCAACGCTGCTGTCCACACCACCTGATAATAAAGCTGCTATTTTCATTTTTCAGCGTTCGAAAGGTTCAGAAAAGTTCGAAGGGTTCGAAAGGAGCTGACTCTTTATTTGATAGGAATCAGCTTGACAGTGGAATTGAGGCCACAAGGCATAACATCCCAATTTCCATAGTAGCTGACAGCACCGCCCTTGAGGTTGGCAATGTTAGCATTTTTGAAGATTCGCCACACGATGCCCTGACGATCCATCTCGGCCACATAATTGGCTGCCAGACCCGTCACATCAATCTCAATGGTGTTGCTGCCTGCGTGCAGATATTTTCCTACACTCAATTGGAATGGAGCACAGAAAGCCACACCAGCATCGCGACCATTGATATATACATGAGCACTTTCGCGCACATCACCGAGGTCGAGGAGCACGTCACTTGAGCCGCTGATGGAACCAGCTGGCACGTTAACCGTGGTCTTGTAACGCACCGTTCCCTTGCCAGTTTCCCAAGGCTTGCCAAGGGCTGTCCAAGGCTTGAGTCCACGAATGGTCTGTGAACTTGTGTTTCCCCATGACTCAAACTGCCGTGGCACGAGCGTCCAGGTGTTGCCAGTCAAGTCAATAGGGACCATATACGTACGAGGAGCGGCCTTAATCTTTGGAAGAACCTTCTCTTTGGAGCCATCGAAAGACGTGAGCTGCCGATCAGCGACGATGGTCTGAAGGATGCAACTCTCACCACTGGCAAGACGGAGATAAACCTCAGAGCGGCCGTTCTGCTGACGGACAGGAGTCTCGCGCACTTCGCCAGTCAACGGATTGAAGATATAAGCTCGGTGTGCTTCGGTGGAAAGCGCAACCCAATCATCCACGCCCTTGTCCTGCAGACTCGTGATGAAGTAATGATAACCTGTGATATTATGACGACGAATGTACTTGAGTCCATGCAGTGCTGTCATATCCTCGGGAACAATAGCAGGGTATTTCTTCAAAGCCGAGACATAATCATCAGGATTATCGACGGTGATGATGGTAGCGCCAAAGACCTTCCATTTTTCGAGACGCGCCTTGACATTGTCAGGGAGATACTTGACCTCGGGCAGAATCAAAGCCTTGTAGCGCACACCACTAGGAGCAATGATGCGACCTTGCGGATCGACGCCAGTGATGTCAATTATCATGCGATCGGAGCAATAGTCCATATCGTAGCCCGCATTATAAATGGTATTGACCGCGTGGATGAAGCGCGGAGCCTTCTTTGCCATCGAATGGATGTCGAACTGCAAGAGTCGGCCCGGATACTCATGGATAATGTCGTTGAAAGGCATGTAAACGAGCAAGTCATTGTCCGGCTGACCGTACTGCATCCACGACTGGACACGAGTAATATATTCGAAGAACGCAGGCGCATCAGCCCATATGGTGTTGATGGGCGACATCTCCATTGACGCATAGAACAAATGACCAGGCCATGGAGCATCCTTAGGCGAATACGTCGTACCATGGAAGTAGCAATGGTTGACACCTGCCACCATCATCAAGTCAAAGTCGGGCTTGCACTGGCTGAGCGAAGTGCGGAAATGCTCGGTGAGCCAAGTGAAGGTTTCGGCCGAAACGAACTCCTTGCCGTAGAAGTGTGCAGCAGAAGCCGGGTATTTGAGCATCGATAGGTCGGAATCGTTGCGACGTGTGAGCGTGTCAGTTCGCAAACCCTGGATGCCGAAATCAGAAAGGCCGAAGCTCTCGATTTCAGGAATATCGACAGAGGCATACAGGTCAAGCAGATTAGCAGGGCTGCCATGTGCCTGATTGCGTACCTTTGCTCCATGGGAATGAGCCCACTTGATCCAAGGATTGGTGAACATCTTCTGCAAGAGGTCGTTCAACGTGAGTCGATAGTCGGCAATCACCTCCTCGTGTGTCCTGAATCGGATTCCTTTGGCTTGTGGGTATGTACGATGATTAATCGAGAAATATTTCGAATCGTCAAAGCTTGCATCCATAAAGACGGGGAAATATTCCTCGAGGGCATAGCCGCGACGAGCCTTGAATTCGTCAAGCATAGCAGGTGTCCAGTCGGCCTCATATACCTCGTAACTGTCGTTGAAGAACGTGTGAGGATAAGGCACTCCACTTGCTGCGAAAGCCTTGTCGAAACGCTTGAAGTAGTTCTGCACCGCCTTCGGATTGAAGTGATCCATCACGTAACCCTCACCACCAGGTGCTGCACGTTTTACCTGCTGGCGGGTCTTGGCAATGTAACAGGCCACGAAAAGCGTATCGTAACGGTAGTTGGCGAGATACTCCTGGCGCTTCTTTTCATTCTTGATGTCTTTGGACTGTGCCTCAACCTCAAGAATCTCATTTAGATTGAGATAGGCATAGACCTTATGCAGCTTAGGGAAGTTCTTCTTTTCCTTGTCGGACAATTGCGGAACAACATCGCCAGCATGCCATGTGGTGAAATAGACACGCGTAGCAGCCTCATCGACAGTCACCTCAGGTCCACCGAATGGCCAGCCAGTGCCGGTGTTCATATCTATTTCGATGCCCAAGCGCTGACCTTCGGCCTCAACATGCCCCAACATACGCATCCAACGCGGTGACAGGAAGTCAATGTCGTTCTTCTCATTGCCCTGCACGCCATAGATGGGGGTAATCTCGACGGCACCGATACCAGCCTTGGCGTATGTCTCAAGGTTATATGTCAAGTTGGCGCTATCGACAGCACTGCCCAGCCACCACCAACGGGTGCCAGGCTTGGCCTCCTGCTTTACGACGGGCCACTCCTGAGCATTGACATTATCAAGCCCTGCCATGGCCAACAGGCCAAGACATAGCACAATTAGGGAGAAATTATGGTATCGCATTTGATGTAATTATGAAAGTTTATTTCTTCAGAGCAGCCAGTTTGGCAGCACCAAGCCCCTGCTCACCTGGAGAGAGCTTCCAAACCTCGGTAGCAGCAAGCAACCAGCAACCGATGCCGAAGTCCTCGAAGTCAAGTTTGCCATCAACGGTGATAGGCTGGCTGTCCTTCGGTTCCTTACCAGTACCCTGGATATAGCCGACGAAACCATTGGGCTGCACGGCTTTCGCCAAAGCTTTCCAACCCTTCACGATTGTTGGCATGAATTCGTCACGATCGAGATAGCCTTTGCGCACGCCCCAAGCCATACCATAGATGAAGAGGGCTGTTCCCGAAGTCTCAGGTCCACCGAAGTTGTCGGGGTCGCCCAAGTCGCAGTTCCAATAACCATCTTCACGCTGGATTCCCTTGAGAGCCTTGCACATGGCAATGAAGTCGGCCTTGTAGTCGTTGTAGTGATAAGGATCGGCTACAATCTGTCCCTTCTTTACGGGAGCAGCTGGCTCGTCGAGCTCGTCCATTGTGCGGACGTAAGCTGCAACGACCCATCCATTGCCACGGCTCCAATAGCAATTCTTGCCATTGGGAGTGGTATATGGGGGATTGAAGTCGTGATCACGCCACCAGAGTCCCTCGGCTGCATTCCACAGGCCGCCATCATACTGATTGCGTGTATATTCATACATCTGCCACATCTTGTCCCAATACTTGTAGTTTCCCGTGGTGCGGCCCAACTTGGCAAAGGCAGGCATACCCATCTGGATTGCGTCAATCCACCACCATCCGCTGTTGTCGGGGTTGTTGACGATAGCATCAAAGCATGCGATTGCTTTGCGGAGTTTGTATGATTCCGGCTCAAGGCGATAGAGGTCGACGTAAGTCTGCACGCAGGCATAATTGTCGGCATCAAGGCTATAGGCGCCATAGCGAGGGCTCCACTTGTTGCCTTCAGCCATCTTCAGGTTGTACTCATAATATTCCTCAAGAGGATAGATGCTATAAAGCGCACAGAGACCTTCGTGATAGACGGCACGTGTCCAAAGATTGGTGGTTCGAACCTTTCCGCCACCAAGGAAAGCATCGGCTGGATCATATTTCTTCATAAACCAGGAGTTTACCTTCTGGGCAAGTTTAAGGACTTCAGCACGTGACGGGAGCTGATCTTGTGCAAAACCCGAAAGGGTCAGAGCTGTTAGAGCGATGGTCAAAAAAAGTTTCTTCATAGATGTGTGGATAATGTGTTGTTATAGAGATAGGAATGCAAAGTTACTTTTCGGTCCAGAAGACATGTCCGCCTACATCATCGAGTTTGGGAGCCTTCTCGGGGCTCTTCTCGGTGATGTTCATATTTTCGAAGACGAAATTGGAGAGTTCGTACTGATCGGGTTTCAGTTCAATTTCCTTGTAGATATCGCAGTCGATGGTGCAGTTGCGCAAAGTGATATGGTCGCTATAGGACATGGGAATGTCCTTACGGTCCTTCAAGTCGTAAAACTGCGTCCAGGGACGGACATAGAGCACGCGCGAAACCTGTCCAGTAATGTTCTCGACGGTGATATATTCGTAGCGTTGGGGAGTATCGGGGCGCATCTTGAGCCACAACAGACGAGTAGCATGATTGACCTGAATTCGGCGCAGGATAATATTGTGGTTGAACACCGATTCCGAACCGCAGGTCAAGCAACCGTGACAGAAACCGTAGGTACAATCCTCGATGATGACATTGCGGTTTGAGCCATTGCCCTCGCTCTTGGCCGGATCGTCGGCCCAAGGTCCCTTGCCGCCCTTCATGGCAACAGCATCGTCATTCACCTCCATATAACATCCATGAACGAGCACATCTTCCACTACATCGAGGTCGATGGCATCGGTCGATGGACCCTTGTGCGTATTGGGTTGAGCAAGGCTGAAGATGGAGACGCCCATAATCTTCACGCGTGTACTATTATAAATATGTGTGGTCCAGAAGGCAGAATTCTGAAGACGAACGCCCTCGATGGTTACGTTCTTGGAGTCGGACACATAGACGAGACGCGGGCGCTGTTCGTCCTTGTTGGTGCACTTGGGATTCCACTTGCGGCGAAGCCAGAACGACTGGTGATACTTCAATCCATTACCGTCGATGGTTCCCTTGCCGGTGATGGTAAATCCATCGAGGCCCTTCACGTTAATCAAAGCCTCGAAATAAGTGCATGTCTCTCCCTCCATACGGGTCTTGGCAAGCTGATAGTCACCGATGAAGTCGGAGCCCTGGAGCGTAGCACCTTCGAGCAGATGAAGATGTGTGCCTTGCTTGAAGTAAATGCCACCCGTGATATAAGTGCCAGCAGGAACAACAAGCACACCGCCGCCATCGGCAGCAATCTTGTCAATCAATGCCTGAATCTGCTGAGTGTGAACTGTGCCATCGGCAAAGATGCCGTAGTCGGTCAGTTTGTATTGTTTGCCCAACGACTCCACATTGACAGGAGATAGGTCGTGGAACCAGTCTCCAACAGGAGTACCATCGGGCCAAAGATCAACTTGTGTCTTGACCTTGGGCTTGGCCAAGAGAGAAAGAGGCAGCAATACCGCTGCAAGGATGAGAAGGAAATTGCGTTTCATGTATAAAATTATTATTAGGGTTATTTTTTTAATCCACAAATGCATTCCAGCCTTGGGCACGAAGGGTCACCTCGCTATTGCCATCGCGCGTAATCATAGCGCATCCGAGCTTCTCTTCTGTGATGTGTCCGACAAGGCGAACACCGGATATCTGCTGTATCAATTCATGCTGTTCCAAGGGAACGGTGAATAGCAATTCATAGTCTTCGCCACCATTCATGGCGGCGGTAGTCACGTTCATATTGAATTCCTCAGCCTGTACAGCAGTCTGGTAATCGATAGGCAAACGTTCCTCATAGATTCGACAACCCACATGGCTCTGCTTGCAGATGTGCAGCATTTCGCTCGACAGACCGTCACTGATGTCCATCATGCTGGTGGGTGTAATGCCTGCATCCTGCAATGCCTTGACAATATCCTTGCGCGCTTCGGGCTTGAGTTGACGTTCGAGCAGATACTCACGTCCCTCGAACTTCGGCTGGAACTTGGGAGCCTTCGAGCCATCGGCACCACTGTTGGTTCGACGACTCCAATCATTGAATTCCTGCCAGAACATCGCCTTCTCTCTCTCGAGGAGCTGCAGACCCATATAAGCAGCTCCCAAATCTCCGCTCACACAAACCAGGTCATTCGGCTTGGCTCCATTGCGATAGACAGGTCTCTTGGCTACACCTATGGCAGTGATCGAAATAGTGAGGCCTGTCATCGACGCAGAAGTGTCACCTCCCACCAAATCGACGCCATAAATGTCACAAGCAAGCTTCATGCCGGCATATAGTTCGTCGAGATCCTCCACACTGAAACGCTTCGAAATACCAATCGACACCGTAATCTGACGAGGAGTACCCATCATGGCATAAACATCGCTGAAGTTCACGATGCATGCCTTGTAGCCCAAATGACGAAGCGGGCAATAAGTCAGGTCGAAATGGATGCCTTCAAGAAGAAGATCGGTAGTGACCACCGTCATGCCTTCCTCAGGCAGGTTGTTGATCACCGCACAATCGTCACCTACCCCATATACGGAGCTGGGATTCTTGAGCGGAAAGTTTTCGGTAAGATGACGTATCAGACCGAATTCACCGTAATGACTGATTTCCATGCTTGCTAATTATTTGCCAATGGTTAAATTTGAGCCTTTCACAACACCAGCACGAGGCTTTCTCACATAATCGAGTACAATCTTGTCGAACTTTTCGGCATGATTCTTAAGGAAATAGACCTCGGTGGGGAGATAATAGATACGCTGGCGCAGTTCGTCGTTCACCGCAGGATGGTGTACAAGGCGGGCTGCATCCTTCTCGGTAGTAATGATGACAGCCTGGCGGCCGCTGCCGTCGGAAACATTTTCCTTGCCATTCACACCGTCAAGGCGTGCCTTGATGGTCTCGATGTCCTTGTCGGAAAAGTGATGATGATCGCCGAAACTGATAATGTCGAGAAGGCGGTAATGAGTATGCACATAATCCGCCATGACCTTAGGATCGGCAATACCCGCCACAATGAGGACTTCGGTCGAATGGTCGATGTCGCATTCCTCCAGCGTGTTGAGATTGACAAGCCTTCCATACTGATAGGCCGAGTACAAGACAGGCTGATCAAGACGGGTAGGAATATTTGCCAAGATCTCGGTCTCTTCTTCCGAACGCAAAGCCTTGGGACACTTGGTCACGATAAGCATCTCGGCACGAGAAACGTTCGACATGGGCTCACGTAGTCGGCCTGCTGGCAGCAGCATATCCTTATACATGATACGGTGATAACTGCTCAGGCAAATGGTAAGGCCGGGCTTTACATATCGATGCTGCATCGCATCATCGAGAATGATGACCTGTGGAGGTGCCGGAAGTTTGAGCAATTCGTTGATTCCGTGGACACGATTGGCATCAACTGCAACAATAAGGAACGGAAACTTACGGTAGAGCTGATATGGCTCGTCACCGATTAAAGCGGCAGTAACCTTCCCGTCGGAATCCTTGCCTTCACGAGGCATAGCCACGTGATACCCTTTGCTATGCCGCTTGTAGCCACGACTCAACACAGCAATGGGGCCATAGCCGTTGCGATGCAGCAGATTGACCAGATATTCGGTGTGGGGAGTCTTGCCTGTACCACCCACAGCGAGATTCCCGACGCAGATTACGGGGACGATGTCTTCGAATGACGTGGACTTCTTCTGCCCCCAATCGAACATCTTGTTGCGCACCCAAACTCCCAATCCGTAGAGCAGGGAGAGCGGGGCAAGCAATGTCAGATTTTTTACCTTAGGAAGATACATGAGATTAATGAGGTCGATATGCTGGAATATCGTAATTCCAGCATATCGACACATAATTTAATATATTACAGCATCGAATGAACGAGCCTGGATGCGGTCGGCATTCTTCAGGTGCTCGATGAACTTCAATGCCTCACGATCGGCGGGAGTGCTGCCAATGAGGTGGTCAACGATGCGAAGGGTCAGATCCTGCTTGGTGTCATCAAACATCTCGAGCAATGTCTCGTACGAAGACTTGGCCTCGGGGAATACTGCGCGATAGTACTTACCATCAGTGATGCCTGCAAGTTCAGCAGCCTTGTTCAAAGCAGTGTTGAGGTCGCCCAACTCATCGACGAGGCCGATATTGACAGCATCCGAGCCTGTCCAAACACGACCGCCAGCGATTGCCTTGATGCTGTCCTGCTCCATTCCACGGCCTTCGGCACAACGCTTGGTGAAGATTTCGTAGAAGGAATCGATGCCATGCTGGATCTTGGCTGCCTCAGCATCGGTGGCACGTCGCATGGTGGTAAGTGAGCCGAATTCATGCGTCTTGACCTCTTCGAAGTTGACTCCAAGTTTGCCCGTCACCAAGCCACCTAAATTTGGAATCACACCGAATACGCCGATTGAACCTGTCAGGGTGTTGGGCTCAGCTACAATGTAATCGGCCATACAGCTGATATAATAACCACCACTGGCAGCATAGTCGCCCATCGAAACCACAAGAGGCTTGCCTGCAGCCTTCAGGTCCATAAGGGCCTTCCAGATCTGTTCGCTGGCGAAGCCGCTGCCACCGGGGCTATTGACGCGAAGTACGCAAGCCTTGACCTTCTCGTCTTCGGCAATCTTGCGGATATCCTTGATAAGGTCATCGTAGTAAATGTCGTCGCCAGTTCCCTTGGCTTCGCTGGCAATCTCACCCGAAGCATAAAGCACGGCAATCTTCTCGCCAGTCTCGGGGAACAGTTTATCGTAATTCTTGATTAACTGGCTAGCTGTAACAGCATGCTTCTTGAGTTCGTCCTGCCCAATCTTGTTAAGAAGAATCTTCTCAACGTCGCTCTTATAGAGCATACTATCGACGAGGCTGGTCTGAGCGAGTTCTTCGGGCTCCATATAACTCACTGCCTGGTTAGCCAACGACTCAAGTGTCTCAATAGGGATATTACGCGATGCTGAAATGTCCTTCATCATCTGATCCCAGATATTGCGAAGATATGTCTCGACCTGCAGACGATTTGCGTCGCTGATGTGCTCCACCATATAAGGCTCGACGGCACTCTTGAATTGTCCTACGCGGAATACCTGCATCTCGATGTTGAGTTTGTCAAGCAGCCCTTTGGGATATGTCAAGACACTTGACATACCATCAAAAGAGACAGACCCGATGGTGTTGACATATACCGAGTCGGCAGCCGAAGCCACGTAGTACTGGCCCATACCATAACTATCGTTATAGGCAATAATCCACTTGCCGCTGGCACGGAAATCCACGAGCGCATCGTGAATAGCCTCGTAGCTGGCAGGTGCAGCCGACATACCATCGGTATTGAGATAAATACCGACGATGTTAGGATCGGCCTTGGCACAAGCGATAGCGTTGAGGTAACCACGCAAACTAAGTTCCTGATTCTTGGTGATACCGCCCAAGAGATCGAAGTTGAAAGGCATGGATGCAGGAATCTCGGTCACAGGACCGTTGATCTTGAGCAGCATCACATCGCCCTCCTTGGTGCTGACAGCCTTGTCGGCTGATGACGACGAAGCTATCATACCCACAAAGACGCATGTGGTGAAGAGACAACTGATGATGCTCACGCAAAGTGTGCCGACTATAACGGCCAACACTGTTTTCCAAAAGCTGTTCATAAAAGTTAAAATGTTAATTTATTATAGGGTTGATTAGTCTTTTGAATCAGATGCCAGATCCGCGTTGCGGATAAATGCCTGACACTCCTCTAGTGGAAGTCTGACAAAATCGCGGTCGGCAATGTGCGGATGAGGGAGGACAAGACGCTCTGTCTCAAGATGCAGGTTATCATACATAAGCAGATCCAAGTCGATGACCCGGTCGGAATACCCTTCGCCACGACGGCGTTTACGTGTACGTCCCATCCGTCGCTCAATCTGCTGCGTAAGGTCAAGGAGAGGCAGAGGCTCTAACTCAGTGTTAATCACCGTAACAGCATTCGTAAAGCGATGTTCACTCTCGAACCCCCACGGCTCGCTCTCAATGTAAGCCGAAGTGTAGAGCACCTCACCTGCCTCTTTTTGCAACAAAGCGACCGCCTTGTCCAGGTTCTTCGGGCCATCACCCAAATTGCTGCCCAATCCGATATAAACTATATGCTGGTTCATCAATCGGGCAAAATCAGCATAGCATCACCATAGGGGCCAAACATGTAACCTTCCTTGATGGCAAGCTTGTAGGCCTCCATTACAAATTCATAGCCGCCAAATGCCGATGACAACATCAGCAAAGTGCTGTATGGTTCATAGAAATTGGCCACCATACAATCAGCGATTGAGAAATCATAAGGAGGGAAGATGAACTTGTTGGTCCATCCTTCGAAAGGCTTGAGATGTCCGGTGGTCGATACACTCGACTCAATGGCACGCATCACCGAGGTATCGACGGCACAGACATGGTGGCCGGCATCCTTGGTTGCATTCACACGTTCGGCTACTTCTTCGCTGATGATAATCTGCTCGGAGTCCATCTTATGCTTGGTCAGGTCCTCCACATCAATTTCGCGGAAGTTGCCCTGATTGCTGTGCACGGTGATAAATTCATAATTGATATCCTTGATCTCCATGCGCTTTAGCAACTCGCGGCTGAAGTGCAAAGCTGCTTGTGGAGCCACCACACCTCCCTCATTCCGAGCGAAAATGGTTTGGTATCGCTCGCGGTCGGTGAAAGGATGTTCATCATCTTCAGGTTCATCAATCACGTCACGACGCTGCTTCAGCGAAGGAGGAATAGGTGTCTCACCATATCCGTAGAGCGTCTCGATGAACTCGTCGTGCGAACCATCGAAAAGGAAACGCAACGTACGTCCACGTGAAGTGGTGTTGTCAATCACTTCGGCAACCAGACTCTCGTCATCGCCGAAATAGAGTTTGTTGCCGATGCGGATCTTGCGGGCAGGATCGACCAGAACATCCCAGAAACGGATATCCGGATTGAGTTCTCTCAACAGGAACACCTCGATGCGTGCACCCGTCTTCTCCTTGTTGCCATAAAGTCGTGCTGGAAAAATCTTGGTGTCATTGAACAGCACAAGGTCCTTGTCTCCAAAGTAATCGATGAAGTTCTTGAACACTTTGTGCTCGATGTTACGGCTCTTCTTATGGAGCACCATCATCCGACATTCGTCGCGATGCTCGCTTGGCTTCAAAGCAAAGCGCTCTTCGGGGAGCTTGAATTTGAACTGGCTTAATTTCACGGTTGTATATAATTTAAAAACTATTTTGTCGGTTGTTCCGCAATCGGAACAGTATAGCACCACTGCTCGATGTTTTCGACGGGCAGACAGTCTTCCACGCGGATGTCGCCTACTCGGGTGCGTCGCAAACCTATCAGATAGGCTCCGCTGCCTAGCGCTTGTCCTATGTCGCGAGCAAGGGCTCGGATATAGGTTCCCTTCGAGCAGACAACACGAATCTGCAGATACGACAGATGCTCGATGTCAATATTGGTAGCCTCGGCAATCTCATAGGTTTCCTTATCTCGCCCATAGTCCTTGATGTGGATGTCTTCGCGTGCCATCTTGGCCACTTCGTCGGCATGAGGGGAGATGAGTCCTTGCTCTGGCAAATGCAGGTCAAGGAGTTCGAGCTCGTCAATCACCAATTCCTTGGCCTTGAGTTCCACGTCCTCGCCCTGACGTATATAGTCGAAGGCTCGACGTCCCTCCACCTTGCAAGCCGAATAGACAGGAGGAACCTGCCAAATGGATCCACGGAACCGGCTCAAAGCCTCTTCGACCGCAGCTCGGGTAATATGACTCGTGGGATAAATGGCATCGATGGGATGTTCGGCATCGAACGAGGGTGTGGTACAGCCCAATCGCAGTGTAGCCACATATTCCTTTGTTCCGGCCTGCAGCTGGTCAATCAGTTTCGTGCACTTGCCGGTGCAAAGAATCATCACACCACTGGCCAACGGGTCCAAGGTCCCAGCATGTCCCACCTTTAGGCGTTTCAGTCCAAGGCGACGGCTCAGATTGTTGCGCACCACCTTAACCAGATTGAATGAGGTCCAGGTCAGTGGCTTGTCGAACGCCAATACTTCGCCCTCGATGAAATTGTAGATCTTCATGCTTCCTGAGAGTCTAGATTATCTATTTTTCAAGAGATTCTAGAGGAAAACAAGGGTCAAAATACCAGCCAATGCGCAATAAAGGGCGAAGTAGATAAGTTTACACTTCTTGACCAGGGCTATCATCCACTTGCAAGCGAAGCAGCCGCTGACGAAGGCAGCAACAAAGCCAACAGCAAGGGGCACAAGACCTATCGGCTCGGCCATATTGTGCGAAGCCAGATATTCGGCCGAAGGAGCAACGATATGCTTGAAGTCGAGTAGTGCTTCACCCAAGATGGGCGGAATGACCATCAGGAACGAGAACTGAGCAAGCGACGAACGACTGTTGCCCAGCAGCAGACCCGTAGCAATGGTCGAACCGCTACGTGACAAACCCGGCAGCACAGCACAAGCCTGAGCTATACCGATGATAAAAGCATGCCAGGGGGAAATGGTTTCCTTTTCCTTCGGCTTATAGAAATGTGTCAAGGCAAGCAGCGAGGCAGTGATGAGCAGGCAGACACCGACCACCTTCAACTTGATAGTATCGTCGGCATAGAGCGATTCGATGCTGTCTTTCATAAAAAGTCCGACGATACCCACAGGAATCATCGAAATGAGGATATTAACGACATATCGCTGCTCGTTGTTCATCTTACCATTCTTGAATGGAGAGAACATTCCGCCAAAAATCCAAATCACTTCCTTCCAAAGGATGACCAATGTTGACAAAACCGTAGCCACATGGACCACGATGTCAAAAGTCAGGCCACCGGCCTCAGCCTCTGGGCCGAGAAGTGCCTTGCCAATCTCGAGATGTCCGCTTGAAGAAACAGGAAGATATTCGGTGAGTCCCTGAACGATGCCTAAGATAAGCGCATGCAACCAATCCATATTGTCTCGATATTTGGTTATTATTCTACGCTTTCCTTCTTGCTGCGACCCTTCACGCAGATTCCTACTATCATCAGCAGGTAGCCGAAGAAACAGAGATTCGGCCCATAGACGACGCGGGTATTGCTGAATACATCAGGGTTAAAGTGCTCGGGAGTGCTTGCCGGGCCGCATGTCATGATAAACCCGAGCAGAATCATCAGGGCTGCGATGCCCATGATGATGAAATTGATCTTAGTTAAACAAAGACGCATATTTTAATTAACAATTAATAATTTACAAATAACAATTATTGGTTCGACCGAGTTACATCAGGTAGAGATCATCTACCGACTTGCCCATATACTTGTCGGCAGCATGCCAGGCGGCAAGAGCAGGAATCAGCACACCGAGGGCGACCACTGTTCCAACCAGAATGAGGAGCGGAACAGGCTGCAGAAGTACCTCTGAAATGACATTGGCCAAACCCTGGCTGGCGCCACCATAAACTAGGGCAGCAAGGGCCAACAGCGCAACGAAGGCTGCAATCAGGCCACAAACGATGTGGGTTTTGATAAAGGGCCAGCGAATAAACCACTTCGTGGCTCCCACCAGTCGCATCGTATTGATGAGGAATCGGTCGGCATGCAGTATCAGACGCACGGTATTACCGATGAGAGATACGCAGATAATGAGCAGGACCACAGCCAGGACTGACAGCACGATGGCAAAACGCTTGAGGTTAGCATTCACCATGTCGAGCAGCGTATCGTTGTAGTCGATGGCCGCAATGTTAGCCCCTTGCGAGCGTTTCAGTTCCTTCACGATCATCTCGATGCTGTCAGCCACCGCATATTCAGCCTTTAGCTTGAGTTCGACAGTGGGAGATAACGGATTATAGCCCAGGAATTCGGCAGGATTCTCACCGAGTTCGGTCTGCAGCACCTTCAAGGCGCTGTCTGCACTTACATATACGGCATCAGCCGTGTATTTCGACCTGTTGAGTCGCTTCACCAATCGCTGTCCATAATCGATCGAGGCGACGTCACTCACAGTGACGGTCACCGTAAACCGCTCGCGCAGTTCCTTGGCCACACGCGCAGCCACCAATCCGCCCATCGTCATCAGGCCCAGCACGAAGAGCACCAGAGCAATGCTGAGGGTGGAGGTAAACTTTGCGCCGAAGAATCGCTTCATTTATACTGACAGATTACAAATATCAATTTTATGTATCTACACAATTTTTGGGCGGTTCGGAAGAGCCGAAATTACCCAAAATCGGTGCAAATATAATACATTTTTGCACGAAAAGCAACTTTTTTGCATGAAAAAGAACAAAATACGTCGTTAAGTGGCACGATTTTGAGAAATAAATACTATTTTTGCACCCTAAAAACTTATCGATATGGCTTTTTCAAACAATAATTACACGGGGTCACCCTCAACACCGGTAACACTCCATCTCATCATCATCAACGTGGTGATGCTTATTGCCGACAACGTATTTCGCTCCAAGGGAATCAATCTAACACAACTCCTGGGCCTCCACTATTACGACGCCCCGAGCTACCACGTCTGGCAATCGTTTACCTATATGTTCATGCACGCCAATTTCACCCACCTCTTCAGCAACATGTTCTCGCTCTATATGTTCGGACGCCTGCTCGAGATGGTTTGGGGTGCACGACGTTTCCTCATCTATTATCTTGTCTGTGGTGTGGGCGCTGCCCTTGTTCAGCAACTCACCTGGCGTTGGGGTATGCACGATGCGATGGCAGGTGCCCTGATGTACGCCAATCCCAACGTTCCTGCCGACCAAATCAGCGCGATGTCGTATGCCGAACTGCTCAACTATTGCGAAGCATATGTGAACAATTATATCACCGTGGGTGCATCCGGTTCTGTCTTTGGCATCCTTCTTGCATTCGGCATGATGTTCCCCAACGCCACCATCTTCCTGCTCTTCCCGCCCATGCCGCTCAAGGCCAAGTGGCTCGTCATCGGATATGGTGTCTTCGAACTTTTCTGCGGCGTTGCCAACACTGCCGGCGACAATGTGGCACACTTCGCCCACCTCGGCGGCATGCTCTTTGGGTTCATCCTCATCATGTTATGGAAACATGACAAACGCATGACTTTCTGATTTATGATCAAATACAAGACTCTTCCCATCTACGGCAAACTCATCTATATCACCGTAGTGGTCTTTCTGCTTACGCAACTTTGGAAACTCGTTGGCGTACTCTTCGTCTGGAGCGGACACAACTGGACTCATTGGCTTGCCCTGCCCTCCAACCTCAACGACTTCCTTATGCATCCCTGGACACTCCTCACCTACATGTTCTGCCACGCAGACCTTAGCCAGGATCCGTTTCACATAATTTTCAATATGCTTTGGTTGTGGTGGTTCGGCCAGTTCTTCCTCCGCACCCATAGCAGCCGGCAGTTGCTGTCGTTCTACCTCACCAGCGGCATCTTCGCAGGTCTCTTCTTCCTGTTTTGCTACAATGTCTTCCCCTACTTCCAGTTGGAACGCATGTATTCCTATGTCGTCGGGGCATCTGGCGCCATATGCGCCCTTATCGTCGCTGTCGGCATGAATCAGTCTCAGCAGGTCATCGGCCTCAATCTTTTCGTCAAGGTCGTTTGGGTCAAGATGAAGTGGCTTGCGCTCGTGATTCTTGCTCTCACTGTGCTCACGGGCTTCAATGGAAGCAATGCAGGCGGACAAGTCTGCCACATCGGAGGTATCCTCTTCGGTTTGTGGTATGGTTGGATGGAGCGTCGCGGCACCGACATCTGCGCCTGGCCTATGAAACTCATCGACAGCATCGGCAAGTGGATTGAGGACTTCCGCAAACCCAAGATGAAGGCCACTCGCGGAGGCGGACGTGGTCCCATCGGCACCGAAAAGCAGCGCGACATGGACTATAACGCTGATCGCCGCAGTCACGAGCAACAGATTGACGCTATCCTCGATAAAATATCAAAGCATGGCTACGACGGTCTGACTGCCGAAGAGAAACAAATGCTTTTCGATGCCTCGAAACGCAAGAAAAGGGAATGATGTAGCTGAATACAGATTTCATTTATCAAATCTGTATGCTCCCATCGCGTCATACAGTTTTCGCATTTATAATATGTATGCTCCGATCGCGGCATACAGTTTTCATCTACCAAATCTGTATGCTCCGATCGCGGCATACAGTTTTCATCTACCAAATCTGTATGCTCTGACCGCGGCATACAGTTTTCATCTGCCGAATCTGTATGCTCCGACCGTGGCATACAGTTTTCATCTACCAAATCTGTATGCTCCGACCGCGGCATACAGTTTTCATCTACCAAATCTGTATGCTCCAATCGCGGCATAAAGATTTCGTTTGCCAAATCTGTATGCTCCCATAAAAGAAAGATTAATTCCAAATACAATCGTTATATCTATCAAAAAACGTCCGAATTTCTTCGAATGGGAAGGAATTCGGACGTTGTATTATAAGATTTGTCAGGATTATCCTAAGAAAATCAAGAGCAGATAACCTACGATACCACCCAAGATGCCGATTGTGAGACCAGATTTAGCCATATCGGACGTATTGATAATGCCTGTCGAAGAAGCGATAGCATTTGGAGGTGTCGAAATAGGAAGTGTCATGGCAAGTGATGCGGCCATAGCTGTACCGAAGAGGAGGCAACGGAGGCCACCGATTTCGAGGAGCTTGTCACCCATGCCCACTCCGACAGCGCAGAGGATTGGAATGAGAAGGGCAGCTGTTGCCGAATTGGAAATGAAGTTGGAGAGCGTCCAGCAGATGATACCTGCGATGATGAGCACTACCAATGGCGACCACGAGCCGAATGGGATGGAAGTAACGAGGTCATGGGCAAGACCCGACTTATTGAAGCCGAGACCCAAGGCAAAGCCACCGGCAACCATCCAGAGCACAGACCAGTTGATCTTCTCGAGGTCACGTTTGTGCAGGATACCAGTAAGACAGAGGCAGCAGATAGGTACCAATGCCACGACATTGGCGTTGAGGTGGTTCCATTCGCCCGTGAACCACAAGATGATGGTCAGGGCAAAAGTGATGGCAACCATCCAGGTCTTATATCCCTTGCGCAGACCACCCTGGATCTTGATCTCGATGCGTTCGCCCTTCTGGAAGGGGAACATGATCTGAAGCACAACCCATCCGATGAAGAGGGTAATCAAGGTCACGGGAATCATAGCCGCACACCATTGACCGAACGTCACCTCATGAGCCTCCTGACCAGCCTCACGCAGCATATCGAGCGTACCTGGGTCGTTGAGATACTTCATGGCCACACCATTCGGAGGCGTACCGATAGGCGTAGCTATACCACCAATATTGGCGCCAAGCGGGATAGCCATGGCGAGCGCAACCTTACCCTTGCTGGTGCCAGGCAGCGAACGCAACACTGGAGCCAGGAACGCAAGCATCATGGCAGCCGTAGCAGTATTGGAGATGAATGCCGAGAAAAGCGCGGTGACCAGGATGAAGCCTGCCAGCACGGATGAAGGACGAGATCCGAAGGGCTTCAGCAGTGCCTTGGCCATGAAAACGTCAAGTCCGACCTTCTCAACAGCAATGGCGAGAACGAAACCACCCATGAAGAGCATGACAACAGGATCGGCAAAAGTTGCCATAATGGCCTTATAGTCGATGCCCAGACCATATTGCTGCTGTATCTCGATGGGGTCCTTCGCTGTAGCGACCTTCATGAACCATAGAGAGGAGTCAGAAACGGTGAGCAGCATCACAACGATGATGAGCACCGAAGTACACCACGTAGGAATAGCTTCCGATAACCAGAGGATGGCAGCGGTTAGGAAGATTGCCACGACACGAACCTCTACTGCAGTAAGGTTGGGAAGACCATAGACAGCAGGGTCCATAAACAAAACGCCGAAATAGGCAATGAGCGCCAAGAAACCACCCAACACCGTCTTGAGGTTGGCTGGGTTACGGAGATTCCTGTAGCGACGCACGAGGACGTTGAGTACAGACATGTTTTTTAAAATTGAAAATGTGTTGTGCTAAAGTATTGATTTGTGGTTGCAAAGATAGCAAAAAAACAAACATCGTAATGCAAAAACTACGAATTTCTATAAATTTTGGGCATTTTTATATGATTTTTGCACCATCATATTGCAAAAACGCCTATCTTTGCATCAATAATATTTGACAATATGACACTAAAGCAACGATGGAACAACCTAATGGCCAATCAGGAGCTGAAGGACAAACTATATAAGATTGTCTTCGGCAGCGAAACTGAAATTGGCAAGAAATTTGATGTCGTACTGATCATCGCCATCATTCTCAGCATCTTCATTGTGATGTGCGACTCCCTGTTTCGCAATCATCCATGGGTGATGGGTTCCTTTGTTGTGTTGGAGTATCTGCTCACAGCATTCTTTACAATTGAATATCTGGTTCGTCTCTATTGTTCACCCAAGCCTCGTGCCTACGCGTTCAGTTTCTTCGGCATCATCGACCTGCTTTCCATCCTTCCGATGTATCTGGGATTCTTCCTGCATGGCGCACGCTATATGCTCATGCTTAGATCATTCCGACTGATTCGAGTGTTCCGCATCTTCAAACTGTTCTCATTCCTCGAAGAAGGACATCTTCTGCTCAAGTCCATCCAAGACTCGCTCCACAAGATGGTCATCTTCTTCCTCTTTGTAGTGATTGTAGTGATATGCCTGGGCACAGTAATGTTTATGGTAGAGAGTGGTGTGCCAGGTTCGCAATTCACCGACATTCCGACGAGCATCTATTGGGCGGTAGTGACAATGACTACGGTGGGATATGGCGACATCACACCAGTGACCAGTATGGGACGATTCTTCAGTACCATTGTCATGCTCCTGGGTTATACTACAATGGCTGTGATACGCCGCGTCTGTCCTAACTGCGGAAAAATCGGACATGACAAGGATGCCATGTTCTGCAAATATTGCGGCTCTGACTTAGAGACTACAGAAAAGATAAAGGTAAGCAAAGAAAAAAACAAAAAAGAAGAAATAGAGAGTAATAATCAGTAACGAATGGGACACAAATACAAAGCTAACGACTCATTGGCCGAACTCATCAGCGACGACTTCAAGTTGCTGCAGGTGCTTAGCCGATTCGGCATCGCACTGGGATTCGGCGACAAGTGTGTGGAACAAGTATGCAAAGAAAACAATGTTGACACCGACACATTCATCGCCGTGTGCAACTTCATCAGTCAAGGCGTCAAGCCCTCGTTTGACGAATTCACGTCGCTCAACGTAGGCAGTCTGCTGACCTACTTACGCAACAGCCACAACTTTTTCCTCGACTTCATGCTCCCGAGCATTCGCCGTGAATTTGTCGATTCGGTCGATTGCTCGACCAACAACGAGATCGGCTTCCTCATCCTCAAGTTCTTCGACGACTATGTGGCCGAAATAGCCAAGCACCAGAACTACGAATCGGAGCACTTCTTCAACTACGTGGAAGGATTGCTCCAGGGCAAAAGAAAGGCCGACATCTGCCTCGCCAACTTCGAGAGCGACCGCGTTCACAAGGATCACGACAAACTGATTGCACAGAAGATGTCCGATCTGAAGAACATCATCATCCGCTACTGCCCCACCTCGTCGCACAAGGAGCAACTCAATGATGCTCTGCTCCACCTTTTTGAATTCGAGAACGACCTCAACAGCCACACCCAACTCGAGGATACCATCTTCATCCCTATCGTCTCACTCCTCGAAAGCCAGGTTGATGTCAACGAAGAGGTCGAAGACAATGCCAACGAGAGCATCCAGGAGAAGGAAACCCTCAGCGACCGCGAGAAGGAAATCATTACAGGAGTGGTGAAAGGTCAGACCAACAAGGAGATTGCCGACAACCTCTTCATTTCGATCCACACCGTGCTGACACATCGCCGCAACATCGCACGAAAACTCGGCATCCACTCCCCTGCCGGTCTCGTCATCTACGCCATCGTGAACGGCATCGTCTCGATCGAAGACATCAAGGACCTTCCCTATTCCTGATCAAGAACAAATACAATAGCAAAAAGCGCCGGGACAAATCCCGACGCTTTATTTATTATTTTAACGCGAATCAATAGAAGATCGTAATCAGACCGTAACCAACAAGACAGGAAACGATAACCGAAATCAGACCTGGCATCATGAACGAGTGGTTCAAGAGGTACTTACCGATGACAGTGGTACCCGAGCGGTCGAAGTTCACGGTAGCAATATCCGAAGGATAGTTGGGGATGAAGAAGTATCCGTAAACCGATGGGAGCAAGCCGAGGAGAACAGGACCAGCGATGCCGAGAGAGTAAGCCAATGGAAGCATGGCAACAACGACAGCGCCCTGTGAGTTGATGAGTACCGACACAGCGAAGAATGCAAATGCAATGGCCCAAGGATACTTAGCGACGATGCCCTGCAGACCATCCTGCATCTCGGTCATGTAATTGCTGAAATATGTATCAGCCAGCCAGGCGATACCATAAATAGCGACTACTGCAACCATACCCGACTGCCATACAGCGCCCGAAACTGCTTTCTTTGGCTTAGCCTTAGCAAACAGAATCATACATGCTGCGGCTGCAATCATGACAATCTGGATGATGAGATTCATCTTCAAAGGCTTGACTTCGGCAGTGCCGTCAGCAAGGGTCTTTCCGGTCTCGAAATTAGGACGGATATCAACATCAAGAATCTGGCAGATAGAGAAGAGAACGATAACACCGAGGGCGAGGAGGAAGATATAAACCGAACGCTTTGCCTCAGGAGTAATCTCCTTGTCGAGCAGGGTGGCAGAGTTGCCATACATGTACTGATAGAGCTCGGGGTCCTGGCAACGTGCCTGGAACTCGGGATCCTTATCGAGGTCGAGACCACGCTTGTAGCTGGCAGCTGCAGCAGCCATCAGACCGCAAAGACATGCAGGGATGGTGATGGCAATAACCTGGAGGTTGCTGATATCAAAGCCATTGGCTGCAGAAATGGTAGTGAATGAAACAACGGCAGCGGCAATAGGTGAACAAGTGATACCTACCTGCGAGGCAACAGAAGCAACGCCGCAAGGACGTTCGGGACGGATTCCTTTCTTGAGCGCGATGTCACAGATAATTGGCATGAGCGTGTAAACCACGTGGCCAGTTCCTACAAACACGGTGAGGAAGAAAGTACAGAGAGGAGCAAGGAAGGTAATGTTGTTTGGATGCTTGCGCAACATCTTCTCTGCAATCTGGATCATCCAGTCCATACCGCCTGCAGCCTGCAGCATACCGGCGCAGGTTACGGCTGCGATGATGATGTAGATAACATCAGTGGGTGGGGTACCTGGCTTCAGGTGGAAGCCGAAAACGAGAATTGCCAAGCCGATGCCGGAAATTGCACCAAGGGCAAGGCTGCCGTAACGTGAGCCAACGTAGAGCGCTCCCAATACGATGAGCAGCTCAAGAATCATAAGGAACATAATAACAAATATTTTTAGGTAAAAATCTAAGACCGTAGGATTATTGCTGTTGAAAAATAGCAAAATGTTGGGTACAAAGATATGATATTTCGAAGAAAACTCAAAATAATTTGCCGTTTTTTTAACGAAAACATGTCCTAAAACATATTTTCGCTCCGAATAATTTGCTTTTTCGCAAAAATTGGCGTATCTTTGCAACCGCATTTCGAATAGGGGACCCCAAAAAAACAACAAAAATTTACACCTTTATTTATATATTAAAATAATGGGCATCAACATCACGACACAGGACCTGCTGGAAATCCTCGATCAAACTCCCGCCACACAAAACATCATGCTTGTGGGTCGACATGGCATCGGTAAAAGCGAGATCCTTACGCAATATTTTTCGGCAAAGGGCATGAAGGTCGTTGCCCTCTTCCTGGGTCAGATGTCTGATCCAGGCGACCTGATTGGTTTACCTTCGAAGGCTGAGTTCTCAACTGGGAAGAACGGAAGCAAGGTCATCGTTCGCACAGAATTCATCCCACCCTATTGGTGGCCGCTCAACAATGAGCCCATCGTTCTCTTCCTCGACGAACTCAACCGCGCCCGTCCAGAAGTGCTGCAGACGATCATGGACCTTGCGCTCAATCGCAAGTTGGCTGGCCGATTGCTGCCCGAAGGGTCGCGCATCATCTCGGCAGTCAATGCGGGCGAAGAATACCAGTTGACCGACCTCGATCCTGCTCTCGTTTCACGATTCAACATCTACAACTTCCGCCCCACCATCAACGAATGGCTGCTCTGGGCCGAAAAGGAACAACTAGACTACCGCGTGGTGTCGTTCATTCAGAACGAAGGCGTATGGCTCGATGGCAACGAAGGACAGAAAGCGGGCATCGACACCGGCCTCGACAAGACACCCGACCGCCGCGCTTGGAAAAAGGTGTCGGATGTGCTCCTGGGCAAGGAAGATTTGAACGAATTGCACAAGAAACTTGTGGCAGGCATCGTAGGTCCCGCCGCCACCAGCCGTTTCTTCGGGTCAATCACGGGCAACAAGGTGCTTTCGGGCATGGAGGTGCTGCTCAACTTCGACAAATATAAAGCGGTGCTCGCCAAATACAAGTTGCATCAGTTCGCCATCGTCAACGACGGCATCTTCCGCTATCTGGAAGCTGGCGACATCAAGGGAGAGGCTACGCAGACCATCACCACCAACCTGATGGCATACTACACAATGCTCGAAAAAGCAAAGAATCAGGAAGCCATCGCCCACTTCGCCTCGGTGTTCGAGAAGAATGCCTACCCCAAGGCCATTCTCTTCATTCTCGACAATACGCCCAAGATTTACGACAAGTTGATGAAGTTCATCGCAAATCTTTAATTCAAATTGCCAATTATTAATTGTTAATTATTAATTGTTAATTGTTATTTGATATGGTCCACATCGGCGACACATTGGTCAGCGAAGACGTGCTCTCTGAGGCATTCTGCTGCGATTTGAGCGTCTGCAAAGGCAACTGCTGCAACAGCGAAGGCGAAAGCGGCGCACCTCTCGACGACGACGAACTTCAGGCCATGAAGGAGGTCATCCCAATCGTGTGGGACGACCTTACTCCCCGTGGTCAAAAGACCCTCCGGGAAGTAGGGCCTTACTTCAAGGACAAGGCCGGCGACTGGGTGACGACAGTCGTCGATGGTCACGACTGCGTGTTCTGCACCTACAACGATGCCAACGTCGAAGCTCCGCTCAAAGGCGCTTGCCTCTGTGCCATCGAAAAAGCATTCCGCGAGGGAAAATTCTCCACGCTGCCAGGCTATCGCGAGGGCAAGGCTCCCTTCATCAAGCCCATCTCCTGCCAACTCTACCCTATCCGACTGAAGAAGATCGGCGAATACACTGCTGTAAACTACGATCAACAACCTGGGATGTGCGGATGCGCCAAGAAACTCGGTCGGAAGAAGGGCATCCACATCTATCAATGCGTGCGTGACGGGCTGATACGCCGTTTCGGCGAGGAGTGGTACAACGAGTTGGAAATTTGTGCAAATGAGATGAAAAAAATCGGCATGATTTGAAAAAATCGAACAAAAAGGAGGAAAAATTGCCCTGATTTTGTAAAAATCGGGGCTTTTATTTTGACATTTATAAAAAAATACATATCTTCGCACACAATTTTATGTCATGAGTATCGACTTTCGCAAACTGACCGGCGACTTGCGCATGCTGATTGGCCAACTCAAGCAACGTTGCATTGAGGCAGAAGCCCGCGCAAAGGATTTGCAGCGGCAACTCGACGAACAGCAGGAAAAGTGCAGGCAGCTGGAGAAGGAGAAAGCCGAACTTGACAGAAAATATCAGTATCTCCGGTCAGGACTGGCTGCTTCGGGCAACGATCCCGAGCAGGTGGAAAGGCTGAAGAAACAATACCTCGCCATGGTAAGCGAGATAGATGCTTGCATCCAGACGTTGCAACATGGATAAGAAGATCAGAATCAATATACAGGTCGGTGAGTCGATCTACCCCCTCTGGGTTGAGCCCAAAGAAGAACCTCTCTTTCGCGAGGCCGCCCGGATGGTGAATCGACGACTCATTGCCTATAGTACCAAATACCGAGGAGCAAATCTCCCCTCCGAGCGCATTATGGCTATGGCTGCCGTCGATTTGGCAGTATTGTGCCAAAAGCAGGGCAATAATGCCAACCTGGAGGCCACAGAAGCTAGCCTGGCTAATATTGTGGCCGATTTGCAGGAGTTCCTCGGCACGGACAACACACCGTCCTGACCCATCCACTTTCCATCCCGCATCCATCGCTTACCGGCATCTCTTTCAAGAGATTGTCGGCGCTGCTGCATTGCACATATTTAACTCAATTATATACTTTCAATCCCTGTTCTATCAATGACATCAATAATCTTAGCAGCGATCATCGGTTTCGTCATCGGAGGCGGTATCGTTTTCGCCATATGGAACACATTCCTGGGCAAGACCTTCAAGAAGACCTTGGCTGAGGCCGAAAAGGAAGGCGAACTTCTCAAGGAGCAGAAACTCGTTGAGGCAAAGGAAAAAATCAGCCGAATGCAGAGCGAATTGGACCGTCAGGCCAATCAGCGCAACCAGAAGATGCAGCAGAACGAGCAGCGCATCAAGCAGCAGCAACAACAACTCCAGCAGAAGCAGAGCGAACTGGATCGCCGCATCAACGACAACGACAACACCCGTCAGAACCTGCAAAAGCAGCTCGACCTGGTGGAGCAAAAGAAGAAGGAAGCCGAAGCACGCCTTGCCGAAGGACGCAAGATGCTCGAGCAGATTGCTGGTCTGAGCGCCGAAGAGGCCAAGAAGAACCTTATTGAAGGCTTGAAGGACGAAGCAAAGACCGAGGCTGCCAGCTACATCAACGAGATTATGGACGATGCTCGCATGACCGCCAACAAGGAGGCCAAGTCGATTGTCATCAAGACTATCCAGCGTGTCGCCACTGAAACTGCTGTCGAAAACTCCGTCACCGTTTTCCACATCGATTCCGATGAAGTGAAGGGACGCATCATCGGCCGCGAAGGACGCAACATCCGTGCTTTGGAGGCTGCAACCGGCGTCGAAGTTGTCGTCGACGACACTCCCGAAGCCATCGTTCTCTCATGCTTCGACCCCGTGCGTCGCGAAGTGGCTCGTCTGGCCCTCCATCAGTTGGTGCTCGATGGCCGCATCCATCCTGCTCGTATCGAGGAAGTGGTGGCCAAGGTCAGGAAGCAGCTCGAAGAAGAGATCATCGAGACCGGCAAGCGCACCTGTATCGATATGGGCGTGCATGGTCTGCATCCCGAACTTATCCGAATGATCGGCAAGATGAAGTACCGTTCGTCCTACGGTCAGAACCTCCTGCAGCATGCCCGTGAGACTGCCAACCTTTGTGCCATCATGGCCGCCGAACTTGGACTCAACGTCAAGAAGGCACGCCGCGCTGGTCTCTTGCACGACATCGGCAAAGTGCCCGATGACGAACCCGAATTGCCACACGCACTGCTTGGCGCAAAGATTGCCGAGGAGTACAAGGAGAAGGCCGACATCGTCAACGCCATCGCAGCCCACCACGAGGAATGCGAGATGACCTCCATCATCGCGCCCATCGTGCAGATTTGCGACGCCATCTCGGGTGCTCGTCCCGGTGCTCGTCGTGAGATTGTCGAGGCCTACATCAAGCGTCTCAACGACCTCGAGAACCTGGCACAGTCCTATCCCGGTGTCGTCAAGTCGTACGCCATCCAGGCCGGTCGTGAACTTCGCGTCATCGTCGGTGCCGACAAGATCAGCGATGCTGAATCGGAGAAACTATCAGCCGATATCGCCCGCAAGATACAAACCGAGATGACCTATCCCGGTCAGGTCAAGATTACCGTAATTCGCGAAACACGTTCAGTGGCTTACGCCAAGTAAGCCGAGAATTGCTGAAAACGATATCTCATGGCAGCAAAAAAGGAAATCGAATATATCGACGCCATAGAGCCATACGAGGTTTTTCAGTCGGAACCTTGCCAAAAGGACTCGGACAACCGCCGAAGCCACAGCCAGATCTGCCGACAGAACAAACCCCAGATGGTCTATGACTATATGGACGATGCTCCGGAGCTGGTTGGCGAGTGCCCCTACGTGGAAGTACAATTCAAGAACACCCGCAAGGGTTACTACCTTAACTCCGAGGGCTTGGACCTGCACAAGGGCGACATCGTAGCAGTCGAAGGTAATCCCGGACACGACATCGGCGAGGTTACGCTCACCGGCTACCTGGTGCATCTGCAGATGAAGAAGTGCAATTTCCACTTCGATTCGCCCGATGCCCAGAAGAAAGTGTTCCGCCATGCCCGCGAGAACGATATGCAGCGCTACTACGAAGCAAAAGCTCGCGAACAGGAGACGATGCTGCGCAGCCGTCAGATTGCCGAAGGCCTCGGACTGGAGATGAAGATCGGCGACGTGGAATTCCAGGGCGATGGTCAGAAGGCCATCTTCTACTACATTGCCGACGGACGCGTCGATTTCCGCCAACTAATCAAGGACCTGGCCGCAGCCTTCAAGATCCGCATCGAGATGAAGCAGATTGGGGCACGCCAGGAGGCCGGACGCATCGGTGGCATCGGTCCTTGCGGTCGGGAACTTTGCTGCGCCAAGTGGCAGACACGCTTCCAGTCGGTAGGCACTGCAGCCGCTAGATTCCAGGACCTCTCGCTCAATCCCCAGAAGTTGGCAGGACAGTGCGCAAAACTGAAGTGTTGTCTCAACTACGAGGTGGACTGCTACATGGAAGCCAGCAACGACATTCCTAGCAAGGACATCGTCCTCTACACGCTCGCTGGCGAATGGCACCTCTTTAAGGTCGATACATTGGCGCGCAAATGCACCTATTCCTCCGGACGCGAAGGCGGGTTCAATCTGGTCACCATCTCTGCACAACGCGCCTTCGATGTCTATCATATGAACAAGCGCGGCGAGAAACCCGAGCGACTCGACACCGAGAGTGCAGCCCCGAGTTCACCGACGGCGTAGGCGACGAAGCGCTCAATCGCTTCGACCGTTCGAAGAAAAAGAAGAAGCGCTCTAACAAGATCCGCAACAATGACAACAAACAGCAGGACAATCAAGGCAATCCGTCGAATGGCAATGTTGGCAGCGACAACAATGATGTTGAGCGCATGCCAAAACAACGAGGACGGAACTGATCCTGCCTACAATAAGGTCATCGATGTTCCAATCCTCGGATGGAAAGCCGCCGACACCCTGTTCTTCCCCATACAGATCACCGACCCCACGACCATACGTACACCTATCTTGCAAGGCATCCCTTACACGATGGGTTACAGCGTGCGGATGTCGGCCGATTATCATTATACACGGGTGCCCATGCAACTTATCATCCAGCAGACCGACACCACTGGAGGCCGTGAGCACATCGTGCGCAACGTCCTTCGCCGACACATCGCTCCTGCCGTTCGCGACACCTTGGGTCGTCCCCTCGGGCCCTCCTGGGGTTCGCTCATCGACTACGACGGGTTCATCGACGACATCTCCATACAGTTCGATTCTTTGGGATCCTATCGAATGATGCTCATCCCCGACACAAAGGATATGCACGGATTTACCGGTCTTTCAGCCATCGGACTTTCGTTGTCAAAGCAATACTGATCCATCGCCTATTGTCCAATTACCATGCGACAATGGGCGATTATTGTGCAAAAAAGATGTCCGATGGTGCAAGGTTTCCCATTTTTCTGCATTTATTGGATATAAACGATACACTCTAATGAATTTGATGAGCCCATCATCATGCATTTCTAATTCTGATATGTCAAGCAAAGGTATTTTCCTCAGTTGGCTTTCATGCTTGCTTCTCACCTTCGCACCGTCGCTCAAGGCACAAACTTTCGAGCAGTACCTGCAAGCGGCCGGCGACTACGCTGTCCTCTACCATGGCCGTATCGAACCGGGATTCCCCTCGAAGGCCTGGGTGAACCATCCCTATTGGGACAGCAAGGAATTTGTGCGAGGCGACGTTTGCTTCGAAGGTCGACTTTATCGCAACGTCTGGCTTCGTTATGACATCTATCGCAACTGGTTGGCTGTGCTCTCTCCCGTCAAGGGCATAAACATTCTTCCCGACCAGGACAAGATTGACTACTTCGTCATCGATGGCAAGCCTTTTGTGCCCATCAATGGACATTACAACCAGATACTGCGAGAAGGCAGACATGTGGCCTTGGTCCATCGCAGGGTCAAAAGTCGCGGCGGCGATGTCATCCGCGATATGCATACATATCATTATCTCGACCAAAAAGACGACTATTTTCTTCTCACTCCCGACTCCACGCTCTTGAAACTCAAGAACGTCAAGGACCTTATTGAGGCATATCCACAGTACAAGCAACTTTTGCGCAGCAATAGTCGTAAGGCAAAACACAAATATAATTCGAAACTCTTGGAATCAAGCCTGTGTGAAGATGTCATCTACCTCGACCAATTGCTTGAAGCAGACCCTTCTTCACCCCTCTTTACCTCTCAAACCCCTCAATCCCCTCGAACCCTTCAAAACCCTCTTTCTCCTCCCCTCTTCGCCCCCGACTCGATCTTCAGCAACGAGCCCGTCGAAGTCAGGTCCTACCAAGCTTATCTTGGC
>CACXTQ010000013.1:0-51172 GCA_902770595.1 uncultured Bacteroidales bacterium | reverse complement strand
TGAGAAGGCTGTTGCTGCCGGTGTGATGGCAAAGAATCCGCTCAAGGAGAAGGGCTTTGTTCCTGGACTGATGGAGAAGGACAATTACGAGAAGATTGACCTCCATCGTCCTTATGTGGATGACATCAAGCTTGTCAGCAAGACGGGACATGTACTCACCCGCGAACTCGACCTTATCGACGTGTGGTTTGATTCTGGTGCGATGCCATACGCACAGATCCACTATCCGTTCGAAAACAAGGAAGCGTTCGACAATGGCAGTGTCTATCCTGCCGACTTCATCGCAGAAGGTGTTGACCAGACCCGTGGTTGGTTCTTCACCCTCCACGCCATTGCCACTATGGTCTTTGATTCGGTATCCTACAAGGCTGTCGTATCGAATGGTCTTGTCCTTGCCAAGGATGGCCAGAAGATGTCAAAACGTTTGGGCAATGCCATCGATCCCTTCGGAGCCATCGAGACCTATGGTTCTGATCCGCTCCGCTGGTATATGATCACCAACGCTTCGCCTTGGGACAACCTCAAATTCGACCCCGAAGGAGTGGTGGAGGTGAGCCGCAAGTTCTTCGGCACGCTCTTCAACACGTACAAACTCTTTGCCCTCTATGCCAACATCGATGGCTTTACAGGTCAGGAGCCAGAGGTAGCCATGGAGCAGCGTCCCGAGATTGACCGTTGGATCCTTTCTTCGCTCAACACCCTCGTCAAGGCTGTCGAGACCAATTTCGAGAACTATGAGCCAACGATTGCTGGACGTCTCATCGAGACTTTCGTATGCGATAACCTCTCCAACTGGTACGTTCGTCTGAACCGCAAGCGTTTCTGGGGCGGTGAGATGAATAATGACAAGCTGGCAGCCTATCAGACTCTCTATACCTGTCTGGAGACCGTTGCCAAACTCATGGCGCCTATTGCTCCGTTCTATAGCGACAAGTTGTTCCTCGACCTCAATGCTGTTTCAGGTCGTGACAAGTGCGAATCTGTTCACCTCTCCACCTTCCCGAAGGTAGGAGACAATGATGCTGCCCTTGAGCGCAAGATGCAGTTGGCACAGACTGTTACGTCACTCGTGCTCAGCATCCGCAAGACCTCGAAGATCAATGTGCGTCAGCCACTCCAGACAATCCTGTTCCCCGCTATCGATGCCGAGCAGGCAGCCGACATTGAAGCAGTGAAGGACCTCATCCTCAGTGAGACTAACATCAAGGAACTCGTGATTGCCGGTGGCGACAGCCATGTGCTGGTCAAGAAGGTGAAGCCGAACTTCCGCGAACTGGGCAAGCGCTACGGCAAACTCATGAAGTCGCTGGCTGCCGCTCTCGGAAGCCTTGAGCAGGAAAAGATTGCCGAACTCGAGAACGAAGGTCGTCTGGCACTTGTCATTGATGGTACACCAGTCGAGATCACTACGGCTGATGTAGAGATCATCAGCGAAGATATGCCAGGCTGGAATGTTGCCAGCGAAGGCCGCGTAACCGTAGCGCTCGACATCACAGTCACCGAAGAACTCCGCAAGGAGGGCGTGGCTCGTGAACTCATCAAGCGTATCCAGAACTATCGTAAGACAGCAGGCTTTGAAGTTACCGATCGTATCCAGATCGTATTTGAGCCTAATGAGAATACCAATACCGTAGTCGAACAGTACAAGGACTATATTGCAGGTCAGGTTCTCGCCACCAGCATCACTATTGGTGCAGTAGGCGAGGGGGCTGTCGACCTCGATATGGACGACTACATTATCAAAGCGTCTATCACCAAATAAAAAACACATTTATAAGTTATGGCAAACGAAGACAACATCAAAGTTCGTTACTCCGATGAGGAGCTTGCTGAGTTCAAAGTTATCGTTGAGGAAAAACTCAAGGAGGCTTTGGCCGAGTACAATGAGATTCGTGAGCGCATGCGTCATGGCGACAACGACGACCGCGACACCGCTCCTATGTTCAAGAACATGGAAGATGGTGCCGAAACCCTTTCCCGTGAAGAACTCGGCCTCAAGGCCTCGCGCCTCGAGAAGTTCATCAAGGGTCTGCAGGGTGCATTGGTTCGTATTGAGAACAAGACCTATGGCATCTGCCGCGTCACTCATAAGCTTATTCCTAAGGAGCGTCTGCGTGCAGTGCCTCATGCTACGCTCAGCGTAGAGGCCAAAGAGAAACGCACTGGTAAATAAGTCTTTCTATAGTGAGTACTCGCAAGAAGCAAAGCCTGCTGGCCATTGGGCTCTTTCTGGCCCTTATCCTTATCGATCAGGTTATCAAGATTTATGTCAAGACGCACTTCTACCTTCGAGAGTCGGTAGAAGTGACGTCGTGGTTCTATCTGTCGTTCATTGAGAACAATGGTATGGCCTATGGAATGGATTTCGTCGATAAGTATGTGCTTACGGGTTTCCGCATCCTGATGACGCTGCTTTTCGGCTGGGTGCTCTTCAAGGCTATCAGCAAACGTCTCGTCTCCACGGCCTTTGTAATCGTCGTCACAATGATCCTGGCAGGTGCTATGGGCAATATCATTGACTGCGTATTCTATGGCCGTTGGTTTACCGACAGTTATGGACACGTGGCTCAATGGGCCGATGCGAGTGCCGGATTGATTCCACAGGGGGAATGGTTCAAGGGACGGGTGGTCGATATGTTCTATTTCCCGTTGATCAACTTCGATTGGCCGGATTCATTTCCCGTTGGAGGACAGGTTGTCAATTTCCTGGGGCTTTCGTTCCATTATCCCTCTTGGTTGCCTACCAGCGACGAACCGTTCATGTTCTTCAAGCCTGTATTCAATTTCGCTGACTCCTGCATCTCTGTGGGTGTAGTTCTGCTCATTCTCTTCTTCCGTCAGGATTTTGTACGACTGGAGGAAGCGTATAACAAATATAAAAAAGAGGGAAACAAGAAATAACCCGGCATGCGTAAACTACTGTATCTCGTTCTTGCATTGCTATCTCTTTCGGTCGTTGCGTCGTGTATCGACCGTCCGGATATCGTGCTTGATGAGGAACAGATGATCGACCTGTTGGTCGATGTACATCGTGCTGAGGGCTTGCTTGAGATGCAACAGCAGCAAGGTGCTGGTTTCGGCTCCGACCTCGACACATATCAGAAGGAGGTTATCGCTGCTGTTCTGCAGAAACATGGTGTGTCGCGTTCGCGTTATGACTCGTCATTGATGTGGTATGCCCAGCATTTGAAGTTGCTGACCCGTGTCTATGGACACGTCGATGAGCGACTTAAAGAGGAACATGAGATGTGGAGCCTGCAAGTTACCGAGACGCGTGATTTCGTTGGCAGTATGGCAGGAGATTCCGTCGATTTGTGGACGTTGCGCGACCACTTGATACTTGATAGTCGCCGTTATTCTGATATTCTTTTTTGGGAAATACCTTCCGACAGCAATTTCGTAGACGGCGACACGCTTCGTTGGCAATTTACAATACGCCAGCTCTTGCCTGGTCAGAAGGTGCTCGCTTCTATATCTCTGACCAAGTATGAGCCCACCGAGGAGGAGCTGCGCCGTCAGGGCAAGAAGAAACAGAATGAGCCATTGGGCGCACCCATCGGCTTTGATGCCAAGACAATTATGCAGAATGGGGAATGCCAGTTGATAGCCCGTGCTGACTCCCTGCAGCCATTCCGTTCTGTAATTCTGGGTCTCGTCCTTATGAATGACTCCAATAAGGCAGCACCCGTCTTTGTCGATAGTATATCTTTGTTGCGAACTCATTTGAAAAATGAATAGGATATCCAAGATTTTCGTTTGTGCATTGCTCCAATTCGCTCTTTGCGTTGTGGGTGATGCACAAATGCGTTCACTTCCGCCCATCTTCAAGGATTGGATCAGGTCGGATGGCATGAAGCATGCTACTGTGAGCATGGAAATAGTTCGCTTACCCCGAACTGCTCCTCAGCAGACGCCCGACTCGCTCAATCCGGCCATCAATCGTGGGCGCGTGCTATATAGTTATGACCCAGAGCGTCTAATGACCCCGGCTTCGGTACTAAAATTGGTTACAGCTGCAACTGGTTTCCGTGTGCTTGGTCCCAACTATGTCTGGCCCGACAGTGTGCCGATGATTGATTCGGCCGATGTGCGTCTGCCTGGACTTGAGCGATTCAATCCCGATTTGCTTGTCGAGGACATCGAGGAATATATGCCGGGTCTTGACAACCTCTTGCCCGATAGTGGACAGATGCTGATGGATGTGATGGACCGCACGCTCGCCGAGAGTCTCAATCTGCAGGCCGAGACATTGCTCCGCCTGCTCACACCATCTTGTCGGCTCGATAGCGGATTGCTCAAGGTGCAGGACTATTGGCGGAAGAGGGGCCTCGATATGGAGTCGCTGGTGATGTACGATGGCTGTGGAATTTCGCCCAGCGATCGTGTCACGGCTCATTTCATCAACTCCCTCCTTGCCGATATGCAGTTTGACGCACCTTTCCGAAAGGCGATGGCTGACATAGCGATGGAGGGTACGGTGAGGGAATTCCTAAAGAAAACACGTCTGTCGGGGCAGGGCCAGTTGAAGACAGGCACACTCAAGAATGTGGTGGCCTACGCCGGATATATCAGGGGATCGGATGGCCGAACCTACGCTGTCACCATCTTTGTGGCAAACAACACCTGCAAGCATGCTGAGGTGCGCAAGGAGATTGAAAAGTTGCTCCTTTCGCTTATTCCATAATGCAATTTTTCGGTTTTCGTAGCCTTTTTCTTCTTTTTTCGCGTCAATGTAATCGTTTTTTCAGGAAAAAGAGTTAACTTTGCTGCCGACTCGTGCACCTGTAATAAAGATTGAACTATGGCAAAGCTCTATGTTGTTCCAACGCCTGTCGGCAATTTGGAGGATATGACCTTCAGGGCTGTGAATGTGCTTAAGCAAGCCGACCTTATCCTGGCAGAGGACACGCGTACATCGAGTGTCCTGATGCAACATTACGACATTCACGTCCCGATGCAGAGCCACCACAAGTTCAATGAGCACGAGACGTCGGCACAAATGGCCGAAAAGATAGCCTCTGGTCTGAATGTCGCTTTGGTGAGCGATGCTGGCACCCCGGGCATCAGTGACCCCGGTTTTATGCTGGTGCGCGAATGTATCAGACTCGGAGTCGAGGTGGAATGTCTGCCTGGAGCCACAGCCTTCGTTCCAGCACTTGTCCAGAGCGGTCTGCCCAACGAGAAGTTCTGTTTTGAAGGTTTCCTGCCACAGAAGAAGGGACGCGAGACACGGCTTCGCGAAATTGCTGTCGAGACACGCACGCAGATTATCTACGAAAGTCCTTATCGCCTCGTGAAGACATTGATTCAGTTGTCGCAGGTAATGGGCGAAGATCGACCTGCTGCGGTTTGCCGCGAGATAAGCAAGAAGTTCGCTGAGACTCAACGAGGTACCCTTGGCGAGTTGATTGCACATTTTACTGATGTGGAACCAAAGGGCGAGATTGTCCTCGTCGTCGGCGGTGCCTCGGAGGGACCAAAGGAAAAGAAGATACATAAAAACAAATACAAGAATATCAATCAAAACGATGATCAAGATGAAGAAAATTAGTGCATTGTTCGCAGTTGTAATGGCTGTGGCGCTCACCAGTTGCAACCAGGTGAGCAAGGAACAGTATCAGCAGGCTACCAGTACTAATGACAGCCTTATGTATGTAGCCCTCCAGCAGGGCAACGAGATTTATGAACTTTCGACCACTCTCAATGCAGTCAGCGAGGAACTCAATCAGATCAATGGACAGATAGCCCTTTCCAATGGAGAGGATCAGAGCCTTGTGGCCAAACGTGAGCGTCTGCTGGAACAGATTGCCTTGGTTAAGCAGACCATTGAAGAGAAGCAGAAGGCTCTTGATGAACTCCAGAAGAAATATAGTGCCCAGCTCGGGCAGAACAAGGTGCTCAAGCAGACCATCGAACGCCTTCAGAGTGAAGTGGCCGGCTACGAAACCAAGGTTGCCGAACTCAATGAGGCCGTGGCAACCAGGGAGCAGAAGATCGAGGGTCTCACCACCACATTGACCGAGACTCAGCAGACACTCGAGACGACTGTTGCCCAGAACGAGCAGCAGCAGGAGGTAATCAATACACAGGACGAGATGCTCAATACGGGCTATTATATCGTAGCCGACAAGAAGCGTCTAAAGGATCTTGGTCTGCTCGAAGGTGCCCTTCTTGCCAAGAAGCGCCTTACTCGTCAGGGTTTCTCTTCCGAAGGCTTCAACAAGGTAGACATTCGCGAACTCAATGAACTTCCCCTTGGTGCCAAGAAGGTGGAGATCCTCTCTTCTCATCCAACAAATTCCTACGAACTCCGTGAGCAGGCCGATGGTACCCGCACACTCGTCATCAAGGATCCAACCGAGTTCTGGAGCAATACTCGTTTCCTCGTAGTAAAGACCAAGTAAGAATGCCTTTAATACTTCCCAAGAACCTTCCGGCCATAGAAGCTCTTAAGCAAGAGAATATCTTCGTGATGGACTATGATAGGGCAGATATGCAGCGGATACGTCCGTTGCGTATCTGTGTGCTCAATCTTATGCCCATCAAGGAGCAGACCGAAAACGACCTTATCCGTCTCTTGTCAAACACTCCACTGCAGATCGAGATTGTCTTTATGATGCTTTCAACCCACGTGTCGAAAAATACATCGACCGAGCATATGGAGCGTTTCTATACGCCTTTCAGTGAGCTTCGTAACAAGAAGTTTGATGGAATGATTATCACAGGTGCCCCAGTCGAACAGCTTGACTTTGAGCAGGTCACCTATTGGCAGGAACTCACCGATATCTTTGATTGGACACGTACCAACGTTCAATCGACCATGTTCATTTGCTGGGCAGCTCAGGCGGGACTCTATCATTTCCACAAGGTTCCCAAGTATCCACTCGACCATAAGATGTTTGGCATCTTCAAGCATGGAAAGGCCGATCCCAAGTGCCCTATTTTCCGTGGCTTCGATGACGAGTTCTATGTGCCCCATAGCCGTCATTCGGAAGTGCGTCGTGAAGATATTCTGAAGCATCCCGAACTTGAGATTATGGCCGAGAGTCGTGAGAGCGGTGTCTATATGGTTATGGAACGTGATGGTCGCGAGATATACGTCACAGGACATTCCGAATATGCTCCCGATACCCTCGATAAGGAGTATAAGCGAGACCTTGCCAAGGGCCTTCCTATCGATATGCCGGTTAACTACTATCGCGATGGAAATCCCAACAACGGACCCTTGGTTCGTTGGCGTTCGGTAGCCAATCTTCTGTTTACCAATTGGCTGAATTACTACGTATATCAGGCAACTCCGTTCGATATCAATGAGATTCAGTAGTTAAAAATTAACAAAAATACGCCGATTTAACTGAAATTAAATCGGCGTTTAACATTTTTAAAATTATACCTCTTGCATATATCGTCAAAAAAAACTATCTTTGCACCCGATTTTGTAGAATTCTAATATAAAACGACATAAAAAATGGAAAGAGTTGACATTCGTGAGCTCAATGAGCTCATTGAGAGCAAAAGCGCCTTCGTGGGCGTCCTGACCCAGGGAATGGATCAGGTGATTGTTGGACAGAAGCATCTTGTCGAGTCATTGCTGATCGGACTATTGGCCGATGGTCATATCCTCCTCGAGGGTGTGCCGGGTTTGGCCAAGACCCTTGCCATCAAGACGCTTGCACAGTTGATTGAAGCCAAATATAGCCGCATCCAGTTCACTCCAGACTTGCTGCCTGCCGACGTTATCGGTACGATGGTTTATTCGCAGAAGAACGAGCAGTTCACCGTCAAGAAAGGCCCGATTTTCGCCAACTTCGTACTCGCTGACGAAATCAACCGTGCTCCAGCCAAGGTTCAGTCAGCACTTCTCGAAGCAATGCAGGAACATCAGGTCACCATTGGCTCAGAGACCTTCAAACTCGACCGTCCATTCCTCGTGATGGCCACCCAGAACCCCATTGAGCAGGAGGGAACGTATCCGCTCCCAGAGGCACAATGTGACCGTTTCATGCTCAAGGTGAAGATCGATTATCCGAAGAAGGAGGAGGAGATGAAGATTGTTGCCAACCACCTTATCGGAATGAAGACCGACCTTGATCCGGTGATGAGCAGTGCCGAGATCCTCGAGGCCCGCAAGATTGTCAAGCAGGTGTATATCGACGAGAAGATCCAGAAGTATATCATCGACATCGTCTTTGCAACCCGATATCCCGAGACTTATGGTATGGAGTCGCTCAAGGATATGATTGCTTATGGCGCTTCACCACGTGCCTCAATCAACCTTGCTCTTGCAGCCCGCGCCTTCGCTTTCCTCAAGCATCGTGGTTACGTCATCCCCGAAGATGTGCGCGCCATCTGTCCCGACGTTATGCGTCATCGCATCGGCTTGTCGTACGAAGCTGAAGCTAACAATCTTACCACCGAAGAAGTTATCGCTGAGATCCTCAATAAGGTCGAAGTGCCGTAATTATGGAAACCACCGAATTAATCAAGAAGGTTCGACAAATCGAGATCAAGTCGCGTGGCTTGAGCGCCAATATCTTTGCAGGTTCCTACAAGACGGCGTTCAAGGGCCATGGCATGTCTTTTGCCGAGGTGCGCGAGTACCAGTATGGCGACGACGTGCGTGACATTGACTGGAACGTGACAGCGCGCCAGAACAAGCCGCACATCAAGATCTTCGAGGAGGAGCGCGAACTGACCATTATGCTGATGATCGACGTGAGCGGAAGCCGTGAGTTCGGTACTGCCACGCAGACCAAGCAGGAGCAGATCACACAGATAGCTGCCACATTGGCCATGTCGGGCATTCAGAACAACGATAAGATCGGTGTGATTTTCTTTTCCGACCGAATCGAGAAGTATATTCCTCCGCAGAAGGGAAAGAAGCACGTGCTCGCCATCATCTCCGAGATGCTGAAGTTCGAACCTGTACAACGTGGCACCGACATCAATCGTGCCATCCAGTATGTCTCGAATGCTCAGAAGAAGCGCTGCACCACTATCATCATCAGTGACTTCTTCGATGCCAATTCCTTCAAGCAGTCGCTTCAGATTGCCAGTTCGAAGCACGATGTCATTGCCATCCAGGTCTATGACCCGCGCGAGACTGAGCTTCCCGATGTGGGATTCATGAAGGTGCGCGATGCCGAAACGGGAGCTGAGCGATGGGTTGATACCAGTTCGCGTCGTGTCCGTCAGGCTTATTCCGACTGGTGGGCCAAGACACAGGCACAGATGCAGGATGCATTCCTTCATTCCCGTGTCGATAGTGTGTCAATCCGCACCGACGAGGATTTCGTACCCGCCCTGCTTTCCCTCTTCAAGCGTCGCAGCTAATTCTTTAAGTATAATGAATAGAATATTCAAAACAGCCGCCGTTGTTCTATGCCTATGGGGCAGTGCCGTTGCCAGTGACGCCCAGCAGCCCAAGGTGAGTGTCGAGATGGATTCGACCTACGTCACCTTTGGATGTCCGATGACGTTTCACTTGCAAGCCATCGTGCCTGAGGGGCAGCAGATCATCTTCCCGCAGGATGTGCTCAAGCACGGCGGCATTGTGGCCTACGATGATTCTGCGCAATATCTGCTGGAGCTCGACACGTTCAAGCCCCTTTCAATCGATACTGTGCAGCAGGAAAGCGGTTTTGTGACCCTTCGTGAGGATGTCACTGTCTTCGCTTTTGATTCCGCCACATTCTATATCCCTCCTTTCGAATTTCTCAGTCAGACGGGCGATACACTTCGTACCAATTCCCTTGCCTTGAAGGTGTTTGTGCCTTTCGAGAGCATTGAAGTCGATCCGCAGAAGTTCGTGGGCATCAAGGATGTCGAAGATCCGGAGTTTGTCTTTATGGACTACATATGGTACTTCCTTATCCCGTTCTTCATCTTGGCAGCGCTCGCTGCAGGGTGGTTCGGATGGCAGTATTACAAGAGGCACAAGAAGAATGCTCCTGTCGTTGTTCCCAAGACCAAACCATTGCCTCCGCATGTCATCGCTATGAATGCTCTCGACAACCTGGCAGAGAAGAAACTTTGGCAGAATGGTCGTGACAAGGAGTTCCATACCGAACTTACTGAAATCCTTCGCCAGTACATCGAGGCACGTTTCGCTGTGCCTGCAATGGAGAAGACCTCCGATGAGATTCTTGACGAACTCTATGAGTTGGCCGAGAGCCAGAAGGCTTCGCTGGCCAATCTTAAGCAGATTCTTTCGATAGCCGACTTGGTAAAATTCGCCAAATATCACCCATATGCCGACGAGAACCAGCTTTCGTTCGTCAACTCAAGAATGTTTGTCGAACAGACAAAGAAGGTCGAGGTAGAGGAAACTGAGAAAGAGGTTTCCGAAGCTGAATCGACAGGGGAGGAGCAGAATCAATCTACAATGGCTGAAAAATAATCCATAATAAAATGCAGTTCGCCAATCCAGGATATTTATTCCTATTGATATTGCTGATACCCGCCATTGCGTGGTACATCTGGAAGCAGTCTGAGGCTCAGGCTTCGCTCCAGGTCTCTTCGACCAGCGCTTTCCAGAAGTTGCCCCGTTCGTGGAAGGAGTATCTTCGTCATGTCAATTTCGCGCTGCTCTGTGGTGCAGCTGCCATGACCATTGTCGCCCTGGCACGTCCACAGAGTTCCGACAGTTGGAGCCAGTCCAATACGGAGGGTATCGATATCGTCCTTTCGCTCGACGTGTCCAACTCAATGCATTTCGAGGATTTCCGTCCCGACCGACTGGAGGCTTCCAAGGAGGTGGCTTCGCGCTTTGTGGCAGGTCGTCCCAACGATAACATCGGCCTTGTGCTCTTCGGCAGCGAATCCTACACTATGTGTCCTATGACCAGTGACCATGCTGTAGTGTCGAATATGATTAATTCCGTGACCTTCGACCTCATCGACGGCGGTTCAACGGCCATCGGCGATGGTCTTGTTACCGCAGTCAATCGTATTCGTTCAGGACAAGCCAAGTCGAAAGTGATTATCCTTTTGACCGATGGTTCCAACAATTCGGGTGATGTGTCGCCCAAGGATGCAGCCCAGGTTGCTCATGCTATGGGTGTGCGCCTCTATACCATTGGTGTTGGCTCAAAGGGCGAGTTCGAGACTACCGTAGGTTACGATCCGTTCGGTCGCCCTGTTCGTCAAAAGGTCAAGGCCGACATCGACGAGGAGACTCTCAAGGCAATGGCTCAGTTCACAGGTGGCCGTTATTTCCGTGCCACCAACAAGAATTCGTTGTCAGAAATCTTCGATGAGATTGACAAGATGGAAAAGACCAAGATGTCGGTTCGTGAGTTTTCACGCAAGGATGAGGAGTTCCTGCCCTTCGCTTTAGCCGCCATCGTCTTGTTGCTCCTCCATGTCATACTTCGTAATACCGTTCTTCGCAATATACCCTAAGCAATGGATAACTTTCGTTTTGCCAATCCTAATATACTTTGGCTGCTGATTGTAGTTTTTGCTCTCGTGGTCTTGTTCCTCGTGAGTCGAATGAGCAGTCACAAGGCCTTGCGTCGTTTTGGCGACCTGCGCCTGCTGCGTCCGTTGATGCGGGGTGTCAGCGAAGGTAAACTTCGCGTCAAGTTTGCTATCGAGATGCTTGCCCTTGTCAGCCTCATTATCGCTGCAGCCCGTCCCCAGTTCGGCTCAAAACTAGAGACTGTCAAGAAGGAAGGTATTGAGGTGATGGTTTGCCTCGATATCTCCAACTCGATGTTGGCTGAGGATATACAGCCCAATCGTCTTGAAAGGGCCAAGCGTATGTTGTCGCGTCTTGTCGATAATCTCGACAACGACCAGGTGGGTCTCATTGTCTTTGCAGGCGAAGCCTATACCCAGCTCCCCATCACCAATGACTTCGTGTCGGCAAAGATGTTCCTCCAGAGCATCGACCCTCGTATGGTATCGTTGCAAGGTACAGCTATCGGTGCTGCCATCAATCTGGCTGTACGTAGTTTCACACCCAACGAGGCTTCCGAAAAGGCTATTGTTCTCATCACCGATGGTGAAAATCATGAGGATGATGCGAAGGGTGCTGCAGCCAACGCTCTTGCCAAAGGCATACACACCCACGTCATCGGTATCGGTTCGACACAGGGCGCCCTTGTCCCCGACGATTCGGGTCGTCCGGGTTCCTATCGCAAGGATGCTTCGGGCAATCCTGTCACTACACGTCTCGACGAGCAGATGGCTCAAGCCATTGCGGCAGCTGGTCAGGGCATCTATGCTCATGCCGACAACACTAATTCCGCTGTGCAGACTCTCACCGAAAGCCTCGGCCAACTAAAGACCACTGAACTCGAGAGTCATGTCTTTGCCGATTATGACGACAAGTTCATGCCATTTCTTGCCATTGCACTTATTCTCCTCTTGATTGATATGTTCCTTCTTGATAAGGCGAATGCTCTGCTTCGGAAGATTCGCATTTTCGTCCTCATCGGCTTTTGCATGACGATGTTCGACCCTGCTTCGGCACAGTCGGCACGAAAGGCACGTTCGGCCACTCGCGAAGGCAATGCTTTCTATCATGACAGCCTGTGGCACGATGCCGAGATGAAGTATCGTCGTGCGCAGGAGCAGATGCCTACCGATTCCATTTCGCAGTACAACCTTGCCAATGCCCTCCTCCAGCAACAGGAGCAGGAAAAGGCACAGGATGCTATGACGTTCTATGGTAAAGTAATCGAAAGTTCCGAGCGTGGTGGCAATCACCGCTTGGCTTCACTCGCTTCGTTTAATGCCGGCGACATCTGTATGGCTAGTCAGCAATACGACCAGGCCATCAACTTCTTCAAGCGCGCGCTTCGCAATAATCCTCTCGATGACGAGGCTCGCTATAACCTGCTCCTTGCCAAGAAACTTCTTCAGCAACAGCAAAACGAAGACCAGAATCAGGATAAGCAGCAACAAGAGCAACAGCAGGAGCAGCAACAGCAGCAACCGCCGAAACAAGATCAACCTCAACAGGATCAGCAACAACAGCAGGAGCAGCAGGAACAACAGCAACCGCCGCAGAATCAGATGAGCCAGGACCAGGCTGAGGCCATCCTCAACGCCAATAATCGTGACGAGCAGGAGACCCAGGAGAAGGTCAAGCAGCATCAGATGCAGCAGATGAAACGTCGCAAGACCAACAAGGACTGGTAATAAAAATTAAACAATAAAATAATGAGACGCAAATTCCTATTCACTCTCATTCTTTCGTTTCTGACCACAGCGATGGTCTGGGCCGACACGACATTCCGTGCCAAAGCGCCCAGTAGCGTCGCTGTCGGTCAGCAATTCCGTTTGGAATATGTCGTCACCGCACGAGCATCCGGCATCACGGTAGATCTTAAGGATACGGGTTTCGATGTGCTATATGGCCCAACTACAAGTTCGTCATCGAGTACAAGCATCGTCAATGGACAGATGAGTTCCGAGGTGCGTACTACCTTCTCGTATGTCCTTTCGGCAACCAAGGAGGGAACATTTACCTTGCCGGCTGCCACGATTAAGGTCGATGGCGAAACGCTCACGTCCAATAGTGTTTCGGTCAAGGTTCTTCCTGCCGACCAGCAGCCTGCTGGCCAGGCATCGGGAGCACGTAGTCAGCAGGGTGGGGCGCAGGCCAAGTTCAATAAGGACGATGTGCACCTTGTCCTTGACCTTTCAAAGACATCTGCATACGAAGGTGAGGCAATTGTAGCCACGCTGAAACTCTATTGGCGCAATACCCAGATGGGTAATCCTTCGGATGTCAAATTGCCCGATTTCGAAGGGTTCACTGTGCAGGATATGGACAACGACAATGCACAGGCTTCGCTCGAGCATTTCAATGGCGCAAACTACCAGATGTATCCGCTTGTCAAGTGGTTGCTCTTCCCTTCGCGTTCAGGAGAGTTGACCATACCTGCTGCTACACTGACGGCCAATGTCGCCATTGTTTCGACACGACGTACCGGAGGATTCTTCGATTGGCCGATGGAATATACCGAGAATGTGGCTGTGCCACTTCATTCGGCTGCACGCAAGGTCAATGTCAAGTCTCTTCCTGCCGGCAAACCGGGTTCCTACATGAATGCGGTAGGCAACTTCAATGTGAAAAGTGTTCTCACCGCCGATAAGGTGCGAGCCAACGATGCTGTCATCTATCGTATTACCATCGATGGTGTAGGCAACCTCAAATACGTCAAGGAACCCGAACCAGAGTTCCCAACTGATTTCGAAGTATTTGATCCAAAGGTCGATCTCAGTACACGTGCCACATCGTCGGGTGTGCAGGGCAAGAAGACCATCGAATACACCGTCATTCCTCGTCATGCCGGCAAGTACGAGATTCCAGCCTTGGAGTTCAGCTATTTCGATGTCAAGAGTGGTCAGTACAAGACCATTCGCACCGATGCCTACTCCCTTGAAGTGGAAAAAGGTCCGAATGAAGGTAGTACGGGCGGTGGTGCTGTTGACTTTACAGGCACCAACCAGGAGCGTATTCGTGTGCTTGGCAACGACATCCGTTATCTCCATAGTGTCGATGCAGATCGTCTCGATTTGGGCAAGATCAATCCAGAGACGGGTAAGCCAGAACCTCTCAAGCCGTTCTTCGGTACTCTCGCCTATTGGATGTTCTTCCTTGTGCCCTTCATCGCCTTCGTTATCTTGGCCTTTATTTATCGTCGTCGCATTCGTCGTATGGCCGACATTGCAGGTATGCGTACCCGTCGCGCAGGAAAGGTGGCTGAGCGTCGCCTTAAGACCGCCAAGAAGGCTCTCAATGCGAAAGATGAGAATGCGTTCTACGAAGCTATTCACAAGGCTATTCTTGGATATGTTTGTGATAAATTGCGCATTCCTTTGAGCGACTTGACGCAGGATACTGTTTTCGAAATGCTTGAGAAGCACAGTGTCCCTGAGACGACCATCCATGAGGTGAAGGAAGTGCTCGATACCTGTCAGTTTGCACGCTATGCGCCTTCCACCGACTCGCAGGCTATGGATGTGCTTTATAAGAAGACATCCAAGGTGATTGATCGCCTAGAATCCGAGATCAAGAAATAAAGCGATTCAACGAAAGATAATTGTTAATTGTTAATTATTAATTGTTAATTGTGAAAAGATATATTTTAGCCCTGATAAGCCTTGTGCTCGTTTCTTTCGGCTACGGAAGGACCTATGCCCAACAGGACCTGCTGAATTCAGCTGCTGCTGCCTACGACTCGGCACAGTATCAGCATGCCATTGAAGCATACGAGCAGATAGCCGTACAGTACGGTGTCAATCCTGAACTTTTCTACAATCTCGGCAACGCCTACTACAAGCAGAAGAACTATCCCAAGGCCATTCTCAACTACGAGCGCTGTCTGCTTTACGATCCTTCGAATGTAGATGCTAAGGAGAATGTCGAACTGGCTCGTCTGCAATGCGTCGATAAGATTGAGTCAATCGAGCCCATGTTCTTCGTTACGTGGGGCAATAACGTTCGTGACAGTTTCTCGTGCGATACTTGGGGTATTTTTGCCATTATCTTCTTCCTGCTTTTTATTGCAGGCTGTGGCATTTACTTTTTCTCCCATCGTACCAGCCGTCGCAAACTGGGATTCTATGGCGCCTTGCTGTCCATCATTCTTTGTCTCGTCAGTATTCACTATGCAGTTGCACAGCGTGACCATATACAACTGCGTGACTATGCCATCGTGATGACTCCTTCGGTAATCGTACGTGCTTCGCCTGCTGACAGTGGTACACAGTTGTTCACCATTCACGAAGGCCTGAAGGTGCGAGTGCGCAGTACACTTTCAGGATGGTCTGAGATTGAACTTACTGACGGTCAGGTCGGCTGGATGCCCAGCGAAGGACTGGAAGTGATTTGATTTCGAACAACGATAACCTGTTTACAATAGCAGCATACAGATTCTGTACACCAAATCTGTATGCTGCTATTGTAGTATATCGATTTCATCTATCAAAACTGTATGCTGCGGTCGGAGCATACAGATTTCATCTGCCAAAACTGTATGCCGCGGTTGGAGCATACAGATTTCATCTGCCAAAACTGTATGCTGCGGTGGGAGCATACAGATTTCATCTACCAAAACTGTATGCTGCAGTTGGAGCATACAGATTTCATCTGCCAAAACTGTATGCCGCGGTCGGAGCATACAGATTTCATCTGCCAAAACTGTATGCCGCGGTCGGAGCATACAGATTTCATCTATCAAAACTGTATACAACAATCGGAGCATACAGATTCTATTATCCAAAACTGTATACAACAATCGGAGCATACAGAATTCGTACACCAAATCTGTATGCCGCGATATAAGGAAAGGTTTCCTTCTACAAAACTGATTTATTCACTGGCGCCCACGGCCTGTTTGTATTCGAGGACCTTATTCTGATAATCGGCGAAGGCATCGGTATAACTGTCGTGAGCCTGCTGGCAAAGCAACTGGGCTTCGAGCAGGTCGGACATCTTGATTGTGCCAGCACGATAATAGTCGCGATTCAGTCGGAGGTTCTCTTCGGCTTGCTCTATGCTGCGTTGTGTGATGTCGAGCTGCTGTCGAGCCTCGATGACGTTGTTCCAAGTATGCTGCATTCTGATTTGCAGCAGCTCGGACTTGTCCTGTTGTTGGTCGAGAGCTTTCTGATATTCTATCCGCTTGCGCTTGATGGTATGAGAGCCTCCCCACCAATCGGAGATGGGGACGCTAACCGTCGCATAAACCATGGCGAAGGTACGGTCGTTTTCCATTAGATTGTGGTAGTTGTAGCCAGCTCCAACGGCAACGGAGGGCAGATTCTGACCTACGGCGATATTTCGTTGTAGCTTGGCTGCTTCGACCTGCTTGTCGAGCAATTGGTATTCGGCAGTCCCCAACAATGCCTGTTCGTGATTCTCTTTCATGGGCAGCATGGCCATATCATCGGTGTCAGGTATCAAGGTGAAGGCTGTGTCATGGAGGCCGCAATACTGTGCCAGCAATAGTCTGACAAGCGAAAGTCCGTTGTTCAGTTTCAATCTCTGGCTCTCCACCTGGTTCTGTCGTAGCTCCACTTGCAGCATGTCGTTGCGCATGGCAAGACCGGCGCGGACGGCCACATCGACATCCTTGTGAATATCATTGAGCATAGCCTCGACGGCACCAATGGTTTTCAGTTTCTCCTGAAGAGATATTATCTGCCAGAAATATTGTTGTGTGGTCAGTTCCATTTCGTTCTCGGTGAGTTGCATCTGAAGGTTGGCCACTTCCTCGCCGACTTTTGCGAGGCGGTTGCCATTGACGATCTGCCCACCGGCGAATATGGGTTGCGTGGCATTGACGCCGGCGATTGTGCCGTTCTTCATCATCGACATGCTGATTGGATTGCTCAGTGCTGCCAAGGCTTCAACGGGGAATACAGTGGCCAGAGTGGCTCCCAATTCCGGTGTAATCATTTCGCCCGGGTTAACGTCCATCTTGGCCATCCCCTTGTCGGCGTTGAACCATGCACCTATCCCGCTGATGGAGGGAAAGAACTTCGTGAATGCCTCTTTGCGTTGCTGACGTGCAGCTTCGAGGTCATATTGTGCATCGCGCAGAGCGATGTTGTTCTGACGGGCAGAGTCGAGCATCTGCTCCAAAGTATAGGTGGATTGGGCTTCGCAAAAGGTAATGGCAGTGAGCCCGGCAAAAAGTGCTAAAAACTTCTTCATAACAGATGTTATTTCGTCGAAACTTTCCAATAAACCACAGGGAGCATGGTGACTACCATGATGAGGGAGCCTATACCACCAGCAAAGATGGTGACTCCAACGGGCATCCAGAAGGATGACTGGGCGATGATCATCGGCACAACACCAACGGCAGTAGTAGCTGTTGTGAGGAAGATGGGCACCATGCGGCGACGGCCCGCTTCGTAGGCAGCATTGCGAACGGCTTTGTTGTAATCACGGCGCCATGTTTCGTGTTCGGGATCCTCGCGAGGGGGTTCCGGATGACCAAGGGAATAAGACTTGAGCAGGTCGATCGCATGTTCGAAGATGAGTATCTCGTTGCGCATGATTATTCCCATCAGCGTGATGAGGCCGAAGATGGAGGTGAGACCCAGGTCGCGGTTCATCAGTCCCAAGCCAATGAGCGCACCTGGTATCATCAGTCCCAAGGCTGCCATACAGACTGTAGTAATACCATATTTCTTGAAATTGAAAAGCAGGAAGAAGAATACAATGATCAAGGCAATGACGATGCCACCGAAAATCTGCGGCAGGGCCTCATCTCCATATTCGATCTCACCGCCAACTTCCGAACGTACGCCTTGTGGTAGTGCTATCTCTTCTTGCATTACCTTTACCAGTTTCTTCTCGACGGGAGAAGTATATACACCGTTGGCAAATTGTGCCATGACGGTGATGCAACGTTCTCCACCACGATGTACGATGCGGCTTTCGCTCCACATTGGCCCAACTTTTGCTATCTGGCGAAGTGGAACGGTGGTGTTGCGGCTACCAATGCCCGCCGAGAGCATTGTGGTAGGTGACGATATGCCGAGGTTTTCGATATCGGAGTAGGTCATGTCGGCATTGTCCTTGACGACGATGGGTAACTCGTAGTCGCCTTCCCACATCTGTCCGACACGCAAGTCGCTCGACATAGCGCTGAGTGCAAGTTGTGCTGAACTACGCGTGATACCCAACTGCGCCGAAGCGACAGGGTCGAGTTCAACGTTGACGATGGGATGGGTAAGCAGATAATCGGTATGAACCCATTCCAGTTCTGGCATCTGACGCATATGGTCCATCATCCGGTCGGCTGCCGTATGGAGCGAGTCAAGATTGCTGCCATAGAAGCGGTATTCCAATTCGTTAACCTCAAGGTAATCTAGCCGCTTGAATTTCACATAGGCACCTGGAAAGGCTTCGCTGAGTTGAGGCTGGTAATTTGCCAGCAAATCAAGGGTGGCCTTCTGACTTTTGGTATTGACGATGAACTGGGCATAGTTGGGACCTGCCATTTGAGGAGCGTAGGCATCCATGAAACGGGGTGAAGCGCAACCAATGAAGCCCGTAATGCTTGTGATGCGTGGATCTTGTTCCAACTCATGTCGTACGATTCTGGCAATCGAGTCGGTCTCGGCTATGCCTTTGCCTTCGGGCAGGAAGATTTCGACGGCAAATTGATCACGATCGGCATAAGGGAAAAGACGCACTTTGAGTGATGGAATGATAGCTGTCGAAAGGGCAATGATGGCCAAACCTCCGCAGATGGTGATCCATGGATTGTGGAAGGTGAACTCGAGCACGTGGTTGTAGGTCTGTTGCACCCATTGTGTGATGGCATTTCCATCGGTTTTTACCTTGTCGGGGCGGATAATCTTCATCTCGAGGAATGGGATAACTGAGATGGCAAGGATGAGCGACACCATCAGGTTGATGGTAATGGTGATGGGGAAATCCACCAGACAATCATGGAAAATGCCCTTCATCGTAAAGAGGAAGGGGTAGAAGATGGCGCAGATGCAGATGGTGGCCAGCATCATCGGCATGAAGTATTGTTGGGCAGACCGAAGTGCTGCTTCGTAGGGTTTCAATCCTTTGCCGAGATACTCCAAGTAGCCATCGATCACAACGATGCTGTTGTCGACAATCATTCCCAGCACCACAATCAGCGCGGCCAGTGTTACGATGTTGAGTTCAATACCCATCATATACATGATTGCCACCGATACGAAAGTACTGAGAGGGATAGTGACAGCTGCAACGATGGCCGACCTAAGTGGGAAGAGCACCATCATGACAAGGATGATGACGAGCATCGAGATGAGCAGGTCGCGAAGGAATGACGTAACGCTCTCTCGTACAACTTTTGGCTTGTCAGCTATGCGAGTAACGGTTACGTCGTCGGGTAGTACTTCTTGACGGAAAGTATCGAGTACACGATCGACGTCTTCGCCATACTGCACCACATTGAAGCCTGGGGACATCTCCATCGACAGCAGTACGCACGGATGTCCATCCTGTTCGATGCGGCTTGCCAAAGGGTCATACTCCCTGACAACGCGGGCTATGTCGCGCACCCTGACAACCTTTCCACTGGCTGCATCGCTGTAGATAATCTGGTTGGCTAATGCGTTCTCACTATTCTCCATTGCCTCGATGTGGATAGGGATCTGCTGGTCTTTGTCACTGATGCTGCCGCTCATAGTGGTGATGCCCTGGGCTTGAAGACGCGAGAAGAGCATCTGCTGACCGATGCCGTAGGCTTGCAGACGCTGTCGGTCGACGTAGAGACTGATTTGCTCCTTCTGTTCGCCAAAGAGTTTTACGTTGGCAACCGATGGGATACGGCGCAGACGGTCGCCGAGGTCATCGCTGTACTGTTTCAGTTCTCGGTAACTGCGTTGAGGGCTCTCGATGGCGATAAGCAAGGCCGATGTGTTGCCAAACTCATCGTTGGTGATGACAGCCAGCACGCCTTGGGGCAACTGTGACTTGAAGGCATTTAGTCCATGCTTGATTTTCGACCAAACTTCGTCCTTGTTGTTTACATCGTCATTAAGACGTACCATGACGATGCACATCCCGTTCTGTGAAGTTGTGGTTGTCTTTTCGCGATACACTTCGCCATAAGTGAAGAGGTAACGTTCAAGGGGGCGAGCCACCTGCTCTTCGACTTCCTCGCTTGTCGCTCCAGGATAGACGGCAATCACCACGCCTTGGCGGATAATCGCATGTGGAAACTCGTCCTTAGGCATCTGCTTCATGCCGTAGATGCCTAGGATGAACAGCAGCGACACGATAAGCAGAGAGATGGAGTAGTGGCGCAATGGCCAACTCATCCAAGACATTTTATCTCTCATTTCAGTAGATGACTTTATTACCTTCGCTCAGTTTCTGATATCCCTCTGTGACAACTCGCTGTCCTGCACTGATGCCGGAAGTGATGGCAATGCGATTGCCGCTCATCTGTCCAATGCCAACGGTTTGGCGATGGGCTGTGCTGTCGTTGGCAATAGTCCAAACGAACAAGGTCCCGTCAGCTGGCTTCTGTATGCAAGTCACGGGCAGTGTCGGTAGGGTTACGATATCCTCCTTCGGCGAAAAGGCGACATTGGCCACCATACCAGGAAGGAGTCTTCGGTCAGGATTCGGCACGTTGATGCGGATGTCGTAGGTGTGGGTCAATGGGTCGGCCTGAACACCCTTTTCAATACGACCGCCTGCGACTTCCTTGTCTGCGGCTTCTACTGCAACTGTCGTAGCTGTAGTCGGTTCGATATTGTTTATCTCGGCTTCGGGTATCGAGACCTTCACTTTTACGCTGCTTACGTCGAGCAAGGTAACGACAGCCTGCGAGGGCAGTGCAGTCTCGCCTGCTTTGACGTGACGCGTTCCTACAACACCGCTTACAGGGGCCAGTAGCCGACAATCGGCAAGGTTCTTCTTGGCTGCTTCCTGCTGGGCACGTGCCTGTGCCACTTTGCTCTGCACTTCGACCCATTGTTGCTCGGGCAAGGAACCGGCATCGTGCAAAATCGTCATACGCTGCAGTGCATCTTCGGCCTGCATCACTGCGGCCTCGGAAGCTGCCAAAGTATTGCGAGCCTGGGTGTCGTCCATCTCAGCCAGGAGTTGACCTCGACCTACGGCCTGACCTTCACTGACCAAAACGCGGCGCACTACGCCCATTCCCGTAAAACTAACAGCTGTTGCTTCTCGTTCTTCCACAATACCCACGTAGTTCTGTTCTGTTTCGTTCAAGCCAATGCTTACCACTTCAGTTTTAACGCGTGTCGGAAACTTTGTCTTAGCTTTCTGCTGATTACTACATCCGCTCATGATGGTAAGAGAGGCCATCAATAGAGCCATCGTTGTTATAGTTCTCATCGTTTATCTTGAAAATATATATCTTATAATGTTGCTTGGGGTGTCCAGCAATTGAAGAATCGGAGTACTTTCTCTTTGTTATAGCCGTTACCCTCTTCGAGGAAACTGGAATCCTGGGTATGGATCACCTTGCCGTTTTCGTCCAGCACGACGAAGACGGGGAATCCGAAACGAACGGGGTTGTTGAGTCGCTGTAACATATCCTTGGTCAATTGTGCTTGGGCTTCATCATCAACCTTGCGTGGATTGTAATTCACATGGATATAGACATAGTTTTGGTCAATGACTTGGCTTATTGTGCTGTCTCGACTGATAAAGTCAGCGAAACGCAGGCACCACGGACACCAATTGCCACCTACCTGACAGATGACATTCTTATTTTCGGCCTTAGCCTTAGCCAAAGCCTGATCTATCTGCTCGATAGGGTTAATATCCTCATTATAAACTTTCTTCAAAGCTGTCTGTGCATTTAACAGAATGGCTGAGACGGCGAATAGTGCGATAAAGAGAGATCTTTTCATATTTTTGTCTTTTGTTTTTTTTATTTTCCGAAAAAAGGTGAAGGATGGGGAACCTTGCTCAAAAGGAGGTAAAAAGAAACCTATCATCAAAATTAGAAGGGGAAAGGATGGCGTGATTAGACGAAGCCATTCGCCTTGAGCCCCGATGATTGCCGTGAATAGATTACCGAGAGTGGCAATGAGGAGTAGGGTAGGGATGGGATAGAATTGGCGACAGATGAGGGCGTGCCAAAGCAGATTGAATGTGAAGAAGATGAGGAAAATGTAGAGGATGACGAAACTGTGGTGAAAAAACTGAGTAGCTTCGCCAAACCTTCCTAAGGCATTGCGAATCCATTTTATGGTTTGGTCTTGCTGTGAGTTGTGGACAGCATGGGCAACCGTTTTCAATCCATATTCCTCGATAGTTGGGAAGGGACAATAAGAGATAGGTTCGGAATTATCATATTGCTCAATAAAGGTTTGGAATGCGACATTGTTGGTATATTCGGGTTTCATAAGTCCGTCTCTAAATGCTAGGTAAGTGAAGTTGACAGTGCTGACATTGGAGGGCGCAAAAATACCAAATCGCTCTTCGTATATAGAGCAATAGCTGTACTCAAGAAGTGAGACTGTTAATACTCCAATGAGACTACTCAAAGACAACTTTGGGCTGAGCCGCCAATACATTGCTGAGACTATCAGGCAAACAGGTAATAGATAGAGGAATGCTGGACGCAAGAAAATGAGAAATGTTAACCAAAGGGCGCCCCACAGGACGTGTCCCAATGAGGGAGCATAAAAGAACTTAAGTAGATGGTAAAACAAGAAAACTGAAACAGAGATGGCAAATGACTCTGTGAGGATGGAACTGGCCCAATTGCAAGTAAGCGGTAGCAGCGCATAGATAAGTGTTAGCCATCGGCCGATGGAGACAGATGGAAGTATTTGCAACGTAATCTTGCGGAAAACCCAGACGGATATAAGAAAGACCATGTACTGGAGGATGATACATAGTTGGGAAAGACGCGGGCCTGCAATGGCCTTCAGAGCACCTAAGATAAGTGGGTAAGTGGGCGTGCGAGTGAAGTCAATATATCCTTGAGAGAGAGAGTCTTGCCATGCGTTTATATAAGATTCGGAATCCTCGGCAAAGACCACACCTTTGGAGATGATGAGCACTAGGGCATTGAAAGTTGCTAGGATTAATATTGTATTATCGTTGAATTTCAATTTCATAATAAACAGTTATGCGTTAACGTTCCATACAATGGATTTGTCGGTGAGATTCCCGTTGCGGATACATTCGACTGCATGTATTGCTGTCAACATCGAATGATCCATATTATTATATCTATGCTGGCCATTTCGTCCTATACAAAACAGATTTTCAATAGAGTTGAGGAAGTCCTTAACTTCGTCCAATTGTTGATATGCTCCATAGTAGGCGGGATATGCCTTCCGAACTTTTTGGATGCAGGCGTCTATGACATCGTTAGGATCGAGGATGTCTAACGTCTCTAGTTCTTGAACTGCCATGTCAATGAACTCCTCTTTGTCCATTTGCCATAGAGTGTCGCCTTCAGTGCAGAAGTATTCTAATCCAATCCATAAAGTGTTTTCGTAGTCATGGACGAGATAAGGAGACCAGTTGTTAAAAATTTGGAGGCGGCCTATCTTTACATTACGCTCTTGTATGTAGATCCATGTGTCAGGTATACGATCCATGTCTTGATACGAGTTTGGTTGTTGATTTTCAATTTCTTGACACATAGCCCTACTGTAATGAAATCGCGATAGGGAAGTTCTGATGCAATTTTTAGAATATTATTTGGTACAGTGATGCCATCTATAGCATTCACCAGTTCCTTGATTGGCATGGAAGAAAAGAAGAAGTCACAAGCATGTTCTTCGGTTGAGCCATCATCATGAGTTAAGGTTACGGATCTTACTCGGCCACTCTCAATATGTATTTTTGTGACCGTCGAGTTTAGCGAGATGGATCCTCCATTTTGTTTGACTTTATCAGCCACGGTTTCCCAAAACTGACCGGGTCCGTACTTGGGATAATAGAACTGTTCTATAAGTGATGTCTCAATCTGCCGATTGTCTGTTTTTTTTCCAAAGGCTTTGCTGAGCATGTCTTTCATAACGGCAGTAACCGACAACCCCTTAACACGTTGACTTCCCCAATCAGCACTCAGACGGGAAGGATGGATGCCCCACACTTTTTCGGTGTAGGCTTCGAAGAACATTTCGTAGAGCGGTCTCCCGAAACGGTTGATATAGAAGTTCTCGAGTGAAATCTCAGGTAATGGATGAATTTTGGACAAAAGATACCCCCACCCTGCACGTAGTATGTTGCTAAAGCCCAAATCGATGAGCATCTGAAGACTTATCATGATGGGGTAATCAAAGAATCGATGCAGGAAAAAAATTCTGCTTACGCGGTGACGTAAGAGAATGACTTGATCTTCTTTTTCTGGGTCTGGCCCTATAGGGTTAAGCTTCTTGTCTTGAAGTTTCAATAATATATCGTCTTTCGAAGAGGCGCCTTGAATCGGCATCATTTTGCACCACCAATCTATGATACTTTGACTTTTGGAGAAAAAGCGATGCCCCCCTAGGTCCATGCGGTTTCCATTATGGCAAACTGTTTGCGATATGCCACCAATAGTAGCAGACGCCTCTTGTACTTCGGGCACTACGTCGGTGTGTCGAAGTAACTCGAAGGCGGCTGTAAGTCCGGCAGGACCGGCACCTGCTATGATGGCAATTCTTTTCATTGGGATAATTAAATATTAAAGAAGTGCAAAGATGACGAAGGCGAGCAAAGATGCCCAAAGCATAATGGTGATGGGTAGTGGGTTGACCGACTTATTCTGCGGGATACTGAAACGCTGGCAGAAGCGTGAGTAGCAAAAATACCCGAGCCATCCACAGAGGATTCCAAGGATGGTGCCACAAATTATATCGCCAAGGAAATGCACGCCCAGATAGATGCGCGAATAGCAGTTAAGCACGGCATACAGCATCATTGCAATGACCAAGGAGCGCCGCTTGTAAAGGCAGCTGACCCATACAGCCAAACCAAAGCAATTGGCTGCATGTGACGACACGAAACCATAGGCGCCGCCATGATAGTCGTTGACGAAATGCAACTGGTCCATGATGGAACTGTCGTGAGAAGGACGTGGTCGTTGCACAAGAGGCTTGATGATTCCAGCGCTGATCTGATCGGTAAAAGCGAAGACAAGGGCAGTGAAGAGGAGCAAAAGGATGAACTTCATCCACCTTTTCTGTTTTTGGCCATCGCTAGGTTGTAACTCTCCATTCGGGCTGTAAGAAGGCCATACCGTACGGAAGGCGTCTAAGAACATCACAAAGATGATGGTAATGTAGAGCGGTATCCATGATGGGATTTGGCTCAAAGTGTACCAGAAGGCATCCTGAAAGGTGCCTCCGTCGTAGTTGAGCCAAAGCATCAACTCATGGTCTAAAGTGTTGAGGTTTTCGATCACTACTATATAATTACCAATTAATAATTTACATATAACAATTATTACTTGTCCACTACCCATGCGGTGTTGTAAATGTCGAAAGGCTTATCAGCATCGTAATACATGTCCTCGGCCAAGGGGATGGCAATCTTGTAGGAAGCGGGACTTCCTTTGCGGAATGTGAGCTTGTCGCTACGCAACCATGGGTTGAACTCCTTGAGTTGGAAGAAACTGATGCCTTGTTTCTGGGCAAAGGCTGCGAGGTCGGCGATGGAGGATTTGACTGTGACGGTGGTGGTGCGAATGGGACGATAAAGTTGGTCGCTATAAAGCACAAAGCCATAGCGATAGGGGTCGCGGAACAGTTCCTTGTATGCCATGATTCGGAACATGTAGCGCGAGGTCTCTTCTACAAGAAGCAGGTCCATCGGATCGCTGACTTTCTGTGAAGTGAGCTTGTTCTTTATTCCGGCCATGCCACCATTATAAGAGGCTGCAACAGTCATCCAGTCACCGAACTTGGCATAGGCATCCTTGAGGTAGCGACAGGCAGCGCGTGTGGCTTTTTCGGTGTTGTAGCGCTCGTCGACTTCATCGTTGACGATGAGGCCGTATTGGCGGGCAGTCTCAGCCATAAATTGCCAAAGGCCACAGGCTCCGGCAGGACTCTTGGCTCGAGTCTGGAGGTTCGACTCGATGCAGCAGAGGTAGATGAAGTCGGCAGGGATACCTTCTTCCTCAAGGATAGGGATGAGGATGGGAAAGAAACGGTTGGCACGCTTCAGGGTGAGGATGGAAGAATTGTGTGTATAGCAGACATTTGTCAATTCACGTTCATAACGCTCATGGAGGTCATAACGACTTAGGTCGTAGGTCTTCCCGAAAATTGTCTGCTGGTTTTCGAAACGAGGCGTAGCCGAGAACTGCTGCATGATGGGTAGCTCGGGCTTTTCCTTGCGACTGCGTGATGCAGCGAGGAAAACAAGGGCAGCAGCAAGCAAGACAACTGACGAGAAAGCGTAGATAAGATGGGATTTGGTCATTATCGTTTTGAGAAGGATTTAGATATGTCGATATTACGTAATTACGGAATGACGCCAAAAGACAGAGGCCACTAGTGATTGCCTGAGTTCTTCGTTTTGAGCACGTTGATGGCGCCTTTCTTCGAATATTTCTGGTCGTCGGTGCCCACGGCCTTGATGACATAATAGTATGCACCGGTGGGTACGGTGGAGCCATTGTGTTTGCCATTCCATCCTTCCGACGGATCGGTTGTGTGGAAGAGTTCCTGGCCCCAGCGGTTATAGACCCACATCTCGAATGTACGAAGCGACTGGTACTTTACCTTGAAGACCTGGTTGCTGCCCGATGGAGAATCAGGGGTGATGAGATTTGGCACTTCGAGCAAGGAAGTGGAGATGGTTATCTCGTAGGGCTCTTCGGTGTCGTAGGTCAACGTGTCGAAGGCTGATTCGTAGAAGTCGGCAGTAAACCTGACGTAGAACGATCCCTGATCGGCGAATTCGTAATCAAGACGGGAAGTGAGACTGTCGTATTCGAGTGTGCGGAATTGGTCGATCAACATTTGGAATTTGCTGTCCTCGGCAATCTCCCATGCGAAATAGTCAGGCTTGCGAGACATTTCGACCTCGAAATGCACCGTAAACGGACCGGGTCCCTTGAATGTGTGTCCGCTGACAACCACCGAATCGGCCTGGTTGTCGATATGCTGCATCTCATCGACGTAGGCGGTGTCGGAGAAGATATAGTCCTGTGCCGCCTGGTAGCGGGTGAGGTGATGGGTGCGGGCTGATGTCGGGACGAGGTTCAAAATGACTGCGAAGAGCAGGGAGAGGATGAATTCTTTCATGAAGAGTTCGATTTAGAAATGGTCGGTGACGCGAGCGAATGCAGGGGCATCGAAGGGGCAGAATACCTTGTCTTGATATTTGTAGTGCCCCACAATGGCTATCATTGCAGCATTGTCGGTGGTGAATTTGAAGGGAGGGAGGAAAACCTTCCAATGATACTTCTCGCCCAAAGCCGTAAGACCGTCACGCACACCGCTGTTGGCCGATACACCGCCGCTCAGGGCAACCTGACGAATGCCGGTCTCCTTGACGGCCTTCTTTAGTTTGTCCATCAGGATATCAACGATGGTCTTCTGGAGTGAAGCGCAAAGATCTTCCTTGTTTTCTTCGATGAAATCAGGGTTCTCCTTGATGGCATCGCGTAGGGTATAAAGAAACGAGGTCTTCAGACCAGAGAAGGAGTAGTTGAGGCCGTCTATATGAGGTTTCGCAAACTTGAATCGGTCGGGATTGCCTTCGTTGGCCAAACGATTTACGATTGGACCACCGGGATAGCCTAAGCCCATGACCTTGGCACACTTGTCGAATGCTTCGCCTGCGGCATCGTCGATGGTCTGTCCGATGACTTCCATATCCTTGTAACTGTTGACCTTGATGATCTGGCTGTTTCCACCACTGACAAGCAGACAGAGGAATGGAAAAGTGGGGACCTCCTTGGGTACGTCGGGTTCGGTGACAAAATGTGCCATGACATGCCCCTGCAGGTGATTGACATCAATCATTGGAATGTTGAGTGCAGAAGCCAATCCTTTGGCAAACGAAAGACCCACGAGCAGAGATCCCATCAGTCCGGGACCACGGGTGAAGGCAATGGCGTTGAGATCCTCCATTTTGATACCTGCACGCCGAATCGCTTCGCTCACAACGGGAACAATGTTCTGCTGATGCGCACGGCTGGCAAGTTCTGGAACTACGCCGCCAAAAGCTTCGTGGACGGCTTGGCTGGCGATGACATTGCTGAGCATTACACCGTCGCGGAGTACGGCAGCCGAGGTGTCATCGCATGAAGATTCGATACCTAATATAATTGTAGACATATTTTTGTGACTCCAAAATAACGGCGCAAAGATACACTTTTTTTAGCAAATGGCCAAGTAAAAAGTGAAAAAATCATGACGTGGAGCAACTTTTGTCGGATTTGTTTGGAAATATCGCGAAGAAGTCGTACCTTTGCGTCGCAATTTTTGTGCATATACACCCGCATACGTGGGTAAAATGTTATCGTCGAAGTCAAATATTCAATAATAAACATGAAGATTTTACGCAAGTTCTGCTTAGCTGTGGTGATGTTTCTGGGGCTCTGTAGCCTTCAGAACCTCACTGCAGAAGTTCGACATCATACAGTGCAGCCTGGCCAGACTCTTTACAGCATTTCTCGTGCCTATGGCGTTACGGTCGAAGCCATCAAGGCTGCCAATCCTCAGATTGAGGGTACCAGCATTCCGACTGGTGTGAAACTCATCATTCCTGAATCTACAACCGAGCCCATCGACATGCCATTGGTTCCTGAGGTTGTCCATGGACAGATCAGTGATGAGCCAAGAAAAGACACGACTGCCACCACTTTCCGTCAGACGCAGGACAATGGAAGTGTCCGTACGTTGTGGGACCTTTCGGAGGTTGACCATTGGACAGATGGCACGTTGAATATGGCTGTCATCATGCCTTTCAATCTTGGCGCAGGCACAGCTGCCGAGAACAAGACACAGATGCGCAGCGTGGAGTTCTACGAAGGCGTACTGATGGCTGTGGAAGAGATTCAGTCAAGAGGACGAAGGGTGACGATTCAGGCCTATGACACAGGTTCGGAGTCGCTTTACAGTATTCTCGCCAATCCTCAGTTGATGATGGCAGACGTAGTCATTGCGCCCATGGAGGATAATGAACTTCGCCAGGTTGCCGACTGGGGCGAACGTATGGGCACGCCTGTCATCAGTCCGTTCAATGTTTCGACGGGTCTTATCGAAAGTTACGAACACGTCTTCCAGGTGAATGTGTCGAAAGCTATGCTTTATCCTCAGTTGACGGAAGATCTTTTGAAGCGTTTCGAGGGCTACACTTTCGTTTTCATTGCCGATAGTGTGGGCAATCGGAAGATCGATCCATATCCTGCTTTGCTGAAGGAAGCTCTGACGGAGCACAATGTGCCTTTCCGCGAGCTTTCGTATCTCCATCCATCGAGATTGATGGCATGTGACTCGATACTTGGTCTCAAGGAGGAGCCGCTGGTATTTGTCCCAGTAACTCCTCAGGCAGAAGCCATGCGTCGCATGTTCAGCGGACTGCAGCACGTGAAGATTCTTCGTGATGCCCGTTATCAGGAGGCTTTGACAAAGGGCATTGCCAGTCCTGCCGGTCCTCCCAAACTGGCTATGCTGGGCTATCCTGAGTGGATACTCAACACGAGTGATTTCATCAACTACTACTATGACCTCAACGTCTATATGTTCTCGAAGGTTTATGCCAATCCTTTCGATCCGGAACTGAATACCTTCTATTCGAACTTCAAGAAATGGTATGGCAAGGAACCTATGGCGCTCGTCCCCAAATATGGAATTCTGGGATATGATGTCGCCAAGTTCTTTTTCGAGGCTTTGTCCCGTTATGGAGAGCATCTTGAAGAGCGGTTGGACGGACAATTGACCGATGGGCTCCAGAATGTGTTCTGCTTTGATCGGAGCATGGGACGTGGATTCTTCAATCGTGGCTTCTATCTTGTGCATTTCACGCCTGAGTCCACTGTAGAGAAGATTGTCGTTGAATGATCGTCATTTTTTTGCACTTGAATGTGAACTTGCGTCACGGATGAAGATATCTGGATTACATATATTCCGTCGATTGCTGATAATCTGCTGCCTGATGATGTCGTTGAGTCTTCAGCAGCAGATTACTGCACAAACTCGTATCCCCCGAGAGGTTCATTTCGGTGTGATCGGAGGAGCCAACTTGAGTCAATACTCGTTTCTCCCAACCGTTACACAGAAGATGATGCAGGGAGTGACGAGCGGCGTGGCAATTCGCTATATCGAAGAGACGTTGTTCGGACTACAGGCTGAATTTTTATTGACCCAACGTGGCTATAAGGACTACTACGAGGAATATCCTGAACTCAACTTCTCACGCTCGTTGCTATACGTCGAGGTGCCCGTCATGGCGCATGTCTATTTCAAGATAGGCAAGCATAATGAGATTGCCTTTGATGCCGGTCCCAAGATTGGATGGTATCTGAGCGACAAGATTGACAGCAATCTGCCTGCCGACTTTGGCGAAGAAGGTTCGCAATATAACGTCAAGGTGACGGCCCATCATTCGATGCCGGTAAGTCGAAAATTCGATTACGGTATCCAGGCAGGGCTCGGCTATGAATTCAAGTTCGGTCCGAAGGTAAGCCTTCAGTTGCAGGGACGCTATTATTATGGCCTTGCCAATATCTGGCCCGACACGAAAGCCGACGAATTCGAGCAGTCGTCCAACCAGTCTATCCAAATAGTGGCAGCCCTTTGGTGGCATCATACCATTCGAGGCAAAAAGGTCAGACGGGAGCCGATTCTCTAGTCTCCATAAATCTTAACAAATGAACGTAATCGAAACAAAAATACCAGGTGTATTGATTCTCGAGCCTCGTGTCTTCAAGGATGCGAGAGGTTATTTTTTCGAAAGTTATTCCCAAAAGGAGTTCGACGAAATGATTTGTGCCGTCCTTGGTCATCCCATTCACTTTGTGCAGGACAACGAGTCGATGTCGAGCTATGGTGTGATGCGTGGTCTGCATTACCAGCGGATGCCTTACACCCAGTCCAAACTGGTGCGTTGCGTGAAAGGTGCTGTCCTCGATGTCGCTGTCGATATCCGCAAAGGTTCTCCCACCTTCGGCCAGCATATTGCCGTGGAACTCAACGAGGACAATCATCTGCAGTTCTTCGTTCCTCGTGGCTTTGCTCACGGTTTTTCCGTGCTTTCCGAAACGGCAGTTTTCCAGTACAAATGCGATGCATTCTATCATCCTGCATCGGATGCCGGCATCAATATCAAGGACGAGTCGTTCGGCATCGATTGGCGTATTCCTGCCGAGAAAGCCATCCTTTCGGAGAAGGACCTGCGCCATGCCAATCTGTTGGATGGCCCATTGGATTTTGACTTTAACGACAATCTTTATCCTGAGTTTTCGAAGTAAAACAACAATCAAAGATGAATATTCTTGTAACAGGTGCTAATGGCCAGTTGGGCAACCAGATGCGGCTTTTGGGCGCCAAGTCGCGTGACCATTATATCTACACCGATGTAGTAGCGCCCGAAGGCGTTGCGACAACGATTCTCGACATTACTAATATCAATAATGTACGCGCGCTATGCGAAGCAGAACAGGTGGACGTCATCGTCAACTGTGCAGCTTATACGAATGTTGACAAGGCAGAGTCAGATGCGGAGTTTTGCGAGACATTGAATGCCATGGCTCCCCAGAATCTTGCTGTGGTGATGAAGGAGCGTGGAGGCCTGCTTGTACACATTTCTACCGATTATGTCTTCGGTGCCGATCCCTATAATGTGCCCTGCAAGGAAGACCAGAAGGGTACTCCTTCGGGCGTCTATGGACTGACCAAGTTGCATGGCGAGCAGAACATCATTGCCTCGGGTTGCCAATACATCATCATCCGAACGGCTTGGCTCTATTCCGCCTTTGGCAGGAATTTTGTTAAGACCATGCTGAATCTTACGTCGACCAAACCGGCTTTGAAGGTCGTCTTCGACCAGGTCGGTACGCCAACCTTTGCCGGCGATCTCGCAGACGTCATTTTCGACATCGTTGAGAACCGCAAGTGGGAGGGACGTACGGGCATCTATCATTATTCGAACGAAGGCGTCTGCTCATGGTATGATTTCACGATGAAGATTGCGGAGCTGGCAGGCAATAAGGCTTGCGACATCCAGCCTTGCCATTCCGATGAGTTCCCTTCACCCGTCAAGCGTCCCGCTTATTCTGTGCTCGACAAGACCAAGATCAAGGAGACTTTCGGCATCCGGATCCCCTATTGGACCCATTCGCTCGAAAAGTGTATGAAACAAATTAAAGGATAGTCGCCAATGAGTGTAGTCGTTCGACAGTCTCTGAAAGGTACCTTTGTAAATTACATCGGTGTGGTGCTGGGCATCTTTGTCCAGTTCTACATTGTTGCCAAGTATCTCGACCCTGAGGTCATCGGTCTTAGCAAGGTGGTTTATGAAGTTGCATTCCTGCTCAGTTCATTGGCCCTTTTCGGCTCGGGAAGCACGGGCATGCGATTCTTTCCTTACTTCAAGGATGAGAAGACGGGCAATCATGGCTTCCTCTATTACTATCTGCTCTTTCCAATAACGGGTGTGATCACCATCACCCTGCTTTATCTCGCCCTGCGTGTCCCGATCGAATCGTATTTCGGCGCCAAGAGCCCGCTATTCAATCAGCATTTCTATTATGTCATCCCGATGCTGATTGTGCTGGCTTTTTGGGTATGGGCCGAAAACTATGCCAACATCAACATGCGCATCGCCGCACCCAAGGCTGTCCGTGAGATTGGCATGCGACTGATGATGCTGTGCATCTATCTTGCCTACGGATTCGGATACATCGGAGTGACGGGGCTGATCGTCGGATTCATCGTTTGCTACGGCATCTGCATGGCCTTTGCCTGCGTTTATTCGTTGAGCATCGGAAGCCGAACGCTCAAGCACGACTGGAGTTTCATCACGCCCGATTTACGCAGCAAGGTGCTCAAATATGCAGGTTTCCTGATGTTGGCTACCATCAGCGGAAATATCATCCAACAGATGGATACATTCATGCTTGCCGGAGTGAAGGGACTTTATAGTGCGGGCATCTACACCATCGTGATCTATATGGCGGAGATTGTGAATATGCCGTCGCGCAACATTACACCCATCAGTACGCCTTTGGCATCGCAGGCCATGAAGGATGGAAACATCGCTCGTGCCCAGCAGCTCTATCGCCAGGTCAGCGTTCACCAGATGCTCGCTTCGTCGTTGCTGCTTCTGATCGTATGGATCAACCTGGATAATATCTATGCCATCATTCCCAATGGTGATAAGTTTGCGGAAGGCCGTTGGGCTGTGCTTTTCCTCGGACTTTCGAAGGTGGTCTATGGCACACTCAATTTCGGCAATACGCTGATATCCTTCTCCAAGTATTATTATTGGACGCTCTTCATCGCCCTCATCCTTGCGGCTATCTCTATCGTCACCAACCTACACTTCATTCCCATCTGGGGATTGAGTGGTGCGGCATTTGCCTCGTTGATCACGGTGCTGGTAAGTTATGCCTATCAGCAGTACATCGTGCAGGTCAAGATCAGGACGAATCCTTTCTGTTGGGCACATGCGAGGATTCTTCTGTTCCTGGTTCTCCTTTTTGTGGCCAACATGTTCATTCCTTCATTATTTGGGGTTTCTCCTATACTTGATATCGCTGTCCGCACTTCGATCATTGGAGTTATTGCAGTGATACTGGTTTATGTGCTGAGGATTTCTCCCCAAATCAGTTGGTTCGTACACACCAAGATCTTGCGTAAAGATCCTAAATCATTGAATTAATGAAACCGATATTCATAGCAGGTCCCTGTGTGATTGAGTCTCAAGAATGCCTTGATACCGTTGCTCAGGAATTAGTGCGCCTCAATGCCAAATGTGGTCTTGAGATTATCTTCAAGGCATCGTTCGACAAGGCTAATCGTACTTCCATCACTTCCTATCGCGGGCCTGGGATGGAGAAAGGCTTACAGATGCTTGCCGACATTAAGTCGAAGTACGGCTTGCAGTTGCTGACCGATATCCACGAGGCCTATCAGGCTGCTCCAGTTGCCGAGGTCGTCGATGTGCTGCAGATTCCTGCATTTCTGTGTCGTCAGACCGATCTGCTCGTTGCTGCTGCCAAGACAGGCAAGCGTGTCAACATCAAGAAGGCACAGTTCCTGTCGGGTGCAGATATGCAGTATCCTGTGCAGAAAGTCCTCGAATCGGGCGGCAAGGAAGTGTGGCTGACGGAACGTGGCAATAGTTTCGGGTATAATAACCTGGTGGTTGACTTCCGCAACATTCCCGATATGCTCAAGATTGTTCCCCGTGTCATCATGGATTGTACACATTCGGTGCAACGCCCTGGTGCAGCAGGAGGAAAGACGGGAGGCAATCGCGAGTTCGTCCCTTCTATGGCATTGGCTGCAAAGGCCTTTGGTGCCACTGGCTATTTCTTCGAGACGCATCCCGACCCGGAACGTGCTTTGAGTGATGGGCCGAACATGCTCTATCTGAAAGACCTTGAGCAGGTAGTGGCTTCATTGCTCTAAGCTCAGTTAGTTCCTACAAGAGTTAGTATCGTCCCTTTTACTCCCCTTTTACTACTCTTTTACTTCCCTTTTACTTCCTTTAGACGAATGAGTGAGATAATAGATACAGGTATACAATGTTTGACTGATGAGGCACAGGCGATTCTCGATCTGATTCCACGGATGGGAACCGAGTTTGAGCAATCGGTTGACTTGATATTGAACTGCCGAGGCAAGGTCATAGTGACTGGTGTGGGCAAGTCGGGTCATGTTGGCTCGAAGATTGCTGCTACGCTTGCCTCTACAGGTACGCCCTCGTTCTATCTGAACCCCCTCGACGCCTATCACGGCGACTTGGGTATGATAGCACCCGGTGATGTGGTGATGGCCATCTCTTATTCGGGCAATACCGACGAACTGCTACGATTCATCCCTCTGATTCTTGAGCGCGAGATCCCCATCATCGGCATCACGGGCAATCCCGATTCCCTGTTGGCACGATACAGTACGGTGCATCTGAACATCGCCGTTCGCCATGAAGCTGACCCGCTCAATCTGGCGCCGACGTCTTCTACCACGGCAACTTTGGCTATGGGCGATGCCTTGGCCTGCGCTTTGGTCAAGGTGCGTCATTTCAAGGATGCCGACTTCGCACGTTTCCATCCGGGAGGCAGTCTCGGCAAACGTCTGCTGTCGAAAGTGCGTGACTTCATGGCCACCGATGCGCTCGATATCTGGACGGTTAGTCCTGACGATATGCTTTCGGATGTCATCACCAAGATCAGCCAGGGACGCAAGGGTCTTGTTGTCGCCTTGAATGCGAATCAGGATGTTGTGGGCATCATCACCGACGGCGATGTGCGTCGAGCTATGCAGCGCCATCGCGAGGCATTCTTCAGTCTCAAGGTAGGGGATGTGATGACGCGAAATCCCAAACGGATTCATCTGGATGCCAAGTTGTCGCAGGCTGCCGACCTGATGCTCAGCAATTCGATCCATGCCTTGATTGTGCTGGATAAGAACGATCGTTTCTGCGGCATCATCGACTATTTCGCTTGTGTGTGATTCTAAAATAATGTAAACTGATATGAATCAAGGAACACCCGTCAAGAAATTCGATCAACCGACCAAGCGTTACGTTCAGATCCTCGACATCACCAACGATGCAGAACTCATCCGCAAGTATTGCCACTGCCATTCTCAGGAGGTGTTCTGGCCCGAGATTCAGGAGGGACAGAGGCAGGTGGGTATTCTTGAGATGGAGATCTATCGCAAGGATAATCACCTGGTTATGATTGTCGAAACGGTAGCCGATTTCGATTGGGACAAGGCTATGGCCAAACTTGCCACGTTGCCGCGCCAAGCCGAATGGGAGGCCTTCGTCGCTGCCTATCAGGGCTGTGATCCAAATGCGAAGAGCGACGAAAAGTGGCAGATGACCGAGCGAATGTTTCATCATTACGAATGGTAGAAACTTTGTCAAAAAAAAATTGTAGAACCTTTGTCACAAAACAGGATAGTATTTGTCACAAAATAGAAATCTAAGTATATTGTAATAATATGAAACGTGTACTTGTTATAGGTGGGGCATCAGGCATCGGCCTGTCCTTGTCCCTTTATTTGGCAAATCAGGACGAGGTTGAGCACGTCTATGTGCTCGACAAGAAACCTTTTGATGAGCAATACAAGCAGGATAAGATTTCGGCAGAAGTCTTCGACGTGACCAGTGAGGATTATTCCTTGCTTGACAACTATGCCGATGTGGATGCACTCTACATCACTGCCGGCTACGGACATCTGGGCATGGTTGAGGACTTCGACGACAAGTATATCCGTTCCATCTTCGCCGTCAATGCCGAAGGTCCGATCCGCATCTTGCGTCATTTCTATCCCAGGATGTTGGAGCAGAAGCCGTTCTATTGTGCTGTGATGGTGAGCATTGCAGCTCATCTCTCGTCGCCGCTCTTTGCCTATTACAGTGCAACGAAGGCTGCCGTGCGAATGTTTATCGAGGCTGCCAATGTGGAGCTCGAAGTGCAGGGTTCCAAGAATCGCATCATGGAGGTGTCTCCCGGTTCGCTCAAGGGCACTTCGTTCAATGGCGGACAGTCCGACCCCGCCCAGAACACAGCCTTGGCCGGTGAGATTGTCGATCGTTCGGTGCAGCGCCAGCAACTCTTCATCCCTCAGTACGACGAGGTGTTCAAGGGCGTATTGCAGCGTTATCAGGACAATCCGCATCAGTACGGCATCAGTTCCTATTGGTATAAGAAGAACGGTCGCAGGCATTCTTAACAGGTAATGTTTGTTCATGAAACTGAATGCTAAGACACAACTCCAGGAGTTGGTATGGGGACTATTTGCCCGTGTGGTGAATGTCCTTGTTCCGGTGCAGAAAGGTCATTGGATCTTCGCCTCTGACTATGGCCGTCAGTGTCGCGAAGGGTCGAAGTATCTGCTGGAATATATGCTTCGTGAGCATTCGGATTATCATTGTACTTTCGTTACCCGCAATTCTGATGTCAGGGAGAATCTTTCGAAGAAGGGCATCCCCTGTGTCATGAATTTCTCCTGGAAAGGTATCTTGACGATAGCCAGGGCAGAAGCGGTGTTTTTCACGCAGTATTGCGACGATGTCTATTTCGCCTTTCGCAAGCCGCATCGAAAATACTATTTCCTGATCCATGGCATGCCCTACAAGCGTGCGTTCAATGCAGCGCCTGATGCTTTCAAGCAGAAATATGCTCGCAAGGTCTCGACTTTCCGGAAGTTTGGTGCCGCTTTTCGCCAATGGCTTGTGCTGGCATTTACCATGGATGACGTGAAGATGGTGTCCTGTTGTTCCGAGTTCAACCAGCAGTATATGCCAGCCTTCTTTGGAACTGACACATCTTATCCAATTCTGGGCATGCCACGAAACGATGCATTGTTCCAGGAATGGCGCATGAAAGAAGAGCAATGGATCGATACCGACGGCAAATTCGTGGTGACCTACATGCCGACTCATCGGGCCTACGGAAAGGGAAAGGTTACTCCTACACCGTTTGTCGATAGGCCTGATATCCAGCAATGGATGGCTGACAACAAGGTGATTTTTGTCATGAAGAACCATCCTAACATGGTTTCTGCTCTATCAGATGTGAAAGAGAACCCAGTCATACGTGACATTTCCAAAATGTCGATCGACCCGCAGGTGGCCATCTGGCACAGCGATGTGCTTGTCACGGATTATTCCAGCGTTTGGATGGATTATCTTCTGCTGAATAGACCAATCCTTTTCTATTATTACGATAACTACGAAGAGGAGGACGAGGGATTGCTGTTCAGCCTGAAGGATGATTGTCCCGGACATGAGTGCAGCTCCGAGGATGAACTGTTTGCCCTGATACGTCAATGCAGGGAGAATCCCGAGGCGATGCGCCCAAGTTATGACCAGATCAGGAAGTATCACAAGTTTAGGGACGGGCTTTCTTGCCAAAGGCATTTTGAAGCCATAAGTCAGGATCTGGCAAAATAGATAATCGATATGATTTGTTTTTGTATAATTACTGTCACCTATAATGCGGAAGATTGTCTGGAAAGAACAATCCGGTCTATTATTGGCCAGACTTATCCCCATGTGGATTATGTTATCGTCGATGGCGGCAGCAAGGATGGGACCTTGCGGATTATAGAGAAATACAGCAGTAGTTTGACAAGATGGATCAGCGAGCCTGACAAAGGCATCTACGACGGCATGAACAAGGGCATCGCCATTGCGTCCGGTTTGTCTGAAGCCGATGGTCAGGAACGTTTTGTCCTGATGCTCAATGCCGACGACACGCTCTATCAAGCGACTACCCTGGCCGAGGTGGCATCTTTCCTCGAACAACAGCCGAAACTGCCCGATGTCTTTTGTGGAGCCTGGATGATTCATCCCGAACATGGACGATATCTGCAGTGTCCCGGCGACTTGACAAAACTGCCTCGAAGATTTGTCCTGAACCATCAGGCTACCTTTGTCAAGGCTAGTGTTCTGGCAAAGCATCCCTTTGACTTGAAATATAAGATTGCAGGCGACTTCCAGCAGTTGTCCGGTCTTTACATCCAAGGCTATACATTCCTGACCTCAAAGGCTATCATTGTGAGTGACATGATTCTCAATAAGGGGGCGACCAATGACAATTGGAAGCAGGGAGTAGAGGAAGGCTTTGAGGTGGTGAAGCAGAACGGATGCTATCATCGAGGCGAAAAGGTGTGGCTCCTTTTGCGCAAATATGTTGTCCGCTTCATCAAACGGGCTTTGCCTAAGAAGGCAAGTGATATGTTCTTCCGATGGCTGGCTATTCATTATAAGGCGATGTGAGTATGAGGAATGACATTCGAATTAAGTTCTATTGCCGCAGCTTCAACAAGGAGCTTTACATGCTCAGCCGTGGGCTCTACGAGCAAGCCGGTTTCCCTTGTGTCCGGCTTACCGACCAGACGGCTGATGGTTACTTTTATAGGATGTTGGAGGACGAAACCTGCGACATCGCCATCAATGTCGATGAGGATTGCTTCATCACCGATCTCGATGCCGTATTGGCTTTGGCAAGGAAGGCTTATGCCGAAGGTTGGGTCAATATCGGCTGTTCGGACGCTGGCGAGGGTGTGCCCCGAAAAGGAGCCCCCGAGGTGACCAATCCTTTCTTTAACATCTTCAACCTGCACGAGATTCGCAAGGCTTGGAATGCATATCGCCTCGTCCCTGAACTCCGACGCGACAACTATAAGGGCAAGGAGCCGTATTACAACTTCTTCCGCTGGCTGGTACGCACCTTCCCGGGCAAGACCCTTTATCTCGACAATGTCCGTCATGCCGATGGCCTTACCACTCGTCTCGACTGTTGTCTGCACACTTGGTTTGCTCGTCAGTACAATCCTGGTCTGCTGACACGCCTATTCGAAGGAAATGATGTGAAGGAGGTCAATCACAGGTTGCGCATTGATGCCATCATCGATGAGGCTTATGCCCATCGCGGACTCGGTCGTCCTTCGTTCTCCTTCGTGCAACGCATCGGATTCAAGCTCGACCAAATGTGCCGATGGACCATCAAGGTGCCACAACGTGTAGCAGGATGGCCAAAGAAATTAAAAAACAGGTTTTCAGGATGTTGACTGTAATCATTTGTACATATAATAGGGACAGGTATATTAGAAATCTTTTGGAGAGCATCGCTCGAAACGACTTTCCCAAGGACCAGTATGAGATACTGCTCGTCGATAACAACTGTACCGATTCTACATCTTCTGTTTGCGAACAGTTCGCAGCAAGGCATCCCGACGTCGTCTTTCGTTATGTTCGGGAGTTTGAGCAGGGGCTTTCAGCGGCTCGTAACAAGGGTATTCGCGAGGCAAGCGGAGACATTCTGCTTTATGTGGACGATGATGCGCTTGTCGATGAACACTATATGTCCTATTATGTGGACTTCTTTGCCCTGCATCCTGAGGTGATGGCTGCCGGCGGTCCTATCGAACCCCTTTACGAGACGGCTGAACCAGCTTGGATGACCCGATATACGAAAGCATTGTTATGCGGCTGGATGAATTACGGCGACCAGGTCCGTCCTTTCCCGTCAGGAAGATATCCGGGGGGTGGTAACGCTGCCTATCGCCGGGAGGTGTTCGATCGCGTCGGGTATTTCAACACTTCTTTGGGACGCAAGGGGACAAGTCTGATGGCTTCCGAAGAAAAGGATATCTTCGACAAGATGTCTTCGTTAGGCATGCAGGTGCGATATCTCCCTGGTCCGGTTCTCCATCACATCATTCCGCAAGCAAAGCTCGAAAGACCATATTTCGATAAACTGACTCTTCAGATAGGTGCCAGCGAACGCACCCGTACCAAGGCACTTTCTTGGACCAAGTACCTGAAAAGGTTGTTTGCCGAGGCTGTCAAGTGGGGCGGCACGTTGGTTTTGCTTTGCGGTTACACGTTGCAGGGACATCCTTTGAAGGGATGGAAGTTGGTCCAGTTTCGTCTCAATGTCACCAAAGGACTTTTGTTTGAACAAAAATTATAAGATATGGATACTATCAAGAAACTATGGCCCACTCTTCTGGCCATTCTCGTCTTTGTCGTTGTGGCGTGCGTCTATATGTCGCCTGTGCTCGACGGCAAGATCATCGCAACCAGTGATGGCGTGCAGGGTCGTGCTGCTGTGAACGAGGCTGTCGAGTACTACGAGCAGACAGGCAATCGCTCGTGGTGGACAGGCTCCATGTTCTCGGGTATGCCCAACTATCAGATTGGTGGCGGCAGGTACTTGAAGGACTTTTGGTTGAAACCGGTCAAGGATGTCCTCCTTTGGGGCCATCGCAATGTGATAGCCATCGTGCTGTTCTATTGTCTGGGTTTCTTTGCCTTGCTTCGTTCGATGAAGGTCGATAAGTGGCTCTCCATCGTGGGTGCCCTGGCCATTGCGTTCTCCAGTTATTTCTTCATCATCATTGGGGCCAATCACCATTCCAAGACCTCTACGCTGGCACTCATGTCGGCCGTCGTGGCGGGCTTCTATCTCATCTTCCACGGGCATCGGAAGACGGGCATCGTCCTCACCCTCTTGTGCTCGGCCATCGGTTTCTTCCCGCATCCCCAGATGTCGTACTATATGTGCTTCATCATCGGTGCCTTCTGGGTGGCTGAACTCTGCTTGGCCATCACGTCCAAGGCTTGGAAGGCATTCGGACTCTCGACGTTGCTTTTTGCGGCGTCCTTCGGCATTGGCTTGGGAACTGGTACGGCTGCCATTTTCACCAATCTCGAATATGCCCAGGAGACCATGCGCGGCGGACATTCCGACTTGGAGAAGGCCGATGATGAGGATAATAAGACCGATGGTCTCGACCTCGACTATGCCACCGCATGGAGTTATGGCATCAATGAGTCGTGGACATTCCTGATTCCGAATTATATGGGCGGTTCGTCCAACTACACGTTGGGCAAGGAGTCCGACCTCTACAAGGATATGGTCTCGAAGGGTGTGCCTCGCAAGACGGCCGAACAGTTCTGCCAGAGTGTGCCCCTCTACTGGGGCGATCAGCCGTTCACCGCAGGTCCCGTCTATATGGGTGCCATCGTCTGCCTGCTCTTCGTCCTTGGTCTGTTCGTTGTCAAAGGTCCCTACAAGTGGTGCCTGTTGGCTGTCACGTTGCTCAGCATCGCGCTTTCGTGGGGCAACCATTGGATGGGTCTGACGCGCTTCTTCTTCGAAACTGTGCCGATGTACAACAAGTTCCGCGCCGTTTCGTCCATCCTGGTCATCGCCGAAGTCACTATTCCGTTGCTTGGTTTCCTTGCTCTCAAAAGAATTACCGAGGCGAAGCAGGCGGTTCTTGAATCTGCCGGCGATTCGGCTGAACAGTATGATAGTTCAGCCGTGATCAAGGACTTGTCACGCAATGTTCTCATTGCAGCTGGCGTAGTCGTAGCGCTGATTCTCATCGCTTTTGTCACCACTTCCGGTTTCATGGGTCCGAACGACGAGGGTATGTTCTCGCAGCTTCCCGACTGGCTGGTCGATGGCATCGTTGCCGAACGTGCAGCAATGTTCAAGGCCGATGTCTTCCGTTCGCTTGGCCTTGTACTGGTGGCTGCTGCTGTGGTATATTTCTATGTGAAGAGCCGCAAGTTCCGTGGCACAGCTGTCCTCGCCGCCATTCTCGGTGCCCTCATCCTCATTGATATGTGGCCCGTGGATAAGCGCTACATGAACGACAGCATGTTCTCGAAGAACAATGCATTCGATCAGGCGTTCAAGATGCAGCCTTGGGAGAAACAGATCCTCGACAGCGATAAGGATCCCAACTTCCGCGTCTTCAATCTTGCTGCCAACACCTTCAACGATGCCCGTACGTCCTATCGCATGAAGTCCATCGGCGGCTATTCGGCAGCCAAGCTGCGCCGCTATCAGGACCTCATCGACCAGCATCTCTCCAAGATGCATTGGCCTGTGCTCAATATGCTCAATGCAAAATATATCATCTTCCAGGATCAGGAGAGCGGACAGACGCTGGCACAGCGCAACCCCGATGCGATGGGCAATGCGTGGTTCGTCGATACGCTTCGCGTGGTACCGTCGGCCAATGAGGAGTGCGATGGCCTGATGCAGTATGACCTGCATCATACGGCTGTCATCGACAAGGCATTCGCCGGATGTCTTGCCAGCCAGGTCAACGATGGCATTTCGGTCAATGCCGTCGATAGTGCTGCCACCGTGAGTCTCACCTGCTATACGCCCGAATATGTCGAATACGATTCCAGGTCGTCACAGCCCGGCACCATCGTATTCAGCGAGATCTATTATGACAAGGGCTGGAAAGCCAGCATCGATGGCAAGCCCGTCGATCATTTCCGTGTGAACTACCTGCTCCGTGCCCTCAATGTCCTTGCCGGCAATCATCACATTCGCTTCGAGTTCCGTCCGGAGTCTGTCGAGCGAGGCAATATGCTCTCGATGTGTTTCGTCGTGGCGATGTACCTGATTATTCTCGCTTGCATAGGAATGGGCGTCAAGGAGTTATTAACTAAAAAACAATGAAAATAACCATTGTCGGCCCAGCCTGGCCATACAGAGGAGGTATAGCGGCTTTCAACGAGCGCCTGGCGAATCAGTTGCAGGCAGAAGGTCATGAAGTGAAACTCTACACCTTCACGCTGCAATACCCCGGATTCCTCTTTCCTGGCAAGACCCAATATAGTGAGGAGCCTGCGCCATCCGACCTGAGCATCGAACGTCGCCTGTCGTCGGTCAATCCTTTCACGTGGATCAGCCTGGGGCGTCGCATCCGGCATGAGGCTCCCGATATGCTCATCCTGGCCTATTGGATGTCGTTCATGGCGCCTTGCCTTGGCACCGTGGGGCGTATTGCACGCCGCAATGGCACCACTCGCGTCGTCGCCCTTTGCCACAATCTCATCCCTCATGAGACGCGTCCGGGCGATACGTTGCTGACCCGCTGGTTTGTCGGTTCGGTCGATGGTGTTGCCGCGCTCTCGCAGTCGGTTTGCGACGATGTTCATCGTTTTGCTCCCGCCATGCCTGTGGTCGCCTCGCCCCATCCGCTCTACGACAATTTCGGCGAGCCTGTGGACCGTGCCGAGGCATGCCGGCATCTGGGCCTCGACGCCTCTGCCCGTTACCTGTTGTTCTTCGGCCTTATCCGCGACTATAAGGGCCTTGACCTTTTGCTCGAAGCTTACTCGATGCTTCTTGCTGAGCATCCCGAGATGAAGCTCATCGTGGCAGGAGAGTTCTACAGCGGGGAGGAACGATATCATGCACAGGCGGCACGCTTGGGCATCGACGATAAGGTCATCTGGCGCACATCCTTCGTCCCCGATCACGAGGTGCGTTACTATTTCGCGGCTGCCGACCTCATTGCCCAGCCCTACAAGTCGGCTACCCAGAGTGGCGTGACGCAGATCGCCTACCATTTCCAGAAGCCGATGCTGGTGACCCGCGTGGGTGGCCTTGCCGAAATCGTCCCCGATGGCAAGGTCGGCTATGTGGTCGATCCTGATCCCAAGGCCATCGCCGCCGCCCTCGTTCTTTTCGCCACCGAACATCCCGACTTCACCTCGGGCCTCGCCAGCGAACGCGCCAAGTACAGTTGGCCCACATTCACCAAGAATCTCTTAACCCTTCTTAACCCCTCTTAACCCTTCGAACCTTTCTTAACCTCCCAATATGTCTGAACAAAACGAACCCAACCAACCCAAGAGGTTGCTCCCCACACTTCAGGAACTCAACGATCCCGCTGAACTGACCCGCATGGCCAAGAAGAAGCACTATTCGACCCTTGCTTGGTTTGCCGTGTTTGTGCATCCCGGCCATGAGATGCAGATTCACGATTACCTGATGGGCATCGACTCTAAGAAAAGCAAGCGTCGTGGCAAAGCCAAGAAGGAGGACCTCCTCATCGCCATCGACCCCGAAAAGGTGCTGATGGAGTGCTTCGTCCCCCTCAAGCGCATGCATATCCAGTATTCCGACCGTATGGTGTGGAAGGAGAAGGTGCAGACCCCCGGTCTCATCTTCGTGCACACTGTACTCGACAATCGCGACCCATTGTTCCATAGCCGCATCTCCGAGCACGTCGTTGGTTTCCTCAACGACCGCACCCGCCATTGGCCACAGCCCATCCCCGATATTGAGATGACTGAGTTCAAGGCGCTGTGCCAGGCTGATTGGCTCATCTCGGTCGAGAAGCCCAAGTATGAGATCGGCGACAAGGTGCTCATCCTCGAAGGTGCACTTCGTGGACACGTGGCGCGCCTCTACGAGATTCGCGAGACGATAACCAAGGAGGTCGAAAAAGACCGCCAGGGCATGGATATTCTCGACAGCGAGGGCAATCCCATCCGCAAGCGCAAGACCACGCTCTGCGTTCGCCTCAATTCCGAGCTCGTCGCCACGTTCGAAGTCGATGCCGACAAGGTCGTCAAGGCGCCCAAGGATGCGCCCGACTATGGAGTATATGAGTGAATCATCGCACATTTTACCCCATTTTACCCCCATTTACTTCCTTTTTCTACTTCTTTTTTCCCCTAAGAAGAAAAAATTTCGCCTAAAATTTGGAGATATCGACTAAATTCGGTATCTTTGCGGCATAAAATAAGGAAGCGTCAGCCTTATGGTTGGCGGCCAATCATTTTTGCTGAGTTATTCACTTTCTATAACTAACCTGTTTTAATTCTAAATTATGGCAGAAAACAAAAAGCGCGTCTATCTCTTCGGCAATGGTAAGGCCGAAGGCAAGGCAGACATGAGAAACCTTCTGGGTGGCAAGGGTGCTAACCTTGCCGAGATGAACCTTATCGGAGTACCTGTTCCTCCAGGATTCACCATCACCACCGATGTTTGTAACGAGTATTACCAGATCGGTAAGGACAACGTGGTTGAACTCCTCAAGGATGAAGTGCTGGGAGCAGTTAAGCACATCGAGGTGCTGATGAACAACACCTTCGGCGATCCCGCCAACCCACTCCTCGTTTCTGTACGTTCAGGTGCCCGTGCTTCTATGCCCGGTATGATGGATACCATCCTCAACCTCGGCCTTAACGATGAAGTTGTTGAAGGTCTTTCGAAGAAGACCGGCAATCCTCACTTCGCATGGGATTCCTATCGTCGTTTCGTTCAGATGTACGGCGACGTTGTGATGGGCCTCAAGCCTGTCAACAAGACCGATATCGACCCCTTCGAGGCCATCATCGAGAAGGTGAAGGAGGAGTACAACGTAGTTCTCGACAAGGACATTCCTGTTGAGGGACTTCAGGAACTCGTCACCAAGTTCAAGGCTATGATCAAGGAGCGCACAGGCAAGGCATTCCCCGTTGACGTATATGAGCAGCTCTGGGGTGCTATCTGCGCCGTGTTCGACTCTTGGATGAACGAGCGTGCCATCCTCTATCGCAAGATGGAAGGCATCCCCGCCGAGTGGGGCACCGCCGTTTCGGTTATGGCCATGGTATTCGGCAACATGGGCAACACCTCAGCTACCGGTGTATGCTTCAGCCGCGATGCCGCTACTGGCGAAAACATCTTCAACGGCGAGTATCTCGTCAATGCTCAGGGTGAGGACGTTGTGGCTGGTATCCGTACCCCACAGCAGATCACTATCGAGGGCTCACGTCGTTGGGCTAAGCGTGCCGAGATCTCCGAGGAGGAGCGTGCAGCCAAGTATCCTTCGATGGAAGAGGCAATGCCCGAGATCTACAAGGAACTCGATGCTCTCCAGACCAAGCTCGAGAACCACTATCACGATATGCAGGACATGGAGTTCACTGTACAGGAAGGCAAGCTCTGGTTCCTCCAGACTCGTAACGGCAAGCGCACCGGTACCGCTATGGTCAAGATTGCCATGGACCTTATGCACGAGGGTCTCATCGACGAGAAGACCGCTATCGAGCGCTGCGAGCCACAGAAGCTCGACGAGCTCCTGCACCCCGTATTCGACAAGGACGCTCTGAAGAAGGCACAGGTGCTCACCACCGGTCTGCCAGCTTCTCCTGGCGCTGCCTGCGGTCAGATCGTCTTCAATGCCGACGATGCTGAGGCTTGGCACAAGAATGGTCACAAGGTTGTGATGGTTCGTATCGAGACCTCACCCGAAGACCTCGCTGGTATGGCTGCTGCCGAGGGTATCCTCACCTGCCGTGGCGGTATGACCTCTCACGCTGCCGTTGTGGCTCGTGGTATGGGCAAGTGCTGCGTATCGGGTGCCGGTGCTATCCAGGTTGACTATGTAGCCAAGACCGTCAAGATCGAGGATATCACCCTCCACGAGGGCGACTTCATCTCACTCAACGGTTCTACCGGTCAGGTGCTCCTTGGCAAGGTTGAGACCAAGGCTGCCGAGATCTCTGGCGACTTCGCCGAGCTGATGAAGCTTTGCGACAAGTACACCAAGCTCGTTGTTCGCACCAATGCCGATACTCCACACGATGCAACTGTTGCCCGCAACTTCGGCGCTGTAGGCGTAGGCCTCTGCCGCACCGAGCACATGTTCTTCGAGGGTGAGAAGATCAAGGCAATGCGCGAGATGATTCTTGCCGAGAACAAGGAAGGCCGCGTGAAGGCTCTTGCCAAGCTGCTGCCTTATCAGACCAAGGACTTCTACGGCATCCTGCTCGCCATGGACGGACTCCCAGTCAACATCCGTCTGCTCGACCCACCGCTCCACGAGTTCGTACCACACGATCTGAAGGGCCAGGAAGAGATGGCAGAAGCTATGGGCGTAAGTCTGGAGTACATCCAGAACCGTGTAGCTTCCCTCTCTGAGAACAACCCGATGCTCGGTCACCGTGGCTGCCGTCTGGGCAACACCTATCCCGAGATCACCGAGATGCAGACCAAGGCCATCATCGGCGCTGCCATCCAGCTCCGTCGCGAGGGTCACGATCCACATCCCGAGATTATGGTGCCACTCGTAGGTCGTCACCACGAGTTCGACCAGCAGGAGGCTGTGATCCGCAAGACCGCTGCCGAGCTCTTCAAGGCAGAGGGCGTTGAGCCATTCGAGTTCAAGGTAGGTACGATGATCGAGGTTCCACGTGCAGCCCTCACTGCCGATGCAGTGGCTGTTCGTGCCGAGTACTTCTCGTTCGGTACCAACGACCTTACCCAGATGACCTTCGGCTATTCGCGCGACGACATCGCCAGCTTCCTCCCTGTCTATCTCGAGAAGAAGATCCTCAAGGTCGATCCATTCCAGGTACTCGACCAGAAGGGTGTCGGCCAGCTCATCAAGATGGCAGTAGAGAAGGGCCGCTCGGTACGTCCCGACCTGAAGTGCGGCATCTGCGGCGAGCATGGCGGCGAGCCTTCATCCGTGAAGTTCTGCCACCTCGTAGGTCTCAACTACGTATCCTGCTCACCATTCCGCGTGCCCATCGCACGTCTGGCTGCGGCACAGGCTGCTGTTGAGGAGTAATCTGAAAGTATTTAACAATTGAATAATAAAGGGCAGGTATCAGGCTGGCTGGTACTTGCCCTTTCTTTTAGACTTTTAGACAGACGATGACACAAACTGTGAAACAGACTAAGAAACAATGGATGGTACTTGCAGCCGTCATGACCGTATTTGGCGCCATGATACTGACCTCGTGCCACGATGATGACGACGTATTAGTGGTGAGGGATGAAAAGCCCTGGATCATCAGCGCCGATGATATGGACCCGAATGTGAGGCCTGGCGACGACTTCTTCATGCACTGCAACGGCGGCTATTGGAAATCGACTACCGTGCGTGAGGACACGGCGATGATTGTATCGTTCCTGAGAACCGACATTCTCAATGACTTAAGGAATAAGCTTGCCAGCCTTTCCCTGCCCTCACTGGAAATTCTCAAGAGCCACAAGGCACAGCCAAGGCCCACGAAAGAGGAAATGGAGGCTTATGTGACACAAAAGCTGCAGCCCCTGAAAGAGGCATCCACGCTGGAAGAGGCATGGCGCACCACCGGCCAGCTTGTTGCCGAAGGACTGTTATTCAACTTCAATCATGTCATCTTGAATTATCACACCGTCCTCACGTCCATCATGTTTCCCAGAGAGATGAATCTCCCGTTACCTGACATAAATGTTTTCAACGAACGCATCAACAGTCCCGGCTTTCCAAACATGCTGATGCCTCTGGTTGGAAGTCCCACGACACGTGGAGCCGACAGTCAGCAATGGCCTATGTTGGTGGCATGGTGCGAGGGCTCGGGCATAAATCCTGAACACGTGATGACATGGAAGGCACAGGTTATGGCGACGACCCCGGAAGCTGTGGTAATGCCACATATACAGCAGTGGGACGACGAACTGCTGGCTTTGCAGGCGATGGACCTGGAATCCTACAAGCAGGCTGCCTGCGAAATCTTCCTCAAGATGACGGTCAAAGAGATGGAAGGCATTGCCGGCAAGACTGCCGAAGATATTTACAACACTTACTGCACATACGAGAAGAACCGAGCCTTTGCCAAGAGCTATGTGACACCCGCCATAACAGAGCGCGCCAAGATGATATGCGAGGAACTGAAGCAGACCTTCGCCGACCGACTCAGCCGTTGCACATGGCTCAGTGAACCATCGAAAGCCAGTGCTTTAGAGAAACTCCACGCCATGGAGTTCTGTATCGGCCAACCTGATTTTTGGTTAGAAGAGGCATTGCCCGACCTTTCTGCGAGCAAGAACCTGATGGAAGACCTACTGCTGATGGCTAAAAGCAGAGCCTACTTTGAGGCATGGTTAATAGGAAAGCCCAACAAGGGCCATAACTTCAATTACCTGCTCTTTAATAAGAACATGAATCTATATGAAATAAACTCTGCCTATATGCCAGTATGCAACTCAATGATGATTATGTCAACCATGATTATGCCCCCTTTGATGCCTTACGATACCAACGAAGCCATCATCTATGCCACCGCAGCTGTTATCGGCCACGAGATGACCCACGGTTTCGACATTAAGGGAGCTATGTATGACAAGGACGGCGAAGAGATTCCCATCTTTGTCGACCAGGCAGACCTCGATAGATTCAAGCAAATCTCCCAGCAACTGGACGACTGCTACAGCTCATTGGAGGTGATGCCCGACCTGCTGCCAGGCGTCTTCAACGACGGCAAAACCACATTGGGTGAGAACATCGCTGACCTGGGCGGAATGGAAATCGCATTCGAGGCTTACTCCAACCGCTTGAAGCGACAGGGCTTCGAAGGCGAACAGCTGCGACTGCAGCAGCAACGTTTCTATCTGGCCTTCGCCCATCTGTGGATGTCAAAATACAGCGCTCTTTATGCAAAGGAGCGAACCGTGGGAAGAAATGAATATGGTGCGGGCAAGGATGAACACAGCTTGGAACGCGAGCGTATCAATGGCGTGGTGATGAACACCGATGCATGGTATGACCTCTTTGACGTGACACCGGGCGACAAGCTCTATCTTAAGCCTGAGGAACGCACGCATATCTGGTGACTTGTTTTCACCTGCTAAGACAAATCATATATTCGGATGTCATTTTCAGTGAGGGGACCTGTCCAAGCGGGCAGGTCTCTTTTTCCTTTATTTCGCCAAATCAGTAAATTTAATTATAATTTTTAATTTTTTAATTTTCTGAGATGTCAAGACCTCGGCCCATTGGTCGCAAAGCGACAATAAGGTGAAAATTATTCACCTTACTCAAAAAACATTTGAGATTCAAGAAAAACGCAGGGAAAAGAGCTAAAACGTCGCAAAATATCCGTTTTGGGGGGATTTGTTTGGAGGTTCGGAATTTTTTCAGTATCTTTGCCGCAGCGTCCTAGTTACTCAGTAAATAATGCTCGTATCTGGTTGCAAGTAATAGAGCATAGCTTAGATAGTAGTTTAAAATTAATCGTTATTTGTATTATGAAAAGAGCCCTTTTATTCATTCAATATCTGATCTTGGCAATTGCAGCAAATGCAACAGGTCAAGAAGGGGACATAATATATATTGATGGTACCCGTTGGGAGTTATTGGGCAGACCAATATGTATAGACTCTCTGCTATACCACGATTTACAAGCCGTGCTCCCCCCAGAACGATCCTTTATCACTTCCAACTGGGATAGATTCACAGCCTTTTGGAGTATCAAGCAGGATGTGCT
>CACXTQ010000012.1:0-59287 GCA_902770595.1 uncultured Bacteroidales bacterium | reverse complement strand
TCGGTGACCTCGGCATTGCGCAGGTTTTCGACATAGAGGCGCGAAGTGTCGGTGAGGCAATAGCCCGGGCCGTTGCTGTTCCACGACTCCTGTTCGGTCCAAGGTGCACCGATGGGCGCTTCGAGTTTTTCGGCAAATCGCAAACGCAGGGTGTCGCCCTTATTGAGGCCCATTTGTCCAATGGGTACGCGCATCCATCCGGCAAAGTTCTGCCCGAAGTCGAACAGGATGCGTCCGTCTTTGGTGAGACGAATATCACGGGGATAGAGCACTTCCTGCACCACCATAGGAGGCGTGGTGTTGCCGCGCATCTTGCCAATGGGCAGGGCGCTGCGCTCGGGCTGCTGCCATTGGCTATCGTCGAAGTCGGCCATGGTCCAATTTTCAAACGCCTTGCCCGCATCGTAGATCTCTCCGTCATATTCGTTCGACGAGCGGATGGGACCGTCGGCGGTCATGCGCCAGTTCTTTTCGTTGGTGGCGATGGCATCGCGGGTTCCGTCAGTATATTCGATGATGAGGTTGGCACGCAGCGTGGGGTAGCCGAAGGTTGGTATCTTGTAAAGCTTCTTCTTCTGCTGCATGGTATAGTAGCGACCGTTGGAGACGGTGACGGCAAGGCACTGGGAGGGGTTTGAGGAGTTTGAGAGGTTTGAGGAGTTCGAGGGGTTGCTCCCGTTGGTCGAGTTCGAAGGGTTTGAGGGGAGCAAGTAGGGCGTGACATCGAAGCTGTTGTAGATGATGGAGCGACGATAATCGGTGGGAGCGGGCATAAGCACCTGCTGTCCTACATTACTGTCCGAATTGGGTGCATCACCTACACGCTGACCGTTGACGAAGGCTTCATAGAGGCCGAGGCCGGCGATGTGGAGCGTGGCATGACGCACTTGCTTGTCCTTCGTTTCGAATGTGGTGCGATAATAACGTGCCGAAAGGCGTGAGTGCACATCCTCAACGTCCCACGGCATGGCGTAGTCGAGGCCAATCCAGTTGCCGCGCCAGTTGTCGCCGGTCAACAAACCTGCGCCCCACGATGAGGCATCCGACCAGTCGCTCAGCTCCGTGACGGTCTTCTTGCCCTTCGACTTTTCGCAGGTCACCTGCACTTTCCAATAGGCTCGTTGGTTGGCTTGGAGTGGCGTGCCGAGATAATCGACCCACAGGCTCTGCGGACTCTCGACGGTGGCATCCCAAAGGTCGCCTTGACCTTGGGCAAGCAGTTCGGGCGAAGAGGCCACGAGGATGTGGTAGCCCGTCTGCACAACATCCTGTTCGCCTGCATCGGCGACAATCTGCCAGCCGAGGCGCGGCGTCTCGACATCCAATCCGAGGGGCTGGTCCTTGCGTCCTTCCACGCTGAGGTTGGTGACATGGATGGCAGCCTGCGCTTGGAGTGTCAGGGTGGCTATGAGGAGGAGGGAAAGGGAATATTTCATAATGTGTGGATTATATGATAGTCTGCTGGTTCGATGCCATTTTGCGGGGCAAATATACGAAGAAAAGTTGAGATTACAAAGTGTTTATCATGAATTATTAGTATTTTTATCACATTTTTCGAATTTGAGAAATTTATACGTGTGATGATGCAAGGTTTTCCGACGTTTTGCGTTTATTGGACAGAAATGTAAAACATCAATGATTATGAAGAATCTATTTTATTGTATGGCAGCGATGGCTGCAAGCAGCATGATGCTGCTTTCGTGCTCGTTGGACGAGGACGGCGGCACAAAGAGAATCGTCAATATGGTGTCGGAAGTGAAACCCATTCAATTGACCGAGGAGCAGCGCGTGTTTGCCGATGACAACAACGGCTTCACGTTGAATTTCCTGAAGACGGTGAACGAGGCCGACCGTTCGGGCCGAAGTTTCATCTATTCACCGCTGAGCATCACCTACGTGCTCGGCATGGTGAACGATGCCGCGACGGGCAACACCGAGAAGGAACTCGAAGAGACTCTTGGCTTCCATAAGGGCGGCATCCAGGCTGTGAACGACTACTGCAAGAACCTGATCGACAATCTTCCAAAGGCCGATACGGACGTGGAATTGAATATCGCCAATGCCATCTTCGTCAACAAGAACTATACGTTGAAGCCTCAGTTTGAGCAGGATATGCAGTATTATTACGATGCGAAGGCTGAAGCCCTCGACTTTTCTTCGTCGAAGACCCTCGGCCACATCAACGATTGGTGCAAAGAAAAGACGAAAGGGATGATTCCGACGATTCTGGACGAAGTGAAGCCCGAAATGGTGTCGTATCTGCTCAATGCCATCTATTTCAAGGCCGACTGGACCAAGAAGTTCGACCCAAAGAACACCAAGAACGAAATGTTCGCGACCGGCAAGGGTGACATCGAAATGCCCATGATGAGCCAGGATGTCTATATCAGCTATGTCAAGAACGAGACCTATTCGGCCGTAAAGATTCCATACGGCAACAGCCTCTGGAACATGATGGTGATGCTGCCCGAGGAAGGAAAAACCACCGATGACATCATCAATCACTTGGTAGTGAAAGGTTTCTCGGACGTTGAGGATTATGAAAGCTTATACAATTCCAATCCGGGCGATGGTGTCTTTCGGACTTACGAAGTGGATTTGAAGTTGCCGCGCTTTGAAAACTCATCCGACACCAAGGAACTGGATGGTGGCCTTATCTCATTGTTGCAGCAGATGGGCATCCGTCAGGCTTTCGATGATCATTTTGCAGAGATTCCGAATATGTGCGATAAGCCTGTCTATATCGAGATGATGCGCCAGAAAGCCAAGATCAAGGTGAATGAAGAGGGTTCGGAAGCTACGGTGGTTACGGTAGCAGGAATGGGGGAGTTAACAAGTGCCGGCCCAATTCAAGAGGTGGAAATCCCCAAGGCAACCTTCCATGCCAATCGTCCGTTCGTCTATGTGATTCGCGAAATGTCGTCCGGCGTCATTCTTTTTGTCGGTAAATTCACGGGAATGGCTTGATACAACGGAAATAGAGCGTCTGCGAACGTAGGCGTACAACATCCGATAGCAAATAGTACGTCTGCGAACGTAGGCGTACAACATCCGATAGCAAATATTACGTCTGCGAACGTAGGCGTACAACATCCGATAGCAAATAGAGCGTCTACGAACATAGACGTACAACATCCGATAGTAAATTGAGCGTCTACGAACATAGGCGTACAACATCCGATAGTAAATTGAGCGTCTACGAACATAGACGTGCAACATCCGATTGCAAATTGAGCGTCTACGAACATAGACGTACAACATCCGATTGCAAATAGAGCGTCTACGAACATAGACGTACAACATCCGATTGCAAATAGAGCGTCTACGAACATAGACGTACAACATCCGATAGTAAATAGAGCGTCTACGAACATAGACGTACAATATTCGACAACAAATAGAGCGTCTACGTTCGTAGGCGCTCTATTTCGATTCTAAATAATTTTTTACAGTTTGTAAACGAGTTTTCCGAGGGTAGAACGGTTGGCGACGCGCCGACCATCGACGAGAAGGGTTAGACCTCGGCCTTGACCATAGCGCAAGCCGGTCTCGTCCCAAAGAATAGTGAGGACGTGCTCATGATAGACGATGCCATCGAGGCAGAAATAGCTCCATTGGCCAGCGGGTATGAGCGGGTTGATGGAGATTTCGTTATCGAGCGATGGACGCAGACCGACGAGTCCCGAGATGATGAGGTCGTTGTAGGTCGAATGGTTGTAGTAGCGCGAACGCTCGGCATCGCCCCAGAGCCATGCCCCTGTCTTTTCGTCGAGATATTCGCCCACATAAGGACGGCCGCGATGATGCATCGATTCGGTGTAGAGTTTGAGGTGCTGATAGAACAGCGTGTCGGGAAGAAGGGCTGCCGTCTGCGGATAGTCGTTCATCACGTTGGCCAGCGCGGTGAGCGTCTGACTGGTGGCGAAGGGCCAGATGGCGCCGTCCCATTCGCAAGTGGGACGCCCCGTCCAGGCATGTCGGAAGAGGGGATGACGACGTTCGGCGGTAGTCATGCCGTAGGGAGCGAGGAAGCCTTCGGGGTCGGTGAGCTGGAGCCAGGCAGGAGCATACTTTGCGGCATCGTCGTCGGCCATCCCGGTGTACCAAGGTAGGTAGCCGACCAGTTCGCGCACCTGGCAGAGCGAGTCGAACTTGTCGCGAGCGCAGAAGAACTGGAGATTGGGATCCCAGAGTTTCTCGATGGCGAGCCGTTTCAGCTGGCGGGCGCGTTCAGCGTAGTTCGGTTGGGAGCCAAGCTTGGCTCCCTCACTAAACACCGAGGCCAAGGCAGCGTAGTTGCCGTACATGTAGCTGTTGATGGTGGGACGGCGATTCTGGTGGAACATACGCTTGTTGGCGCTGTAGCGGCCACCGCTGATGCTTTCCTCCATTCCGTCCTGCACGTCGCCTTGCCAATAGAGGCTGTCGCCTGGGGCGAAGGGCTTCGTTACGCCCTGTTCGTCCTTGCCCAACTTGGCGTCCTTGGCGACGTTGCACCACAGGTGGTTTTCGTCCCACCATTGCATGTCGGCGAAGAGGTCATCCTTGAGGTCGCGCATCCATTCGGTATTGCCAATGACCTTGGCATCCTGCAGGAGGGCGAAGGGGACGAGGCTGGAGAACTTGTGGAACTTGTCCATGGGTTTGCCGTCGTTGCCGCGCAGCCAATTATAAGCCTCGTCGATGGCATAGCTGTGGTTATGGAGCCAGCGCGACTCCATGATGTGGTGGCTCACGGCGCAGGCGATGAGGTTGTGCTTGTCGGCATAGCTGCGCTTGACGAGGAACTCGGTTTGCGCAAAGCCCAGGTCGGTGCGGATGATGTGCTTGCGCAGGGTCCACCAGCGGAAGTAATACATCTCTTCCATCTCGCGGTCGGGACATTCGAACAGAGGTATCTCGCGTTCCATCCACGCTGCAGCTTCGCTGTTTGGGATGAGCTGGGCGATGTTCTCGTCCTCCATCGTGTTGAAATAATCGACGTAGTGCTTGAAGTCATTCCATTTGAGCAGGGCGGGAAGCACTTGCGGACCCGAGATGATGTGTTGGCCAATATGCGGGGCGATGAGTGCCTGTACGTCGCAATCGACTGTCGTGACGTTGGTCAAAGCGAAACTGGCCTTCGGATCGAGCGCTTCGGCATCGGGGAGGTCTTCATATTCCGTGCGGTCGGCCTTCGTGTCGGGAGTGAGGTCGGTGCGGCGTGGACCTGTGCGAAACGTCAGACGCTCGATTTGTGAGATGGGCGCATATAGGATAGCTCGCTTGTTGAATGACTTTCGTTCCTTCCAGTTCAATGCCTTACCTTGGGCATCGGTGATTGCCGTGATGTGTGCCTCGATCATACGAGTGCCGAGATTGACATCGGCCGTGACTTGATAGGTGACATTTGGATTGTAGTCCTTGAGAAGTGTGGTGTAACGAGCTCCCGTCTTGATGGTTACGAGTCCGTCGGATTGCCAGCAGATGCGGGAACAGGGATTGCCCTCGGCGTCGCAGAATTCGATCTGCAGTTCACCGTGGTTGTTCTGCGAGGGCGTGATGTCGAAGGTGGCACGTAGATGACGAACTGCCGGGAAGAGACGGTCGGCCTTGGCGTAGTCGAAGGGGTCGGCATCCGACAGCACCAGTTCGGCCTGGGGTTTGTTGTCCTTCGAAAGTCCCTCCTTCAACGAGATAGGTGCGAGGACGGGACTGTAGAGGTTCCATTCGGTGAGGTCGGCGAGAGTCTTGGCATCGGCAATCTCGCCCTTGCGGCTGTGGCTCGTGGCACGGGTTCGAACGGGAACAGGGATATGGGCCACCCACATATCCTCCTTGTTGACGCTGTAGGTCACCCAGAGGTCGGAGTCGCAGGACACGCCGTTTCCAGCCAGCGGATGACTCATCCAAGTCTTGCCGTCTGCAGCACGATGACCATTGAAGGCGGGAAGAATGCCGCGCACATATTGCGGGCCGTTCGACTTATAGTTGCCACCATAGCGCATCATAGAAATGTCGCCATGCACGAGGTTCAGCGTCTGGTAGTCGAGTCCGTCGGCAGAGAGGCTGATGGCGAGTGGCCAACGGAATTCCGAAGGATTATAGACGGTGGCATACATGCCGTCGGTGAGGCGTTGTCCCCAGATCTTGGCGTTCGAGTTGACGAAGCCGGGAGCACGGTGAACGAGCGTGTCCCACGTCACGCCGCCATCCTCCGAGTGACTGGTTAGCGCGTGTTTCCACAGCGAGACGATGGTCTTGCCATCGGGCAGCGTGTAATAGTTGAATGCCTTGTATTCCTTGTCGAGTGGCAGATGAGAATCCTGGCGATCGCATTCTTCGACAAACTGCATCCAGTAAAGCGGAGAAGAGAGAATCTCCTCAACAGCCTTGCGGAACTTCTTGTCCTTCGATTTGGTGTAGAAGGGGAAGTTGGTGTTCGAAGCGTCCCAACCGTGGTTGTAATAGAAGAAATAGACGGGTCCCAGCGTGCCGTCGGGGAATACTTCGCGCACCACGCGACCGATGCCGTCGCCATCGTTGGGATCGTCCTTCTTGTGCAGGCAAAGGCCGTAGTTGCCGATGGCGAGCAGACGCGAACCCGTTTCGGCCGACGATACATACCAACCCACACGCTGATGCATCACGGCCTTGAGACCTTCGCGCTTGAAGATGTTGGGGAACTGCTCCATGGTGCTCACCTTGTGGAGCGAGCCATCGGGATTATAGACCTTGCGGGTGCCGTCGAGGATGTCGGCGGGCAAAGTGTATTCGGGGAAAAGGATTTCGGGAGCGGTCCAGTTGTAGCCGTCCACGGAACTTTGCATCCAGGTGATACTCGAAGGGATGTGTTCGCCCAACGGGTCGCTGAGGAAATGCATCCAGAACCTGCCTTGCCAAAAGGCCAGCATCGGCTGATGGTTGTAGGTCCAGCCCTTCGACTCTTCGGCAGGATAGAGCACTGTTTCCTTGGCCGGGCAAACAGTGGTGCCCATTGGCGCTTCGAGGCCACGGCTTCGCGAGGCGCGCATCGTCTGGATATTATGCACGCCAATGGCTGGTGCCAATCCGCCATCGAGCAGATAGGGATTGCTCAGCGTCGAGCCTGTGTAATGAATCTCCTGTGCAGAGGCAGAGAGGAGACAAGAGAGTGTCAGCAAAGGGATTGATAGAAAGTTGGCTTTCATTGTGTGTGGGTGTCAAGAGGTTATTCTGTTTTTGCAGTGTTATCAACTGGTTGCAAAGATAATAAAGCCTGTCACAATAACCAAATAATGGAGAAAAAAGGTTACTGCACTAAACGATTTTTACTATTTTTCGTTTAGTGCAGTAAGCATTTTTGTCATAAACGTATGAGCGTTGAGCCGGTTGTTCCGGGGACTTCGGAGGTGAATTGAACTGCATAGATGCCGGCAGGCAGCGTGGAAAGGTCGATAGATGTCCTGTTGGCTGAGGCCATCTTCTCACCTTTGAGCGAAAAGACGGTAAGCGTGGGCGAGCTTTCGGAGAGATTTGTATCTTCGCATATTATCTTAAGCACACGTCCGACGAGCTGGAACTGCGCCTTGCCTGGCTGATGGGAAGACAATTCGGGGATGTTGGCCATGACGTCTAGGATGTAGAGCAATCCGGCGTATGCGTCAATCTGACCGTAGCCGTACACATTGTTGGGATAATCGAGCGAGGGGTCGGGATGAGTGCAGGTATGGGCAAATATATCGAGTATCTGCTCAGTTGTCAGGTCGGGTTTGGCTTCAAGCCAAAGGGCAATGGTACCAGCCACAACGGGTGTGGCCATCGAGGTGCCGCTTTGAGCCGTGTAATAGTAGTTTTTCCCTCCATAGACGATTTTGTCGGTCAGCTCGCTGCGTATCTTGTCGGTGATGCCTACGAAACTATTGTAGGGTGCGATGATGCTCACGCCTGGTGCAACGACGTCTGGCTTAATATGGCCGTCGAACGTAGGGCCTTGCGAAGAGAATCGTGCTATTTGTCCAGGTACCAAAGCGTCGAAGGCATCCATTTCGTTATTCGTCCCTCCATCGATGTTGCGGAATGACGACTTGTAGCCCGTCGCACCGACCGAAATAAGTCCAGGTAATGAGCCAGGCCACCAGAGGGAGTGTCCCTTTTGGGCGAAGCAATAGGCAGGAACACCTTCGAGGTTGGAGAACGGGCTATACTGAAGGTCACTATAAACCCATGCGGGGTGGTTGCCGCTGACCAGCAGCAGGGCACCGCATAACACCATGAAGACGGGACTGCTGAAGTCACAACGCACGTGTATCACGTCGCCGCGCTCGTCTTGGTAGTTCGTCTTCCAAGCTTTCAGACTGACATCGCCGAGAGCGAGAGAAGCTGAAAGTCGGCAGGTGTCGGACAGAGAAAGGACGCTGTCGGTCTGGAATGTGATGGTCTTGTCGATGGAAAGATCGACAAGCCGCATGTTGAGGAAGTCGAGGCGCACGCGCTGGTTGCCGGGTGTGACGATGTCGAGGTCAATGACCGACCCGCTCGCCGTGCCGTTCAGCATGGCTGTGCCGGCGTTCATCACGTCGGCAGGCTTCTCAAGATAGCTGGAGTATTGGCCGCTGTTGCCGGCACAGGTGACGATGATGCGTCCGGGTCCGGTAAGGGCTCTGAGCGCTTCTCCTTCGAGCTGCCGTTGTCGCTCGATGGCAAAGCTTTCACCGTTGCTGAAGTTCACTACGCAGGGCTTGCCGTCTTTCTCTGCCTGGTCGAAGATATATTTGAACCCCAGCACGGCATTGGCCGATGTCAATTCGTCGGGATTCTCGAAATCGCTGGGCAACGATCTGAAGTGGACGGCGTAGATGTCGGCCTCGGGTGCCATGCCTTGATAGCGGCCATCCACTGCACGAGCCGCCATAATTCCCATCACGTGGGTGCCGTGGAAGGAGACTCCCTCATAGCTGGGGCCACCGAGGGCGGCAATCTCATCGGTGTCGGTGATGGCGTGTCCCAGGGTCCCGTCGGCGTTTTCCCAGCAGAAGTCGTAGTAATAGCGCGCTCTTGATGCACCATCGGTATCCAGAAAGGCAGGATGCGTGAAGTCGAAACCATTGTCGAACACTCCCGCTATGACACCACGGCCGGTGAAGGCCTGTGGCAGGTTTTCGCCGGTATAAATTTTAGTGGCGTTGATTTGTTGGGGCGTGACATCCATGGCTGGCCGTGGCATGCGTTCGGCCTCAATGCGTTCGATACGAGCATCGGCAGCCATGTCGGCTAAGCTGCTATATGGTATCTTGACGATGAAGATGCGGCCAATACTATCGACGACTTGGCATCCGTATTCGTCTAGCATACTCGATGATTGGTCGGCTTCGCTGAATGTTAGCAGGCTCATGACAAGTTTGTTAGAGCCTTTCGTCGCATTCTGTCCGGCGACTTTGGCCAGCGATGGAGAGAGTTTCATGAATTCCCTTTTCTCCTGGGCGACGAATTCGTCATCGGCCTTGGCAACAGATGACAGAAGCGTGCAGCATATTGAAGCTAGAAAGAAGGTTCGAAGGAAAGTGTTGGTACGTGTTGTCATTATTTTAGGATGATGAGGTCAGAATTTTTCTTAAACGGAGATGGGTGATTCTATTGTCATCGGTTCTGGTGACGAGCAGTGTCATTTATCTTTTATAATTGATTTTTGGGGCAAAGATGGCGATTTTATCTTTTATAAACGATAAAATTTATGAATTTTCGACTTTTTTCTTCTATATTTATTGTTTTTGGTGCGTAAGAGTACCATTTTAAACGCAATTTCAGCCAAATGACCGTTTTTTGTTCGGTCATTTGGCTGAATTATGTTCAGTCGTTTGGCGTTTTACCAAACTCTAAAGGTCAAAAGTTGAGGCTTTACTTCTTCCCGATGGCACTCGACATATCGAGCATCATGTTCGAACCGCTCATGACAGTGGGCACGGTGCCGTTCCACTTCTCTATCCAGTCCTCCTGCACGATGAGTGGGCTGAGCGAGGCGGCGATGGTGCGGTTGTAGTAGGCTTCGGCATCGGCCTTGATCTGCATTGCTTCGGCAGCACCCTTGGCTTCGGCGATGCGAATCTTTGCTTCGGCCTCGGCTTCCTTTACCTTGTTCTCAGCCTTGAGGGCAGACTGCACGGCGGCATTCTTTTCGTTGATCATCTGGGCAAGCGACTGTGGAGGAGTGATTTGTGAGGTGAACTCCTCGACGATGAATCCTTCGTCCATCAGCGATGACTCCAGACGGGTGCGAACGTCACGCTCGAAATTGGCACGGTTGGACATCAGAGAGTCAGAGGTGTACTGGTTGGCGCAGGTACGATAAGCCTCGTAAATGCAGGTGCGGATGTAGCCGTTCTCCAGGTCCTCGATGCCCTTGCGGTACTTGGTGAAGATGTCGCAAGCCTTCTCGGGGTTGATGCGGTAGGCGATGGTGGGGTCCATCGAGAATACCGAAGCATCCTTGGCATTGACGTTGAAGGCCTCGTAGTTCTTACGCTGGATGTAGGTGGGGTAGGAGAAGACGCTGGTGGTGATGGGATTGTAGAAGACCCAACCCTTGCAAGTGCCTTCCACTCCGCCGTAGTCCTGTTCGTTGGCCGACCACTTGTGGAACTTGATGCCGATTTCGCCTGAGTCAATCACGGTGCAGGAAGCATTGAGCGTGATGATGGCAGCGATGACGCAGAAGACGGTGATCCAGAAGCCGGGACGTGCCAGCAACATGGGTTTGCTCGAACGACGTGGAGCATTGGGGTTGACCTCCTCGTAGGGGGTGTAGGTGTTTTTGTTTGCCATATTTCAATTAACAATTAATAATTAACAAATAACAATTATATTAACTATATATTATTACGAAATCTTGACAGCTGTTCCGCTGATTGACACCATGAGCATGCTGCTGGCTTGCCCGACGGTTTCGAAGTCAAGGTCGATGCCGACAACGGCGTTGGCACCCAATGCTGTGGCTCGTTGCTGCAGTTCCTTGAGCGCTTGTTCCTTGGCTTCGACGAGCACGTTTTCGTAGGATCCGGCACGACCTCCGAAGAAGTCGTGGATGGAAGCCATGAAATCTTTCACTACGTTGGCACCGATGATGACTTCGCTGGTGACGATGCCATAATAAGTCTCAATGTTGTGACCTTGGATGGTCGGGGTGGTTGTTAGTATCATAATAGTGAGAATTAAGAGGATTGTAAATTTTTTTTGCCGGATTTTCGTTCTTTCGGTATTCCGTCATACCGGAATTACGGAATGCCGGTATAACGGTATAACGAAAAAGGATGACGATAACCAGATCTTTCAGCCTTCTATCTGCCTGATTTCCTGCTTCGGCATGGACAAAGCCAGGATGAAGTAGAGGATGAGTCCCGGGAACCAGGAGGTGAGGAAGGTGAGGCAGAAATAGACAACACGTACCAATGTGGGATCCAGGTCGAAGTACTCAGCCAGGCCGCCGCAAACGCCGCTGACTTTCTTGTTGATGCTTTTGGTCAATTTCTTTGTCATAGTCGTATATTTTTAATTGTTAGTATTGCTTTTTTGTTGGTGCAAATATACGGCTATTACTGGGAAGGACGTATCTGTTGACAATATTGTCGGGCGAAGAATTTTGCAGATGACCAAAAGTTTGCAACCTTGTCACCATTCGAAATCAATGATGCTCACCTCATTCTGACGGATGTCGGGACGCACGCAGACCATCTTGACAGGGGCAACGATGCGGTAGAAGCCTTCGCGATTCTCGTTGTGCGGGATGAAGTCCTCGATGTTGTCGAGACCATCGAGCTGGTCGCGCATCTTCTTTTCGATCTTTGCGCGGATGGGAGCCAGGTTGTCGGGGAAGATGACATCCTCGGTTTCGACAAACTTCTTGCGGCAGTAGATGGTGCGGTAGAGCGCCTCGATCTTTCGCTGCTCGGATGTATAACTGAGGGGCAGTCCCTTCTTATTATATTTATATGTATAGACGAGGATGAGGCTGTAAAGTGCTGACTCCTGCTGATTGAGACGCAGGCTGCGACCGATCTGCGGGAATTCGAATTCTGATTTGTTGGGCCAAAGGACGATGCGACTCTCCTTGGGCTCGGATTGTACGAGCAGGTTGAAGAGGTCGCGGTAGTAGCCGTAATAACTGTAGTGCCCCAGATGATTCTCGTTGTCGAGCGGACGAACAGCAGTCACGCCGGGGCTGGCCTGGCGATTGTAGTCGTTGAGGAAACGGCGGATATGAGCTTGGGGTGTGTCGGCGATTTCGATGCGGAGCAGGTCGGTGGAACCAAGGTTGATGAGCAATGAAGGACGAGCATTGCGCAGGTCGTTCATCTCCATACTGCGTACGAAGACCTGCTGGCAGAATGTGGAGCTGTCCATCTTCTCGATGCGGTCGTAAAGATGCCTGATCTGCTCGTCGGTCTTGGTGGGGGCAAAGTATTCGAGCATCTTCTTGATGATGACAGGATCCTGTTTGCAGAGGCTTTGAACGATGTGCTCCACGAAAAAGAATTGTAAGCCGTTCTGTTGGAGCATGAGCTTCATCAGTTCCCACTCGTCGAAGATCTGGCGGTGAATGGTCTCGTTGTCTTCGGTCTCGAAGTAGATGATGTAGGTGCCGAGGTCCCCACTGCGGTGGCTTTTGTGGCTTGAGATTACTTCGCTCTGCTGTCCTTCGTCGTCGAGCAGACAATAGCGCAGGGTGAGCAGGAGCAAAGCCTCGTGACGTTCGAGGATGCGGTCGGTGCTGCCCAGTTCGGTGAGCGACTGCAGTATCTGTCGGCGTGTCGGAAGGTCAAGACTCCTGAGTTGCTTGATGGCATCGGAGAGGGTAAGACGATTGGCTTCGGTCATCAGTGTGTGATCGAAGTTGTATTGTTGTTCCAGGACCATGAGCTTCTGAATTTCGCCTGCATCGATGCGACTATCTGCCTTGATCATGCGGGTGATGACAAGCAGCAGGGCCACGAGGCTCTTATGGTCTAATCGTTTGAATTTGGTTTCCATTTTATCGTTTAATTCGTCGCAAAGTTAGTGAGTTTCGGCAAATTCTCCAAATTTGAAGAGACATTTTGCAAAAAAATGATACACCGAGCAGTAAAAATGAATCGAATTTGAAAAAAAAGACCATATATTATTCCATCTTGGCTTTTTTTTCTCTATCTTTGCATCGATTTTTTACTGAAAAATGAATCACATGTTTACGCGGTTGCTTACAATTATTGTATTTAGTTATTCAAAGGGCATTCCCTGGAGGAAATGTGCAGATTGTACCATTTGGGACAAAGGCCTATGATTTATTTGGTGAAAGTTTGCTCAATATGGTTAAAACTGGTCTTTTGATATGTATTGGATCCAATAATTTTGAATAATACTGTGACTTACAAAAGAGAGATTGAAAAAGCCATCAAGGGGTATCTTGCTCCTTTTGGCTACAAGTATAACGTAAAGGACGATGAGTTTATCAAAAAGATAAACGATGACTTGACGCAAACTATCTGTTATGCGGATGCGACACATAACAGAAAACAATACCATCTATTGACAGTTATTTCCACTGTTTCGTCCAATTTGTTGAATGACGTATTATACCAAATTACGGATGGCTTGATGAACTTTCGTGGTGTGTGTGCAAGTCCTGCCTACTTGAATACGCTGGATGGGAAAGAGGTAATCCATACGGAGTTCATGGGCGAACGTACAATGGAAGAGAACCTTGCCGACTTTGACAGGATGTACAAGAAAGAAGTTCTTCAAGTACTTGATAAATTCAAAACTACAAAGGATGTGTTTTTATGTCCGCTTCGAGAAGAATTCTTTAATCCATATAATCGTCCATACGTGAGGTATTATGTACCTCTTGCCTTTTATTTCAATAGTGAGTTTGATAAAGCTTTTGAATTTATTGATAAGCGTATAGAAATAGCTAAAGGATCTGAAGCAAGGATAATTGAGAGGTATGGTTCTCTTGACGATGAGGATACTGAAGATCGCCGAACCTATGAAGCCATGCACAAGAATCTCAAGCAATGGATAGCCGAACGTCGGCAGTTCAAGATTGATGACGAGTATCTTCCTCACTTTTAAGGAGGGTGCGAAAGGCCGACGGTTTCAAAAAATGCTGTCTTTGAGCTAAACAATTCAAAAAAAAAATGTCCATCATCCGTATCCATTCACTCAGCGACCCAGGTGTCGATATTTTCAGTGTGCTCACCGAGGCACAGCTGCGCAACAGGCTCGAACCCGAAAAGGGAATCTTCATTGCAGAAAGTCCAAAGGTCATTGATGTGGCCCTCGACAAGGGCTTTGAGCCGCTTGCCCTGCTCTGCGAAGAAAGGCATATCACGGGCGACGCAGCGGACATCATCCGTCGTTGCGGCGACATGCCCGTCTATACAGGTGAGCGCGGGATGCTCGGGGCTTTGACCGGTTACAATCTGACGCGCGGCGTACTGTGCGCGATGCGAAGGCCCGAGGCTACGCCAAGTTTGGCCGAAAAAGTCGGAGAGTGTGCGCGGTTGGACGACATGCTGCGCGAAGCAAGGCGCGTGGTGGTGATTGATGGCGTGGTCGATACGACGAACATCGGCGCTATCTTCCGTTCGGCGGCTGCCCTCGGCATCGATGCGGTACTTTTGACACCAACATCTTGCGACCCGTTGAATCGCCGTGCCGTGCGCGTGTCGATGGGCTCGGTGTTCCTCGTGCCTTGGACTTACCTGCGCGAACCATTGCCCAGCCTGCATCGTTATGGATTCCAGACGGCGGCGATGGCATTGTCGGACGACAGTATTCCGCTTGATGATCCGCGTCTGAAAGAAGTGCACCGTCTGGCCATCGTGATGGGCACTGAGGGCGACGGCTTGGCGAAAGAGACCATCGCCGATGCCGATTACGTAGTGCGCATCCCGATGTTCCACAACGTCGATTCGCTCAACGTCGCCGCTGCCGCCGCCGTCGCCTTCTGGGAGCTTCGAAAGTGAGTTTTTTAACGTTTTAGTTACATACTTATGAAAAAGATTGTTGTGCTCGACGGCTATGCCGCCAATCCGGGCGATATCAGTTGGGGACCCTGGAAGGAGCTTGGAGAGCTTACGGTTTATGAGCGCACGGCTCCTGACGAGACCGTGGCGCGTTGCAAGGATGCAGAGATAGTGCTGACCAACAAGGTCATCCTCGATGCAAAGGTCATCGAGCAGTTGCCTGCCTTGCGATACATCGGCGTGCTCGCTACGGGCTATAATGTGGTGGACCTGGAAGCTGCACGTCGGCATGACATCGTGGTGACCAACATTCCGGCCTATAGCACGCTGTCGGTGGCACAGATGGTGTTTGCGCATCTGCTCAACATCACGCATCATGTGGCCCAGCATGCTGAGCGCGTGACCAACGGAGCCTGGCAGAACTCCAAGGATTTCTGCTTCTGGGACAGCGAACTCATCGAACTCGATGGCCTTACCCTCGGCATCGTTGGACTCGGCAATATCGGACGTGCTGTGGCTCGCATCGCCCAGACTTTTGGCATGAAGGTGATGGCCTACAGCTCGAAGAGCGAAGAGACTTTGGCCGAGATGGGCATCCAAAAGGCTGCCAGCTACGAGGACGTCTTCTGCACGGCTGATGTGGTGAGCCTGCATTGCCCGCTGAATGTGCAAACCAAACATCTGGTGAATGCCGAGCGCCTTGCATTGATGAAACCTTCGGCCATCCTGATCAACACAGGACGCGGCCCGCTCATCGACGAACAGGCTTTGGCCGATGCGTTGAACAGCGGTAAGATCTATGCCGCCGGTGTCGATGTTTTGACGCAGGAGCCGCCTCGCGCAGGTTCGCCGCTCATCGGAGCACGCAACTGCTACATCACCCCGCATGTCGCCTGGGCTACCCGTGCCGCTCGCGAACGTCTCGACAAGATTGCTTTCGAGAATGTCCGCGCGTTCCTCGATGGATGTCCTCAAAATGTGGTGAACTAAGAGTACTAAGGGATTTTAAGGGATATTTGGGGATATGAAGGGATTTTAAGGGACTTATGTTTTTGGGACCCTTATTCTCGAAAAGGGGAAGTAACGTCCCTTATAATCCCTTAGAATCCCTAATAATCCCTTAATATCCCTACAAAAAGCATGAAGCGAGCATTTTATCCGAAGGAATACGCTGCATTGACGCGGCTTGGCGTGCCTATCCTGATCGCGCAGATCGGCTTTACCCTGCAGGGTATGGCCGATACCATCATGGTGGGACAGCATCATGCTCAGGAACTATCGGCGGTGGGCTTCGTCAATTCAATTCTGGTCTTTGCCATCATCCTTTCGTTAGGATTCTCGCAGGGTGCAGTAGCCGTGATCGGTTCACTCTATACGCAGGGCAAGAACCGTGAAATAGCCGAGGTGCTCAAGGCAAGCATTGTGGCCGATATGCTCCAGATGCTCCTCCTAACCTTGGTAATGACGGGCATCTACTTCTGTCTGCCCATGATGGGGCTCGATCCCGAATTGCTGCCCCTGATGCAGAGTTATTATCTCATCCTGCTCCCTTCGCTTCTCCTTTTCGGATTCTCGTCGGCCTTCAAGCCCTTCGCCGATTCCATCAACGACACGAAACTGTCGATGTGGATTCTCCTTGCCAGCAATGTCTGGAACATCCTGTTCAACTGGCTCCTCATCTTCGGCAACGACACGCTTCACATCCCCGAAATGGGCATCGAAGGTGCAGCTTACGCTACGGCAACGAGCCGTCTGCTGATGGTGGTGCTCTTCCTCTTTGTCGTCTTCGGCACAAAGCGCTATGAAGACTACATGAAGTATTGGAAGGAGGCCAAAGTGTCGTGGCCGCGCATCGTGCAACTCAACAAACTGGGCTGGCCTATCGGTGTGCAGATGAGTTTCGAGCTGGCTGCCTTTGCTGGTGCTGCGCTGATGTTGGGTTGGGGTGGCAAGACTTGGGATGCAGCTTCTGCTTTGGCTTCGCATCAGGTGATGAACTCCATCGCCTCGCTCATCTATATGTTCTATATCGGCATCGGCACGGCCATCGCTATTCGTGTGGCAAATTATCATGGACTCAGTGACAATCACGGCGTGCGGGCAGCCGCCAATGCCGGCTATCAGCTCATCTTGCTCACAGGCATCATTGCTTCGGCTCTGGTCTTCGGTTTCCGTCACGAACTGGCAGCTCTCTTCGTCAACTCAGCTGATGTGGAGATGTTCCAACGTGTTTCCGAAATCGTGGCAGCCACGACCGTTCCCGTCATTCTCTATCAGTTTGGCGATGGCCTGCAAACCGCTTACGTCAATGCCCTTCGCGGCTATGGCGAAGTGAAGGTGCTGATGAAATACTCCTTCCTGGCCTACGTGGTCATTTCCATTCCCATGTCGTACTTGTTTGGCATCGTCCTGGATTGGGGCTGCTACGGCATCTGGATGGGAATGCCGTTTGGCCTGACTGTCGTCGGCATACTCTACCTCCTTCGTTTCCGCAAAATTACCAGACATCATGAAGCAGCGAGCCTCTAACAATCGTACACTTACACTTGAGGATGCCGAACGTCCTGCGTTGCGAGCCAAACTCAAATCCTTGGACGACTTTCGGCAGAACCAACTCTGCTCATGGCTCGATGCCGTCATTTGTGCCGATATGATGGAGGCGATGCAATGGATTCCCGACGAGATGGCGGACCTCATCATCCTTGATCCGCCCTACAACCTGACGCGCGATTTCGGAGGCAGTTCTTTCACAGCGCGCAACGACCAGGAATATGAGGATTATCTTCGATCCTGGATGCACACTGTTTGCCTAAAACTGAAACCGACAGGTTCGCTTTACCTCTGCGGTGACTGGCGTTGTACTGCGGCGATGCAACGCGTATTGTCCGACGAACTGACCATCAGGAACCGCATCACGTGGCAGCGTGAGAAGGGGCGGGGAGCCAAGAGCAACTGGAAGAACTCGATGGAGGACATCTGGTTTGCGGTGAAGAATCCGCAGCATTATTATTTCAATGTGGAGGCCGTGATGATGAAGCGCCGCGTACTGGCCCCCTATAAGGTGAACGGTGAGCCGAAGGATTGGGAAGAGGGTTCGGATGGAAAATTCCGTTTGACCTATCCTTCGAACTTCTGGGATGACATTAGCGTGCCCTTCTGGTCGATGCCGGAGAACACCGACCATCCGACGCAGAAACCCGAGAAGCTTATTGCCAAACTCATTCTTGCATCGAGCAAGGAAGGCGATGTGGTATTCGACCCGTTCATGGGAAGCGGGACAAGTTGCGTGGTGGCCAACAAGCTTGGGCGCCATTACTGCGGCATCGAACAGAATGAGGAATATTGCCTGTGGGCGCTGAAACGCCTCGCTTTGTCCAAGGAGGATGCTGAAATCCAAGGTTATGTGGATGGCGTGTTCTGGGAGAGAAATACGAATCCACATGGATAATCTGTATTATATATGCCTTATTTTCAACCTATCAGATAGCAAAACGGAACAAATGTTGCCAAAATTGTTAAGTTTTGGTGAAAATATTTGGTGCAGATATAAATAGTCTTTATCTTTGCAACCGATTGTACATAACCCATTTAATACATTTAGTAAAATGAAAAAGTTTTTTGTTCTTTTCGCAGCTGCAGCCCTTGTGCTCAGCGCATGTAGTGGTAATGAAAAAAAGGCTGAACCAGCCGCCGAACCAGCTGCTGCAGTAGCAGAGGCTCCCGTCACTGTTGAGCAGGCCGCTGCTGACCTCAAGGCAGCCGTTGAGAGTGGTAGTGTAGAAGCTATCGAGAAGGTACAGAAGGAAATTGATGAGCTTCAGGCCAAGGCTGGTGAGTTCACCGAGGAGCAGAAGGCCAAGTTCAATGAATTGACCGAAAGCTTCAAGGCTGCTAAGGAAGAAGTGGTAGCCAAGGCTAAGGAAACTGCTGATGCTGCCAAGGAGGCTGGACAGAATGCTGTCGATGCCGCCAAGGATAAGGTGAACGAAGCTACCGATGCTGCCAAGCAAGCTGGCAAGGATGCCGTTGATAAGGCTGCCAACAAGGCTAAGGACCTTCTCAAGTAATCTTATTATATTTAAAATGTACAACTCACGCAAAACAAATTGCGTGAGTTGTTTTTTTATTTTATTGTTCACAAATTATCGAATTAAAGAATTGTGAATAACCAATATGGATTCATATCAATAATTCTTAAATTCTATAATTCGGGATAATGATCAGTTTACCATTCTCCAATCGACTTTATAGTCATGCTGGAATCTGGCAAGCTCATCTTCTGTCATACGGACATATTCCGAGACGCCGAAACCGCTTTGGGTCATTCCAATGCCATTTCCGTTCATGCCAAGGCGTTCGATAGTCGTGATGTACCATTGTCCGTCAAGTTTGAAGACCGACAGAAAGTTTAGAAGGAAATAACTGTTGTTCGGGGCGTTGAGGCACACGTCACCCTTGTTGTAGTCGATAGCGATTGTCCAGTCGAAATATCCAGGTTCCTTGGCTCCATAGAGATAGGAGTAGGTGGTCATCTCGTTTGCCGAGGGGAAATAGTAGTTACAGCATCTTGCTGTAGGGTTCTCCTTGAAGTAATCTTGATAAACCAATGCCCCATGTTCGTTGATTTCGTAGGTGTTGAGCCATTTCCAGCCATGGCCGATGACCTCATTTGTTATCAGTTGCTTTTCATCCTCCGATAATTGTGTCGTTCCATCATCTCGTCGAGGAATGCCGTCTTCATCGATGATGAATCCACCTGTAGGAGGCTCGATGATGAGGATAGGCTCCTCCTCGTCGTCGAGGTCGCAGGAGGCGAACAGAGGAGCCATAAGAAGCAGCGTGCCGACTAAGCACAGCTTTGAGGAATGATTCTTGAATTCAATCTTTTTCATGTCAAATTGTTTGTTTGGTTCTTTACCCCATAAATACACGACATCCTAAAATCTTGCATTGGTCAAGAAAAAATCGCCGTATGTCAATGGCATACGGCGGTGTATTAAGAGGTTGGGAGATTAATTATTTCTGTCCAATACTGCAGCTTGTATATACGTATTCTCGCTGTGGAGAATCTTGAACGTATAAATAGCACCATTGCTGTTGTTTTTGCACAAATCGAGTTGAGCTCTGGTTAGGTTGAACGTAGCCGTACCATTAACGTTGTTTGCAGTTCCTAAGACATCACCGTTGGGACTTTGGATTTGGAACGAAGCAGCATTGCCAGCCGTCTTGGTTACTGTGAGTCTTGCGCTATTCCAAGAATCCATAGCATCGCGACCAGTTGTACACAATGCATAATTGGTAAGGTTGCCTGTGGCACCTGCTATGTTTTGTGTAGGACCTAATTTCAGGATTACTCTATTAGGCGTACCCGTGATAACTTCTATGCTGACGCGCTCTGAAGATGAGTAGTAAGTCTTACCAGCCACCGATGATTCTGGGGCCCTTACCACAATGGAGCAATAGCCTTCGGCCACGGGAGTAACAACACCAGAAGGAGAAACTGTAGCTACAGATTCGTCACTTGAAGTGAAGGTAAATTGCGTCGTCGTCGGAGATGTTGCAGTAATCGTCTGCGTATTCATCGTCTCAAATGTCATATACAGTGGATCGACATAGAGCTTATGATGTGCTTTCGTTGTGATATTATGGATATCAATAGTGGCATTGGTGATGTTTACGGCATCATTTGAAACTATATAAATGCCTCCATGAGTAAGTGCATTTGTAAAATACGTTGCACCGATAGAATAAGTGACGACTGATTGATTGTCAGTACTAGGATGCTCGTGCGTCAGGATGTAACCACCATTTTTATCATAAATGACAAAACTACTCTCTGGAAGCGAAGAATAAGTTATATTGAGCTTTGCCGTAGCATCGTCGTATGATAGGGCTTCGATACCGCTGGCTGCGAAATCGAGGAATACACTATTAGGGTACCAAGTGTCATTCAGTCGGATTCCTCCTGTTGACCGATAAGTGAGCACGAAACTCTCGTCAACTGGCGTTGGAGCAGTTGGGTCATTTGGACCTATATTGCCTCGTTCGGTAATCAATGTTGGTTCCTGTGAATTCACAATCCAATCTGTCTTAGTGATATCCGACACCCAGTCTTGGAATTTCGTGTAGGCAAGATTGATGTACTTCTCTTCCTGTGGCCATTCGAAGTAATTGGGCAAAAGCATCATCTGTGGCGCATAACCTTCTTGATAAGATCCAGTGGCAGTTCCTGTTTGAGGTTTGCTTGAAATAATTTGTACAGCATTGCCATCTTCTTTACTAACAATTTTAAAGAAACCTTCAGCAAAGAGTTGAGACAGATAGGTCGGATATTTATTCTGGCCATTTTCCAGGATCCTATTGGGAAGCTGGTTTTGAGCTTTCGTTAAAACCATTGGTGTACTATGTGGATCCGTGAAGTTTGTACCAGCATTGATTATCTGGTGATTCTTGGAGCCTTCGGGTAGCTCTGGATCTTCATTCAACAACGCGTGTATTTCGCCCCAATCCGTGCCATTGATGGACAAGTTCGATTCGTAAGCACCACCTGCTGCAAAAGGAGTTATCGTAAGTTCTTCAATGGTTTCTGTTAAAGTCTTATTTAGTTTGTACTGGCCGCCGACAAAATCATAATGCCTTTTAATTTCTTGCGTGTAGTTAAGCTCAAGAACAATGTCATTGAAGTCGAAATCATATTGTTTCAAGTCCTCACAAACCAAGATGGCACTCTCGTCAACTTCGGATGATTCGACAACGGACTGATTATCGAAGCCTTCAACCCTAAATACAAGGTCATTGAGGTCAAAGTCTCCATTATGTATCCAATCCTCGAAACACAGATAGTCTCTGTTATCCTTGTAATCGGCATCAATGTCTCGTTGGATGTTGAATGTGGCTACGTAAGAAACATCGTGTCCTGAAAAACCAGGGTTGGAGATATGATCATTCAGCTTGGATTCAGAGTATTGCGTCAGTTCTTCATTATGATTCAGCATATAGAAACCATAGTATGGGATTTCTTGTGGAACCTGTACATGGACACGATAAGATACCAGGTGATGAGCTCCTTGACGGAAAACATCACTACAATTTTCTTGACTACTCGAAATCTCATGTATTGTTGAATTTGGATTCTCCGAATTTTGATACCCCAAGTGTGTCCTGCCTCGGATAATTGGTTTGAGTACCAGCCAATATAGTTCTCCATCATCACCCATGATGGTTCTATCAGCCTCTTTCTCATTATCGGTGTACCAGTAGATGCCAATCTCGTCGTTACCACTGGTTGTCCAGTGTACTGGGGCAATGTAGAATTCGTCGGCTGTTGCCACGAAGTCCTGAATTACACGGCCGAGGTTGGTCTCTTCGTATAAGAGATTGGGATTATGTGCTATTGAACCATTGAAACCTATTTCGGGAAGAACTTTATTATATTCCTGATTGTCAGCACGAGTAACCCAGACGGTATCGCTAGGGCTGCTGATATTGGGATAATTATCGGTAACAATTACCTGCTTATAATATTGGTTGTCTGTACCAGCACGGGTGCCGATATGCCTGCGACGTGACAACTGGCCGAAGAGGTCCCAGGTCTGTTCTGGGTCGATTTTGCCGAACTGGCGTTCGAACTCATGAGTGTAAGCAACATCTTGCAAACGCTGTTCGTTGTATGGTTCGTAGTCCTGGCAGGAACTTACGAACGCTGCTAAGGCCGACAAAATAAGGTATGTCAGCAAGTTCGATAGTGTTGAAGCTGGTTTCATAGTAATAAAAATAGATAGTAAATAATGAAAAAATATATAAATTATTAATAATAAGAAACATGAATAAAAAAATACTTAATAAACAATACAAGAAATCTAAATCATGAGTAATAAAAGTAGCATAATACTCAAATAATTTAGAAACTCTGTCTCAAAATAATAGTTTATCAAATACATTGCAAAAATAAGTATTTTTCTTTATTTAGTAAATGAAACGGAAGAAAATGTATACTATTGCATCCAAATTTGTATTTGGCAGTATAATAATGCCATATGAAAATATCAAATAAACCTCGAATTGGCATATGATTTGAATGAAAAGCATCTTTTGGGATGAGAAACTGGCATTCTTTGTCTAAGCATACAGATTTGATTTACAGATTCTGTATTCTCCTGTTGGAGCATACATATTTGGTAGATGAAAACTGTATGCCACGGTTGGAGCATACATATTTGGTAGATGAAAACTGTATGCCGCGGTCGGAGCATACAGATTTGGTAGATAAAAACTGTATGCCGCGGTCGGAGCATACAGATTTGGCAGATGAAAACTGTATGCCGCGGTCGGAGCATACAGATTTGGCAGATGAAAACTGTATGCCGCGATGGGAGCATACAGATTTGGTAGACGAAAACTGTATGCCACGGTTGGAGCATACATATTTGGTAGATGAAAACTGTATGCCGCGATGGGAGCATACATATTTGAAATACGAAAACTGTATGCCACGATTGGAGCATACAGATTTGATCAACGAAAACTGTATGCCGCGATGAGAGAAAGGATTATGTGATTCCTAAGTGTTTTTTATCTAATGAGAGAAAGCTTTTCTTCTATTCTTTGCTGCACTTCGCTGGGCTTGAGTCCCCAGCGTGGGGCAATGATGAGGTCGGAGGGAGCGGAGGAGGCGAAGCGTTCGATATGAATGTCTTTTCGGAGGCGGGAGATAAACTCGGCCACCAACGTGGCGTATTCGTCGATGTTCATCGAAAGGAAGTCTTCGGGATGATTGGCATATTCCTGAGCAATGACAGTTCCTTTGAGAATCTGAAGCTGGTGTAATTTGATGGATTGGATGGGCAGGTGATTGATGATATCGGTTTCGGCAAGGATATCCGCCTTTGTTTCGCCAGGAAGGCCTAAAATGAGGTGGATGGTGGTATTGATGCCTGCATCGGCACATCGTTGGATGGCAGTAAGGCTCTCCTCAACCGTGTGCCCACGATTGATGCGTTGAAGTGTCTTGTCGTAGAAGGATTCGATGCCCAGTTCGAGCGTGATGAGAAAACCTTTGTCTTGAAGATCTGCCAGATATTGCAGGACATCATCTTCGATGCAATCGGGACGTGTGCCAATGACGAGTCCGACAACATCTTCGACCGAAAGTGCCTCCTCGTAACGCTGGCGTAGCACATCCAAGGGAGCATAGGTGTTGGAATAGGCTTGGAAATAGGCCAGATACTTCATGTCGGGATATTTGCCGGCAAAGAAGCGCTTCCCTGCTTCGAGTTGTTCGCTGATGCTGGTCGAGCTACGACAATAGGAGGGATTGAACGCATCAGTACGACAGAAGGTGCATCCTCCCGTCCCAACGTGTCCATCACGATTGGGACAGGAGAATCCACCATCAAGCATAAGTTTCTGGAGTTTCATGAATTTTTAAGGGATTCTTAGGGATTTTAAGGGATATTTAGGGACTTTAAGGGACAAATGTTTTATGAGTCCCGTTTTCAACAGGGCGAAGGTAACGTCCCTAAATAACCCTTAGAATCCCTTAATATCTCTTATTATCCCTAACGTATTTCCAATATCCTTACCGGCGTCGGTTCGGCTGCAACAGACGTTTCGCCATCGCCCTGATGTACACATTGCACGTAGAGATGCAGGTGACGTTGCGCCTTCCAAAGCTCGGTATCGAACGAAGGCTCCCAGGCATCGACTGAGTAGTCGGTGAGGTCGGATAGTTCCCATTGACCATTGCGCAGATCGGCAGTATGATAGAGCGAGACACGACTATCGCGCTCCACGTCACGTACGATGTACCACGCCTCGTGGCCGTCGATGGCGACACGTGGACGTGCAATAGGAATCATCTTGGTGCCGCCTCCCGAAAGACTGAAAGGCGTCTTGCGCTGGCTCACCTGCTGTTGTTGCCAGGTGCTGCCATCGTACCAGACGATGCGATACTGAGGAATAGAATCCTCTTGATTGCGCCAATAGGTGGCGATGTAGGGATGACCTTCGGCATCGGTGCTCATCGAAGTTTGGTTGATGAGTTCGCTGTTCTGCGGGATACGGCAAGCGTATTCAGCATTGTCGGCCGTGATGGGAAGCACATAGGGCGTACCGTCGCTGCGTTGCCACGTCTTGCCCTCGTCGGTGGAACATGCATAGCAGAGATCGTGATTGGTTTCGACAAGCCAAGTCTCACGCCAAACCCAGCTGACATGGATGGTTCCGCGCGCATCGACGAAGAGCTGCCAGTAGGCATTGCGGAGCTGTTCTCCATCGATGAGCACATCCTGCAAGCGGCTCCACTTTCGCGTCTTGACGTCGTAGAGATTCATGACGAGGTTGCCGCGTCCCGATGCACCACTGCGATAAGCGAAGAGGACATTGCCAGAAGCCAGACGATAGAACTCAGGATAGGTGACATCGAGCTCGTCTGGAATCAGCGAATCTATCGAAGCGCTGATCATCGGTTCCATATCTCCCAAGGTCAATGAGCCAGGCTCTACGCTACGTGCATAATGGAGCGGATGGCCGTGATGATCGAACGAGACATGCAGATAGCCGTCGCCATCAGGCATGATGCTGATGACATTGTGCGCATCTTGAACATGGCCCTGATACTGGGTCTTCTGCAAGACAAATTCTGTGTCGCCAAGCTGACGTTTGCCCAAAGTGAGCCATCCTGCCGAATCGTAATAAGCTACGTATTGCGTTTGACCAAGGGTCGCCACCGAGCTGTTGCGGAACACGGTGGCATTGACGGAGTTGTTGCTATAGCCTATTCCTGCTTCGATGAAGCGCGGCAGTTCCACTTTGGGCTGACAGCTTGCCAGCAGCAGCGAGACAAAGACGAGTAGTGAAGAGATTTTTATTTTCATAGCTTTAGGTTATAGTCACTATAGTTAATATAGTAACTATAGCTGATTTTATTTCACTAATCGATACATTTCACAGCAAGCCAATAGGAAAGCGCCTGTGCCGAAGTTGGAAATCGACTTCTGATCAACGGTTTGACCTGGGATAGCACGTTCGCCGATGGGCTGGACGTAGCCTACACTGCCGTCTTCCTGCAGGGCAACGTTGGTGAGATATTCCCAAGCCTTGACGATAGTGGGCATGTAGGCCTCACGGTCGAGCAGACCATTGTTGACGCCCCAGAGCAAGCCGTAAGTGAAGAAGGCTGTGCCGCTGGTTTCAGGACCTGGAGCATGCTCGGGGTCGAGGAGTGAGCGGGTCCAGTAGCCTTCGGGCTGCTGGCAGTTCTTCACGGCTTCGCACATCTCGATGTAGGTCTGACGGAATTCTGCCTTGTCTTTCCACGTATCGGGTGTGTCGGCCAAAACCTTGGCGAGGCCGGCTACGACCCATCCGCAGCCGCGTGCCCAGAAGTCCTTGCTGCCATTGAGGCTGGCGTGCTTCGGGTAGAGATATTTGCCATCGCGGTAGAAAAGATGCTGAGGCACGTTGGCCATCGGTTGTCCGAGGGTGTCGGGGATGCTCTCCTGACCGTCGTACATTAGGTTCTTGGCGAAGGTCCAGTATTCGGTGAGTTTTTGGAGATACTGCTCGTTGCCCGTGATGTTGTAGAGTTTTGTCATAACAGGCATCACCATATAGAGGCCGTCGGCCCACCACCAGTAGTCGTTGGCAGAAGTGGACATCTCATACTCCATCACTTCGCGTGCTCGTGCAATCTTCTGGTCGTCGGGCTCGAGGTTGTAGAGGTCGCAATAGGTCTGGAAGCAGATCTGCCAGTCGCCGAAGAGCACGTTACGGGGCTTTTCGCCATAGTTATAGACCCATTCGGCAGGATTCGAGTTGGTGGCACCCTTCCACTGGGCGGCTTCGGCCCATGTCTGGCTGTAACCGATGAACTGCGCTTTGAGATCGTCGGAGAGTTTGCACACTTCCATATTGCCGGTGTGGTAGGCTGCATTGTCCCAGAAGGGACTGTTGTTGGAGTAGGGCTTGAAGGTCCACTCGTTGTCGGGATCGGTGGTGTAGGTCGCATCGGCGGCTGCAATGAGCGGGTGACTATCCTGCCACTGCGTGTTGACCTGCTTGATGATGCTGACAACGGTATCAGGGGCAGGGAGATTGTATTGCGGCGCCTGCTTGGTGCATGCTGCGAGCGAGAGGGCGGCAATTGCTATGATTGAAAAATGATTTTTCATGAGGCTATGTTTTTTTGTCTCTATGTTTTTCGGAGTATTCAGAATATTCGGAGTACTCCGAAAAATAAGGATAAAGGGATTACTCATTATTCCCAATAGAGGATTTGCTTGTTGATGTGCCACTTGTGATCCTTCGGGAAGTCTTCGGCTTCCCAGGCTTTCTTGGAAGTCCAGGGCTCGGCGGGATCGGTCCAGAATGGGTCGTCGGCTGGCAACCCGAGGGGCAGGAAGGCAAGTGTCGTCATGTAGAGCGAACCGTTGTTGGTATAAACGTCAGCTACATTGGGATGCGAACCCACGAAACCGATGGTCAGGAATCCGCCCTTGTTGAAGTTGGTCGGAGTAGTGGCCGGAGTGGACGAAAGACCGAGTTCGTAAAGGTCGGCAGCGTACATTCGCTTCATTACAGCGGTGATGGCTGCACGCACTTGTCCGTTGGTGAGCTGCTTGGGCAAACGTTTCTGCCAGGCCATCATGGCCAAAGGCTGGAAGACTGCAAGGCGATAGGGGATGCTACGGCCGAAGACGGGATAGGTGCCTTCGGGCGAAACCATACGTTCGAGAATGCAGCTGAATTTCTGCATACGTTCACGAATCACGCCGAGACGATAGGTGGGGCCTTGCGTCTTGTAGGTCACAGGATCGACACTATGGATGAGGTAGCTGTTGTTGGGCTGCACGTCGCAGACCATCTCGACACATTCGGCATACATCGGATGGATGACGTACGAATTGTAGTAGTCGAAGGCAAACGACGGGCCATCGGCATACCAGCCATCGCCGATATACCATTCCTCGGCCTTGTTGACAGCCGTCTTGATGCGGAAAGCGTCGTAAAGCGGGCCGTCAAAACCTTCCTTTTGGAGATCGACGCCAGCCTTCTTGAGCGAAGCCTCAGCCTTCATGAGGAAGCACTCTTCCATGCCACAGAAGAGGAACCAGTTCTGATAGGGTGGGTCGTAGCGGTGTAGCTTCTGCATCTCGCGCACATAGCGCAGTTTGGTCTCGGTGCTCAATGGTTCCCAAAGGGCATCCCATCCGCGATGGAAACTTTCGACAACGTAGGCGGCATCGACCAAAGTCTGTCCACCCGAACCCCAGCCGAGATAGTCGGGGCTGGCCGGATCGACGGCATTGGCGTAGGCCTTGAGCGCCCATTCGCGCAACTGCTTGCGCTGCAGTCCTTCTGGTGTTTCATCATCGGGTAGCGAGAGCCAGGGGGCAAGACCAGCCATCAGGCGGCCGAAAGCCTCCATGTAGGTCACTTTCTTGTTACGTCCGTCCCAGGTAGGCGACACTTCAAGATTGCCGTTCTCGTAGGTCATCACTTGCTGCAGACGTCCCTCAGCCATCGGTTCTAGAACGGGCTGCGCCATACGATAGAGCAGGGTGGTCCACACTTCGCGGTCGGAAGGTGTCTTGACAACCTTCTTCTTGGCTGAAACGGGAACAGCCACCAGCATCAGGACGAGAAGGATGACAGAGAGCAAAATGTTGTGTTTTTTCATATTATAAGGGTTGTGAAAAGGAGAGGTGCCTTGGAGGGCATTGCCTCGCATGACACCTCTCCCGATTACACACATATTTATTATTAACTAAACCTAGAAACTAAGTTATCATAATTAATAACCGGGATTCTGCTGAAGCTCAGCATCTTTATTCAGCTGTATCTCCGACAGAGGAATTGGGAGCAGACAGTGCTTGTTGGCATCAAAACCGGTGATGGCTTTGCTCGGAGTGCTCTCGGCATATTTCGACATCATCATCTGAACACGCTCGGCCAACTTGCCTGTGCGGCAAAGGGTGTAACGACGGTTCTCCTCGCCAACGAGCTCGCGGATGCGTTCATCAAGCAGGAAATCCATGTTCATGTCTGCAGCAGTGACAGCTCCGGCAGTGGCATTGCCAGTTTCTTCGCGATAGGTCTTGAATGCACGGTCGCGGAGTACGTTGATGTCTTCGGCTGCACCCGACATGTTGTTCTGCATGATACGAGCCTCGGCACGGAGCAGATAGGCATCAGCAAGACGCATGATTGGCCAGTCCTTCACAAGTGCATAGCCGAAATCATCGGTTGGGTCGTAGCCACCCCACTTGGTGGTGTGCGGGTACATCACGTTCAACGTATCTTTTACGGTCCAGTAAGCACGGTCACCTGTCTTCACAGAGATCTTCTCTGCGCCAGCTGTTCCTTCATCCACGCGGAAGCCGTCCTTTACATAAATGTCGGCACTGAAACCAGGCTTGTTGTAGTACAGGATGCGACGAATGTTGTTGTTCGAGTTGCGGATATCGCCTTCCTGATAGATGGCGTATTTTACATAGTTGCTCAAGCGGAGACGGCCGTTGCCACGACCACCGATAGAGTCGGCGTTAACCATACCGTTAATCTTATGGAATGCGGCCACCCAGTTGCGACGTTGCTGTGGGTTGTCGATAGTACCACCCGTCACGTCGCGGTTATACTCCATCTGGAATACCCAGATACCTTCGGTGTTGCCTTGTTTGCGACGTTGGTTGCCCCAGCGGAACATGTCGCTGTAGTAATCACCGGTTTCGGAGAGGTAGTTACCGTAACGTTTTTCGATGAGCTGATATTTGCCGCTGTTGATAGTGGCGCTGACGGCAGCCTCAGCTTCGCTGTACTTGCCCATGCGGTTGAAAGCCTCGCCAGCCAGAATGCGGGCACAGTCCTTGTTGATACGGCTCTGAGTGGCAGTTTCGTCCACCTCGGGAAGGTTGGCGATTGCATCGTTCAGGTCGGCGGTGATAACTGCATCAATCTCTGAAACAGCGTTGCGGGTGAAGTCGGTGCGCGGTTCGGCCTTGCTCTCGGTGATAAGAGGTACATTTCCCCAAAGGGTGACGAGCAGGTTGTAGCTGTATGCGCGGAAGAATTCTGCTTCTGCTTTATAGACTGGTTCCACACCCTCGGTGTTGATGATGATGTTGGCACTGTTGATGATGCTATAAAGATTTTGCCAGAGGAAGCTGACTCCACCATTATCTGAATCCAATGATCCATACTGGAAGAAAGGAACCTCAACACCCTCGGTGTCGCCAGGGGCACCCACGTCGGTGCCGTCCTGCCAGATGCCAGTGAATCCCTGACGGCTGGACATGCCCCAAAGGGCAGCGTATTTATAGTGCAGGCCGATTACCTTGGCGTTCACGTCTGTAACGTCTGTACCATAATTTGAAAACATAGTTTCATCCAGATAGCTGTCGCTGCAAGCGGAAAGGCCGAAGGCCAGTACGGTGGCAACTGATGCACTGTATATGATATTCTTGATTTTCATAACTCTCGTGTATTTCTATTATTCAAATCTTCAATTACTCAATTATTCATCAGAAAGTAACGTTGAGGCCGAACACCATGCTCTTTGTCATTGGGTAGTTGTTCTCGTAGCCGCCCCATCCGCGCTGAGTGATGTCAGACTCGGGGTCCCATCCGATCCAGTCGGTGAAGGTAAAGAGGTTGCGCCCGCTGGCGTAGATGGTGAGTGCGTTGATGTTCAGAGCCTTGGTGATCTTTGCAGGGAACTGATAACTCAGGGTGATGTCTTTCACGCGGGTGAAGCTGGCATCACGTGGGAATCCATAACCCTTTTGGTTGGAAGTCTTGCTCAATGAGCGGAATTCGTTGGAAGGATTGTTTTCTGTCCAATAGCCAACTTCAAGGGTGGTGTTGCGACGACCCATTTCGTCACCGGCCATTGCCAACAATGAATTGTTACGCTTCAGTCCCTGTACTGTCTGGATGAAGATGCTCAAAGTGATATTCTTGTATGAGAAGGTGTTGGTCAAGCCACCAATCCACTTCGGAGTGGTCTGTCCCTGGATGGTCTTGTCATCAGCAGGATCAATCTTGCCGTCGCCATTGATGTCGCGTAGTTTGACATCACCAGGTTGAGCCTCAGGATAATGATTCAGATGGTCACCACGTTCAATCTCATCTTTTTGCCAGATGCCTTCCATCTCATAGTCGTAGATGACGCTGATTGGATGTCCGATGAACCAGCCGTTGTCGATATCGTCCTTGCCGTCACCATAAAGATCCTTGATTTCGTTCTTGTTCCACGACCATACGAGAGAAGTGCTCCATGTGAAGTCCTTCGTCGAGATGTTCTTCGAGTTGATGGTGATTTCAAGACCCTTGTTAGCAGTCTTGCCCATGTTCATATATACATCCGAAAAGCCGGAGATCTTCGGTAGGTTGCGTTTCAGAAGCAGGTCGGTGGTCTTCGATGTATAGAAGTCGATGTTACCATTAATGCGGTTGTTCAAGAAACCGAAGTCCACGCCGATGTTGAACGACTTGGTAGTTTCCCAGCTCAATCCAGAGTTGCCCATGCGGCTGCTGGGATAGAGAGCGGTGTTTGAAGCTCCGTCAAGAGCAAGGGCTGCTTTCGACATCTTAGCAAGGGTTTCGTATACTCCGATGGCCTCGTTACCTGCCTTACCATAGGAGAGGCGGAGTTTCAATGTGTTCAGCCAATCGCTTGTACCCTCCATGAACGCTTCGTTGGCGATGTTCCAACCTAAGGCGACAGATGGGAAAACGCCGTATTTGTTGTCATCACCGAACACCGATGAACCATCTCGACGAACGGTAGCGGTGAAAAGGTAACGGCTATCATATGAGTAGTTGATACGACCCATTTGGGAACAAGTTGTATAGAGGTCGGTGTACGACTTAGCCACCTGAGTGCTGCCGCCTTCTAGACTGTGCCACAGTAACTCGTCATTGATGAATTTGCTAGCTGCTGCAGTGTTGTCGTGATACTTCTTTCGCGAGGAAGCATAAAGGGCGGTCAGATCGACGTGATGCTTGCCGAAGTCACGAGCCCAACTCAAGATGTTCTCAGCAGTGTAACTCTGGGTTTCGGCGTTGAAGATATAGCCATATCCGTTATCATCGTTTTGTTCATGACCGTTATAGTAGTTTTCACGCTTAGGAACGTAGGAGTAACCGAAGTTGAACTTGTAGTGCAGACCCTTCAGTGGCGTCCAAATATGACCGAAATCAAGGTCGGCGTAGCCATTCAGGTTGATGTTCCACTGGCGACGTTCATGATCCTGATTTATGTCACGCATAGGATTGAAGAAGAGGTTCTCCGAAGCCATGGGATAAACGCAGTAGGTACCGTCTTCATTGTACACCTGGCCATAAGGCGACATAGCTTCAGCCATCAGGAAGTTCACACGTCCGCCATCGCGGTTGTGGCTTACAATATAGGTGTTAGTGCCAATCTTCAGATAATCAGTAACGTCAGCATCAATGTTGAGACGAAGCGAATAACGCTTGTAGTTGAAGCCTTTCAATACACCCTTTTGGGTCAGATAGTCGCCCGAAATGAAGTATTTGACTTTATCAGCGCCACCATTGATGGTAACGTTGTGATCCTGAATGATACCGGTGCGAGAAACCATGTCATAGAGCCAGTCGGTTTCTTGTCCTGCAGCCTGGGCAGCGATTTCGGCCTGATTCTTCACATAGTCATTAGCCATAGTCTCACCTGCATTCTGTGCCACATAATCCCTGTAGCGTTGTGTGATTTGTTCACCATTGCAGAAATCCATTTTATGAGCAAAATCCTCAATGCCAACATAGCCATTGTAGCTTACGGATGGTTTGCCTTCCTTGCCATGCTTGGTAGTGATCAGGATGACACCGTTGGCACCATTGGTACCATAGATGGCTGTAGCAGAAGCATCCTTCAGGATTTCCATCGATTCGATGTCGCCAGGATTGATGTCATTCAATGAACCGCCACTCTTTGAGATGGGCACACCATCGACAACGATGTAAGGTCCTGTGCCAGCGGTGATGGAGTTGCGTCCGCGCACCAGTGCAGAAGGTGCATCACCAGGTATCGAACTGCCCTGCGAAATGGTTACACCAGCGGTTGCACCCTGAACAGCTTGCAGCACGTTGGTGACAGGAAGTTTCGAAAGACGAGCCTTGTCAACCGAGGCAACTGAGCCGGTGATGTCGGACTTCTTCTGGGTACCGTAACCAACGACGACTACCTCCTCGAGTTCCTCATTGCCCGAAAGGGTTACTTCGATAAACTTCTTGCCAGCTACTGGAACCTCCTGTGTGTCCAGGCCTACAAAGCTGAAGACGAGGACTGCATTAGAGGGAACGCTGATTGTGAAATTACCATCAAGGTCGGTGATGGTTCCGTTGTTGGTCCCTTTTTGAACAACGGTTGCACCCGCTGTCGGACCCATTGCATCTCTTACTACACCCTTGACAGTGGTGTTCTGTGCATACGCTGGCGAAATGGCCATGACGAAGCAGAAGAGCAGGATGCCAAGTAGCATCTTCCAGCCTTCAGTAAGTTTTCGACTAATTTTTTCCATTAGTACCTTGTTTAAAGTTAATATTATGTGTTGTGTAAATCTCTGGGGCTTATTGTTCAAAAACAACAATAGACTACCCGCAATTTTGATGGTGCAAAGGTAGTCTATTGTTAATTTAATTGGGAAATAATTGTTACAATTAGGTGGAAAATTGTTTCAAGAACCTAAAATATGTGAAAAATGAACTGAATTTAGACGTGAAACAAGATGAAATTATGAATTTTCTTTATTGTCGGGATTCTTGTTTGGTTTTTCTTCAATGATTTCAGAAGGAAGCTTGCCATAATATTTCTTGAAGCACGCCGAGAAGTATTTCGGGTCGCTGAAACCGACGGCATAGGCCAGATCGGAGATGCGGATGTTGGGATTCTCCTGCTGCAGTTTCATGGCAGCCTTCATCTTGATGTCGCGGACGAAGTTGGTGTAGCTCTGCCCGGTCATGGCCTTGAGTTTGCGGAAACAGGTGGCTTTCGACACGCCCATATCGTCGAGGAATCGCTGCTGGTCGTAGTCCGGGTCACTCAGGTGATTGTTGATGCAGGCGATGGCACGGTTGATGAAGTCCTTGTCGGCATCGGTGACATCGGGTTTGCCAGGCTTGAGAATGATTTCTCCTTTGCGGATGGCAGCACGTTCTCGAGCGCGAACAAGGAGTTGCTTGTAGCGAACTTTCAGTATTCGGAAGCCTTTCTGCAGAAGCAATACAGAAAGGATGCCCAGAAGCACATAGATCAGCTTGGCTGTGTTTGTCTCCCACCAGGAGGGAAGGATGGTGATGTCAATTTTAAGCACATCGTCATCGTTGGTGGGGTTGGTGCTCCCACTGGAATAGGTGTGGTGTGCGCTGCATAGCAGGAAGGTGTAGTCGCCTGCAGGAAGGTTGCTGTAACTGGCTTGTGGCAGGTTGCCTGATGCGTAGCGCCATCCTTCGTCATAGCCATCGAGCTTGTAGGCGAACTGTATTTCCTTCTTGTGTGTGAAGCCTGTTTGAGCAAATTCCTGGGTGAACTGGCTTTGATTGTGCGTGAAGGTCAGCTTCTTGGTGTATCTTGGGTCAAAGTCTGAGATCTTGCTCTTTTCTTCTACAGGCAGTTCCTGCCAAGGCGTGTCCTCTACGAGCAATTCACTGATGGAAACACGATGTTTGCGTTCCTTGTCTTGAGCAAGTTGTTCGGCATTGAAGAAATTATAACCTTGGTGCGTGCCGAAGTAGATGTTGCCATCATAGTCGGAGGTGGCGGAACTTCGGATGAGATAGTTGTCAAGCAGTCCATCCTCTTCGTTGTAATGAATAACGCGTGTGGTCGCAAGGTCGAGACTCGTGATGATTTGGAGCAGCCCCTCGTTGGTTCCAACCCAGAGGCTGTGCTGGCCTTCGCGTGTAGGCATGGTGCGTCGGTCCTCGATGATGAAGTTGATCGAAGCTCCGGGCAGATGCCAGTCTTCCTTTACCGAACGGAACCGCTTGCTGCCCGGATAGAGCACGTAGAGATCACCGTTCTTCGAGCCTGCCCACAGTCTGTCCTGCTTGTCGAGACAGAGGCTTTGTATCTCGTTGTCGCCAATGCCTCCATTCTCTGCATTGAAACATTGCACGCCCCATTTTCCATCACGTTTTGTCATACGATAGACACCAGCGTGGAGAGCTGCCAGCAATAGGCTGCCATCGGAACTCTGAGCAATCCGTTGAACTTCAAGGTCCTTCATCTTGTGCTTCGGGTCCATCTGCACGGTGTCGAGACGGAGGATGGAGCCATCTGGACGACGCATCACGGCACCTCCTGTGCCACCAAACCATAGGTTGTCGTTGCGGTCTTCGAAGAGGGTGAAGATTCGGTCGGACGGAGCAAATGGAGTAGAGGCAGATTGGTAGATGGTAGCTGTGAGCTTACGGATGTCTTCACCTTCCTTGGGTGGAACTATCTCCATAATCTCGGAACTGAAGTTGGCTACCCAGATGTGCCCGTCGTAAGTCTCAGTGATGGCATAGACCGTCGACATGGTCTGGTGTGTCCGGCTCAGGGCTGGTATTTCGTTCCAGTTGTAGGTCTTTCCTGTCTTCAAATCCTGTACAGCAAGACCTTGCGTGCCGATGCCAAGCCAAAGGCGTTGGTGACGGTCTGCATAGATGCTTCTGACGGATGAGGTCTTGAAGTATTTGCGCGAACTCTCGAGCGTGGAATGTCCGAAATGCGCCTGGTCGGGTTCGATGGCCGCTACGCCCTGACCAATCATGCTGACCCATGTTTGCCCATCCTTGCTTTGCTCAATGCCTGTGATCTCCACGCCGGGAATGGGGTGCCCGTCGTTCGGATCTGTGAGTTTGTGGAAAGTTCCGATGCGCTCGGTGTCGGCAATGGTCATACCACGGGATGAGCCTATCAGAATCTGATGACGCTCTGCATCGAAGGTCATACTGTAAGTGATATCGCCAATCAGGTCGGGTTCTGTAAAGGTCTTCCAGGATAGGCGGTTCATATCCCACGCATTCTCGAGCACATGGATGCCGCTGGCCCATCCAGCCACCCAGATGCGCTTGTGATCGTCTTCGAGCAGCACGTGGGCGGAGTTGCGGCTGTTCATCTGGGGATATTGGATAATCTCGCCGCTGTGTGGATCGTAGCGAAACAGTCCGTCTGCCCAGGTGCCCAGCCAGATGTGCCCTCGGTGGTCTTCCATCATACACTGGCTGTATCTGATCGGTTCACCTCGATTATTGAGGATGCGAACGGGATGAGGCACGTCGTCGTCGGGCAGATAATAGAAGAACCCGTCATCTGAAGCCACCCAAATGGTTCCCTCACGTGTCACCATGAGTTCTGTGATGCCACGTATCTGGCTTTTCGTCGGTACAAGGTGCTCGATGTATCCTGTCTGCTTGTCCAATCGGTCCAAACCTTGTGCTGTGGCTATCCAGATGCGCTGCTGGTGGTCTTCGGCTACACGCTTCACTTCATTGTCGGAAAGCATGTCGGGGTGACGCCCATCGCGACGATAAGGACGTATACGATAGTTGTCGTAGCAGTAAAGTCCATTGCGCGTGGCCATCCAAAGCAGACCATCGCTGTCGTAAACGAGGTCGGTGACTTCCTTGAAGGGAAGTTCGTCGAGCTCCTTTATGATGCGGTAGGAGGGGAGCGCTGCTAAGGATGTAGTTGATGGTGCTGCCTGTGTCGAAGAGACGAAGGCAGCAGCCAGAATCAACGCAGTTGTCAATAGATGCAGTTTCATGGACAGCGCAAATAACTATGTTATAATATGAGTAGGTTGCAACCTTATCGGACAACTCGATGGCTGTAGAAGGAGGAACGTGTGGCGAGGAAGAAGAGGAGGGCGCCAACACAGTGCACGATGGCAATCCACCAGAATGCAGCAGCATAGCTGAAATACTCGACGATGGAGCCGCCGAGGAGAATGCCGATACCGATACCAAGATCTCAGCTGGTGAGGAGGGTTGAGTTTGCAGTGCCTCGCTGGTCGTTGGTAGCTACGCCGATGATCATGTTCTGGAAGGCAGGCCAGAGATGGCCATTGCCAAGGCCGATGAGGATGGCGGCACCATAATAGCCCACCATGTTGGGACAAGCGACGAAGAGCAGATATCCGACGGTGGAGGTGAGGATGCCGATGCCGGCATTGTAGATGAGCCTTCCCTGACGCAGCATCTTTCCTCCCTGCAGACGTGAGAGAATCAGTCCGATGGAGAGCAGCATGAAGAACGTGCCCGTGCCGCTGGTGATGCCCATCGTCTCCTTCCCGTAGATGGCGAGGTAGTTGCTGAGCACGCCGAAGCAGATGCCAAAGAAGATGAAGTTAAGTCCGATGAGCCAGCCGCTTAGGAGGAAGAAGCGGTCGAGCGAGATGGGACGTTTGCCCGTGGCTATGGCTCGCTTGGGCAGTTTGACGGTGGCATCGACCGCAAAGCCAAGGCCTGCAACGAGGAATGCCAGCCAGAAGAGCAGGTCGAAGTTGTGTGCATAACGGTAGATGAAGATGCCTACCGAGGGAGCAATGGCGGTGGCTACGTTGTTGCTCAGTCCGTAGTAGCCGATGCCTTCGTTGCGCCGGCTGGACGGCAACACATCGATGGCCACAGTACTATTGGACACCGACGAGGCACCAAAAGGCGCTCCGTGGAGCGTTCGGACGATGGCAAACCACAACAAGGTTCCGGCGACAATATAGCCGCCGAAACATATGAAGTAAGCAAAGAGGCTTATGAGAAGCACACGCTTGCGCGAAAAGCTATCGACCATGAACCCACTGAACGGTCGGACGAGGAGGGCAGTAACCGTATAGCCCGAGAGAACCACTCCGATCATGTCCTTGGTAGTGCCGTATGTCTCACTCAGATATAGAGGCAGCAGGGGTGTGAGCAAATAGAAGGAAAACGACAGCGTGAAGTTGGCTATCATCACCTTCCAGTAGTTGCTGTTCCAAAGACGTTCGGTAGCGGGTTGCATGTGTGTGCGACAAGAGCGCTTAGAGCACGATGGCTGCCTCGAGGGCAAGCGTCATCATGGTTTTGAAGGAAGTCTGGCGCTCTTCGGCGGTGAGCTCAACGTGATCGACGAAGCTGTCACTGATGGTGAGCAGACAGGCGGCCTGCTTACCCAGAATATTGGCGTTGTGGAAGAGGCCGAAGCTCTCCATTTCGACGCATTCCGAGCCGGAGTGCTCTGCTATTTCCTGCCAGGGCTTCTGGCCGTAGAAGACGTCGCTCGAATGCACGAGGACTTCCTTGCAGTCGATGCCGAGTTCGTGAGCCTTCTGCATGATCACAGCGTTGATGAGGGGACTGGGCTTGATCTTCTTGCTGCGGTAGCCGTTGAGGACACGTGCGTAGGAACTGTCACTGTAGGCAGCCTTGGCAAGGACAACATCCATCACGTCGAGGTGGTCAACGTAACTGCCTGCCGAGCCGATGCGGATGATGTTTTCCACACCGTAACCATTGTAAAGTTCGTACGAATAGATGCCGATGCTGGGAATACCCATGCCGCTGGCCATAACGGAAACGCGAACACCCTTGTAGTAGCCGGTGAAACCGAGGATGTTGCGGACAGATGTGACGACTTGCGGATCGTCGAGGAATGTTTCAGCAATAAACTTGGCGCGCAGTGGATCGCCTGGCATCAGGACGGTCTTGGCAAATGCGCCATCGGGAGCGGAAATGTGGGGAGTTGCCATGGTTTTATAGTTTTTTGAGGGTAATGGTGTTATTAAAGTTATTTGGTCAATGCATCGATGATGCGCACGTTGGCCTGGCGAAGTCTTTCGGAGGCAAGGGCGAGATTCCTGGAGAACTCTTCGTAGGTGGCGGCCCCGCTGTCGCAGAGGTCGGTGACCGACTTGACGAAGAGGATGGGAATCTTGAAGAGCGAGCAGACGAAGGCGATGGCTGCGCCCTCCATATCCTTCAGTTCGCCATGGTTCTGTCGGATGATCTCCTCGTCACAAGGCTGCATATCGAGCGACGAGCCCGTGGTGACTTTTCCGAGTTTAAAGCCAAGACGCTGGGCAAGGTCAGCTGTGCCTTCCCAGACGGGATAGTTGCCGAGGGCTTGCGTACCCCAAGCATCATCCCCCGGCACACGGCGATCGTGGAACATCACGCCGCTGCCAAGATAAACGTCGCCGATATTGGCACCATTGCAGCCGAAGGCTCCGCAGGTGCCAGAGTTGACGACAAGGTCGGGCTGTATCTTCTGTATGGCCGCCAGGGCAGCTACCGAAGCCGCTTCACATCCCACTAGGTCGGAGCCATGCTGCTCTCCGTTCAAAACGATGTAGAGTTCTGATCCATTGACATTCGCCTTATAGCAGAGACAGGGGAGGGGCGCAAAAAAGCCTTCGAGCAACTTGACGCCATAGTGCTCGATGAAAGGCTGTGCTTCAGCCCGCATGGCCACGATATAGCATACTTTCATTAGAATTCAGACGTGAAATGGAACGTGATGTGTGGGAAGTCCTGCTGAGCCATGGAGAGGACGTAGCCCGATTCGGCAAGGAAGACATCGCGGCCATCCTTGTCGGTGGCCATGAACTGCATCTTGCGGCGCTTGAAGTCGCGCAGCTGTTCTTCGTCGTCGGTCTGCATCCAGCAGGCCTTGTAGAGACGGATAGGCTCCCAGCGGCACTTGGCGTTGTATTCGTGCTCCAGACGGTACTGGATGACCTCGAACTGCAGTTGTCCGACGGTTCCTACGACCTTGCGTCCATTGAACTGATTGGTGAAGACCTGTGCCACGCCTTCGTCCATAAGCTGGTCGATGCCCTTGGCGAGCTGCTTGGCCTTCATGGGGTCGGCATTCTCGATGTACATGAACAGTTCGGGCGAGAACGATGGGATACCGGTGAAGTGGAGGTCTTCGCCGCTGGTGAGGGTGTCGCCGATCTTGAACGTGCCGCCGTTGTCGGGCAGACCTACGATGTCGCCGGGCCAGCATTCATCGACAACCTCCTTCTTCTGAGCCATGAAGCAGGTAGGCGCCGAGAAGCGCATCTTCTGTCCAAGGCGTACGTGCTTGTAATAGACGCCGCGTTCGAACTTGCCTGAACAAACCTTGACGAAAGCGATGCACGAACGGTGGTTGGGGTCCATGTTGGCATGAATCTTGAACACAAAGCCTGCGAATTCCTGTTCTTCGGGCTGCACGATGCGCTCCACCGTCTTGGTAGGCTTGGGGGAGGGAGCAATCTGGCAGAAGCAGTCAAGCAGTTCGCGCACACCGAAGTTGTTGAGTGCCGAACCGAAGAAGACGGGGGCCAGTTGTCCGTCGAGGTATGCCTCCTTGTCGAAGTCGGGATAGACACCGCTGAGCAGTTCGACGTCTTCGCGCAGCTTCTCGGCATCGCGTTCGCCGACGCGTTCGTCGAGCATTGGGTCGTCAAGGCTCTCGATGGCAACGCTCTCCGAGATGGTCTGCTTGCTGGGCGTATAGAGGTTGAGCGACGATTCGAAGAGGTTATAGACACCCTTGAAGCGTTCGCCGATGTTGATAGGCCAGGTGAGTGGACGGCAGGTGATCTTGAGCTCCTTCTCCACTTCGTCGATGAGGTCGAAGGGATCCTTGCCTTCGCGGTCCATCTTGTTGATGAAGACGATGACGGGGGTGTTGCGCATGCGGCAAACCTCCATGAGCTTGCGTGTCTGCGTCTCGACGCCCTTGGCGCAGTCGATGACGATGATGACGCTATCGACGGCTGTGAGGGTGCGGTAGGTATCTTCGGCAAAGTCCTGGTGACCTGGGGTGTCGAGGATGTTGATCTTGTATTGATGCTCCTGTCCGTCGCTTTCTACACCAGGGAGGGTGCTCTGCGAGGTGCAGGCATAGTCAAAAGCCATGACGGAGGTGGCTACCGAGATGCCACGTTGCTTCTCGATCTCCATCCAGTCGGAGGTGGCTGTTTTCTTGATTTTGTTACTCTTGACGGCACCGGCGACGTGGATGGCTCCACCGAAGAGGAGGAGTTTCTCGGTCAAGGTCGTCTTTCCGGCATCGGGGTGTGAGATGATGGCGAATGTGCGCCTTTTGTTTATTTCTTGGGTGAGTTGAGACATTTTTTTATTCTTCTTTCAATAGGTCGGGGCGTAAGCGGCGGGTGCGTTCGAGGGCTTGTTCGTGTTCCCATTCGCGAATCTTGCGTTCGTGGCCGCTGAGGAGGATGTCGGGCACCTTCCAGCCCTTGTAGTCGGCTGGACGGGTATAGACGGGTGGTGCAAGGAGGTCGTCCTGGAATGAGTCGCTGAGGGCTGACTGCTCGTCGCCGATGGCACCTGGAAGGACGCGGATCACGGCATCGGCGATGATGGCGGCAGGCAGTTCGCCTCCCGTCAGCACATAGTCGCCGATTGATATCTCGCGGGTGATGAGGTGTTCGCGAATGCGGTAGTCGATGCCCTTGTAGTGTCCGCAAAGGATGATGAGGTTTTCCTTCATCGACAGGTCGTTGGCAATGTGCTGGTTGAACGTCTCGCCGTCGGGTGTGACGAAGATGACCTCGTCGTAGTGGCGCTGCGAGGAGAGGTCGCTGATGCAGCGGTCGATAGGTTCGCACTGCATGACCATGCCGGCTGTGCCGCCGAAGGCATAGTCATCGACACGACGATGACGCAGGTCGGTGGACCAGTCGCGCAGATTGTGGATGTGTATTTCGGCCAAGCCTTTCTGTTGTGCACGCTTGATGATGCTCTGGTCGAGAGGACCCGTGAGCAGTTCGGGCAGCACGGTGATGATGTCGATGCGCATTACTTAATTTCCTTGACGAGATAGATGCAGGTGGGGAAGTGGTCGGAGTAACCATCGTTCCAGACGCCGCTCGCGGTAGTACGCAGAGGACTGCCCTTGTAGCGGCCGGAAGGAGTGATGAGATAGTCGCGGATGATGACTTCCCCGAAGTAGAACGTGAGGCCGCCCGAGACGTCGAGGTCGCTCATCTTGGGCTTTGCTTTGCGAAGCGGAGTCTTATGGTCAACCATGTTGCCGGTTATGACAATCTGGTCGAAGAGGTTCCACTTGCCGTCGTAGAGCAGGGTGCCCTGTCCGACCTTGCGAAGCATGTACTTCCAGGGATTGAAGATGTCGGCGCTCGACTTCACGTCCTTGGTGGCATACTTGCAGCCCAGGGCTTTGGCCATCGAAGGGCTGTCGGGGTCGTCGTTGAGGTCACCCATAATGACCACCTTGATGCCTGGATAACGAAGCTGCAGGGCTTCGGTGAGGCGCTTCACCTGGGCGGCAGCCTGTTCGCGTGCCCAGCTTTCTACACCACGGCTGGGCCAGTGGTTGACGATGATGGCCATCTTTTCGTCGGCCATAGTGCCAATGCCCACGAGGAAGCCACGAGTCTTGTGCGAAACGTCGCCGAAGAGGGGACGAGGGGTAATCTCATGCGTCACGGGATCCTGGTGGAAGCCAAGCCAGTCGTTCGAGCCCGGTTCGGGATAGATGTAATAGACGTAGAGCGAGTCCTCGAGCTGGAAGTAGCGGGGATTGTAAAGCATGGCGCAGTCGATGCCACGTGCATCGGGGCTGTCGAAGTGGAGGACGCGATAGCCACGTTCGCGCAGCGCATCGCTTTTCGTCAGATCCACGACTACGTTGCGGTTCTCGACCTCAGCAAGGCCGATGACGGCGGCGCCGTACTTCAGACCCTTGTCAACGCCGATGGATGCAAGGGTCGTGCTCATGTTGCGCACCTTGCGGCGGTACTTCATGCCGTTCCATCCGTAGGAGGAGCCTGGAAGAAAGTCCTCGTCGTGGATGAGCGGGTCGTCGATAGTGTCGAAGAGGTTCTCCTGATTGTAGAAGGCAATGGCATACATGCCATAGCGTTTCTCGGCCTGCTGGGAATGGTCCTTCTGTGCCAGCGAAGGCATAAGGATGGCCAGCGAAAGGAGGAGGGTGAGGATGACGGGTCGTTTCATGTCAAGATAGTTTATGGTCAGAAAAAACGCTCTCCGCGGGCCGTTGGGGCGGCACATCGTGGAGTTTACGATGCAAAGATAGTGTATTTTTTGCAAAGTAAGCAAAAAAGTGGGTACTTTTTCGCAAAAATAACGGATTTTTCGAATTTATTTTGCACGTTTTACAAAAAAATGCTATCTTTGCACACAGATTAGTACGTGAATTGCACATGGGTGAAAAACATCTTATAGCAAACAATACCGAGAGAACGTAATACCGAAATAACGAAACCAGGAAATACCTACTTTAAAAAAACATATCATGAGCAAAGTTGTAACACTGACAGCTGCGACCTGGGCACTTGCCGTGATGGGACTGATGGGGCAGACGACGCCCCAGGTGGTTACCGGCACGGAGGTTACCGAGGCGCAGGCGACGGAGGATGACAGCAACGACTTCTCGTTCACCGAGTCTCAGCTCGACGATGATGTTGATGCTGCCCAGACTATCTCGAATGTCGCTTCGTCGAACAATGACCCCTACCTGTCGCAGGTGGGGTTCAAGTGGAGCGCGATGCGCTTCAGGGTGCGTGCGCTCGACAATATGTACTCCACCACGTTCCTCAACGGGTTGGAGTTCAACGATCTGGAGCTGGGGCGCTATAACTACAGCCTGCTGGGCGGTCTGAACGACCTGACCAGGTCGAAGGAAGGCTCGACGGGCTACGAGAACAACTCGTTTGGCGTGACCGGCATCGGTGGTGGCGACAACATCAACCTGCGTGCCTCGCACGTGGCCAAGGGGCAGAAGTTCACCCTGACGGCATGCAACCGCAACTACAAGACACGTGCCATCTATACCTTCGGTACGGGTGTGATGGCTCGCGGATGGGCTTTTGCAGGCTCGATTGGTTATCGCTGGGCCGATGAAGGTGTCATCGAAGGCACGTTCTACGATTCGTTCTCCTACTACCTCGGCGCCGAAAAGCGCTGGGATCGTCACTCCCTGGCTATCTCGACCTTCGGTGCGCCCACCAAGCGTGCACAGCAGGGTGCTTCCACCGAAGAGGTCTATTGGCTGGCCAACAGCCATTACTACAACTCCAACTGGGGCTATCAGGATGGCAAGAAGCGCAATGCCCGCGTGGTGAAGGACTTCGAGCCAACCCTCGTCGTGACGTGGGACTGGAAACCCGACGCAAGCAACCTGCTGGTGACGACCGGCGCCTTCAAGTACTCCAACTACAGTTCTTCGGCGCTGGGTTGGTCGGGCGATGCCTACGACCCGCGTCCCGACTACTACAAGAATCTGCCATCGAGCATCTTCAACGTTTACGACCCTGAGTACCTGGGCACTGAGTGGCAGTCGTCCAACCCCCAGGCTCGGGAGCAGTGGACCGCCCTCTACGACTTCTGGACCTCGTCGAAGGCCAATCGTCAGATCAACTGGGACCGCATGTTCCTGGTAAATCAGCAGAATGCGCTCCTCGGTGGTGACGCCCTCTATTATCTCGAGCGTCGTCACAACGACCAGCTCGTCTGGGCCCTTTCAAGTACCTGGACCCACTCGATGGGACGCAACCAGAAACTGCTGGCCGGTGCCTATCTGAACCACACCATCGGCCTCCATTACAAGACGATGGACGATCTGCTGGGCGGCAACTGGTTCACCGATGTCGATAAGTATGCCATCAACGACTATGGTCGCGATGCCATCCAGGCACAGAGCGATATGCGTAACCCCAACCGCAAGGTGAGGGAAGGCGATCGTTTCGGCTATGACTACAACACCTACGTCGATATGGCCAAGCTTTGGGCACAGTATGGTGTGCAGCGAGGCCCCTGGGATCTCGACCTGAGTGCCCATCTGGTGGCTACGCAGATGCAGCGCGACGGCAAGATGCAGAATGGTCAGGGCCAGGTGCTGCAGCAGGACGGCAGCTATCACGACAACTCCTACGGCAAGAGCGGTTGGGCTCGTTTCCTGGGCGGTGGTGGCAAGATCCAGCTGGCTTGGACTCCTATCGCTGGTCAGCGTCTGTCGATAGGCGGTAGTGCCGAGAAGAAGGCTCCGTTGGTGCGCAACGCCTTCGTGGCTCCCCGCGTGCAGAACAACTACGTCGACAACCTGAAGCTCGAGTCGATCCTGAGCGGCGAAGTCACCTGGATGGTACAGATTGGCGCTTCCTTCATCGGCAAGGCCAACGCCTACTATACGCGCTTCATCAATGGTGTCGAGCAGACAGCGTTCTACAACGATGCCAACTTCGCTTTCACCTATCTCACCATGAGCAAGGTTCGTCGTCAGCACTACGGCGTGGAACTCGCCATGTCGTACAAGATTCTGTCGAACCTTTCGATTCACGCCATGGGAACCCTGAGCGGTGCCGAATACACCAACAATCCCTACGCTCAGCTCAACACCGAAGGCATGAATCAGGAGGACAATGCCAAGGTGAACCTATGGAAGAACCCAGTGACGGGCGAAAGCCAGAACCTCCGCGTTCTTGCCAAGGGCATGAAGGTTGGTTCCACACCTCTCACAGCCGTCAACCTGGGCTTGAAGTACAACAAGAACTACTGGTTCCTCGAGTTCAATGCAAATTATTATAATAATGTATATGTAGGCTTCTCGCCCTACCGTCGTCTTTCGAACATCGTCGAGAACTTCGTCTTCGACAATCAGAGCGCCTACCTCACCACCAAGGCCTACGCCACCGAGACGTATCCAATCTCAACCGACGAGGAGCGCGACGCCTTCCGTCAGCATCTGAAGGAGAATGGTGGCGTCGTCTTCGACCAGTATGGCAACATCGTGGGTTCGTTTGGTGCCGAGCAGGAGAAGCACGACGGCGGTTGGATGTTCGATGCATCGATCGGCAAGTCGCTTCGCTTCAAGAACCGTTCGACGATGAGCATCAACCTGCAGTTGCAGAACATCAGCAACAACACCGACCTGCGTACCGGTGGCTACGAGCAGAACCGCGACGACAACTACTACACCCTCAGTTCCGACCCGAAGATAGGCAAGCAGAAGACCTATCTCTTCTCGAAGAACCCCAAATATTACTATGCCAACGCATTCAACTTCTACTTGAATGTAAGCTACCGATTCTAAAAAATGCATACGACTATGAAACAGTATCTTTCAATCCTTTCGGCAGGTCTGCTGGCAGCCTTCGCGCTCACTGCCTGCACGGGAGACGTGGATGACCCGAACGTCTGGGCATTGTCTGCAGAATCGGTCGGCGTCACGGCTCCCAGCGGAAGCCTGCCCGACGTCAACACCACGATCTACGCCCTGAAGGAGCAGTATTCGAGCTACTTCGTCAACAACAACACGTGGACGCAGATCAAGAAGGACGTCGTCTTCGAAGGCGTGGTTTGTGCCAACGATGAGGGCGGCAACCTCTACCAGACCATTATGCTGCGCGACATCGACGAGGCAGCAGGAACCGATGCCTCGATCATCCTCGCCATCAAGAACTCGTGCCTCTATCCCTACTTCAAGATGGGACAGCGCGTGCGTGTCAACCTCAAGGGTCTCTACCTGGGCAACTACAGCTATATGCCCCGCATCGGACAGCCCTACTGGACCAGTGTCATCACCACGGGCAGTTCGACGGGCAACTACCGCCTGGGTCCCATCCTCTTCGAACTGTTGCGTACCAACGTCGAGCTCATCGGTCAGCCCGATCCCAAGGCTCCCGAGCTGACGCCCATCGACTACACCGACGAGGACGGCGAACGCTGGTTGTGCAACACCAATCACATGAACTTCCGCTACTGCCCGCAGTTGTGCACCGTTCGCGGATACATCAAGGAGATGTACAAGGCCAACGCCAACATCGCCGAGAGCGGTCTCTTCCTCGAAGGCAAGGAGCCTCTGCCCAAGATTTTCGCACCCGAGGTGCTTGAGGACCAGGGCTACGGCGTCGATCGCACCCTGATGTTCATTCATCAGACGGGCAAGTGGCTGACCATCCGAACCTCCACGCAGAACGACATCGCCTTCATGCGCCTGCCTGCCGACACCTGCACCTACACCGGTGTGATGTCCTACTACACAGGCTGGCAGATGAATCTGCGCTACACCACCGATTTGAAGCATCAGTAACAAGATTATTAAAACATACGCTATATGAAAAAGTTTTCAATCCTGATTGCCGCACTCCTTGGACTGACGCTCACTGCCTGCGAGGACGTTCCGGCACCCTACGAGGTCATCTTCACCGACGACACGAATCCTGACTTCGAAGGCGCGATTCTTCCCTACACCAGTGCCAACCTGAGTGCAGGGTTCGAGATCTATACCCCCAGCGACTACCCGTCGATTGCCAGCTGGAGCACAGGCTCAAGCTACGTGCAGATCACAGGTTATGTCGATGCCGATGGCGATGGAACAAAGGAGTACAACTACACCCAGTCGTGGCTCATCGGCCCCGCGCTCTACACCGCTACCACCGAGAGCCTCGTGCTCAACTTCGACTACACCATCCGCTATGCCAACAGCATGAATGCCACCGAACTGGCCGCCAACCACAAGGTGCTGGTCAGCAAAGATTACGATGGCGACGTCGCACTCGCTACCTGGAAGGAACTCAACTTCAAGCCCAAGGCTTCGCCCTACAGCGACTGGACGCTATATGGAAGCGGCGACATCGAGATTCCTGCCGAATACCAGAACTGCGACAATGTGCACGTGGCATTCTACTATCAGGTCACCGACCTCAAGAAGGTCAGCACCTGGGAGCTCCAGAACCTGATGATCTATGCCGGCATCCCCGAAGAGACTCCCGACGAGCCTGTCGATACGGGTGAGACCAGGGAAATGCCATGGACCAGCGCCAGCCTCAATGACTTCAAGGCTGTCACCGTCAAGGGTATCGACTGGAGCCTCGGCAGCACCTACGCCAAGGCATCGGGCTACGTCAACAGTTCCTACACCGAGACCGACGCTTGGCTCGTTTCGCCAGCCATCAACACCAAGACCAGCTCCGGCGTTGTCATCGACGTGCAGCACGTCATCCGCTACACCAACAGCGCTGCCGACCTCGCCAACCACACCATGTGGGCATCGACCGACTTCGATGGCGATGTTTCGAAGGCTACCTGGACCAAGCTCAACTACAAGCCCGAAGCAAGTCCAACCAACACGTGGGACTTCTATCCCGCCAAGACCGTCGGCCTGCCCGAAGCCCTGCTCAACAAGGATAAGGTCTATATCGCCTATCGCTACCAGTGCACCAGCGAAAGGGCTTCGACCTGGGAACTCAAGGAATTCTCCATCAAGGAGGGTACTGCTCCCATTGACGACGATCCGCAGCCTGGCACTCCCGCCGAAGAGATTACCATCGGCGAGTTCCTCTCGAAGGCCGATCCCAACACCACCTATCGCCTGACGGGTACGGTGAAGAACATCTCCAACACGCTCTACGGTAACTTCGACCTCGTCGATGAGACAGGCAGTGTCTATATCTACGGCCTGCTCGACAAGGATGGTAATGCCCAGAAGTTCGAGAGCATCGGCATCAAGGAAGGCGATACGGTAACCCTCGAAGGCAAGTACAAGGATTACAACGGAAAGGCTGAGATCGCCAACGCCCAGTACATCAGCCACGTCAGCAGCGGTGATGGCCCTGGCCCATCTACACCTGCCGAGCAGATCACCATTGCCGAGTTCCTCTCGAAGGCCGATCCCAACACCACCTATCGCTTGACAGGTAAGGTAAGCAACATCTCCAACACGCAGTATGGCAACTTCGACCTCGTCGATGCCACAGGCAGCATCTACATCTATGGCCTGCTCGACAAGGACGGCAACGCCAAGAACTTCGAGAGCCTCGGCATCAAGGAGGGCGACGAGATCACCGTCGAAGGCAGGTACACCACCTACAACGACAATCCGCAGATCAAGAACGCCCAGTACATCAGCGGTGGCTCGGGTGGCGATGTGCCCGGTCCGGGTACAGTCGAGCAGATTACCATTGCCGACTTCCTCTCGAAGGCCGATCCCAACACCACCTATCGCCTCACGGGTAAGGTGAGCAACATCACCAACACGCAGTATGGCAACTTCGACCTAACCGACGCCACGGGCACCATCTACGTCTATGGCCTGCTCGACAAGGACGGCAACGCCAAGAACTTCGAGAGTCTTGGCATCAAGGAGGGCGACGAGATCACCGTCGAAGGTAAGTACAACGAATACAACGGCAACCCGCAGATCAAGAACGCCCAGTACATCAGCGGAGGCTCTGGTTCGGGTGGAGGTGACGATCCTGGCACCGTTCCTTCAGGCGAATACATCACCCTCAGCTTCACCGACAATGTGTTCGGCATCGACACCGAGAAGCAGACCGCTGCCAAGACCTACACCTACGAGGGCTACACCATCACCCTCACGCCAGCAGGCGAGGGCAACAGTTTCTACTACAACAGTAAGGACAAGTACGTCATCCTCGGCAAGCAGGACGCCACCCTCGAGTTCCATGGCTTTGACTTCGCAGTCAGTGCCATCGAAATCACCGGTCGTGAAGCAGCTTCGGCATCCATTGTCCAGAACTTCTTCGTGGGCGAAACAGCCGTCAGCACGCAGACCACAGGCGCCAAGGGCACCAATGTCTATAACATCGCCAGCGACTACCAGGCAGCAGGTACCCACTACACCCTCAAGGTCCTCTCTAATCACAACACCCAGATTACCGAGGTCAAGGTCTATAAGGCCCAGTAATTCTCTTTCCACCATTGTCACGAATTATCGGATTTGAGAATTATTTGTGAGCTGTACATCGGTCAGGATCAATTCTCCAATTCTCTAATTCTTGATATAAAAATACCGAATTATGAGTACTTATAATAAGTTTGCTAAATACTTGACGATGATGGCTGTGATGCTCGCAGCCGCCACCGCCTGCGAGGATGTCGATGACGACGGCGATATCTTCAGTGTGCAGCCCGACGGACAGATCATCGACCCCGATGCTCCGGGTGTCGATGAGGTGTCGCCTATCCCGCTCACCTGCTATACCGCGCGTCTTGAGACACCTGCATTGAAGGACGGCATCTTCATCGAGCACAGCACCTTCGAGCGCGACGATTCGCTGGTCAACTACATGCTGGAGTACAGCCCCGAGCACTTCCTGCCGCGTTGGGTTGCCTTCCGTTTCGACGCACGCAATCGCGCTGTCACGGCCAACCGCAAGAGCTACGACATCAAGCCACAGTTCCCTGCCGACCCCGACTTGGGAAGTAAGGGCTTGCCCAGTGATGCAAGGTTCAACGGATTCCAGCATGGCCACCTCTGCGCCAGCAACGACCGACGCAACAGCCGTGAAGCCAACGACCAGACGTTCTACATGTCGAACGTAATGCCGCAGTCGGGCAATTTCAACGGTACGCAATGGGTCTATTTCGAGAGTTTCGTCCAGACCAAGGGCCGCTCCGAGTCGTTTGCCGATACGCTCTATGTCGTCAAGGGTGGAACGCTCGACGACGTCCGTCAGAACATCTCCGTGGCTGGCCACACTGTTCCCGTGCCACGTTACTTCTGGATGGCACTCCTGCGCGTCAAGGGCACCAACTATTCTGCACTGGGCTTCTGGGTGGAGCATCGCGACAACTACCCCGAAATACCTGCCCCCGAGATCAATCCGATGATCCTCGAGCATAGTCTCTCCATCGACCAGCTTGAGACGCTCACGGGCATCAACTTCTTCCCCAATCTGCCCGACGACATCGAACGCACTGTCGAGGCAAGCTTCTCGGCAGCAGCCTGGGGCCTCTGATGTGCCGATTGTGTCATCTGCATAGCAGAAACCATCCGTTTAGCGATTTTATTTGCCTTGTGCGATGACATTTTTTAAACTTATTGCGGAAAATTCAGCCTAAAAGTTGAATTTTCCGCTTTTTTATTTTCAACCAAAGAAAAAAATATATATCTTTGCCCCAAACGTAAACTTTAAAAAACAAATACAACATGAGGAAATTTCTACTTGCTTTAGCTGCTGTCGCCTTGACTGCCTTTGCAGCAAAGGCCGACCGCACTGTGACACTTGATTTCGTTGGCTGGAATTTCGATGGCGCAGCCGAATGGACCCAGTCCTATGCCGAGCACACCGTTAATTTCGACGATGCTACCGTTTATTTCAAGAAGGCCGACCGCCAGCCTGAAGGCAATGCCATCGACGACTGCCCCGTTACCAAGGGCTTCGACATCGTGGTGACTGCCAAGTCGCAGATCGTCAGCACCTCTGTTCTCTTCAAGCAGTGGAACACCAAGACCAAGACTGCCAACATCGTGGTTGATGGCACTTCAGTTGCCGAGACCGACGCTTTCGCATTCGAGAATGTAGCCATTGGCGCTACCTCCTACACCATCACTTTCACCGAGACCAACAATCAGATTGGTCTGCAGAACATCACCCTCGTGCTTGCCGATGGCGAAACTCCAGTCGATGAGGTGGCTGCTCCCGTCATCACACCTGCTACAGGCATCTACGACGAGCCACAGACCGTCACCATCACCGCTGCCGAGGGCTGCAAGATCTACTTCACCCTCGATGGCACCGAGCCCAACGATGGCAGCACCCTCTACACCGAGTCATTCGTCGTAAGCGAGACCACCACTATCAAGGCCGTGGCTGTCAACGCCGAGGACACCCAGAGCAAGGTCGCTACCTCCGTCATCACCATCAAGTCTGTTCATTCCATCGCCAACACCATCGAGACTGCCTACACCACTGCCGAGGCTATCGCCCTCATCGACGATTCCAATGCCGACCTCTCCGACAGTGTCTATGTCAAGGGTGTAGTCAGCAAGGTCGATAACTACAACTCGAAGTACACCAGCATTACCTACTGGCTCGACGACAATGCCTTCCAGATCTACTCCGGCAAGGGCCTCAATGGTGAGGATCCTCAGTCCGAAGAGTATCTCTCGGCTGGCGACGAGGTCATCGTATATGGTGTCATCAAGAAGTACAACACCACCTACGAGATGGACAAGAACAACTACATCGTCAAGCTCACCAAGGGTGAAGGTCCCGCTGTCAGCATCAAGAACACTCCTGAGACAGCCTATACCGTAGCCAAGGCATTCGAGCTGATTGACGCTGGTCAGGGCTTGGACGACAAGGTCTATGTCAAGGGCATCATCTCTACCATCAATGAAGTGAGCACCCAACACGGCAACGCCACCTACTTCATCTCCGACGACGGCACCACAACCAAGGAGCTCGAGATCTATCGCGGCTATTCGGTAGGCGGTGAGAAGTTCACTGCCGAGGATGAGATCAAGGTCGGCGACGAAGTCATCGTCTATGGCAAGCTCACGCTCTACGGAGGCTCCACCTACGAGTTCACGTCAGGCAGCTCCATCTATTCGCTCAATGGCAGCACCTCTGCCATCAAGCGCGTCAGCGACGACGCTATCGACCTTTCCAACGCTGTAATCTACAACGTGCTGGGCAAGCGTGTCACCGACATGAGCAAGAAGGGTATCTACATCGTTAACGGAAAGAAATACGTTGTCAAGTAACATCCGACATATAGCAACAGCGTGGGCAATGCTTCTCGTCATTGCCCAGGCTGGCTATGCCGAGCAGAGCCAGGTGCCCCAAGGGTATTATGACTCGGCCAATCAGCTCAGCGGCAAGAGTCTCAAGGTCGCCCTCCAGCAGGTCATCCAGGACCACGAGGTTTTCAGTTATGGTTCCCTGTGGTATCATTACGAACTCACCGATGTAGTCCCGGGTACCGACAACCAGGTCTTCGACTACTATTCTCCACGCGTCTATTACTTCACCGGAGTAGGACTCGCGCCCAATGGCGCCAACAAGGAGCATTGCTGTCCGCAGTCGTGGTGGGGTGGTGGAAATGTCAGCAACTGTTTCAGCGACCTCTTCAACGTCTATCCTTCCGACATCGACGCCAATTCAGCCAAGAGCAACTATCCCCTCGGTCTCGTTGGTTCGTCGGTCAAGTTCAACAATGGTTGCACGATAGTAGGTGAGTCGAAACGCTCCGAGTACGAAGGCACGGTCTTCGAACCATGTGACGACTACAAGGGAGACTTCGCACGCATCTACTTCTATGTCGCCACTTGCTATGCCAACGCACCCTGGGGCTCCAACACCAACGTTGCCCATACGGTAGCCTTCACCCAGCAGGATTATCCCACCATCAAGTCGTGGTTGCTCGATCTCCTGCTCCAGTGGAATGCGGCCGACCCCGTGTCCGACTGGGAGATTATCCGCAACGAACGCGTCTATAGCGAACAGAAAAACCGCAACCCCTTCATCGACTATCCGCAGCTGGCCGACTACATCTGGGGCGACAGCGTCGATTATCAGTTCGACTTTGCCAATGCCCTCGTCAATGGTTCGGCATCGGGTGGCACCAGTGGTGGACACTACGATGGTGGCGATCCGGTCGATCCCAATCCGGGTGGAGGCGAAGTGGACCCCGAAGAAACGACCATCGCTGAGATGCTACTCGACGAGGACTTCTCGTCCATCACCGACGGCAATGATGACACCAATGGCGGTTCGGGTGTGCCCTGGACAGGCAATGACAACTTCCCCACTGTTGTATCGACATTCCAGGCTGGAGGCGCCGTCCGCATGGGCACTGGCAGTAAGACAGGACAGATCACCAGTCGTCCGGTAGGCAATGACGAAGGAGCTACACTCACCATCGAAGTGGGCGTCAAGGGCTGGAGCAAGGTCGAAGGAAGTCTGAAAGTCGGTATCACCGGACAGGAAGGTCTGCAGGTCGATTACGAGGCCACGATGAGCGATTCCTACGAGACGCACATCATCACGCTCTACAACTGTCCTGCCGATGCTACCATCACCATCGCTACCACCGAAAAGCGTTGCTTCCTCTCCTTCGTCCGCATCGGCATCGCTGGCGACAACTCGCGCAAAGCCCTGCGGTTCGATGGTCGCAAGAAGGGCCGTCGCATCTTCACCCTCAGCGGCAAGCCCGTCTCCGACTCCTTTCGCGGCATTGCCGTAGGGGAGGGGGAAGTGTATTTCCAGGGATTCTAAGGGAAACTAAGGGATTGTAAGGGATATTAAGGGACAAATGTTCTTGTGCCCTATTCTCAACAAGGGGAAGGTATTGTCCGTTAACTCCCGCTAACTTCCGATAACTCCGATAACTCCGAAACTAATTCTTTTATCTATACTTTAATATTAACCCGTCCGCGACGCAAGTCAAGGAGGATCGGCCGCAAGGCTAATTCTCATTCCCAAAGTCAACGACACAAATCCATTAAACAAATGAAAAAGTTCACATTGATCCTTCTCGCTGGCCTCATGCTCGTCATGAATTCTTGCGGTACTTACACTGGCAATGGTACCCTCATCGGTACTGGTGCAGGCGCAGCCCTCGGTGCTGGCGTTGGTGCCCTCATTGGCAAGGGTAAGGGTGCTGCTATTGGTTCAGCTGTTGGTGCTGCTGTTGGTGCGGGCACTGGCGCTCTCATTGGCAAGCATATGGACAAGAAGAAGGCTGCCCTCGAAGCTCAGCTTGCTCAGGCTGCCGACGTGGAGACCATCACCGATGCCAACGGTCTTACCGCCATCAAGGTCACCTTCAATGCCGATATGACCTTTGCTACAGGCAAGGCTGTCCTCAGCTCTACCGCCAAGTCTGCTCTCCAGAAGTTTGCTGCTCAGATGACTGATGCCGACATGATCAACACCGACATCCTCATCAAGGGTCACACCGACAACATCGGTTCGGCTGCCGTCAACGAGAAGCTCTCTCTCCAGCGTGCCGAGGCCGTTTCGAAGGTCCTCAAGTCGAATGGTATCGCTTCTACCCGCCTCTCTGAGGAAGGCTGCTCTTACAACGAGCCAGTTGCCGACAACAGCACCGCTGCAGGCCGCAAGCAGAACCGCCGCGTCGAGGTTTACGTCCTCGCTACCCAGGCTATGGTCGATCAGTACACCAACGACAGCAGCCTCTAACGAAGGTTCGAAAGTTCGAAAGGTTCGAAAGGTTCGAAGGGTTCGAGCGGTACCCTTGTGTTCCCGTCGCGTCGTCCCTCGTGTTCCCGTCGCGGCCATGCTTGGCCGCCCTCTTAACCCTTCAGAACCCCTCTTAACCCAAAAACTCCTTCTCGGATTTCCGGGAAGGAGTTTTTTTATTACCCCACATCAAACAGCGAGCCACCGATGAACTCGCGTAGCAGCGACGTGGTTGGAATCTTCGTGATGTCCATAGGAGTGATCCACGACAGGAACTCGATCAGCAGTTTCACCGTCGAATATTCGCTCGAATCCTTGGGCACATTGCCCAGTATCTCCAGTGCCTTGGGCTTGAGGGCGGCCAGCTCGTAGAGCATCGACGTGTCGAACGTCGCGTCGGCTTCCTTCATGAACGGCTCGATCCATTTCTTCTCGCCGGCACGCACCGATTCCCATCCGGCGATGGTCTGTTGTGCACTCTGTCCGCGTGTCTGGAAGTCGCGGCTGATGCGGCGCAGCAGGCGGTTCACCGACGTCGGTATCCAGTGCTGTCCGTCCATCGACACGGGAGTGAGCGGCGCGGCATAGACCTTGAACTTGCGGCTCTCTTCCACCATATCGGTAAGCATGGGGTTGAGGGCATGGATGCCTTCAATCACGAGTATCATGTCGGGAGTCAGTGTCAGCATTTCTCCACGGTATTCGCGTTCGCCCTTGCCGAAGTTGTAGAACGGCAGTTCCACGGTCTTTCCGGCAATCAGCGCGTTCAGGTCGTCATTGAATTGCTTCAGGTCCATCGAGTGGATGCTTTCGTAGTCCTTCTTGCCGTTCTCATCGACGGGTGTCTGGTCGCGGTTCACAAACCAGTTGTCGGTCGAGAGGGCCACAGGGTGCTTGCGGTTGGCGAGGAGCTGGATACAGAGGCGCTTGCTCGTCGATGTCTTCCCGCTCGACGAAGGGCCGGCAATGAGGACGATGCGCACCTTCGAGCGTCGAGCTATGTCGTCGGCTATCTTGGCAATCTGTCGCTCCTGCAGCGCCTCGTTCACGAGGACGAGTTCTGCGGCGTGTCCGGTTTCGATGATCTCGTTGATGTAGGGGATGGTCTGCAGCTCCTTCTGGGTGATAGTGCAGTAGTCGTGCAAGGTATAAGCCTTATTCATGGGGTTGAGGTTGTTTGAACGGTTTGAAAGTTTCAAAAATCAGTGCCAAAGATACGCATAAATTCGTCATTTTCGTCATTTTTTGTCCAAAATCGCATTATTTATGCTGTTTTTTATGCCCAACATGCTCAATTCTTGATTTTTTTCCGTATTTTTGTACTCAAAATTGACAAAAAATAATTGTTAATTGTTAATTATTAATTGTTAATTGAAGATGACCTCGTTCCTCCTCATACTCTCCCTCCTCGGTGGCATTGCCCTCAGCCTCTACGGCATGAAGGTGATGAGCCAGGGCATCATGAAACTTGCAGGCTCACGCATGCGAGCCAGCCTGCGTCACATCAGCCATAATCGTTTCGCCAGTTTCTGGACGGGCACCTGGATCACCGCCATCATCCAGTCGTCGTCGGCAATGACCATCATGACGGTCGGACTGGTCAATGCCGGACTCCTCTCCGTCGGTCAGAGCATCGCACTCATGATGGGAGCCAACGTGGGCACCACCGTCTCTGCTTGGATCATCGCCTTGTTCGGGTTCCTGTGGAATGCACGTATTTGGGCCATTCCCCTCATCGTCCTGGCGCTGCCTTTCGCCTACACCAACTACCTCAAGGTTCGTCCTTGGGGCGAGATGCTTATGGGCGTGGCGCTCTACGTGCTTGGCTTCACCACCTTCATCAGTATGATGCCGACCATCGACGACCAGCCGGCAGCAGCCCAGTTCATGGCCACCCTGTCGAGCTGGGGATATGGCAGCGTGTTTCTCTTCGTCCTCATCGGCATCCTCATCACAGTCATTCTGCGTTCGTCGGCAGCAACCATCCTGCTTGCCATGGCACTGGTGGCGAAGGAGTGGCTCATCTTCCCCATGGCAGCTGCGCTCGTCATTGGCGACAATGTGGGCACCACGCTCACAGCGTTCATAGCTGCACGTCAGACCAACGTCTCCGCACGTCGTGCCGCGCTTAGTCACGTCTTGTTCAACCTCTTCGGTATGATTTGGGCGCTCATCCTGATATATCCCATCAGCGAAGTGCTCTGGCAGCTCGTGTCGTTCGGCACAGGCTTCCCCACGCCCGCAGCCCTTGCCTTCGGCATAGCCATCTTCCACACCGCCTTCAACCTCGGCACGGCCATCCTGCTCATCGGTGTCATTCCGCAGATCAAGGCCCTCATGGCGCGTCTGCTGCCCATTCCCGAGGGAGATGAAGAGGAACTCAACCTGCATTTCATCCAGGGCGGTTTGCTCAGCACCGCCGAGCTTTCCATCGAGGAGGCGCGCAAGGAGACCGTCCTCTTCGCCGTGCGCTGCCAGCGCATGATGCAGCTCACCGACGACTTCGTGCATCTCTCGGCCGACAATGCCCAGTATGCCCACACCTTCTCGCGCATCGAGAAGTACGAGAAGATCACCGACCGCCTCGAGCTCGAGATTGTCCGCTATCTGAGTCATCTCGACACCTCCACCATCTCCGGGCAGACCGCTGCACGTGTGCGTGCCCTGCTCCGTATCGTCGACGAACTGGAGTCCATCGGCGATGCCTGCTACAAGCTCGCGCGCCTCGTCGAGCGCAAGAACGAGCACAAGGTGGTGTTCATCCCCATGCAGCAGCAGAACATCGACAAGATGTTCCAGCTTGTCCAGCAGGCGCTCGATCAGATGGTCGCTCTGCTCAAGAAGCCCGAGCTGACCGAAGCCGACCTGATGCGCTCCTACAACCAGGAGGATGCCATCAATGCCCTGCGCGGACAGTTGCGCGAACTCAACATCGGCAATGTCCAGAACAACGACTACACCTACCAGTCAGGTATGATGTATATGGACATCATCAATGGTTGCGAGAAGATTGGCGACTATGTCATCAACGTCATCGAAGCATATGGTGAGCCGAGTGATTTTGAGCAACACACATAACATTTCCACACAAACTGCGCGCAAATCCGAGAGATTTTTCCCGAAAAATTTGGAAATATCAGAATAATCGCGTATCTTTGCGCCCGCAAAATCGCAAAATTAAAATCGATTGCCCCATGGTGTAATGGTAGCACACCAGATTTTGGTTCTGTTTGACTGAGTTCGAGTCTCGGTGGGGCAACCTTGCCGCAATCCGTAAAAATACGGGTTGCGGCTTTTTTCGTTGTATTTCAGTCCCTTATATCATTTAGGCCATTTCATTTAATTTCGGTTTATTTCATTTCTATTTATTATGGTTGGACAATTCGTTGGACAAAAATTTGGTTTTGTCCAACATTTTTATTTATCTTTGCATCAAGATTATTACTTTTACGATATAGATTATGGCTAATCTTGAACTATCATTATCAGCAAAAGCGCGCGAGGATGGCAAGCATCAAGTCCTTGTGCGTGTCAGTTCCAGCAGGTCAGTCCGCTTTCGCATCAAGTCGGGTGTGTTCGTCTCACTACAGTTTTGGAGCGATTCTCTCCATACAGTAAAGGTTCCTGTGTTCAGAAAGACCAACAAGGCCGTTGTCGATGCGGCAAGAGCAGAAGAAGCTGCCCTTGACAATTATGTTTCAGAACTGAAGGCAATCATCTGTGCCGGAGAGGATATGCCAGGAGTGACACTATCCCCTGAGTGGATAGACCATTGCTATGAACTTCGTCCTATCCTTCAGGATGAACGAAATCATTTCCTCCCTTCAATCACCAATGGTCTGTTCTCGCCGCCAAACATCCAGAGAGCCGAGCGGATGGTTGAGGAACGGCAAGCCGCAGAAAAAAGCGATGTAGAGCAGAAGGAGCGCAACAGGCTCCTCTATGATCTTATACAAGACTATTGCCGCGCCAGAAATCTTGCTGAGTCGAGAATTAAGGTTTACAGGGTTCTCGGACGGATGCTAGGGAGGTTTGAATCGTTTGTGCAGTTGACTGACAAGAAGCGAAAAGGCTATTCGCTGGTTGTCAGCAAGGTCAGCAGCGTGGATATCGAGGAGTTCCGAGAGTTCATGCGCAAAGAAGGCTCGTTGCAAGAGGAATACCCCACGATTTTTCAGCAGATCTTGTTGCGATTCCCTCAAACTGAAAAACTCGACAATGATTCTAAAAATCTTCGTGCCAAGGATATGTGCAATAGACCAATTCGAAACCGTGGCGAAAATTACGTGTGTGTGACCATGAAACGACTCAAGGCATTGTGTGCCTGGTGTCGGGAAACAGGGCGCACAGACATTGATGCTTTCCGTGGTGTCGAAGTCGGTAGCGAGAAATACGGTACACCCT
>CACXTQ010000011.1:0-59862 GCA_902770595.1 uncultured Bacteroidales bacterium | reverse complement strand
GAGGATATGATACCTACGGCCAAACTCCGTGAATTGCTTGAAACCAACGTCATTCAGATTGCTCCACTGGCCTATATGCGTGGTCGTACGTTGAGCGATGCTATCATCATTCTCGACGAGGCGCAGAACACTACGGCTCCCCAGATCAAGATGTTCCTCACCCGATTGGGCCTGGGTGCCCGTATGATTGTGACTGGTGATATGAGTCAGGTAGATCTGCCTCGCAACGTGGGTTCTGGCCTTGTACAGGCGCAACGTATCCTTCGTGGTATCCCTGGTATTGCCACCGTCGAGTTCGACAAGCGCGACATCGTGCGCCATCGTCTTGTCCAGAAGATCGTCGAGGCTTACGACAAGTTTGAACTGACACAGAAACAGCAGACACCCCCTCCGACATCGCCTGGTTCCGAGTCACTTTAAACCTCATTCTTTGACTTTAGTCTTAAGGGTGATTTAAAATTCAAAATAATATGAGAAAGTTTATTTTAGCCATCACATTCATCATCGCATCGGCATCGATTGGTGCCAGTTATGTTTCTGCGCAGGAGCAGGATAGCAAGTTCAAGACTCGTTCGCGCGTCGTGGCTGATAGCATCCGTTCCAAGGGAACTCGTTTTGGCAAGAAAGTGGCCGACGGCACAGAGGTTGTCATCGATAGCGTAGGCGCCAAGGCTCCCCGTTGGGGCAGGAAGATTGCAGATGGTACAGCCGTCGTTGTCGATAGCGTCGGATCAAAGGGCGAACGCTTTGGCCGTAAGACCAAGCAGGTGGCCGATACCGTTGGCCGTCGTTCCAAGAAGGCCTGGAAGGTAATGAGAGGCAAGGAATGATGCTGCGACTTCGTACAGAGATAGAACGTACACCCTTGCGACAACTCGTCGGTTGTCGTGAGGGTGTCCTGCTTTTGGGCTCGTGTTTCACCGACAATATCGGTGGCTGGATGGTCGACCATTGGCTGCCCGTGATGTCTAATCCTTGGGGCGTGTTGTTCAACCCCGCAAGCATTGCCGAATCTCTTCAGCGTATACTTTCACCGTCAGCAGTCACATCCTTCGAATTGCACGAGCAAGCTGGTCGATTCTACAGTTTTGCGCACCATGGCAAGTGGAGCCACCCTGATGCAGAGACGCTGCAACGAATGCTTACTGACCTTGATGCCGAAGTGAGAAACTTCTGGCCAAAGGCTCGTCATTTGTTCATCACGTTGGGCACCAGTTGGGTGTTCGAACGAGAGGGGAGGGTGGTGGCCAATTGCCATAAGTTTCCTTCTGGTGATTTCACACGTAGGCGTCTTTCTGTCGAAGAGATTGTTGACCTTTGGAGCCCAATCATCGAGGCATCACCCGACAAACACTTCATATTCACGGTCAGTCCCATCCGTCACATCAAGGATGGACTGCATGGCAACCAATTGTCAAAAAGCATTTTGCTGCTGGCTATTGATGTTCTTCAAGAGCGATATGTCGAGCAGGTTGAATATCTGCCCGTCTATGAACTCCTGATGGACGATTTGCGGGATTACCGTTTCTACGCCTACGATCTGGTGCACCCTTCCACACTGGCTGTCGAGGCTGTGAAGGAACTTGTCACCGACTGCTGTTTCTCTCCGCAGATGAAGCAATATTTTGCGGAAGCTATGCCGCTAGTAAAGGCGTTACAACATCGCCCAAACGACCCCGAATCGAACGAGTACAAGCAGTTCCTGCAAAACACTTTGCAACTCAAAGATGCATTATTGGCCAAATATGGCTTGGCATCTACACATTTTGAACCGTGATATTTGGAAATGTGCCCAAATTTTCCTAAATTTGCGGCACATTTTTTGAAAAGTTTTATTGATATGAGCGCACTTACTCGCACCGACTTCAACTTCAAAGGTCAGAAGTCTGTCTATCACGGCAAGGTCCGTGACGTATATAACATCAACGATGAGTTGATGGTAATGGTTGCTACCGATCGCATCTCTGCCTTCGATGTCATTCTGCCTAAAGGTATCCCTTACAAGGGCCAGGTTTTGAACCAGATTGCTGCCAAGTTCCTCGATGCCACTGCCGACATCGTTCCCAATTGGAAGCTTGCCACTCCCGATCCGATGGTGACTGTGGGCCTCAAGTGCGAAGGTTTCCGCGTGGAGATGATCATTCGCGGCTACCTCACCGGTTCTGCATGGCGTGAATATAAGAAAGGCTGCCGTGAACTTTGCGGCGTGAAACTCCCCGATGGTATGCGCGAAAACGAGCGTTTCCCCGAGCCTATCATTACCCCAACGACCAAGGCCGAGGAGGGCCACGACCTCAACATCTCGAAGGAGGAAATTATCGCTCAGGGACTGGTTGCCAAGGAGGATTATGAACTCGTTGAGCAATATACCCGAGCCCTTTTCAAGCGTGGTAGCGAAATCGCTGCTTCAAAGGGGCTGATTCTTGTCGATACCAAGTATGAGTTCGGCAAGAAGGACGGCAAAGTCTATCTCATCGATGAGATTCATACCCCCGACTCCAGCCGCTATTTCTATGCCGATGGCTATGAAGAGAAGTTCGAAAAAGGTCTTCCACAGAAACAGCTTTCGAAGGAGTTCGTTCGCCAATGGCTCATCGACCACAACTTTATGAATGAGCCAGGTCAGGTAATGCCCGAGATTACCGATGAGTATGCCAAGTCGGTAAGCGATCGCTACATTGAACTTTATGAGCACATCGTGGGCGAGAAGTTTGTACCTGCCGAGGATAATGGCGACATCGCAGCACGTATCGAACAGAACGTGAGCAACTATTTGGCCACCCTCTAAAGCGCTTTTCGAGGTGTTTCATTATTCCTTTTGGTTGGTGGTACTGGCTGCTGTGTTTGCAGTGGCCTGGCTTATTCAGATCATACTGCACCTTGTCGTCTGGCAGGGTGCATTGCGTCAGGCTGGTCGACAAGCTAAGACACCACTTCTTAGCCAAGGCGAGCAGCCTGGGGTGAGTGTCTTGGTTTATAGTCACAACCAGGCTGAGGCTCTGGCGCGTAATCTGCCCGTTCTGCTCAATCAAAACTATCCCAAGTACGAGGTCATTGTGCTCGATGACAATTCTCGCGATAATACGCAGGATGTGCTCACGATGATGGATCAGCGTTCCGACATCTTGATGCATACCAAGATCGACGAGAAGACACGTGCTATGAGTCATCGTAAACTTGCCGTATTGCTGGGAACGAAGTCCGCGCACTACGACCTCATTCTGATGACACATGCCGAGTGCATGCCTGCATCGTCAGACTGGATTGGAGGGTTAGTGAGCCATTTCGCCAATCCGGGTGTTGAGGTTGTCTTGGGTCCTGTCGTTTATGAGCGTCGCACAGGCTTTTTATCGCGTTTTTGCCAATTCGACCTTTTTCAGCGTCTGCTGCTAATGCTCGGTATTGCATTGTCGATGAAGGCGTATGCCGGGTGGGGACAGAATCTCGCTTTCCGCAAAAGTACGTTCTATGCCAATCGCAGCCAAGGTTTTCAGCGTCATCTCAAGATGCAGCCTGGCGAAGATGACCTCTTCGTGGCTGATGTAGCCCGATATGGTAATGTGGCTGTCGATTGTACACCACAGACTGTGATGACCGACCAGTCGAAGCCCCTTTTCATCAACTGGTCTATCGACCGACTGAATCGAGGCTACACCTCGCGTCTATATCCCTGGATTCCTGTTGTAGTCAAGCATCTCGACTATCTTACTAGATATCTCACCGTTATTTCGGGCCTCATCTTGATTGTATATGCCTTGATGCATATTTTCAATGGGGGAGGTTCGCACCAGTATGCTTGGATAACTGTCGGCGCAGTGTTAGCAATGCTTTTGATACGTATTGCACTCATCGTATTCACTCACGTTCGTTCGGCAAAGGCGTTGAAGCAACATCCGATGGTGGGTTGGCCTATCCTTTGCGATCTTTACACTCCGTTTGTGGACCTTTGGTTCCGTTGCAAGGCGTTGATCTATCGTAAGCGTTTTGGTGTCGGCAAGGTAGGCCTTTATTAGTGGTTCTTTCCTTTCCGGCATTCAGGTGAAGATTCCCCATCGCTATGTAATCATATAAGTGAGGCAGAACTAAATGTTAATACCATAGTTCTGCTTCACTTCGCTCATTACGAAGGTACTTTCTATCGAACCGACCGAGTCGATGTCTCCGAGTTTGTTGAGCACAAACTCTTGATACTGCTTCATGTCTTGTGCGCGTACCTTTAATAAGTAATCATAGGCTCCACTCGTATTGTAGCACTCTGTCACCTCGGGAATGCGTTGGATGCGGCGAGTGAATGCATCGGCTATCTCATGGTTGATTTGCTTCAATTTCACCTTGCAGAACACCAGCAGTCCCAGCCCCAGTTTCTCGGGGTCGATTATGGCTACATATTTCTTGATGTAACCTTGTCGTTCAAGGCGTTTTTGCCGCTCAAAAACGGGCGTTGGCGACAAATTTACGGCATCAGCCAGCTCTTTTGTGGTCAATTTCGCATTTTTTTGAAGCGTTTTGAGTATCAACAGGTCGGTTTTGTCTAATGTTTCGATCATGTTCTTGGAATATTATTCTGTTTGGAGGGTTTTAGAACGTCTGTCGCAGAAAAGATTTCTTTCGACGGCGCAAAAATAGGCAAAATTTCCAAATTACGCAAGAAATTTGGAGAATATTTCCGAAACCTCTACCTTTGCACCCGTAAAATAACTAAAAATTGTAATATTATGTGTGCAAAAAAGAATTATCGTTTTGAGACTCTCCAACTTCATGTAGGACAAGAACAGGCCGACCCCGCTACCGATGCACGTGCGGTGCCCATCTATCAGACCACGAGTTATGTGTTCCATAATAGCCAGCATGCTGCCGATCGTTTCGGCCTGCGTGACGCCGGCAACATCTACGGTCGTCTGACCAACTCCACCCAGGGTGTGTTCGAGGATCGTGTTGCTGCCCTCGAGGGAGGTGTTGCAGGTCTGGCAGTCGCCAGCGGTGCTGCTGCCGTCACTTACGCTTTGCAGAACATCGTGCAGGCTGGTGACCACATTGTAGCTGCTGACAACCTTTATGGCGGTTCGTTTAATCTGATTACCCATACGCTCGCTACGCAAGGCATCACCAATACCATAGTTAATGTAAATGATCTTGCTGCACTGGAAGCTGCTATTCAGCCAAATACGAAGGTGGTGTATGCCGAGACTTTCGGCAACCCCAACAGTGATGTGCTCGACCTCGAAGGCGTTGCAGCTATTGCGCATAAGTATGGTATCCCGCTCATCGTCGACAATACGTTCGGTACACCTTACCTCATTCGTCCTTTGGAGCATGGTGCAGATATCGTAGTGCATTCGGCCACAAAGTTCCTCGGCGGTCATGGAACAAGCCTTGGTGGTGTCATCGTCGATGGTGGCAAGTTCGACTGGAAGGCCAATCCTGACAAGTTCCCGACACTGGCAAAACCCGATCCGAGTTATCATGGCATCGTCTTTGCTGATGCTGTGGGTGCCGCGGCCTACGTTACTCGTATTCGTGCGGTCATCCTTCGCGACACGGGTGCCACCATTTCGCCTTTCAACGCGTTCATCCTTTTGCAGGGTGTCGAAACGCTGAGCCTGCGTGTGGAGCGTCATGTCGAAAATGCCCTGAAGGTGGTGGATTTCCTTGCCAAGCACCCCAAGGTGTCGAAAGTAAACCATCCTGCCTTGGAGAATCATCCCGACCACAAACTCTACAAGAAGTACTTCCCCAATGGTGGCGGTTCGATCTTCACTTTCGAGATCAAGGGCGGTCAGGAAGAAGCGTGGAAGTTTATCGATGCGCTGCAGGTATTCTCGCTGCTGGCTAATGTTGCAGACGTCAAGAGCCTCGTAATTCATCCTTACACCACCACCCACTCGCAGATGACACCCGAGGAATTGGCCGAACAGCACATCACTCCTTCGACCATCCGTCTCTCCATCGGCACAGAGCATATCGATGACATCATCGAAGATCTTTCCCAGGCATTCGATCAGATTTAAGAAGATATAACATTTATTAATCAGGAACACTATGAACGAATTAATCAGGAACACTATGAACGAAAAGGTCGCCCTGGTGACAGGTGCCAACAAAGGTATTGGTTTCGGTATCGCTAAGCACTTGGGCCTCAGCGGATGGAAGGTAATTGTTGGAGCACGAAACAAGGAACGCGCTCGCGATGCTATCCGTTATTTGAAAACGTCGGGCGTCGATGTGCTCGGTTGGGTCAATATCGAACTGAAGGACATCGCTGGCATCGAGCAGGCAGCCATGGAGGTGAGCGGGAAATATCCCAACCTGTCGCTGCTCGTCAACAATGCGGGTATCCCCGGCGACATGAGTGTCAATAGTCGACATACCGATCTCAGCGATATTCGTGAGACGCTCGACGTGAATTTCGTGGGCACCTTTGCACTTACCAGGGCTCTATTGCCGCTGCTCACAGCCAACGAAGGTCGGATAGTCAACGTCACCGTTCCTTCTGAAATCAGTCCCTATTGGCATCCGTTGGCTTACGTGGCCAGCAAGGCTGCTCAAAACGCAATGATGGGCGTGATGGCTGTCGAGTTCCAGCAGAGCAACACACCAGTGGAGATCTTTTCGGTTCATCCTGGTCCAACGACGACCGACTTGAATGGCAACATGAGTCTGCCCGGGTTCCACAATATCGACACCGTTGGTAGCAAGTTCACCGAACTCATCAACGACGGTCGGTCTCATCAGGGCGAGTTCATCGAACTATATCCAATTGTAAAAGAAGATTAAAAGAAAAATTTAATTAACAAAGAAGTTATGGCAAAAATAGTGAAACAATTGACCGATCTTATCGGCAATACCCCACTTGTGGAGCTTAACAAGTTTTCTCAGGAAAAAGGCATTGATACTCCCATCATTGCCAAGGTAGAGTTCTTTAATCCAGGCGGCAGCGTCAAGGACCGCATCGCATTCGCAATGATCGAGGACGCTGAGCAGAAAGGCCTCTTGAAGCCTGGTGCCACCATCATCGAACCTACAAGCGGTAATACTGGCGTAGGTCTCGCTCTCGTCAGCGCTGTCAAAGGCTATAAACTCATCCTCACTATGCCCGAGACGATGAGCATCGAGCGTCGCAACCTTGTGAAGGCTTACGGTGCCGAGGTGATATTGACACCTGGCAAGGATGGTATGCCGGGAGCCATTCGTACAGCAGAGGAGCTGCGCGACAAGACGCCAGGCAGCATTATCCTCCAACAGTTCGAGAACGCTGCCAATCCTGCCAAGCACTATGCCACTACTGGTCCCGAAATCTGGCGTGATACCGATGGCAAGGTGGATATTTTTGTTGCAGGAGTAGGAACAGGCGGTACCATTAGTGGTGCAGGCAAGTACTTGAAGGAGCAGAACCCGAACATCAAGGTGATTGCTGTCGAACCAAAGTCTTCGCCCGTGCTCAACGGAGGAAAGAGCGGTCCGCACAAGATTCAGGGCATTGGAGCAGGCTTTGTCCCCAAGACCTACAATGCACAGGTCATAGATGAAGTGTTCGATGTCGAGAACGATGATGCTATCCTCACAGGTCGCGAGATTGCACGTCAGGAAGGACTACTTGTCGGCATTTCGGCAGGTGCTGCCCTCTTTGCTGCAGGTGAAATTGCTCGTCGTCTGGAGAACAAGGGCAAGAAAGTGGTCGTTCTTCTGCCCGACACTGGCGAACGCTATCTCTCTACCGTCCTTTTCGCGAATTGATGACTCATCGCTACTTATGTATAATAGCCGCACGGTCCACGCTGTGCGGCTTTTTTATGTCGATAGAATAATACAATTTCTGAATCAAAGATTATTCAAGGTTGAAAAGGGTTGTTGGATTATAAAATTGTTCTTATCTTTGCGCCGCTAAAATAAGGAGGAAATGAAGACGCATGACAACCAGATGAAGATGATGGAGGTGGCCGACACGGTGACCTATGAGCCCTATAGCACGGGAGGAAAGATTGGTACGATGATTCCGACAGGTATGGCCGGTGCTGTGGAGAATGTGCTCTACGCAATAGAACAGGAGAAAGGGCCGGTGGACCAGTGGGTACGCCAGCAGTTGGATTTTTACACCGTCGAGGAGTTGCAGCGTGTGCTGAGCGCCGAGCAGATTGATGGTGTGGCAATGGCCATCTTCCAGATGGGGCGTGGCCGTGGTTTCATCCTCGGAGATATGACGGGTGTGGGCAAGGGACGTCAGTTGGCTGCTATGATCAAGTGGTCACTGCTGAAGGGAAGGATACCCGTGTATGTGACCGAGCGATCGCTGCTCTTCTCTGATATGTATCGCGACCTGAACGACATCGGCTGCGGGTTCCTGCGTCCCTTCATTCTCAATGCCGACCGCGAGGCTAAGGTCACCGACCTTAAAGGCAATCTGGTGTATGACCTGCCTACACGTAGCGAGATGGAGCACTTCCGTATGTACGGTACATTGCCCCAAGGCTACGACTTCCTGATGCTGACCTATTCGCAGCTGATGCGTCGTGAGAGCGCCAACTGGAAAGTCGCGCGTGTGCGCAATTTCATAAAGGATACGTATCTCCTGATGGACGAATGTCACAATGCAAGTGGAGACACGAGCAACGTTGGGCGTTTCTTTCGCGAAGCTGTACAGCAGGCCCGAGGCGTGTGCTACTCGTCGGCTACCTACGCCAAGTATCCTTCGTCCATGCCGCTCTATGCGCTCAAGACGGCCATCGGTGATGCCAAGATTGGTGCCGATCAACTCATTGAGATTGTCGAACATGGCGGCCCTATTCTGCAGGAGGAACTGGCCAAGGGCCTGACTGAATCGGGCTGTATGACGCGTCGTGAACGCGATATGAGCGGCGTGATACGCGAACTGCGGATCACTTCCAATGAAGATGCCGTTTCTCGGTGTCGACGTCGCTACGATGCTGTAATCGAAATCGTGCAGGACCTCTATGATTTTCAGGAGCGTTTCATCGATCCATATCTCAAGACAATCGATGCCGAGGATGTATTGCGTCGAAAGTGCAACCTGGATGAATTAATGCCTTTGGACGAAGATGCCATCAATGTGGTATATGATCGTTTCTCCACGCGAATGACACCCATCGTCCAGCAATTGCTGATGGCCACCAAGGCTGAGGATGCCGTGGAGGCTACCCTCGAGGTGCTTCGAAGCGGAAAGAAACCCATCGTGCAAATCAATCATACGATGGAAGCCCAGATCGCAAGTCTCGCCAAGGTGGGTGACGTGCTGCCTTCGGCCGAATTTGCACTGGTGCTGCGCAGGAGCCTGAACGGTATGCTCTGCTACAGTGTGACAGGTTCGGGCATTAAGCCGAGTAATGTTCGAGAGAAGGAGCGTGCTCCCCACTACAAGTGCGACGATGTGATCAGCATCTACGAACTCGATGCTGCATTCCCCGGAGGTGAGGTATTGGAGGCCTACGAGAGCATCCGTCGGCGTATCGACCGGACGTTGACCGGTCTGCCGCTCAGCCCGATTGATTATTTCGTGAAGCGCATAGAGCAGGCAGGATACAGCGTAGGTATTCTGACTCAACGGCACCTTGGCCTGCAGTTGCACGACGATGATAATGGTGCCACCTGCGTGAGGTGCAAAGCCAGTAACAAGAAACGACTGGCTGCCGACTTCAACAACGGAAAGATTGACGTCTTGCTCGGCAACCGTATGATGAGCACGGGCATTTCACTCCACAATAGTCCTGAGTTCGAGGATGTGCGTCAGCGCGTCGTCATCACTTGGGAACTGCAGGACAGCGCCGACCGACAGACACAGTTCGACGGACGTGCCGACCGTACGGGCCAACTCGATCATTGCCATTACATCACCCTCTCGTCGCCCATCCCTGCCGAGCAGCGCTTCCTGATGATGAACGAACGTCGACAGCGTTCTCTCAATGCCAATGTGACCGCCAACCAGAAGACCGACTCGCCCTACGAGAACATCCTCAATCGCTATGGCTCGCGCGTGGTCAAGGAGTTTCTGCTCGATCATCCCGAGATGGCGTCGTTCATCCCCGATATGCCCCAAAGATTTGCCGACGAAGAAGAGCATTTCAATCTGGTACGTGTCTTTATGAACTCCCTGGCCTTGTTGACCTGCCACGACCAGGAGTCGTTGCTCAACGAGGTGATGCAGCGCTACCACGACCTGCTGGATTACCTGAACGAGAACGGCGAGAACGAACTTGAAGCGAAGGTAATGCCGCTGAGGGCTACCTTGCTCCATCGTCAGGTCTTTGCAGCGGGCAAGGACAAGAGCGAAGCCCGAAGTGTGTTCGAACAGGACGCCTGGCTCGATGAAATCGAGGTGGATGTGCTTCGCAAACCTATGACGGTATCTGAAATCAAATGGATGAAGCAGTCGTTGGCTTACGGCAAGATAGTGAACAACCGGCTCGACGAGGCGAAAGAAGAGAAGGTGAAGAACATCCTCATACGCTACAAGCAGCTGCGACTGGTGGCTGCTCGCAAACTTGCCGAACTGACACGCTATACCGACCCGGGCGAGAAGGCAAAATATACCCCCAAGCGACTTGAGGAACTGAAGCGTCAAGCCTATGACCTGGATGCCCAGGAACGACAGATCGCGAAGGTGGAGGAAGACATCAGAAACATCAAAAGCGAACTCTTGATGTTTACGCCTGGTCAGGTGGTGGGCGTTCCGATGTCACTCTTCGAGGATGGTGTCATCGAGGATCCCAACATGATCGACTTTGTCTCGATAGGCATCTTCCTCGGCTATCGCCTTGCAAGTGGCAGGTTGTCTCGCTCCAACATCAAGGCTGTCTTTGCAGTGAACGACGGACGACGCAAGCTCGAGATACCGTTCACCGAGCAGGCCATCCTCTCCACCATCAGTCGTCAGACCAGTCTCGACGTCTTCCGTCGTCGTGTGCGTGGATTCGACCTGAAGCAGTGGGACAGCATCCGCCCCAAGCGTACGCGCGAGATTGCCTACGTCGTCACCGGCAACATCCTGCAGGGCATAGCGCAGGCTCGTCGTTTCGGTGAAAACCTTCGCGACCATCAGCAGCGACTGCTTGCCCAAAGCAAGGGTCACGGCCATCTGGTCACTTATTCCGACGATAGGGGAGCCTTGCGCCATGGCTATCTTATGCCGCGTATCTTCAGACCTCGCGATTTGGCGATGATGAATTTGAACCCGAAATAATGAGTATTAACGTTTAATGACGATTTGCGAATGAGAACGAAAATGACATTGGCACAGGCCTTCGAGAACATTGTTGCGAGGGCCAAAGGGAGTAAGTTGGATAATTCGTTATTGGCTTCGGTCAAGAATGAGACCAACTATATCAAGCGAAAGTTCAATATCACTCCGATGGAATGTGTCATTCTGGCCGTCTTGCTTGATGACGATACGGTAATGACGCGCCGTGATATAGCGAATTTCCTCGAATGTTCAAGTCTAAAGGTCCTTGCTTTGCACGACAACTTCGAGCATTTGCGCCGCAGAAAGATGATTTATGTTTCTTGTCAAGAGTATAGCGAACGTAGAGGTTGGCGTATCTGCAAGGAGGTACTCAATGCTGTAAGTAACGATGCCTCTTTTGAACCAAGTGACCCCAGCACCTTCACGGCATACGATGTAATGCGCGAGATTCGCGATTGTCTGGACACCACCGACAATGACAGCGATTACTACGACACTATGGTCGCAGACATTACCAATCTGCTTGCCAATACCCAGCATCTCGAGTTCTCAAGTCAGTTGTCGTCATTCCCTCTCACTATGGGCGAACTTGTGATGTTTCTGATTGCTGCCTCTCGCCTTGTATTGCATCGCATTCCAGTCATCAATTCCTCTTATTATGAGGACATCCTCGATGAGTCGTATGAAACCTTCGACATCTGCAATGGTATCAACGAAGGTACTGGCAATCTGGTCAAGTTGGGACTGATGGAGAATGCCACTATCGATGGTATGACCGAACCCGATAGTTTCCAAGTCACTGAACGTGCCATTAAAACTGTACTTCAGGAGTTCCACATCAATCTTGCGACGCGAAGGGCTGCCACACCCAACAACCTCATCCTCCCCGAAAAGCTTACACCCAAGGAGCTCTTCTACAACGATGAGGAGCAACGTCAGGTCAATCGCCTGATGGACTTGTTGAGCCCCAAGACTTTCGGTGAGGTGCAGCAGCGTTTGAAGGACAGCGGTATGCGCACGGGCTTTTGTGTCCTGCTCCATGGCGTTCCGGGCAGTGGAAAGACCGAACTTGTCAATCAGCTCTGTATCGCCACAGGGCGTCCCGTGATGGTGGCCCAGGTCTCGGAACTCATCTCGAAGTGGGTGGGCGACTATGAGAAGAATATCTCCGAACTCTTTGAGCAGTATGCGTCATTGGTCGCCAAGAGCAAAGTTTGTCCCATTCTGCTCTTCAACGAGTGTGATGCCATCTTGGGCAAGCGCAATGAGCAGGGTGGAAGCGATGCAGTGGGGAAGATGTACCACAGTGTGCAGAACATCCTTCTCGAACAGATGGAGAAACTCAACGGCATCATGATTTGTACCAGCAATATGCCAGGTGCGCTCGACAAGGCATTCGAGCGCCGCTTCCTCTTCAGCATCGAGTTCCACAAGCCACAGAAGGAGGTCAAGGCGAAGATTTGGCGTGCCATGATTCCCGAGATTAACAAGAAGACAGCACAGGCACTCGCCGCACAGTATGACTTCAGCGGCGGCCAGATTGAGAACGTCGTGCGACGCCAACGCGTCGAGCACATCCTCTATGGCAAGGCCATCACCTTCGATTCGCTCAGCCGCATCTGCAAGGAGGAGGGTTATGACAAGAAGACCCGAGGCATCGGATTCTGCGCATAAGTGGTAAAACCACGTCAAAATGTCTTTATATTTGTGACGGACAGAAAGTTACTGCCCGTAGCGTGAGAGTTTCACAATTTTTGTTATGAATTATTAACAATTCGAAACCAAAAAAAGTTTCCATTTTTCTTGCATATATCATCAGAATGCCTTATCTTTGCGCCCGAGAATAGTTAAAATGAAGGTTCGACTGATGATTTGCAAGAAGATGGAAGCACTCAAGAAGTTGTTTTTCGAAACGTTGTCCGCGAGCTTCAATGGGGAAGCTTGGACTGAGTATGTGCCGCTCGATTTGATTGCCGATGCTATGGTCAATGGCATTGACATCGAGAAACTCAAGGAGGCTGTGGCAGCCAAGGCCGACAAGCGTCCTTTTACGCTCTCTTTGATGCGGAGAGATGAGATGGCCAACCACAACTGCGTGGCTGGCTACTGGGAGATTTGTGCTGTGCGTGGTGACGAACAGATTGTCATCCCTTTCAACAACAGGTACTCGAAGGTACTCTATGCCTTCTTTATGTTGCATCCTGGACAGAAGATTACGCTCGCCGGTTTACAGAAGTACCACGGTGAATTCAAGCGCATTGCACTCGCACTCTACACCGATTCGGAGCAGTCCCACACCAAAGCTACGCTCGAGTGGGCCGACAAGATTGCCACCACATTGTGCAGTCGCTTTGGCGCATCGGAAAAGGTGGGAACCAGGACCAACAAGGAGCGTTCCACGGCCTTTTCAAGGGCAAAGAAGTCCGTCCTCTCCGCACTTGGTGATGCGGCGGGCAACTACGTCATTCAGGGTACTACGGGCGACGAGAAGCGTGTGCTGCGTCTTCCAGGCAATCTCGTACGTGTGCCCGAAGCATTCCGCGATGCTGTTATTGGCTGGCAAGGGGGCTTTGCGATTTGATGTCGCGAGGCCCCCTTGCCTCGTCTGTAAGGGAAGAAGAGGAGGAAAAAACAACAGAAGCAGCTCGGCTCACGTCGGGCTGCTTCCTTTCAACGCAACAATCTACTAATAATCCTCTTATCGTCTTGATCTTATGGAAGTGGTTGAGGATGATGTGGATGCGTTTCAAAGTGGAAACCGTGATCATCAATTATCATTACGGGAGCGTCGCTGCGCACGATGACTACAGGTGCCTTGCGCTCCACAACAACAACTTCTCTTTCGGGTGCTGCCTCGATGGGAAGAGATTCTCCCTCGATGCGATCCACTTCTGCATCAATCGGGTAACCGTCTTGATCGACAACGACCGTGCGCTCTACTACCACCGGGCGGGTAGTCGCCTTTGTGATGGCATGGTCGACAACTGCGCCGATTGCTGCACCGAGGATGAACGAACCGATGCTGCCATGATAGTAGGGGGCTGGTCCGTAGTGAACATATCCGTGGTGGGGACCGCCATAGTGGCGTCCGTAGTAGCCGTGGTGACGAGGCTGAGCGAAAACTGTTCCTGCGGCGCAGGCTACTATCAGTACGAGGGTTAACAGGATCTTCTTCATTGTCTTATTTCCGTTTGAGGTGATTATTCTTGTTTGTTTGCCTCTTTGACGTTACTATCCCCCGGTGGTTTATCCCAAGTTCCTCACTTTTAGCATTTCTTGACTACAATCATAAAGTTTCCTAACGATTTAAACCTTTGGCCTAATTGCCCAAAGTGCGTTCTTTTCGATGCGGATTCGTGCTGTCAAACAAAAAGAGGATGTGTCTTTGGCCAATGGGATTGGCTTTCGACACACCCTCTTTTGTTATTAGGAATCGAATCGACGCTTATGCAAGCATTGCCTCTATGTCCTTCTCAAAGTCTTTGGGTTCAGCAACTGGAGCATAGCGCTTGATGGTCTCACCGTCCTTCGAAATCAGGAACTTGGTGAAGTTCCAAAGGATATCGCTGTCTTTCTCCACACTGGTGCTGAGCTTCTTGAGCAGCGCGTGGGTGGCCTTAGCCTTCAGGCCTTTGTACTCTTCGGTGGGAGCCTGGGCCTTCAGATACTCGAAGATGGGGTCGGCTGCAGCGCCGTTTACGTCAATCTTCTTCATGATCTGGAAGGTCACGCCATAGTTCAGCTGGCAGAACTCCTCAATCTGAGCATCGCTACCTGGATCCTGCTCCTTGAACTGGTTGCAGGGGAATCCGATTACGACGAGACCCTTGTCCTTATACTTCTGGTTCAGTTCCTCCAGTCCTGCGAACTGAGGGGTAAAACCGCACTTGCTGGCAGTATTGACAATCAAAAGCACCTTGCCTTCGAACTTCGAGAAATCCAACTCCTTACCTTTGCTCGTGAGAGCCTTGAATTCATAAATCTTTTTCATATCATTATATTTTAAATGTTGTTTTTTATATCGTTTGCGATGCAAATATAGACATTATTTTATTATCTTGCAAGAGATGCAATGAATATTTTTGATTTTTTAACGATAAATCGTGCGCGATATAACATAAAACATTCTTTTTGAATGAATTTGATAAGTCGCCATTTCAATTCTGTTAAACATTCACTTTTCTTGTTCCTTTTTGAAATAACTGCCTAACCAATTGCTATACACAATCGGTTTTAGAAGAAAGGTATCAATATGCTACAGCGAAAAGTTCAAAGTGAGACCTGTCAAAAGACCAAATAATCAGATAATTTTACTATTATCAGCCAAAAAGATCATGCAGCTATTATAGAGGATTACGCTCTCGAATAACTGCATGACTTTTTATGTGAAAACTAGCTCTTATTGTTTGTATAGTTTTGTTTGTCGGCGAATTATCTTGTTGATTTGATGAAGATTCCTTTTGAGCCTTCTTTGCGTGGACGGCCCATTAGGTCGTAAAGTTTTACTTTTTGAGGTTCTGCATCATTGGGAACGAGGGTAATGGATGCTTCTTCATCAATGTTTACGCTAAGTTGTGCTGGAGCATTGGTTCTTGTACTAGTCGGAGCAATATAACAGCGGAATGCAGTAACTGTAGCCTCGTTGCTGTTAGTAATACCGAATTCAGAACCTTCGCTATTCAATTTATATTTGCCTGTTCCTATCGTTTCGTTCGAAAAACTACCGATTACTTTCCAGTTCCCATCTACTTCTATAGTTTTAGGAGCAACATTATAACTGATGGTGACATTATGAAGGTTCAAGTTCCAATTATCTGCTGTGGAATGAATGAAGCAAGGAGTGCCAGCTTCAACTACAGTTCCTTCAGTATCTACTCTTGTCAAACTGATTTTACTATTGGTTGCTGCTGTGACTTTGTAAATTTTGCAGGTTCCTCCGAAGTCTGACTCTTTAATGTCAAATGGAAGACAAACGGAGTTCCAATTTAAAGTGTTTGAGCGGTTGTAGGTGATATCTGTTAGAATACTATATTGAGGTGCAATAAAATTTACTTTATCGGTAATAGTTATAGTCCTAGTTCCTGTGGCTGTATACCTTTTTGTGTCTGTTACAACAATTGCACCAGATGAAAGTTCTGAGGACGGATTGTAATTATCGGTATCGAAAGTGAAATTAACACCAATATTAGTTGGATTAGTGGACATACCGCTCAAATCTATTGTTGATATTTTACTTATGTCTTTTCCGCTTTTTTGTAATGCAGAAAGTAGGTATTTGAACCTTTCCTCTCCGAAAGGCCTAGCGCTTGACCATCCTTTATCAAATAGATACATTTGGACAGCTTCCTTTTTCTCGTTTTTTTCATCACTTTTATAAGAAATAGTTATTTCCCCAGTTTTTAATAGATAATGTGGATCAACATTTATTAATTGATTAGACAGATATTCGCAAGAACTAAGAAAAATAATATTATTTAGAGGTGCAATAGCCATTGGCATTGATGAATAGATAAATAGATGATCAATGTTCGCTTTGCCATTTTCTATAACGATGGTTTTGATGGATTTAGAATCTCTAGTTAATTTCTGGATATTGGCAATAGCAGAAGGAATAAATATTTCTTCAACTTTTGTATTATCGCTAGGAATAACACTAGTGATGCCAATAATTGAAGTTACATGATAAGTAATATCATCTTTTGTTATTTCAGTTGGAAATACAACAGATTTTTCAGAGCCATTATACTTTGTAATTGTTGCTGAATTGCCACTTGTCGTGTAGGTGAAATCATCAGCTTTACACATAGAGGCAACAAGAATCGTGAAGAATAGAAGGATTACTCTTTTCATTGGTTGTATAAATAATATTAATTTTTATTTTATTGCGTAATTTGTAAGGCGTAAAACATTGTTTCTACCTCTCATCCCCCTCCCCGTGAATGCGGTCGCGCTGCATACGGGAGGCGAGTTTGTCGAGATTCATTTGGCAGATTTCGTCGAGGGTGTAGCCGAGGTCGTGGGCAAGGGAGGCGGCATACCACATCACATCGCCCAACTCGAGGGCAATCTGATGGCAGCGTTCGGGGGTGAACTCGTCGTTGTTGTCGCGGATGACCTTCTTGACCTTGTCGGCTACTTCGCCAGCTTCTCCGGTGAGGCCGAGGGTGGGGTAGATGATGGCGCGGGAGGAGGGGTAGATGGCGGTGCGGCGGGCACCTTCCTGATATTCGTTTATCGTCATTGCTTTGAAATAAAGATGAAAATATATTTATATGAGAAGATGAAAAATGGATTTATGAACTATGGAACTGCTTGAATGCAGTTCTGATGTCTTGCTTTGAAGTGTCAGCCGAAAGCGAGCTTTCGGCTGCCGCTTCCAATCAATACATCACCCTATCAGGGATTTCATAGTTCATAAATCGAAAATCGTTTCACAGAAAAATGTTTAAAAATATTTGTGGGCCACTTCTTTATATGGAAATCGCTAATTCGGGAATTTGCTAATTCGTGATGAAAAAGAAGTTCGCAAATGCGTGTCATAGGCCACGCTGGTTCTGGATGATGGCATCGCGGACGCGGCGGGTGAGGGTGTCGTAGGTGTCGTCGGGCTGAGGCTGGATGACGGGGAGGTAATCGACACGGATCTTGAAGGGACGTGCCCACTTGCTATGCTTGGGCAGCGCCTCGTAAGCTCCATGGATGGAGCAGGGGACGATGGGGACGTTGAGTTCCTTGGCGAGAATGGCGAAAGTCTTCTTGAATTCGCCCACTTCGCCCGTCTCGGTGCGTGTGCCTTCGGGGAAGATGATGATGTTCTTGCCCTGCTTGAAGGCTTCGCCCATTCGCTGGATGGAGGTCTTGAGATTGGTGGGCTCCATAACGATGACGTTGTGGCGCTTGGCAATGCTCTGGACGATGGGGTGCTTGACATGCGACTCCTTGGCGAAGAAGAAGGTCTTGCGGACGTTCTTCTTGGGACTGTAGGCCATGACGAGCATACCATCGAGGAACGACTGATGGTTGGCGGCGAGCATATAGGGGCCTTCCTGCGGGATGTTCTCGGCTCCGCGACCTTCGAGACGGAAGTAGAGACGGGCGATGAGCTTGAAGAACCAGAGGATGAGCAGATCGTCGGGCCAGGCATCGGGGAGCTTGAGGTTCTGGGTATCTTCGTTGAGGATGTGATGCCAGTCGATCTCCTCGACTTCGATGCGCGTCTTGTAGTCGGCCACGTGTTCGGCGAGTTCGAGGACATTGCGGAAGGCAGCGATGCGTTCGGCAGAGATGTCCATGCCGAAGGTCTGCTCGAGGAAGCCCTGCAGGCCTACCTTGTCGAGTGAATCGAGCTGCAGGTCGGTGTCGAGGTTATCGGTAGGACGCACGGGGCACTTCTTCTCGTGCTGGATGTAGTTCTTGATGATCTTGTATTCGGGGAAGGATGGCTCGATGATGCGCTTCTTGTTCTTGTCGGTATGTTCGCCCGACGAGACGAGGGCGGGGAGCTTGAAGCGCTGGAGCTTGTCCATCTTGGTGCGCGGCAGTTCGCCATGATAGACGAAGAGCGACATAAGGCGCTTGTAGGGTGGCACTTCCTGGTTGTAGGGTTCGAGGAGTTCACGCTTGAGAGCTTCCTCGAGTTCCTCGTCGTTGCGCCCCTGAATCCATGCAGGCTGCGGGACGATGATGGCCTTGAGCATATCGACGTCCTGGATGATGCCGACCTCCTTGACGATGTCGGTGTGCTGCTCGAGCTTGAACTCAATCTCGGAGGGGTTGATGTTCTTGCCGTTGGAGAGGACGATGATCTCCTTGGTGCGACCGGTGATGTAGAGGCGGCCCTTGTCGTCGAAACGTCCGAGGTCGCCCGTGTGGAGCCAGCCTTCGTCGTCGAAGATGGCAGCCGTCTCCTCGGGACGGTTGTAATAGCCCTGCATCACATTGGGACCCTTGACGCAGATCTCACCATTCTTGAGGATGACCTTCTCGGAGGGGAGGGGTTTGCCCACCGAGCCGGGGACGATGTCGTCGGGACGCGTGAACGAGATCATGGGTGCGCACTCGGACATACCGTAGCCTTCGAGCAGATCGAGGCCGAGGGTCTTGATGTCGATGGCAATCTCGCGGTCGAGGGCTGCGCCGCCCGAGACGAGGATGTCGAGATGTCCGCCAAGTGCCTGGCGCACGGAGGTGAAGACGAGGCGACTGAGCCAGCGCCACTGGAGGGCACGACACATTTTAAATATAGCGCGCGTGAGAGCCTTGGCTTCGACCTTCGCCTTGATGCCTCGGATGAGGGTAGTCCACAGACGGGGTACGCCAATCATAAGGCCTACCTTGCCTCGCTTGAGGGTGTCGAGGATGTCGGGTCCGGTCATGGCGGGCGCGATGGCTACACCGCCACCGACGGTGATGGGTGCGACGAGACAGCCCAACAAGGGGAGCACGTGGTGGAGTGGCAGGAGGATGATGGCGCGGCGATCCTGTGTATAGATGCGCACTTCCTTCGAGACCGAATCGACATTAGCCATCATATTGCCGAACGAGAGCATAACGCCCTTGGGCGAGCCTGTGGTGCCGGAGGTGTAGATGATGACGGCAGTAGCCGACGACTCGTAGTCGATCTTGGCGGGGCGAATATCGTCGGACAGTTCGACCTGCTCGTGTTCGTCGATGATCAGAATGGGCAGCTCGCGTCCCAGCAGGCGCAAGGCTTCGCGGGCCGTGTCGAGCTTCTTGTTGGAGGTCCAGATGCATTCGGCCTCACTGTCGCGCAGGGTGTAGGCCACCTCGTCGGGCGTGGCGGTGGCATCGACAGGGACAGCGATGCCGCGATTGAGCCAGATGCTGAAGAAGGCGTAGATCCAGCCTTCGCGGTTTTCGGAGAGGATGACAGTCTTGGCACCAGCGTGGGGCGAAGTGTATCGGGCGAAATAGGTGATGCGGCGAAGCATCTCCTTGTAACTGACGTAACGGTTGCCGGCGATGATGGCGGTCTTGTGGAAGTCTTTGATCATAATATTATTCCTCTTTTCGGGTGATGTGGGCGCCGAGGGCGTTGAGACGCTGGTCGATGGCCTCGTAGCCGCGGTCGATCTGGTTGATGTTGTCGATGCGGGAGGTCCCTTCGGCGCTCATTGCGGCGATGAGCAGGGCGATGCCTGCGCGGATGTCAGGGCTGGTCATATTGGCATGGCGCAGTTTGTACTGGCGGTCGATGCCGATGACGGTGGCACGGTGAGGGTCGCAGAGGACGATCTGCGCACCCATATTGATGAGCTTGTCGACGAAGAAGAGTCGCGACTCGAACATCTTCTGATGGATGAGGACGACGCCGCGTGCCTGTGTGGCAGTGACGAGGAGGACGGACAGAAGGTCGGGCGTGAGGCCTGGCCAGGGTGCGTCGGCTATGGTCATGATGGAGCCATCGATGAACGAGTCGATCTGATAATGGTCGTGGGCGGGTACATAGAGGTCGTCGCCGCGCTGTTCGACAGTGATGCCGAGACGACGGAAGGCATCGGGAATGATTCCGAGGTCGGGCACGGAGACGTCGGCGATGGTGAGTTCGGAGCCCGTCATAGCAGCCATACCGATGAATGAGCCGACTTCGATCATATCGGGCAGGAGGCGATGCTGGGTGCCGTGGAGTTCGCGCACGCCCTCGATGGTGAGGAGGTTGGAGCCGATGCCCTCGATGTGGGCACCCATACGAGAGAGCATACGGCAGAGCTGCTGGAGATAAGGCTCGCAGGCAGCATTGTAGATGGTGGTGGTGCCTTCGGCGCAGACGGCAGCCATAACGATGTTGGCGGTGCCGGTGACGGAAGCTTCGTCGAGCAGCATATAGCATCCCGAGAGGTGACCATGGGTGGCCTCGACGCGATAGAGGTGGCGTTCGGGGTCGTAGGTGAACTCGGTGCCGAGTCGCTGGAGGCCGATGAAGTGGGTGTCGAGACGTCGACGACCGATCTTGTCACCCCCGGGCTGGGGCAACAGGGCATGTCCGAAGCGCGAGACAAGCGGACCGAGGAGCATTACCGAACCACGCAGCGACATACAGCGACGCAGATAGTCGTCGCTTTCGAGGTAAGCCACATCGATGTGGTCGGCGCGGAAGCGGAACGTGCCGCGTTCGAGGTGATGTACGACGACACCCATCTTGCGCAGGAGCTCGATGAGGTTGAGGGTGTCGAGAATCTCGGGGATGTTGGTGATGGTGACTTCCTCGCGGGTGAGGAGCACGGCACAGAGCACTTCGAGGGCCTCGTTCTTGGCGCCTTGTGGCTTGATGGTGCCACGCAAGGGGTGGCCACCTTCGATGATGAAACTAGACATAGCGTTATTCGTCGTCTTTCGTGAGGTCTAACTTGTAGTCGTCGCGGCCACGAGGCACCCAATGCTTCTCGAGGGGATGGCTAGTGGCCTGACGGTATCGGATGCGCTGGCGCAGGATGTCGAGGGCGGCATAGATAGCCTGTCGAAGAGGCATCTCAGCGGCCTGATTCTGCCCTGCGATGTCGTAGCGGATACCTACGAAGGGATAGGTGAGGATGAGGTGAAGGCCGGAGATGTAGCCGATGTTGTAGTCGGCATCACGGCTTGCGATGGCCTGCTGGAAGGCTTCGTCCTGATCCTGGAAAAGACAGCCGTCGTAGTGGTCCTGCCAAGCTCCCTGGGAGAAGGCTGTGGCATCGAGGGGACCGAAGGCGAGGACACCCTGCTCGTGGAGTTCATCGAGGTCGTTGCGCAATTTCTCGTGCGAAGAGACGACGGCGATGCGGGGACGCATAATGCCGAAGTCGTAGCGCAGACTTTGGCTGATGGCACGGATGTCGTTCTGGAAGGCTTCGGACGCGATGCCTTCGCCGAGTTCGGTCGTGACGTCGTAGTGATGGAGCTGGAGGATGCGAAGACTGTCGTTGATGATCCAGTCGAACGAAGCGTCGTGGATGTTGAGCGCACGATGGATGAAGTCCGAGAGGGCGTGTGACGACTGGTCGTTGTCGAGGTGGCCAGGGAGGGTGACGAGGGCATCGATGTCATCGTTGTCGTAGGCTTCGAGTGCCGCGGTGAGTGAGCTGGCTTCGGCCTGAAGGGAAGCTTCGGTTTGCTGCCCGAACTGGACTTCGGGTTCGGCGTCACCACATACGGGCACGAGGTTGATGCGCCCTTCGATGGCGTCGCCTGCGCGTGAAACGACGTTGAGGGGGATCATGCTGATGCCCAGCTGCTGGGCGGTGCTGCGCAGCACTTGGGCGCTGCCGAAGATGACGGGAGTACAGAACTCGAGCATCTCGGGGTCCTGCAGGACTTTGATTAGCATCTCGCAGCCGATGCCGTTGATATCACCTTGGGTTATGCCGATACGGAAGAGGTACATGCTATGGATGATGGAAGGGGGATGATGGAAGAGGGAGGGATGGGCAGCCATAGATGGCTGCGACTGGAACGCTGGGGGCGCGCCTTAGAGCGTGACTTCGATTTCGGGGATGAGCTGGTCGGAGGGGAGCTTGAGGGTGTAGAGGGAGGCCTCGAGGTTGCGGATGAGGAGGCGCTTGCCATCGTTGGGAGCATAGCAGAAGCCTTCGGCAAAGACGACGCGCTTGTTGACCTCGTCGAGACGGATGTGGCAGATGAACGGGCCAGCCATCAGACCATTGCGCATACGCCACATACCACGGAGCTCACCGACGTAATGGCCACCTACGTTGAGCGCCTTGTATTCGGGGAGGACGACATTGCGGTTGGTCTCCATATGCTGGGTCGAGTCGGAGCCTTCGATGTTGGCACCCATGACGGAGTCGCGCACGGCGACGGCGCCTTCGAGGGTGAAGATGTTCTGGTCGGTGTAGGGCATGCTATAGACGACGAGGTAGCTCTGCTTGGAGGCGAAGTTGTCGGTGCACCAGAAGAAGGTGCTGTCCTTGGCGGGGCGGCAGGTGACATCCATGGCGCGGGGAATATATAGCGAAGCGTTCTGGAGTCGCATAAGGCGGTCCTGCTGCTTGATGAGGTGCTCCTTGGTTATGATCTTGATGCGACGGTTCATCTCGTTCTTGACATAGACCTGACGGAGCTGCTCCTGAATCTGGGGAAGGTATTCGGTGAGCGACTCGATAGTCTTGGCGTGCATACGGACGATGACCTGATTGTAGGCGTAGGGTTCGCGCTCGAGGGTCACGACGGGCTGTTCGCCATTGGTGGGATTGATGTCAACGATGGCGACATTGGCGACAATGCGGATTACCTGCGAGGCGAAGTTCTCAGGGGTGAGATGGCGCACGCGGAAATACTCGTCACCATTTGGTGTGCCCTCCATCGGGAATTCGAAGATGGCGTGGAGGGTGTCGTTGAGGGCGGTCTCACGGAGAGCCTCTTCCATAACGAGATAGAGGTCGTAGGGTGTGCCCGAGGAATCGGGCTTGAGGGCACGTTCGAGACTATTGCGGCAGCTGCTGAGGGGGAGGAGCAGGAGGGCGGAGAGGAGGATGAGGAGATGTTTCATATTGTGGGGATATTTTGGGCAGCCATAGATGGCTGCGACGGGAACACTATAAGCCCTGTGGGCGGGGAATGCGGGAGCGCGGGGGATTTAGGGACGGGGATGCTGGAAGAAGGAGAAGTGTACAGCGCCGTAGGTGCGGAGCTCCTGGAAGAGGGGATGGGAGGAGAAGTCGGAGGACTTGCCGTGTTCGAGGATGAAGTTGCCATCGGGGGCGAGCCAGCCAGGTTGGAGGACGAGGTCGGGTAGCTTGTCGAGATTGGCGAGGTCGTAGGGCGGGTCGGCGAAGATTAGGTCGAAGGGCGCAGCGTATGGAGCACTGGCGCCGATTGATACGGCGGGGGGAGTGTTGAGGTAGCGGAAGACGTCGCCTCGGATGAGCAGATGTCGATTGCGGGGGACGTTGAGCTGTGCGGCTACCTTTTGGATGAACTGCTGCTGGGTGTGACCCAATTCGACGCTGACGACATATGCAGCGCCTCGACTGAGCAGTTCGAAGCTGATGCTGCCTGTGCCGCTGAATAGGTCGAGCGCTCGACAACCCTCAAGATCCATTCGGTTCTGGAGGATGTTGAAGAGAGCCTGCTTAGCCAGGTCGGTGGTAGGCCGGGCGCTGAGGTTGCGTGGCGGGTCGAAGCGGCGTCCGCCGTATTGGCCGGTGATGATCTTCAAATTAACAATTAATAATTAACAATTAATAATTAACAATTAACAATTAATAATTAACAATTAATAATTGCGATTGATTTGCTTGATGAAGGGCTGCAAATCCTGGTGGAGCTGGGAGGCTGGGTCGCCTTTGCCGAGGATGAACAGGAGGTCGTTGAGCTGGTCGAGGCCTTCGCGCAGCCAGGTGTTGAGAACGTAGTAGCGTCGGTTGCCGGCCTGGGAGGTGCGGTAGACGTTGGCAAGGACGAGCTGACCGGAGCGGAAGAGGGCAAGCTCGAGGAACTGGGGGGTGACCACGGTGGCCAGGCATGCCTGCTGGGCGGAGGGGGCAGCCATAGATGGCTGCGACGGGGACACCTGAGGACGCAGAGACGAGGACGAGGGGGCGGCGGACGGGGCTGCCCGATGGAGGAAGGATGCGAGGTGATGCTCGAAGCAGAGGTCGCCGCAGTTGCGCTCGAGGAAGAGGTAAAGCTGGCGGTCGATGCCGAAACAGAGGGTGACACGCTGACCTAAGGGGAGGGAGAGGGGCTGGAGCAACACTTGCTCGGGCTCGTCGAGGTCGGAGAGCGTGACGTGGTACATCGATGTGGCCAGATCGGGGTCGGTGTCGGGCGGAAGGATGACGACGCGCTCGGAGAGGACCTGAACGGTCAGGTCGAGTGGTGTCTCGCTTTCGGGCAGAACATTGAGGACGGCCTCGTGGAGGCGCTGCTGGTAGTCGGGGCCAGGGGTGACTTCGTGAAAAGGGGCGTCATCGAGCAGAGCGGACGTTGCGACGCCGAGATGTGGAGCAGTGGCGTCGTCGAGCGGAGAGGAAGAGGCGCCGGAACAGTCAATAAACGAAAAACCATCCGGCGCAAACCGGATGGTCATATTGTCCTTTGTCATTGTGAGGATTACTCCCAGTTACCGGCATTGTTGTTAGCCACGGTAGCATCGCCTACCATCATGCCAGGATATTTGTCAAGTTCCTCGCGGTCAACGATCTTGTTGGAGAGTTCCTGCTCGTTGAGGTCGCCGAGGTAGTTTGAGTAAGGAATCTTGGCCTCGAAGAGTGGCATCTCGAAACCAGAAGCAGAAACCTGAGTACCGGTAGCGAGGAGGATGGTGTCCTTAGCTTGTCCCTCAAAGAAGATTGGAACGAAACGGAGCTCGTCGATGTTGAAGTCGGGACGGCTCAGTGCGGAGTCCTTCTCGAGCACAGAAACGAAGATTGAGTCACGGCTGAAGGTTGCTTTGCTCAAACCGAACTCTGCAATCTGCTTAGCATACTTTTTGGGGTCCTGGAGGTAGGTCCAAGCCTTCTGCTCGTTAAGGCCAGCCTGAAGCTGTTCGTCGGTAAGGGTACCGATCTTCTGAACGATGGCGATCTTGTCATTCTTAGCGAAGTTTACGAGCTGGTCCCAAGAAGCGGCATAAACATGGTACTTCTTCTGATACTCTTCCTGGAGAGTACGAACGTCCTTAAGACGCTGGATAACGACTGCGTCGCGGCGTGCAACTTCTTTGTTGAAATCAATAGGGATCATCAATGACTGATAGCACATGACGACCAAGAGGATTGCTGAGGCAGCAAGGAGAATGTTAAGTAAAGTTTTCATGATGATATGATGGATTGTATTTTTTTTGGACTGTGTAATATTTTTCTTATTTTGTGGTGCAAATATAAACAACTTTTTTCAATTTTGTATATCTTTGCCCCGAAAAAATTCAAAAAAAGTATGATATTTTCTATTTTTGGGCAAAAAATGGCTGAAAAATTGCAATTTTCGCCCAATAAAAAACAAAAAGAGGCGATAGACCTGCTGAGTGAGTTCGTTTTTGGCGGCACACGAAGAGATCGGATTTTCGTCCTGAAAGGCTATGCGGGCACGGGCAAGACGTCGCTGGTGGGCGCGTTGGTGAAGGTGCTCGACGAGGCTAAGATGCCCGTCCAGCTGATGGCACCGACGGGACGAGCTGCGAAAGTGTTTGCCTCGATGGCGGGACATCCTGCCTTCACGATTCACAAGACGATCTACCGGCAACACCGGTTCAATGTGGAGATGGAGGGCTTCGAACTGACCGAGAACCGGAGGACTGGCGTGCTCTTCATCTGCGACGAGGCGTCGATGATCTCGACGCTGAACGAGGGTTCGCCTTTCGGAACGGGCAATCTGCTGGACGACCTGATTGAGTACGTCTACGGGTCGGAGGGATGCAAGCTGCTGCTGGTAGGTGATGCCGCACAGCTGCCACCTGTGGGACAAAGGAGAAGCCCTGCGCTCGACATCGGCACGCTGCAGGGCTACGGACTGGAGGTGATGACCACGGAACTTACTGAAGTGGCACGCCAGCAACTGACGTCGGGCATCCTCTACAATGCCACGGTGCTGCGTAATAGGCTGATGATGGGCATGGAGGCACCACCAGAAAGCTCGACGGCACAACGGCTGTTCCAATTGCCTAATATATATTATAAAATGTATGCCGACGTGCTACGCATCGACGGGTACGAGCTGCTGGACTGCCTGTCGGAGAGCTACCAGAAAGAGGGCTTGGACGACACAATCATCATCACCCGCTCGAATGCACGCGCCAACAAATTCAACCTTGGCGTGCGCAACCAGATACTCGACCGCGAGGAGGAACTGACGTCGGGCGACCGCCTGCTGGTGGTGAAGAACAACTACTATTGGGGCAAGGAGTTCGACCAACTGCCCTTCATCGCCAATGGTGACGTGGTGACGGTGAACCGTGTGCGTTCGGTGATTGACCTTTACGGATTCCGTTTTGCCAAAGTGGCCATCACCTTGCCCGACTATGACATCGACACCGAGGTGATCGTGATGCTCGACACGCTGACCGTCGAAGGGCCGAATTTGCCCGTGGAAAGGCAGCAGCAACTGATGGCAGCCGTGGCTCAGGACTATCCGGAATGCCGCAACCAGCGCGAGCTCTACAAGGCCATCAAGGAGAACCCTTACTTCAATGCGCTGCAGGTGAAGTTCGCCTATTGCGTGACCTGTCACAAGAGCCAGGGCGGACAATGGCAGGACGTCTATCTGGACCTTGGCTACATCAATCCCGACCATCTGGGGCCGGACTTCTACCGCTGGCTGTACACTGCGTTTACACGAGCTCGCAAGCGCTTGTATTTGGTGAATATGAGTGACGAAATGGGAGAGTAGATGTTTAAAAACATACTTTTTTGACACTTTTTCGAGTAAAAATTTGGCACTAAACATAAAAAGATGTATTTTTGCCGCGTATTATTGCCCGTGCGAAAGCGTTGCGTTGATACATGGGTGTGTTATTGAAGCATTGTAAAATTTAATTTATAAAATAGTAATGAAGGTTCTTAAGTTCGGTGGAACGTCAGTCGGATCGGCTGAGCGTATCAAGAATGTCGCTAAACTTATCGTCGAGGACGGTCAGCCCAAGTTTGTCGTGCTTTCAGCCATGTCGGGAACGACGAATACACTGCTCGAGATTTCGGGCTACTATCGTCTGCAGAATGCTGTGGGCGCCAGTGAAGTCATTGTCCGTCTGGAGCAGAAATACAAGGAGGTTATCGAAGCACTTTATACCAACGACGACTTGAAGAAGGAGGCCAAGCGTGTGATGAAGGGCATCTTCGAATATATCCGTTCGTTTGCCAATCGTCCGTTCACCATCTACGAGGAGAAGTGCATCGTTGCCCAGGGCGAACTGATGTCGACCAACCTGATGAACCTCTATCTGAAGCAGGAGGGCGTGAAGGTGGGCTTCATGCAGGCGCTCGACTTCATGCGCATCGACAAGAATGCCGAGCCCGACTTCCAGTACATCGAAGAGCATCTGAGGGAGCAGCTGCGTACCGCCGGTGAGCAGGATGTGTATATCACCCAGGGCTTCATCTGCCGCAATGCCTATGGTGACATCGACAACCTGCTGCGTGGCGGTTCGGATTATTCAGCTTCGATCATCGGTGCCGCTATCCGTGCCGAAGAGATTCAGATCTGGACCGACATCGACGGTATGCACAACAACGACCCGCGTATGGTGGCCAACACCAAACCTGTGCGCCAGCTCAACTTTGACGAGGCTGCCGAGCTTGCCTATTTCGGTGCCAAGATCCTGCACCCCACCTGCATCACTCCAGCACGTATGTACAACATCCCCGTGCGTCTACTGAATACGATGGACCCGAAGGCTCCTGGTACGCTGGTGAGCAACGAGACCGAACTGAACAAGATCAAGGCCATCGCCGCCAAGGATGGCATTACCTCGATTCGCATCAAGTCGAGCCGCATGCTTCTGGCCTACGGCTTCCTGCGTCAGGTGTTCGAGATTTTCGAGCACTACAAGACAGCCATCGACCTCATCACCACGTCGGAGGTTGGTGTATCGCTGACCATCGACCGCGACAAGCACCTCGAGGAGATCGTGACCGATCTGAAGAAGTTCGGCGCCGTGTCGGTCGATAAGGACATGGTGATCATCTGCGTGGTGGGTGATATGCGCTGGGACAACCTCGGCTTCGAGTCGAAGGTGGTCGATGCGCTGCGTGACGTGCCTGTTCGAATGATTTCCTACGGCGGGTCAAACTACAACATCTCGGTCCTCGTACGCAAGGAGGACAAGGTGATGGCCCTGCAGGCGCTGAGCGCAGCACTGTTCTGATTTGTCCTTTCTTATTCTTCTTCTATTATCTCATTGATGAAATTTCCAGTAGAACAATTCCAAGGCGTCCGGACGCCGTTCTATTATTACGACAGAAAACTGCTTGAGCAGACGCTTGATGTAATCAATCGTGAAGCGGCGCGATATGCGGGATTCCATGTGCATTATGCCGTGAAGGCAAATGTGGATCCCACGGTGCTCGGCATTGTGAATGCTGCAGGTCTCGGCTGTGACTGTGTGAGCGGCGGCGAGGTGGAGGTTTGCCTGAAGGCTGGCTTCCCGGCTTCGAAGGTGGTGTTTGCCGGTGTCGGCAAGGCCGATTGGGAGATCAATCTGGCTCTCGATGCTGATATTGCGTGCTTCAATGTGGAGTCGGCGCCCGAACTGGATGTCATCAATGAGTTGGCACAAGCCAAAGGAAAAGTGGCGAGGGTGGCATTGCGTGTCAATCCGAACGTCGATGCCCATACGCACCATTACATCACGACGGGACTGTCGGAGAACAAGTTCGGCATTTCGATGGATATGCTCGACATGATTGTCCAGCATGCTCATTCTCTGCCGAACATCAGTTTTGAGGGACTGCATTTCCATATCGGAAGCCAGATACTCGACCTTCAGCCTTTCGTCGATCTTTGCAACACAGTCAACCGCCTGCAGGACGAACTTGCATCGAAGGGTGTGAAACTAAGGACGATCAACGTAGGAGGAGGTTTGGGATGCGACTATGAGCATCCCGATGAGCATCCGATACCGGATTTCGCCTCCTACTTCAAGATCTTTGCCGAGCATCTGGTGCTGCATCGAGACCAGGAGGTGCATTTCGAACTGGGACGCAGCGTGGTTTGCCAATGCGGGGCACTCATCAGTCGTGTGCTCTATGTGAAGGAGGGCGTGAAGAAGAAGTTCGTCATTCTCGATGCCGGCATGTCGGACCTGATACGTCCGGCGCTCTACGAGGCGCACCACAATATCGAGAACATCACCGCTCCGGCCAACGGGCCGAAGGAGAAGTACGACGTGGTGGGCCCCATCTGCGAGAGCTCCGACACCTTCGGCAAAGACGAGGTGCTGCCTGTCACCCGACGTGGTGACCTTGTGGCGTTGCGAAGCGCTGGTGCATACGGGCAGATTATGGCTTCGAACTATAACTGCCGCCGCATCCCTTCGTCGCTTGTTCTTTGAATAGAATTATCGTTTCGGCATTGTTACTATGCAAAAAGTGACCAGCCTGATCATATTGGTCCTTTTGGTCGCGGGCATGAGAGCCCAGATCATCGATCACACCACGTTGCTCCCCGATGATTTGCTCGTTGGGGATACCGTCGTGACCAATGCCCCGGCTCAGGTGAACAGCTATGTGGAGCTGCCGAAGGATGTGCTCGACTCGATAGCTGCCGTGGAGGACAGCATCGCCATTGCCGACTCGATAGCAGCTGTCCTCGACTCGTTGGCCTTGAAGGATTCGCTTGACCATGTGAAGGCTTTGGCCGCCCAAAAACCTTTGAAGCCTGTGCCCGAGTATATGCGCCAGTCGGTCTATCGTTCGTGGCGCCTCAGCCACCCTTTGGGACCGAGTAATCCTGTTGCCCGCGTGCGCAGGTCGATACGCATCATGGCTGATACGCTTCGCAAGGCAGTGGATGCCTTGCCACCCGACACATCGAGTGAGGATATGCTCTTCCTTTATGACATGCGACTGCCGGTCATCAATTCGGGCTATGTGCCTGCCGACTCGTCGCTGCGATTCTATCAGCAGGTGCAGGTGGAGGAAGACCAGCATTTTTATGCAGGTGTTCCTGTTCCACACTTAGAGGAGCGATACGAGCGTCAGCTGCTCAACGAAGAGTATCGGCATCTGGTGCGCTACAAATACGCAAGTGAAGACCCACGAAGGTTTCGCTATGTGCGTCGAAAGTTTGCCGTTCCGACGGCCGCGAGCCAAACGATCGATTCGCGTTCGACAGTGCTCGACACACGCATTGCCGAAGATCTCGACATCGACCTAAGCAAGGCCAGCCTGGACTATTTCGGCCAGACCGTGGTCATCAAGGCTGACAAGTGGCATTGGAAGGGCGACCATACGCTGACGATGCAGCAGACGGCATTGTCGGACAACTGGTACAAGAGCGGCGACAACAACATGTCGCTTTCGGGCGACCAGAAGATTACCGTGACCCGATATGACGAGGAGCAGATAACCTCATTCGAGACCATTCTCGACCTGAAGCTCTCGGGCTATTACACCAAGGCCGATACCATCCACCGGATGAGGGTGAACGACAATGAGTTCACGCTGACTTCGAAATACGGCTACAAGATGTGGAAGAAGTGGTACTACACGGCTCAGCTTTATGCCAAGACACCCATCTTCGACTATTATGCAACCAATTCGAAGGTCTGCAAATCGACGTTCCTTTCGCCCCTCGAAGTGAACATCTCGCTCGGTGTCGACTACAAGTACACGTCGCCCAACAAAAGGTTTGTCTATTCGCTCCTATTGGCGCCTTTGTCGTACGATATGAAGTACGTGAAGGACCACCGTGTGGACGTCAAGCAATACGGCATCGACGAGGGCGACAGGACAAAGAACAGTTTCGGTTCGTCGCTTACCACAAAATTCGATTGGAAGATCAGCGACGATGTGTCGTGGAGTTCGCGTCTCTACTACTTCACCTCCTATAGCATGCTGAAGGTAGAGTTTGAGAACACGATCGACTTCAGGATCAGCCGGTTCTTCACCGGCAGGTTCTATGCTTATCCGCGATTCGACGATTCACGCGACCGAAAGCGGGAGATCAAGGAAATGATGACCATCGGCTTCAGTTATCGATGGTAAGTAATGCAAAACATTTAGATATACACATATTAATTCGTAAGGTATCATTCATACGTTATGGCAGAAACAGACATTAGACGCGGCTTACAGGATTTCTGGGGCTTGCTTGATGACGATCAACGTCAGGTAATTTGTAACAGGGCCATCGTCCAATCCTATAGTAAGGGCGAATCCCTCTACAAGGTTGGCGAGGATTCGACTTATCTGGTTTGTGTGCTGACCGGACACATCAAGCTTGAGAAATTGGGTGTCGGAGGACGCATGCAGATCACCCGAATGTTCGGTCCAGGCGAGAATTTCGGCTATCGCAGCTTCTTTGCAAGGCAGGATCATCAGACCGAGGCTGTGGCCTTGGTCCCCACGCAGGTGGCACTTGTTCCGATGGAACTGATTGAGAAAATCTGCCTGGTCAATGCGCAGCTTGCCATGTACTTTGTCCGCAATCTGGCCACCGACCTCGGTGCCAGCGATGAGCGAACGATTACCCTCACGCAGAAGCATATTCGCGGACGCTTAGCCGAGTCGATCACCATGCTTATCGACAAGTATGGATATGAGGCCGATGGCATGACCATCAATGCAGCGTTGCCTCGCGAAGACCTTGCAGCCCTTTCAAACATGACCACATCGAATGCCATTCGCACCCTCGGTTCGCTTGTCGCCGATGGCATCCTTCAGGTCGAAGGTCGTCGCATTCGTCTGCTCAATCCCGAAAAACTGAAGCATATCAATGCCAATGGTTAATATCGAACCCTTCGAACCCTTCGAACCTTTCGAACCTCTCGAACCCTTCGAACCCTTCGAACCCTTCGAACCTTTCAGAACCTCTATTATACAATTATGATCAGGAAAATACTTATTGCCAATCGCGGCGAGATAGCTATTCGAGTGATGCGTGCCTGCTATGAGATGGGCATCCGCTCGGTGGCTGTGTTCAGCGAAGCCGACCGCACGAGCCGTCATGTGCTCTATGCCAACGAGGCAGAGTGTATCGGCCCGGCACCTTCGAGTGAGAGTTATCTCTCGATCGACAAGATCCTCGAAGTAGCCAAGAAACACAAGGTAGATGCTATTCACCCAGGTTACGGATTCCTGAGCGAGAATGCCGAGTTCGCACGTCGTTGCGAGGAAGAAGGCATCATCTTCATCGGCCCCAATCCGCAGACAATGATCGACATGGGCGACAAGATACAGGCACGTCGTCACATGATTGCAGCAGGAGTGCCTGTAGTGCCTGGTACACAGGACCAGCTCAATTCGCCCGAGGAGGCAGTAGGCGTATGCAAGGCCATCGGCTTCCCAGTGATGATCAAGGCATCGATGGGTGGCGGTGGCAAGGGCATGCGCCTTGTGCATCGCGTCGAAGATGTAGTCGAGGCTTACAATGCCTGCAAGTCGGAGGCTATGTCGGGCTTCGGCGACGACACGGTCTATATCGAGAAGTTTGTCGAAGGCCCTCACCATATCGAGTTCCAGATCCTGGGCGACAAGCATGGCAACGTGGTTCATCTGGGCGATCGCGAATGCTCGGTGCAGCGTCGTCATCAGAAGGTTGTCGAGGAGTCGCCATCGCCATTCCTTGACCCCGAACTTCGCCAGAAGATGGGAGCAGCCGCAGTTGCCGCTGCCAAGGCTGTGGGCTATGTGGGCGCCGGCACCATCGAGTTCCTTGTCGACAAGTACAAGAACTTCTACTTCCTTGAGATGAACACCCGTCTGCAGGTGGAACATCCTGTCACCGAAGAGGTGGTTGGCCTCGATCTTGTGAAGCAGCAGATTCTCATCGCCGATGGTCACGAACTGACTATCAAGCAGGAGGATGTGCATCAGCGTGGTCATGCCATCGAATGCCGCATTTGTGCCGAGGATACCGAGAACAACTTTCGTCCGGCACCAGGCGTCATCAGTCGCCTCGTTGAGCCTCATGGCCCTGGCATCCGTATTGATTCGGCCGTCTATGAAGGCTATGAGATCCCGATGTACTACGACCCGATGATCGGCAAGCTCATCGTTTGGGCAACCCGCCGACAGTATGCCATCGAGCGTATGCGTCGTGCATTGTACGAATACAAGGTTGCCGGACTGGTGACCAACATCCGATATCTGCGCCGCATCATCGACGTGCCACAGTTCAAGGAAGGTAACTACGACACTTCGTTCATCGAGGTGAACCAGGACCGCTTGCGTCCACGTCCTGGTTTCAAGAATGATTCCGAGGACATGGCCATCATCGCCGCCTACATCGACTACCTCATGAACTACGAGGAGAACAAACCCGACAACATCAACGAGAATTCAAGTGCCCTGAACCGCTGGCGTGCCTTTGGCCTCCAGAAGGGCGTGCTAAGAGTATAAGATATGGAAATACAGATAGGAAACCGACTGGCCGAGGTCACCTTGCTCAGCAAGGAAGGCAACAACGTCTCGATTGAAATCGACGGCAAGATCTACCACGTTGATATCTGCATGTTTGCCAACGGACAGGTGTCGATTTTGAATAATGGCCTTTCCTACGACGCCACCCTCATCAAGGGCGACACTGGCAAGCATTATCGTGTGGCACTCAACTATTCGAACTACGAGATCGACATGCTCGACTCGCAGGCCAAGTATATGCGTATGCGCAAGAAGAACGACTCGGAGAAGCAGGCCGACAAGATCAAGGCCCCGATGCCTTGCAAGATTGTCAAGGTCTATGTGGAGCCTGGTCAGCAACTCCAGCCTGGCGACATCGTGCTCACCATCGAGGCCATGAAGATGCAGTCGAACATCTCGGTATCGGAGGCTTGCACCGTGGCCGAGGTGCGCTGCGCTGAAAACGATTCGGTGATGGCCGAGCAGGTGCTGGTATCACTTAGCCTTAATGCATGATAGAAATTATGGAACATAAGAAACTTAACGTTCGTGAAAGAATAGATATTCTCCTCGACAAGGGCACTTTCGTTGAGGTGGACAAATATGTAAAGCATCACTGCACCAACTTTGGCATGGAGAACAAGCGTGTGGCCGGCGATGGCGTAGTGTGCGGTTATGGCAAGATCGATGGTCGTCTGGTCTTCGTCTATGGCTTTGACTTTGCCGTGCTGGGTGGTTCGCTCAGTGCCGCCAATGCTGCCAAGATTGCCAAGGTGCAGGATGCTGCACTCCGCAATGGAGCGCCTATCATTGGCCTGAACGATTCGGGAGGTGCACGTATCCAGGAGGGCATCGAGTCACTCTCCGGTTTTGGCGACATCTTCTATCGTAACGTGATGGCTTCGGGTGTCATCCCGCAGATTTCGGCCATCATGGGTCCCTGCGCAGGCGGTAGCTGCTATTCTCCCGCACTCACCGACTTCATCCTCATGGTACGCGATGAGGCACAGATGTTCATCACTGGTCCAAATGTCGTGAAGCAGGTGACGCAGGAAGACTGCGACAAGGAGAGCCTCGGCGGTGCCGATGTTCATTCTTCCAAGTCGGGTGTCTGCCAGTTCGTTTGCGAAAGCGATGAGGAATGTCTGATGACCATCCGCGAACTCATTGGCTTCCTGCCCAACAACAATATGGAGGATGCGCCCGCCCTGCCACAGACCGACGAAGTGACACGTCAGGTGCATGAACTGGAAGGCGTGGTTCCTGCCGACCCCAACATCCCCTACAACATCAAGGACATCATCGAACCTGTCTGCGATCACCAGTATTTCTTCGAGATTGCGCCTAATTTTGCGAAGAATCTTGTTATCGGCTTCGGACGTATGGCAGGCCGCACTGTTGGTTTCATCGCCAATCAGCCCCAGGTACTCGCCGGAGCCCTCGATATCGACGCATCGGAGAAGGGCGCACGCTTCGTGCGTTTCTGCGACTGCTTCAACATTCCGATCATCGCCATCGAAGACGTTCCGGGCTTCATGCCAGGCATCAACCAGGAGCATGGCGGCATCATTCGCCATGGTGCCAAGTTGCTCTACGCCTTTGCCGAGGCCACTGTGCCGAAGATCACCCTCATCACCCGCAAGGCTTATGGTGGCGCCTACATCGTGATGAACTGCAAGCAGCTCGGAGCAGATGTCAACCTCGCCTACGAGAGTGCCGAGATTGCCGTGATGGGAGCCAAGGGCGCTGTGTCGATCCTCTATCGCAAGGAGACACCCGAACAGCAGGCCGAGCGCATCAAGGAGTATGAGGCAAAGTTCAACAACCCGTATTGCGCTGCTGAACTTGGTTTCATCGACGATATCATTGCTCCTGCTGATACCCGCAAGGCACTTATCCAGGGTCTGGAATGCTGCCGCAACAAGAACAAGTCCAACCCGCCAAAGAAGCATGGCAACATGCCTGTCTGAACTGTTGTTCAATGTCTTTTGAAGAGATTCTTGCCAAGCAGGGCAAGCTGGTCTATACCAATGTGGGCACCAGTATGATGCCTTTGCTGCGTCAGCATCATGACCTGTTGATTATTGCACCCAAACCAGAGGGACGTCTCAAGATGTGGGATGTCCCCCTTTATCGTCGGGACAATGGACAGTATGTAATGCACCGCGTGCTTTGGGTGCGCAAGAACGACTATATTCTGTGCGGCGACAACCAGTATTATCCCGAGACGGGCATTCAGGACCGACACATCATCGGGGTGCTCGAATCGCGGTCACGTGACGGCAAGGTGTTGCCTGTGCGAGCCACCAAGGAACATCCCAACGTGCCATTCAGCTACAAGCTTTATGTCTTCCTGTGGTGTTTCTTTTTCCCTATCCGTGCGGTACTGGTGTTCTTCCATACCAAATGGGTGATTCGTAAATATCGCAAACAAAATAAACAACAGTAATGAAACTGAAATATAATTTCGCCATTCAGGAGGTAACCGACTTCTGGGCAGCTGTGCCTGTGGGAAAGGATGCGCGACGTTATCGTGGCGTGATGAGCCTTAACGAGTCTGCCAAGGACATGATGGAGTTTCTGCGTGAGGACATCACCGAGGAGCAGCTTGTCCAGAAGATGCTCGAGACGTACGATGTGCCCGAAGAGCAGCTGCGCCACGATGTGGCCGAACTGATCCAGAAACTTCGCGAGGCAGAAGTTCTGGACGATTAAAAAATGAGGTTCTGAAATGTTCTGAAAGTTCTGAAATGTTCAAAAGGCAACACTGTCACCTCGAACCCTTCAGAACCCTCGAACCCTTCAGAACCCCTCGAACCCTTCAGAACCCTTTTCCCCTATGTTCTCTGGCACCTATCTTTTCGCAAATATCCCTGTCCGCATCTTTTCGATCTACGAAGAGGTGCAGTTGATGTGTGCCGACTATCGGACGGAACAGGAACCGGGGGTCGAAGTTTCGACCACTGACGAGGAACTTGACGAAGAGGACAGGTTGAGCGACGAGCAGCGCGTGCTTGAAGGATTGCCTCCCTGCAAATTTCCTAAGCCCTACCTTGAGACGCTGACTGTCTATCGCAAGATAGCTACGGCCTTCCTTGAACGTGGTGTGCTGCTGATGCACGGATCGGTGGTGGCGGTTGATGGCGAGGCGTATATGTTCACGGCGCTCAGTGGAACCGGCAAGAGCACGCATGTGCGGCTTTGGCGCAAATTTTTCGGCGAACGTGCCGTGATGGTGAACGACGACAAGCCGCTCGTTCGAATAGGAGGGGAGCGCGCCATCGTCTATGGAACGCCATGGGACGGCAAGCATCACCTGAGCAACAACATCGCCGTGCCTTTGAAGGCCATCGTCGTGCTTCGGCGTGGACTGGAAAACGAGATTCATCCCCTCACGGTGCAGGAGGCATTCCCGACGCTGCTCCAGCAGTCGTTCCGCACCGAGGACCCGATGGTAACCATCCGCACGATGCAGCTTTTGAGCAAACTGTCCAAACAGGTAGGTCTCTACGAACTGCATTGCAACATGGATCCCGAAGCAGCCGAGGTCGCTTACCAGGGAATGAATGAATAATGGCACACAGATTTCACAGAAGAACACAGATAATAGTATCATAGTTAGCTAGGTCAAATAGAAGATCTGTGTAAATCTGTGAAATCTGTGTGAAAAATATAACTCACGATGCTGAACCAACTGCGATACTTCTATGAACAAAGCAAAGGTTTCAGGCTCAAGCTCCTCTTGAGTCTGGTGCTTGGCCTATTGAGTATCATCTTCGGCCTGCTGTTCATCTACGTCAGCAAGTGCATCGTCGATATTGCCACAGGCAAGATGGATGCCGATCTTTGGACGTGGGTAGGAATTCTCGCTTTCATGCTGTTCATGCGTCTGGCGTTGCGCGGTATCAACCTTTGGGTGAACGGACGCGTCAGCCAAGGACTGGTCAATGCCATGCGGAGCCGCCTTTTCGACGATGTGCTAAATAGCCCATGGCATGGTCGCGAGGACCGAAAGTCGGGCGACGTGATGAGCCGCATCGGCGAAGACCTGCGTGTCGTGGTGGAGTGCATCACACGCGACATTCCTGATGTCTTCCTGGCCACGTTCCAACTGTTGGCTGCTTCGTGGTTCCTCTTCAGTCTGCAGCCGAAGCTGCTCTGGATTGTGCTCGTCATCGTTCCCGTGGCCGTTGTGCTCACCAAGATCTACTACAAGACGATGCGTCGGCTCACCAAGCAGATTCGCCGTGAGGAGGCCGACATCCAAAGTCATATTCAGGAGTCGGTCGAGAATCGCCCGCTCCTTCTTTCGTTGCGTCGCACGGGTCTGATGATCGAACGTCTCGTCTTGCGTCAGGACCATCTCTTCCGCACTTTCTCTCGTCGCCTGCGCTTCTCGATCAGCACCCGCCTGCTCATCTCCACAGGTTTTATGGTTGGTTACTACACGGCATTCGTTTGGTCGGCCTACGGCATTATGATAGGTACTGTGACCTATGGTATGATGACGGCTTTGCTCCAGCTCGTCGGCCAGGTGCAGAATCCTATCTTGAATCTTTCGGCACTATTTCCCGCCATTGTTCGTGCCACCACGGCTGGTGAACGTCTGCAGGAACTCGAGAATCCCGATCCTTCCTATTCTTTAAATAAGGAGAAGCAGGCTCATCCTACGAAAGGAACCATTGTGGGGCTGCAGCTCCAAAACGTCACCTATCGTTATCCCGATGGCGAACATGACGTGCTCCATAACTTCACTTGCACCTTCGCTCCCTCTACGAGCACAGCCATCATCGGTCCGACAGGCAGTGGCAAGAGCACCTTGGTGCGTATTCTCCTCGGTTTGTTGCGCCCTACCCAGGGTGCAGTGCGTCTTGTCGATAAGGCTGGTAATACGCTTCCTTTGGAAGCCGATGCCTATGCCATCTCCTACGTGCCACAGGGCAACAGCCTCCTGAGCGGCACCATTCGCGACAATCTCCAGCTCGGCAAGCTCGATGCCACCGATGACGAGATGCGCGATGCCTTGTCGCGTGCCAGCGCCCTCTTTGTCTATGACTTGCCCAATGGACTCGACACCCTCTGTGGCGAGAAGGGTAGTGGCCTCTCCGAAGGTCAGGCACAACGCATCGCCATTGCCCGTGCATTGCTTCAACCAGGTTCCATCCTTATTATGGACGAGGCGTCGTCAGCCCTCGATCCGAACACCGAACGACAGATTCTCGAGGAACTGCAGCAGCAGGAACTCCACAAGACGCTGATCTGGGTTACACATCACATGGTGGTGCGCGACTATATGCAACATTGCGTCGTTGTCGATGAGGAGACTTAGACCAATTTGCAACCTTTTCCCCTTTCCAGCATAGAATAATATTCCATTTTCACCGTTTTTTTGTTCCAAAAGTAAGGTTTTTTTCTTTTTTTCTTAAAAAAGTCTTAAAATTATTTGGAATGGATTAATTTATGCTTTATCTTTGCGCTCGTCTTTGTGCTAAGTTTTGATCATCCATTATTTGGAAATTTATTATAAAATATATCTGCTTATGCGAAAACTTTTACTCTCTTTGATGGCTTGTGCCGTCACCCTTTTCTCTTTTAATACCTCCAAGGCCGAAGGACAGCTGTTCCTGGGCTATTGCGATGGACTGATTGCTACCAGCACATCAGGCACCATTACTGGTCAAACTGGTACAAATGCCACGATTGGAGGACTCATCCGCATTCCTGCTTCGATACTTGGCGCTTATCAGGGACTTCAGATTACGGCAGTTCGTGCCGGTCTTCCCGATGCTTCCGCTTACCCGGAGGTACTCACCGGTTGGATTGCAGCAAGTCAGACTGGCGAGCGTATCGCTACGGGTACCCTTTCTGCTCCCGCAGCAGGATGGAACGAAATCAAGTTGGATAATGCCTACACCATCACGGGCAATGAAGCTGAATTGTGGATCGGCTTCGAGTTCGTGCAGTCGAAGAAACTTAGCATCATTTCATTTGCTGGCGAAACCAGTGCCGATGGCTGCTGGGTCGGCAAGAACGGTGATTACAAGGACTTTTCATCCCGTGGCTTCGGTTCACTTTCGATTGAGGGTACTGTAGAAGGTGATAACATTCCCCAACACAACTTGACCATCGTGTCGGCTTCGACCAACTATACTATGACTCAGCTTGGCGAGCCAATCAAGACAACTGTGCGCATTGCCAATAGTGCTACCGTTGCTGCCGAGAAACCCGTTGTCGAGTGCAGCCTCAATGGCAACTTGGTTTATACCTATGAATATCCTGGTACGCTCAACTATCGCGATAAGGCTGATCTGCATCTCGACATTCCTTCGGAGAGCATTACTGAGGAGGGTGAAGTGAAGATTGACCTGAACCTCAAGTGGGCCGATGGTTCGGCCGACGAATTCGAGGCCGACAATGAATATAGCCTTGTTACTACGCTCAGCAAGGATGTCTATTATCGTGTTATGGTTGTCGAAGAGGCAACAGGTGCATGGTGCGGCTATTGCGTTCGTGGTCTCGTGGGCATGGCATATATGCGTGAGAACTATCCTGACTCATTCCTTGGCATCGGAGTCCACAATGGAGATGAGTATGTCGTCTCTGCCTATGACAATTGGATGGGAAATGACACGGGAATCTCAGGTTATCCGAGTGCCGTAGTCAACCGTACCAAGATTATCGATCCCAATAGTGCTGAAATGGAGCAGAACTTGAAGAATATGTATCCTTTCAGCGGTGTCAATATGAATCTTGCCGCTAAGTTGGGTGATGACAACATGGTGAAGTTTACTGTCGATTTTTCTTCTTTGACTTCTGAGGCTGATGCTCAGTATAACATGGCTTTCGTTGTGCTTGAGGATAAACTCCCCATCAATCAGTCGAACTACTATTCAGGTGGTAGCCTTGGCCCCATGGGTGGTTTCGAGGATCTCCCGAGTCATTGTGATATCGAGATTGACGACGTGGCTCGTGGCATCTATCCTTCGGTAAAGGGTTCGAGCGAACTTGTTCCTGCCCAGATTACTCGTGGCGAGGTTTATACCATCGAACATGAAGCAGTGCTCCCAACCATCACCGATGGCAATAACGTCTGGGCAGCTGTGCTTCTGATTGACCGTGCCACTGGTGAAATCGTGCAGGCTGCCAAGGTTTCCAGCATCGAAGGACTTGCTACTGGTATCCAGCAGGTGAGCCGTGATGTCGAGACAGGTATCGAGACAGTCTTCGACCTGCAGGGTCGTCGCCTCGACAGCAATGCAACGGGTATCGTAGTTCGCAACGGTCGCATCATCTTCCAGCGATAATCCTCTACACTTCCTTCTCCCTCCCAGGAGCGGGAGGGAGTGGAAGGCTCCTTAAGTTCCAACGCTTATAATACGTTTTCCATAACATTATTTTAACCTCTAATTATTAATTTCTATGAAGAAACTTTTACTTCTCGTAGCTGCCGCAACGATTGCGTTGGGCTCTACTGCTGCTACTCCTAAGTTTGCTCAGCAGGCTAAGAAGGCTGTTGCTGCCAAGCAGATCAAGACTCAAAAGGTGAAGATTGAGAAAGACGTAAAGCTCACTTCTACCGGTTTGGTCGAAAAGAAGACTGCCGAAACCGCTTCGGCTGCTCGTCGTGCTAAGGCGCTCGTTACGCCTGAAGGAACCGCCAAGGCTTACTCCTACAGCTGCGTCATCACTTTCTGGGGCATGCTCTTCCAGGAGAGTGGCATGGTTGCCAACGTAAGCACTTCAGAGGACGGCTCGAAGGTTTATTTCGACCAGATGTTCCCCATGACTTTTGCACCTGGTGATGCTTGGGTTGAGGGCAACGTATCGACCGACGGCACGAGCGTTACCATTCCTGGCGATGTAGTTGTCGCTGAAATCCCCTGGACAGACCAAGATACTGGCGAGGAACACGTCGATATCTGCTATGTGGGTGAGCTGATTCTCGGTGAACCCGATGAGGAAGGCTATTCTGATATCGTAGGCGTGAAGGATGTCGTGTTTGCCAAGGATGGTGACAAGTATGTTATCGAGGATGATCCTACGGCTCTCAGCCGCTATATCGCCCTTTACGACATCGAACCTGACGGAAGCATCTATCCTTGGGACTATGTGTTTATGCCTTCCTACGAGGCTGTCGAGTTGCCAAACGAGGCTTTCGAACTTCCCGAAACTGCAGAGCCAGCCGACTTCATCTACTACTATAACGACTCTTATGGTGATCCAATCATTACCAAGGGCCTGCTTTACATTGATGGCAATGACGTTTATGCCAACAACCTTGCCGTTGGTGCCGAAGGTCTTTGGGTGAAGGGTACCAAGGAGGGTGACAAGGTCAGCTTCAAGAGCGGCCAGTACATTGGCACTGACGGTTTCTACTATTATTTCTATGATTGCTTCTATACCGATGGAACCACTGATGAGGACGGTTATCTTCTCGCTCAGGATGCCGACGCTTATGTGCTGACCTACGATGCTGAGTCCGGTGTTTATTCGAACGCTGACGAGAACTACTTCTCGGCTTGTGTCATGGCTGATGGCGCGATTTATGACTATGGCTATGCGTTCGTCGTTGAGCCATATCTTGGCGATGTTCCTGCTGTTCCTTCCGACCCTCACGATCTTTATATTACCGACTACATTGAGCGTTATGGCCAGTACCGTTTGGGCTACACAATCGACAACGTTGACGTCAATGGCAAGTACATCAATCCTGAAAAACTTGCCTACTACGTATATCTCGATGGCGAGCAGTACACCCTCACTCCTGACGTATTCGTGGAGCTCACCGAGGATATGGATCTCATCCCCTACACCTTCTCCGATGGCTATGATATCAGCACCGGCTACATCTATATTGGCGAGCCTCTGGCCACCACGCTTGGTGTGCAGGCAGTTTATACCGTTGGCGATGTAGTGAACTACTCTAACGTAGTTAGCGTTGACTTGGAAGGCAATGTTACCACCGTTCCTGCTCCTCAGCTCAATCCTGACGGCATTAGCAACGTGAATGTCAAGAATGTGACCAGCGTAGAGATCTACGACGCTGAGGGCCGCAAGCTCGACGCTGCTCAGAAGGGTGTGAACGTTGTTAAGATGGTTGCTGCTGACGGCAGCGTGAAGACCGTCAAGATGTACAAGAAGTAAATTCTTCTTTCGTTATATCGTTATTCCGGGATATCGTTATACCGTAATTCCGGAATAACGGAATCTCGAAATAACGGATTACCGTTATATCAGAATAACGAAAAACTTCAAAACCAAAGAAAAAAGACAAAATTCTGACTTTTTTTCACCTATCGCGGCGAAGATATCGAAATAATTCGTATCTTTGCCGCGCTTTTTGTGTCACGTAGGGTTCGCCTTTGTAAGCTGACCTGCACAGGAAGCGCAATTTAATTCCATAAACTATATAGAAATTTGTAATTCTATGATCAAAATCACTTTTCCCGACCAGTCGGTACGGGAGTTCGAGGACGGCGTAACGCCCCTCCAGGTGGCTGAGTCGATCAGCCCACGTTTCGCACAGGATGTACTCGTTGCCAAGGTGGGCGACGAAATGTGGGACCTGACACGCCCCATTGCTGGCGATGCGAACATCAATTTCTACAAATGGGATTCCGAGGAGGGCAAGCATGCGTTCTGGCACTCGTCGGCCCACCTGCTCGCCGAGGCTTTGCAGGAACTCTATCCCGGCATTCAGTTCGGTATCGGTCCTGCCATCGAGAATGGTTTCTACTATGACGTAGTGCCGGCCAATGGTGAGAACATCAAGGAGTCCGACTTCCCGAAGATCGAGAAGAAGATGCTCGAACTGGCCCGCGAGAAGCAGGCCATCGTGCGCCGTGACGTGCCGAAGGACGAGGTACTCAAGGAGTTTGCCGCCAAAGGTCAGACCTTCAAGTGCGAACTGATTTCCGAACTCGAGGATGGCCACATTTCGACCTACACACAGGGTAGCTTCACCGACCTCTGCCGTGGACCACACATCCCAACCACCGCCCCCATCAAGGCGTGCAAGGTGCTGAGCGTAGCCGGTGCCTTCTGGCGTGGCAACGACAAGAACCCGCAGATGAACCGTGTCTATGGCATCACCTTCCCCAAGGCTTCGATGCTCGACGAATACCTCAAGCTCATCGAAGAGGCAAAGAAGCGCGACCACCGCAAGCTCGGCAAGGAGATGGAGCTCTTCGCCTTCTCGCAGAACGTAGGCCAGGGTCTTCCCCTTTGGTTGCCTAAGGGAGCTGCCCTTCGTATGCGTCTGCAGGAGTACCTTACGCAGATCCAGAAGCGTTACGGATACGTGCAGGTCATCACTCCACATATCGGCAACAAGAACCTCTATGTGACTTCGGGCCACTGGGCAAAGTATGGCAAGGATTCCTTCCAGCCCATTGCTACACCTGAGGAAGGTGAGTTCTACATGCTCAAGCCAATGAACTGCCCTCACCACTGCGAGATCTACAAGACTTCGCCACGTTCTTATCGTGATCTGCCGCTTCGTCTGGCAGAGTTCGGCACTGTCTATCGCTACGAGCAGTCGGGTGAGCTTCACGGCCTGACCCGCGTGCGTTCGTTCACACAGGACGATGCACACCTCTTCTGCCGTCCCGACCAGGTGAAGGAGGAGTTCCTGAAGATCATCGACATCATCATGATCATCTTCAAGGCACTCGACTTCAAGGAGTTTGAGGCACAGATTTCGCTGCGCGACAAGGTGAACCGCGAGAAGTACATCGGTTCGGAAGAGAACTGGCAGAAGGCCGAGCAGGCCATCATCGACGCTTGCCAGGAGAAGGGTCTGCTCGCTCACGTAGAGTATGGCGAGGCTGCCTTCTATGGCCCGAAGCTCGACTTCATGGTGAAGGATGCCATCGGTCGTCGCTGGCAGTTGGGCACCATTCAGGTCGATTACAACCTGCCCGAGCGCTTCCAGCTCGAATACACGGGTGCCGACAATCAGAAGCACCGTCCCGTGATGATTCACCGCGCTCCTTTCGGCTCGATGGAGCGATTCGTTGCCGTATTGCTCGAGAATACTGCTGGCAAGCTGCCGCTCTGGCTCGCACCCGACCAGGTGGCTATCCTGCCTATCTCCGAGCGCTTCAACGACTACGCCTACGAGGTGAAGAACATCCTCGAGCGTCAGGAGATCCGCGCTTATGTCGATGACCGCAATGAGAAGATCGGCCGCAAGATCCGCGACAACGAGATGAAGAAGAATCCTTACATGCTCATCGTGGGCGAGAAGGAGCAGGTCGAGCGTATGGTCAGCATCCGCAAGCAGGGTGCAGGCGACGGCGGCTCGATGTCCATCGACGACTTCGCTGCCATGATTGTCAACGAAGTGAAATCGCAGATCGAGCACTCGAGTTATTGATGCTCTGATTGCTGCGGCAATTATTGCTTTCGATTGCTCCAGCAATTAATCAATCGTACTGAATGTAAAAAGCGTCCGTGTCATTTTTTTGTGACACGGACGCTTCCTTTATTTGTTCGAATCCTTTTTCTTCTTCCGATACTCGCGGTTCTTCTTCTCACTCGCAAACAGTTCCACAGCAGCATCGGTCAGTTCTTTCGGCCAGACGTTCTGCCCTTCGCCCACAATGGAGGCCCAGGGACAAAGCGTCTTGTACTCGTCGTCGAAGACGATGGTATAAGGCGGCCCGCATCGGTCGTCGACGCTCATATACATATGCCGTCCCTTGTACATGATCTGGCATGCATCACCTTCGGTCATCTCGGAGTCGAGCAGGTCGAACTGATCTTTTTCAAGCTCGTAGAGGTTGTAGTTCATGCCACCTCCGTATTCTCCGAAATATCGGTCGAGCTTTTCGTCATAGACGGCCGTCCAGCCGTAACCTTTTTTGACTTTCATAGGAATGTGTTAAATTAATGTATTAAGTTGTGGCCTCATAACACTTTTAAGCCGTTGGAAGGCCAAGTCTCCCGTGCAGTGGCTGGTGTAGAATTGCGTCTGGGGATATCTTTCTTTCAGTCTGGTGCCGAGGGCAATGAGTTCGTCGTCGGATTCCTGCCCATCGAGCAGATGGAAGCCGCCAATGACGGTCTCCACAGGCCAAGGGCAGGCAGCGAGGATGTTCTCCAGGCCGCTGTGAGCACAGCCGGTGAAGAGCAGGCCTTCGGCATAAAGTGCCAGTTCGTGGCGGAAGTTGTCGCGCAGATATTCACCCGTAGCATTGCGGACGAAGAGCATGTCGTTCCCCTTGGGCAAAGGGTGGGAGTGGGGGATGTGGGCGATGACGTGCAACCCCTCGTCAATCTCACAGGTCTGGCTGATGAGCATCATCCGCTCTTGTGGTAGCTTAGGCCACGTGGTTGTGATACTGTGCAGAAACCTGCGCTTAGAGAAATACTCCCCCTTCAGCGCATCGGGCGAGACGATGATGCGGGCTTTCGAGTTGATGTTCAGGAAATGTCGCAAGCCGCCCGCGTGGTCGCTATGCCCGTGCGAGATGAACACATAGTCCACCTCGCCGAGGTCGATGCCCAGACGGTCGGCATTGCGTATGAAGAGGTCACTGGCTCCCGTGTCGAGCAGTACGCGATGGCGTGTGGTCTCCAACAGGATGCTCAGCCCGTGTTCGGTTTCGAGACGTGGATTGCTGGTGCGATTGTCGGCCAGCACCGTCCATTTGAGGCTGTTCAAAGCAGGATGGAAAACGCTCTGGAGTTCGTGTTTGGCTTAAAGGTTGCCTACGAGAGCGGCAATCTTGGCCTTTGTTTCGTCGGTCTTCTGCTCGGTGGCCATGGCGGTGACTGTGCCGGTGTCGGTAGCACCCCAGAAACCGCAGAGGTCGCGGTACTCGGCCTTGGCACTTTCATAGACGCCGGGAGAGTGGCTGGAGATGAGCAATGCCATCTTCTGCAGCTTGGCGGGTTTCATCACGCAATACATGCGGTCGATGGGAGCCTGCAGCTGAGCGTTGAGAGCAAAGTAATAGATGGGAGCTGCCAGCACGAGCACTTCGGCTTCGGCCATCAGCGGATAGAGATCCTGCATGTCGTCCTTCTGGATGCATGCGCCGTTGCCCTTGGTGTGGCAATATTCGCAAGCCAGACAGCCTGCTATCTTTTTGTGAGCCACGTCGACGATGGTTGCCTGATGTCCTGCTGCCTCGGCAGCTTTCTTGTACTCTTCCGCCATCCATGCGGTGTTGCCATTTTTCCTTGGAGAGGCCTGTAGAATGAGAATGTTCATGATGATTGGTTTAAGAAGGTTGGTTATTTGATTTTGATGAATCTAAAGTGCGTTACAAAGGTAAGGAAATAATTGGGAAAAAGGTATTGCTAAGGTTCAAAACTGTGACAAAAGAAGCCGAGAATAGTTGTTTTGCTATCTCGGCTTTTCTAAGTTAATTGTTCTTCTTGTAACTCTGCACCGCCCAACAGGCCATGACGAGGCCGATGGAGAGCAGGGCAAGGATCTGATGGGCGACTGCCTGGAAGGTGCCGCCTCGGATGAAGACGGTACGGATGGCGTCGATGAAGTAGTGCATCGGGTTGACGTAGGTGGTCAGATAGGCCCAATGCGGCATGGAACGTGTCGGCGTAAAGAGGCCGCTGAGCAGCATGAGACAAACCACGAAGAACCACATGACAAAGACCGCCTGCTGCATGGTGTCGGAATAGTTCGAAACGATGAGGCCGAACGACGAGAAGAAAAGGGCGAGCAACATGGCCAGCACATAGACGAGCCAAATGGGACCGCTGCTGGTGATGCCGTAGAGTCCCCATGCCAACAACAGACCGGCGGTGATGACAAAGAGTGCGATGAGCCAGTAGGGGATGAGCTTGGAAAGGATGAATGCCCACTTCGAGACCGGGGTGACGTTGATCTGCTCGATGGTGCCTGCCTCCTTTTCGCCGACGATGTTGAGCGTAGGCAGGAAGCCCGTCATCAGCATCATCACGATGGCAAAGAGGGCGGGAATCATAAAGACCTTGTAGTTCTGGTGCTTGTTGTAGAGCAGGAGCGTGGACACCTTCGACTGGATGGTGGCTGCTTCGGGCAGCGCATGGGCGGTGACGATTTGCGACAAGTAGGCCGAGCCCATCGATCCCTTGGTGCCGTTGACGGCATTGGCTGCGATGAGGACCTGCGGCTGCCGGCCCATGGTGAGGTCGCGGCTATAATCCTGTGGTATCACCAGCACTACGTCGGCCTTTCCGGTCTCGATGTCGGCAAGCGCTGCCTGATAGGTGGGTTGTTGTCCGTGGAAGATGAAATAGTTGCTTGCCTCGATGTCGTGGACGAGTTGCTGGCTCGACATCGTGCGGTCGTTATCGACCACATCCACCACAATGTTCCGCACCTCCATGCTCATTACCCAGGGCATGACGCACATGATGACGATGGGGAAGAGGAAGATGAGTCGGGGCAGAAAGGCATTGCGCCGTATCTGCAGGAACTCTTTCTGGATAAGATATTTCAGTGTCATAGCTTTCAAAACTTGTTCAACACATTATTCACAGCCTCTCCTTGAATTTTGCCAGGGCGACAGTGAGTAGGAATGCGGTCATGCCGACGAGGATGACAACTTCGTGCATCACTTCGCGAATGCCTACGCCCATGATCATCAGCTTACGCATCGCCGAAATGTAGTAGCGCGGTGGGACAATGGCTGAAATCCATTGCAGGATCTTTGGCATCGATTCAACGGGGAACAGCATACCCGAGAGCATCACCACGGGCATCAGAAGCACCATGGCCGAAAGGAGCAGGGCCACAAGTTGCGTCTGCGCCACATTCGAGATGAGCAGGCCGAGCGAGAGGGCCAGCAGGATATAGATGACCGAAATCAGCAGAATCCATACCAGTGAGCCGGCGAGCGGCACGCTGAGGACATAGTGGGCCATCAGCAGTATCACAATCAGAATGACGAAAGCCAGCACCAGATAGGGAATGGCTTTGGCGACAATGACCATCAGCGGACGCACGGGTGAGACGAGCAGCACTTCCATTGTGCCGCGTTCTTTCTCGCGAACGATTGAGATGGAGGTCATCATGGCGCAGACGAGTATCAGCAGCATGCCCATGATGGCGGGCACGAAGTTGTAGGCCGACAGCATCTGCGGGTTGTAGAGCATCTTCTGGTTCACGAGTCCGCTCTGCATGCCGGTGATGACGCCCGTGGCATAATTGGTCCATTGCTGCGCCATGTTGGGGTCGGCACCATCGACGATAAACTGTAGTCCGCTGTGTTTCGAAGCAAAATCCTTGGCAAAGACGATGGCGAGGTCTGCCTTCTGATGTCGAATCAACAATTCAGCCTCCTGGGGCGTGGCTGTGGTTGCGGTAATGTTGAAATATTCTGAGGCGCTGAGTCGCTCGACGGCGGCTTGCGTCAGCGGGTCCATCTGCGAAGTGACCACCACGGTGCGCACGTTTCGGACATCGGTCGAGATGGCGAAGCCGAAGAGGAGCATCAGCACGGTCGGCATACCGAACAGAATGAGCATCGTACGCTTGTCGCGCAGGATGTGGCGGGCTTCCTTGATGACGAATGATATAAACTGTTTCATAGGGTCAGTCGTTTGAACGTGTCGCTTGTCGGGCGAGATAGGTAAACACGTGGTCCATGTCGGGCTGATGGAATCGCTCCTTCAGTTCGGCGGGCGTGCCGAGGGCGCTGATCTTGCCATCGACCATGATGGAGATGCAGTCGCAGTATTCGGCCTCGTCCATATAGTGGGTGGTGACGAAGATGGTGATGCCGCGACGGGCAGCGTCGTAGATGAGTTCCCAGAACTGGCGGCGCGTGGCAGGGTCAACGCCGCCTGTCGGCTCGTCGAGGAAGACGACGCCGGGCTCGTGGAAGATGCTGACCGTGAAGGCCAGTTTCTGCTTCCAGCCCAAGGGCAGCGATTTCACGAGGTCGTTCTTGTGGTCGGCGAACTGCAGGCGTTCAAGCACCTCGTCGGTCTTGCGGCGGATGACATCGTCCTTCATCCCGTAGATGCCGGCAAAGAGTCGGATGTTTTCGGCCACGGTCAGGTCCTCGTAGAGCGAGAAGCGCTGCGACATGTAGCCGATGTGGCGCTTGATCTGCTCGTACTCCGTGCGGATGTCATAGCCCACCACGCGTCCCGTGCCGCTCGTCGGCTGGTTCAATCCGGTCAGCATGTGCATCGCGGTGGTCTTGCCTGCACCATTGGCACCGAGGAAGCCGAAGATCTCGCCACGCTTTACGGTGAACGAGATGTCGTCCACAGCATGGAACGAGCCGAAAGCCTTCACCAGATGCTCCACCTCAATGACGTTTTCCTTGAGCTGCGATTCCATCGCAGCCCCTTTCTCAATCCCCGGCGGATTGAAAATTTCGCTGAAACGGTCGAGTATCACCTCGGGCGTGTCGATGCCGCGAATCTTGCCGTGGTCGAGGAAGGCGACGCGTTCGCAGCAACGCACCTCGTCGAGATAGGGTGTGGAGGCCATAATAGTGATGCCGCGTTCCTTGAGCATCAGGAGCATCTCCCACAATTCCTTGCGGCTCACGGGGTCAACGCCCGTCGTCGGTTCGTCGAGCAGCAGCACACTGGGCGAGTGAACCAGGGCGCACGAAAGTGCCAACTTCTGCTTCATACCGCCCGACAACGCTCCCGCCTTGCGGTTGCGGAACCGTTCGATTTGCGAATAGATGGCACGGATGCTGTCGTAGCCTTCTTCGACTGTGGTGCCGAACAGGGTGGCAAAGAATGTCAGGTTCTCCTCGACGGTCAGGTCCTGGTAGAGCGAGAACTTGCCCGGCATGTAGCCCACGCGCTTGCGTATCTCCTTCATGTCGTGCACCGTGTCGAACCCATCAACGAGGGCTGTCCCCGCCTCGGGCAGCAACAGGGTGCAGAGGATGCGGTAGAGCGACGTCTTGCCGGCTCCATCGGGTCCGATAAGCCCGAACACCTCGCCTTTGGGGACGGCAAACGAAACGTCGTCGAGTGCCTGCACCCGTCCGTACCGCATGCTGACGTTTTTCACTTCAATGGCATTCATTTCTTCTTGCCTTTATTTCAAGAACTGGGTCGCTTCGCTCAAAATTATAAGAAAATTGATTTTAAAAATTATCAAAAGAAGAATGTCCGAAATCATCAGGGTCTCCCGTTTTTCTTATAATTTTTTTATTTTATTTTTTTATAATTTTGAGCTATGCGACCATTTATGCTTAGAATTTAACCTCTCCGTACATGCCGATCTTGATGAACCCGTCGTTCTTGACACGGACCTTGACGGCATAGACAAGGTCGGCACGTTCATCGTCGGTCAAAATGGTTTTCGGGGTAAATTCCGAACGACTGGAGATCCACGAAACCGTGCCGTCGTACTCCTGCTTCTTCCCGTCGCCGTAGTCGGCGAAAACCTTCACCTGCTGCCCGGTGCGAATGCTCTGGAGTTGTGCCGAAGTGACGTAAGCGCGGATATAGACCTGCTCCATGTCGGCCATCTTGAACAATGGTTTGCCTACGGCCACGAATTCGCCTCGTTCGGCGTACTTTTCGAGCACAGTGCCCTTGAGTGGAGCCTTGATGTGGCATTTGCGCAACTGGTCACGCAGTTGGTCGATCTGCACTTCGGTGGCAGCCATCTGCTTATTGAGTGCATTCGTGCTGGTCGAGAGGGAGGAGAGTTGGGCCGCCAGCTGGCGCTGGAGAACCTGCACCTGGTTGGTCGCGTCGTCGAGCATCTTGCTGGGTGCGGCACCATCGGCGACGAGTTCCTTGTAGCGTTGCTGCTCGGCCTGGGCCTTGGCGAGTTGCTGGCGCGTGGCGCTGGTTTGTTTCTCCATGTCGGGCTTCTGGCTTTGATAGACTTCCTGCGTGGCTCTTGCCTGCTGGAGTTTGAGCCACGTCTGGGTGGTGTCGATCAGTCCCACTTCGCTTCCGGCCTCTATCTCATCGCCCTCGTTGATGGCGAAGGTCAGCAGCGTGCCGTTCTGTTCGGCCGAAACGGTGGTTTCCGTGGCCTCGAAGGTGCCTGTGGCGTCGTATTCCTTTTCACTATTTCCGCAAGCCGCCAGCAGAAGGGCAGCGCTTGCCATGGTTATGAATTTTTTCATATCTTGTGTTTAATTGTTGGTTGTAAATTTCATGTCATAGACTTCCTTCAGCAGCTTTATCTCGTGCATCGACTGCTGAACGCGGGCGGCATTCTCGGCGTTGATTTCCTTCACGAGATCATTCACGTCGATGATGCCGTGGGCAAGTTTCGACTCTGCCGCCTTTCTGACCGACGAACGCAGGGCGATGATCTCTTCGTCGTCGTTCATCAGTCGGCGATATTGCTCGATGTTCTCGTTCTGCTGAATCAGTTCCAAACGGTTGTTGAAAAGGAAGACTTCACGGTTAGTTTCGGCCATATCGCGTTGCAGGCGGATCTTCGCCTTGTCGTTGCGGTGGGTGTAGAATGCACCGAGATTCCACGACAGGCGGGCACCCACCATACCGTTCCACGACCAGTCGTGCGACAGCATATCTTCGAACATATTGTAGCCAGGATAGCCATAGAAGCCCGAAGCGAAGAGTGAAAGCCTGGGCCTCAGTGCCGCGTTGAGCAATCGCTCCTGTGCATTGGCCAGGCTGAGCTGGGCATCGATGGCCTTGAGTTCGGGACGTTGTGCCACGTCCTGCGAGGGGAGGGTGATGAGCGCCGGTTTCTCCACGTGGGTCACTTCCATGCCGCAGAAGGCCGAGAGCATTCTCATCACCGCCTTGCGCTGGGCATCGAGGGTCGTGGCCTGCTGCATCACGTTCAGTCGTTCGGCCTTGACGGCCTGGTAGTCGCTCTCCGAGGCGGTGCCGCGCTTCCACATCGAACTTAACTTCTGCTCGTTGGCGGCAAGCAGCGACTGCAGGTCGTTGTTGAGCGCTATCTGCTCGTCGAGCATCAGCAGGCCGAAGTACATCTCGTTCACGCGGCGGCGCACCTGGTACATCGTTACCTCGGTCTGCGCTTCCTGCACGCGGCCTTGCTCGCGGGCAATGTCACGCTGGTTGCTGATGGCGCCTCCATCGAAGACCATCTGCTGCACGTCGATGCCGACCTTGTACTGGTCTTTTTTCAGTCCCTTCATATCGAGTCCCATCTGCTGATAGATGGTCTGCATCTGATCGGGCCACGCGACAACATCGCTCTGATAAGTCGCCTGTGCCGAAGCCGTCACCTGAGGAAGCCATCCTTTGCTGAGGTTGCTCACCGTAAGGTCGGTGGTCTTCTCGATCAGCCCGTATTGGCTTATCAATGGATAATTGCGCTCCGCTGCCTGCTGGCATTCCTCCAGCGTCTGCCCTTGGGCCAACAGCGGCAGCAGCATCATTGCTACGAATAATCTTTTCATACGTTTTTCCTTCATTTGGTTTTGATGGTGCAAAGATACGACGTTTTTTTCAATCTCCCGCTATCTTTTGAAGGGGAAAAATGTTCTTTTTGTTCGATTTGTTTACAAAAAGAGTGTAAATAACCAATTTTTCATTATCTTTGCACCATCAAAACGTGATATTTTATGGAAAAACAGCCGAAACTGATGGATTTCTCGCGGATTCACGACATCCTGGAACCGCACTACGAGCTTTTGCGCGAACATATATATTTTAGTAAGGAACTGGGCATTCTGCATGGCGACCGGCAGGTGTTTGGTTACATCGTTCAGCAGCGTCCGCCTTTTGCCATCGACGACCATCGCTTTGGCCTCATTCTGCGCGGACAAGCCCGCATCAACTTCAACCTCGTCGAAAAGCAGTTGGAGGCCGGGATGCTCGCATTTCTTGGGCCGGGCACCATCATTACTCCCGTCTCTTTTTCCGACGATCTTGAGATCTTCGGTATGGCACTCTTCAATAGCTTTCCCATGCCTTTTGCCAGCGGTATGATGCCTTCGTCTTTTAGTGGACAGGTGCGCGACTTCCAACTCAAGGTGGATGAGACCGATTTTGACACGGCTCGACGCATCCTTGAGACCATTCGGCAACTTGTGACTCGGCCCGACTACAACAGGCAGACAGTCAGCAGTCTTGTGGCTGCGCTGATGCATCATTATGACGGCCTCTATCGCCAGCAGACCGAACGCCAGCAAGCTTCGCTCTCGCGCGAGCAGACCATCTTCGACCGGTTCATCTATCTGGTCAACCAATATGTGGCTCGCGAACATCAGATTGGATTCTATGCCGCAAAGATGTGCCTCACCGAGCGTTATCTTGGCACCATAATCCGACAGGCAAGTGGCGTCACGGCCAAGGAGTGGATCGACCGCGCCCTCGTCACGCGCATCAAGGTCGAACTGAAACATTCTGACAAGACCATTGCTCAGATTTCCGACGACCTGCTCTTCCCCAATCCTTCCTTTTTCAGCAAATATTTCAAGCGCCTGACGGGAATGACGCCATTGGAATTCAAAATGCAGGAGTGAGTCAAAAAGTTGCCGAAAGATTTGTTAGTGTCGGAAAAAATGCGTAAATTTGCGCCGTCTTAAGCATACGATTATGATCAAATTAAAACAATTCACTAGCGTAGAGGAACTGTACAAGAACAGGAAAACTCCTACGGGAGAACTCATTATGGATGCGCTGATCTTTGCGCTGAATAACACCCGAACCATACAGGCCAACGAAATCGCCTTGTTTCTCGATGTGAACGATCGGTCTTTGCGTGAAGCTGTGAATCTGCTGACAGGAATGCAGATCAAGGACATCGTGCAACATTGGCGCCTGCTGCAGGCCAAGGACCTCTGGGAAGAACAGAAGGCAGGTTTCAATAGTGTGAAGGAATTCGTCACAGAAAAGTCGAAGGATGCTCCCGAGGGATTCCTACTCTCGAAGCAGGTGAAAGACTCGTATAAGAATGAAGTAAGCCTCCAACGATTTGAAGAGGTGGCCAAACGTTGCGGATGGCGTTCGTATAAGAGTTTATTGCGTGTAGCCAGTCGATTCGGCGTTTCATTTGAGATAGAAAAGCGAGTCAGAAGACAATAGCACAATATCGGCCAAGATTGTGCTACTAATTTTCGCAATGGCACAATGTTGGCCGAGATTGTTCTGTTAATTTTCGCGATAGCACAATGTTGGCCGAGATTGTGCTACTAATTTTCACAATGGCACAATGTTGGCCGAGATTGTGCTGCTAATTTTCGCAATAGCACAATATCGGCCGAGATTGTGCTACTAATTTTCGCAATGGCACAATGTTGGCCGAGATTGTGCTACTAATTTTCGCGATAGCACAATGTTGGCCGAGATTGTTCTGTTAATTTTCGCAATAGCACAATGTTGGCCGAGATTGTGCTGCTAATTTTCGCAATGGCACAATGTTGGCCGAGATTGCCCTATTAATTTTCACAATAGCACAATGTTGGCCGAAATTGTGCTTATGATTTTTGCGAAAGCACAATAACAGCCGAAATTGTGCTATTTCCTTCCTAATGCCTTTCGATTGGCAAAAAAAGTACTCAAATGTTGGCAATATGTTGACTTTTTATTCCGATTGGTTATTTTTTCGGCCGATAATTTGGCTATTTGCCCAAATTTGAGTAACTTTGCCGCCGTTATTTCGTGTTATTTAAAAATTTAGTCATTCTGTGACACCGTTACATTCTCATCAAAAACCGGGTCTGGTCCTGTACAAGTGGTATATCAACCTCATCAACAGTACGCTGATGATCCGGAATCGTTACACCGTGGGCAAGGAAAATATCCCTGCGAAAGGGGAGAAGTACTTCATTGCCTGCAATCATCAGAATGCGGCTAATGATGCCATCAATATTGCTTTTGCCTATCCTGTTGATTATCTTCAGCATTTTGTGGTACGCGCCAATGTCTTTTCTCTCAATCCTGCCATTACGTCTTTTCTCTCGTGGCTGGGCCTGATGCCTGCCTTCCGTATGGGTTGGGAAGGTGGCGAAGCACTTGAAGAAAATTTTAGACTGTTCGACCGCCTTGCAGTTCGTATCAATCAGGGGCGCAACGTGCTGGTATTCCCCGAATCGGGTCATACGCAGGGCCATTACCTCGATCCGTTCTCGACGGGTCTTGTCCGCATGGCATTCCACACCGCCAAGTACAACGACTGGAAGGAGGACATCAAAATCCTTCCTACTGCACATCATTACAGCGATTATCACGACGCGCAGTACGACTTCCTGTGGATGGTGGGCGAGCCCATCTCGCTGCAGCCTTACTATGCCGAGTTTCAGGAGCATCCCTATCGTGTGATGCGTGAAGTGACGCGCAAGATGCGTGCCTCCATCCAGAGCATGATGCTCGACGAGGGTCAGGACCATTATGCCGAGAAGGACTTCCTGCGCTGTTCGGCCCTCAATCCTGCCACGATGAAGAACCTGCCTTTGCCCGAGAAGCTGGCCGAGGACAAGGTCTATGTGGAGCAGCTCAAACCTTTGATGGACAATGAGGAGCTCGTTGAGCAGGTCGATGAACTGATGGAGCGCGAAGAGAAACTGGGCATCCGCGACACAATGATGGCTGCACCTCCCACATGGGCAGGCACATTGGCCAAAGGTCTTTTGACGCTTGCCTTGCTACCGCTCTGGATTGTGAGCCTTTGGCCCCACATCATCTGCTACTGGGCACCGCTGGCACTCCTCAAGGAGGACAAGATGTTCACCAACTCCTATCGTCTCATCCTCTCCATCGTCGTCCTCTATCCACTTTTCGCCCTCATCACCTTGCTTGTGATGGGTCTGGGCTTTGGAATGTGGTGGCAGGCCCTCGTCTGGATTCTGCTGTGGATTCCGATTGGCAAATTCTGCTGGTGGTATTCGCAGCGTGCCCACAACGTCATCCGTGCCTTGCGCTATCTGACCCATCCTTCCGAGGTCAAGGCCATCGCCCGGATTAGAGAGAGCATCAAAGAGATTATCGCCGTCGGAAACGTGTATAAGAAGGTCGTTTAATCCTCTTACTCATTATTATATTAATCCATCCCACTCATTAAACATTTCCTACTATGGAGCAGAAAATCCCCTACAAGATCTATCTGGCTGAGAACGAGATTCCCACACAGTGGTACAACGTGCGTGCTGACATGAAAGTGAAGCCCGCTCCACTCATCAGCCCTGCTGATGGACATGCTTTGACCCTCGAGGAGATGAACCCCATCTTCTGCGAGGAGCTGAACAAGCAGGAGCTCGACAACGACACGGCTTACTTCGACATCCCGAAGCCCGTGCAGGAGTTCTATCGCATGTATCGTCCTTCACCGCTCGTTCGTGCCTACTTCCTGGAGAAGGCGCTCGGAACGCCTGCCAAGATTTACTATAAGTTTGAGGGTAACAACACCTCGGGTTCTCACAAACTCAACTCGTCCATCGCCCAGGCTTATTATGCCAAGGCACAGGGTCTGAAGGGTGTGACCACCGAGACCGGTGCCGGCCAGTGGGGTACGGCATTGAGTATGGCATGTTCGTACTTCGACCTCGACTGCAAGGTCTTCATGGTAAAGGTGTCGTACGAGCAGAAGCCTTTCCGTCGCGAAGTGATGCGCACCTATGGCGCCAATGTCACTCCTTCGCCCAGCATGACCACAGAAGTGGGCCGCAAGATTCTTGCCAACCATCCTGGCACTACCGGTTCGCTTGGCTGCGCTATCTCGGAGGCTGTCGAGACTGCAGTCAAGACCCCCGGCTATCGCTACGTGCTTGGCTCGGTGCTCAACCAGGTACTGCTTCATCAGTCTATCATCGGCTTGGAAGTGAAGCGTGCGCTCGACAAGTATAACATCAAGCCCGACATCCTGATTGGTTGCCTTGGTGGTGGTTCGAACTTCGGCGGTTTCGCTTCACCATTCTTCGGTGAGATCCTGCGTGGTGAAGCCAACTACCACCTCATCGGCGTGGAGCCCGCTTCGTGCCCCAGCTTCACCCGTGGCAAGTTCGCCTACGACTTCTGCGACACAGGTATGATCTGCCCACTTGCCAAGATGTACACACTTGGCTCGCAGTTCATTCCTTCGGCCAACCATGCCGGTGGACTCCGTTTCCACGGCATTAGCCCCATCCTCGCACAACTCTATCACGACGGATATTTCGAGGCACGTGCCGTCGAGCAGACTGCCGTCTTCGAGGCTGCCGAACTCTTCGCCCGCGCTGAGGGCATCCTGCCTGCTCCCGAGTCGAGCCACGCCATCCGCGTTGCTATCGATGAGGCCAACAAGTGCAAGCTCACTGGTGAAGAGAAGACCATCGTCTTCAACCTCTCGGGCACCGGCTACTTCGACCTCGTGGCTTATCAGCAGTTCAACGATGGTGTGATGACCGACATCATCCCCAGCGATGAAGCCATCGCCGAAGGTCTTGCCAAGCTGCCAAAGGTTGGGAACGAGTGAGGTTTTGAGTGCAACAACCAATAACAAAAAAATGGCTCTCAGAAGTTTCAGAAAGCTTTTGGGAGTCATTGTGTTATTTCTTAATTATGGAACAGAAGAAAAAGAGTTTTTATCGTCATTTTGAGGCTCCAGGAAAGCCGCTCTATTGGATTTTCTTTGCCTACCTCATCCTTGGATGGTTCTTCCCCGTGGTGGGACTGCTGGCTATTATTTGCATGCTTGGTCCTGTATTGACGAGCATCTGGAAAGGTCGATGGTGGTGTGGACACGCTTGTCCAAGAGGCAACGTTTACGATCGCCTGCTGTCGAAGTATTCGCCACATCGTCCGATTCCCCGTTTTGTGCGTACGTTCGGCTTCCGCCTGTTTATGGTGTTCTTCATATTCACCATGTTCGGCATCCAGCTGAGTTCGGCACACAGTTGGGGTGACGTGGGACGTGTGTTTTGGACAATCATTGTTATGACCACCATCGTGGGCGTGACGCTATTGTTTATCTATGCGCCACGCACTTGGTGTTCGTTCTGCCCGATGGGAACTATCTCGCGATGGGTGGCACCGAAGAAGGCTCCGTTGCCAGCTGCGTTCACCAATATCCATGTTTCGAGTGCGTGCGAGACAAAGTGCAAGAACTGTTCCCGCGTTTGCCCGATGCAGCTGACGCCTTACGAGTCGCGTGGCGAGGAGATCGGCTATCTGCATCCCGATTGCCTCAAGTGCAACAAATGTGCGCTTGCTTGTCCGCTGAAGATCATGTCGCTTTCGGCAAATAAAAAATGAAACCATCCGCTTCCCTTCTCTTTTTGGCATTCCTGCTCTTCGCCGGCTGTACGCAGAAGCACGTCAATCGTGCCGTGTACAGCCAGTTCGCTTTTGAAGAGAACTATGACAACGAGGAATCTGCACCGGATACTACCGTCTTTTCTTCGCTGACCATAGGGCCTGAGTGGTTGTTCCCCAATGGCCCTGTGCAAGGCATGACGTATGTCGATGAACGTCCGGAGACGATTGTCCATGGCATTTCGCTGCCTTGTGTCAATATGTCATCGAAGCGGGGAGGGAAGATTCCCTGCCAGGTGGCTCGTCGTATCCAGTCGGAGCAGTTCGCCGTGATGGTCGAGATGTTCTTCGAGCCTAAGGATGGCGATGCTGCGGGATTGATTGTTTCGACAGACAATTCTTCAAGTTCGCAGGTCTCCAAGGGTTTAAGCCCCCAGCTTTTCTTTTACCGTGATTTAGCTGGTCTCTCTCTGTGTCGCATGAATGACAATGGTCCTGCCCTCCTTGCCGAGACCGAGCTTCCCGACTTCGTCACCC
>CACXTQ010000010.1:0-62827 GCA_902770595.1 uncultured Bacteroidales bacterium | reverse complement strand
AGACTGCAAAGAAGGATAAGAATGCCGGGAATAGCTGTAAAAAAGCTTTTCATTATTTAATTAAATATAAAATCGATGCAAAGATATATCTTTTTTCCGAAAAATACACTATCTTTGCACCGAAAAATTGAAATTTCATGAAGAAAAGTTTATTTTTTATACTTCTTGTAGCAATTTGTGCACTAGATTGTTCAATTTCTTCGGCGCAGACCTATGATGAACTGATAACAAGGAGTTTCGACTACCTGGATGCCGATAGTCTGCCTGAGGCAGAAGATGCACTCCGTGAGGCACTTCGCATCGAGCCCGGTAACCCCGGCAATGGGATGCTGTTGCTCAATCTTGGAACAATCCAACGACGTCAAGGCAAACTGAAAGAGGCAGAAGAGTCATACACCATTGGTCTTGCCTTTCTTCCGAACAACCTCACATTACTCAACAGCCGTGCCCAACTCTTTGCCGAGATGGAGAAATATCCCGAGGCCATCAACGACTATACCGAGGTGATCTATCGCGAACCCGAGAATGAGGATGCCTATTACGAGAGGGCACTCTGCAAACTCATGAACCAGGATACGCTTGGGGCTCGTCTCGACCTCGAACAAATCGACAGATTCAATCCGAACAGCGCAAAGTCACGCCTTGGAATGGCTTACGTCTACAAGGCGCAACAAATGTGGCGCGAGGCTTCGGAGCTTTACGATGCGCTGATCGAGCGGAATCCAAGAAATGCCAGTCTGCTGCGCGAACGAGCCGAGGTTTTCTATTTCTCCAATCGTATGGGAGCAGCTTTAGATGACGTCAACAAGAGTATTGATTTCGATCCTCGCGACCCTTACAGTTACCTGTTGAGGGCACAAATCAGATATGCGAAAGGCGACAGGGAGTTTGCCCGAAGAGACCTCAATCAGGCGCTCGAATTAGGCCTCAATAAGGAAGAAGTAAGAGATTTGATAGAAAAACTAAAATAATTTTTCATTTTTTCGATTATTTTTGTTCATCGTATTGAAATTTTTACTATCTTTGCCGCGTAATTTGTACTTATGGCAATGCGCACCTTTTCAACATATATAGAATACCTTCTCATGACCCGACACTACTGCTATGTGCCGGGACGTGGTGCTTATATTCTGGTCGATGAACCTTCATCGCTGGCAAAGACCCCTCGTATTGGCAACGAAAGCCAGGTTCTGCACACAATTGCAGCTCCTCATCGCATCGTTCGATTCAGTCCTCTCCTCTCGCATGACGACGGCATGCTTGCCAGCCTACTGATGGAAGCCGAAGGCATGACCTTCGACGAGGCTTGCCGTTACATCGAGCGACAGGCACCTTTGCTGGCCGAAGATTTCCTTCAATCGGCCACTATTCATATCGACTTCGAAAACTACGGTTTCGAGCATCTGAATGTCGAGACCTGGGCCGATATGGAAGCACGTCTGGCACGAATTCAGGCTGAGGCTGAGAAGAAGGCTGGCATTGCAACCATTGGAAATGCCAAGCGCGACGATATCATTGAGATCCCGAAATATTGGCTCAAGCGTGCTGCTGTTGCTGCACTCATTGGTGTCTTTTTCTTCACCAACTTTATCGGTTTGAACCATGGCACCACACAAATGGCGAGTGTCATCGATATGAATGCCATTCAAAGGAACAGTATCATTCATCAGACATGGGACGAAGAGGATGAACTCTTCGATCTTGCTTCGCAGGAAGCCCTTTCTGAAAAGGACAATGCGCTGATCGAGTCGGCCATCGCTGATGCTGTGGCTGAATCCAGTTTACGTCATCCCGAGATGGTTGCCACTGTGCCCGTTTCGCCAGTAGATATCCAAGAGGATCCCTTTGAGGAAGTTGCTGAAGGTACAACTTATTTCATCGTAGGCTTCTGCACCTGGACCGAGAGTTATGCCAATGATGTTCTCAACCGCTACAAGAGTTACGGTTACAAGAACGCCGGTATCCTCGTCACCAAGGGTCTCTATCGTGTCTTTGTCGATAAATTTGCCGACAAGGACGAGGCTCGCGCCTACCTTTTCGACGTCCGTAAGGAGAATGACAAGCTCAAGAACACTTGGTTGCTGCCATTCGAAAACAACGGATCTCTTTCTCCGTATATTATAAAAAATATATATAATGACAACCAATTATCAATGGAATTGTCGCACCCTTACCAACGAACAGAAAGAGATCAAGGATGAATTAATTGCTGAACTCAACCTCAATCCAATCGTCGCCACTCTGCTCGTTCAGCGTGGTGTGACAACGGTCGAAGAAGCTCATCGCTTCTTTCGCCCGCAATTGTCAACAGGACTGCATGACCCATTCCTGATGAAGGATATGGACAAGGCAGTGGCCCGTCTGAACGAAGCAATAGGACGCAAGGAACGTATCCTAATCTATGGCGACTATGATGTCGATGGCACCAGCTCGGTGGCATTGGTCTATCGATTCTTACGCGGCATTTATTCTTCGTTGGATTACTATATCCCAGACCGTTACGACGACGGATATGGTATCTCGGAGAAGGGTGTGGATTACGCCTACAGCATAGGTGTAAAACTGATTATTACGCTCGATTGCGGCATCAAGGCAATCAACATGGTGCGCTACGCCAAAGAGAAGGGCATCGACTTCATCATCTGCGATCATCATAAACCGGATGATGAATTACCTGAGGCAGTAGCCATACTCGATCCCAAACGTTTAGACGACGAATATCCCTACCCCCACCTCTCGGCTTGTGGTGTAGGCTTTAAGTTCATGCAGGCCTTTGCTCGCAACAACGGCATGAATGAACTGGGAATGCTTTATCCGCTGCTCGACCTTTGCGCCATCAGCATCGCTACGGACATTGTCCCGATTACCGGTGAGAACCGTGTGCTCTCGTACAATGGTTTGCGTCGAATGAACGACAATCCTTGCAACGGATTGAAGGCCATCATCGAACTTTGCGGTCTCAAGGACAAGAAGGAACTGACCAATTCGGACATCGTCTTCAAGATTGGCCCACGCATCAATGCCTCGGGTCGAATGATGAACGGCAAGGAGGCCGTCGATCTGCTTGTTGCCCGTGATCTCGCTACTGCCCACGAATGTGCCGAACGCATTTCGGAATACAACGAGACGCGCAAGGAACTTGACAAGCGAGTCACCGAAGAAGCTATTCAGATGGTTGACAAGATGGACATCAAGGATAAGAAATCCATCCTCGTCTATAATTCCTCTTGGCACAAGGGCGTGATTGGAATCGTTGCCAGCCGTTTGACAGAGCATTATTATCGCCCTGCCATCGTGCTTACTTCCGCTTTGGGCTTTGCCAGTGGTTCGGCACGTTCCATCCAAGGTTTCGACGTTTATTCGGCCATCAATTCCTGTCGTGACATCATCGAGAACTTTGGTGGACACACCTATGCTGCCGGTCTGACCTTGAAGGAAGAAAAGATACCGGAATTGACTGAACGTATTGAACGTTGGGTTGAAGACCATATCACCGATGTGCAGCAACGTCAGCATCTCGACATCGACATGGAAGTGAAGTTCAACGATGTAACTCCCCGTCTCTACAAGTCACTTCGTGTCCTTTCTCCTTACGGACCTGGCAACCAGAAACCGATGTTTGTGGTTCGTCGCATTAAGGACCAGGGCCGAAGCCGCTTGGTCGGCAAGGAACAGGAACATATCCGCCTTGAACTTGTCGATCCCGTTACCAACTTCACCCACAACGGCATAGCCTTCAATCAGGCGTCGAAGTTCGAGTTGGTAAAAAGTGGCAAACCTTTCGACATTGTCTTCACCATTGAAGAAAATACTTTCAGCAAGAACAACATCCAACTGCTCGTCAAAGACATCCGTGAGAGTGAATCTAACAACATTGCTGCTGTCCTCTCACTCCTTATCCGCAACACCAAGGACGACGCCGATGTAATAGGCGGAATGACTACAAATCCGGAAATGTAGTTTTTCATGATTAAAGACATTCTCAAGCAATATTGGGGCTATGATGATTTCAGACCGTTACAGTCTGAAATCATCATGTCTGTATTAGAGGGTCATGATACTTTGGGATTGATGCCAACAGGTGGAGGAAAGAGCATCACGTTCCAAGTTCCGGCAATCGCTCTTGGCGGGTTGACACTTGTCGTCACTCCACTTATTTCGCTGATGAAAGACCAATGCGACCACCTTACCGAAAGAGGAATAAAGGCAGCCGCAGTATATATGGGAATGACGCAGCAGGAGATACTCGAGACGTTCGAAAGGGTAATCTCCGAGGACTATCGTTTCCTGTATATTTCTCCGGAAAGACTGGAAACACGCCTCTTCCAAGCTAAACTCCAATATATGGATGTGCGTCTGCTCGTTGTCGATGAAGCACATTGCATCTCGCAATGGGGATACGATTTCCGTCCGCCTTATCTCAAAATAGCCAATCTTCGAAAGCTGATATATGAGATCAGGGAACGAAACAAAGAGCCTTGGGTGTCGCTGAAACCTTATACGGATCTTGCCTCTGAATCTTCGTACCATGTCCCATGCCTGGCGCTGACAGCCACAGCCACCAAAGAGGTAATAGAAGACATTCAGGACAAACTGCATTTCCGTCGGTCATCAAAAGTCTTGAAGACATCCTTCGAACGTCCAAACCTTACATATTCCGTAATTTATGCCGAAGACAAGCTGGGCAATCTTCGACGTATGCTTAGTGGAAAAGATGCTGGATGTTCGGCAATTATCTATCTGCGAAGTCGCATAAAGACAGCCGAAGTAGCAGAACATTTGAACGAGCATGGGATACCTGCCGATTATTATCATGCAGGATTGAGTTCGGAAGTCAAGGTAAAGAAGCAGGAGGCTTGGATGGCAGGTAATCCCTCAGTCATCGTGGCCACCAATGCCTTTGGTATGGGTATAGACAAGGCAAATGTCCGCAAGGTGATTCATCTCGACCTTCCGCCATCTATCGAGGAGTATTTCCAGGAAGCCGGTCGTGCAGGACGTGACGGTTTGCCTGCCGAAGCCGTACTTATCGTTTCGGAATATGACAAGTACAAACTACGCAAGCACCTGGTCGAGGAATATCCCGAACGCGATTTCATTCGTCACGTCTATGGCCGTCTTGCCTCGTTCTTCCAGATAGCCATTGCAGCCGGGCTTTATAATATGTTCGAGTTCGACATTTTCCGATTCTGTTCGGCCTATCATCTTTCGACGATACAGGTTCATTATGCCTTGAAATTGCTCGATCAGGCGGAATACATCAAATATATTGAAGAACCCGACCGTCATTCGCGACTGATGTTTGTCACGTCGCGTGAATCGTTATACCATCTGAACCAGTTCGACAACGAATGTCAGCGCATCATCCAAGCTGTATTGCGCCTCTATACGGGACTATTTGCAGATTATGTATATATCTCCGAACAGCAAATTATGAACGTCACGGGTCTCGATCGGAATACTCTCTATGAAAAGTTGTTGCTCCTCTCCCGCTTCCATGTGCTGCATTATATTCCAGCGCGTCAAAAACCGGCTATCATCTATATGACGCCACGACTGGAAGATGAAGAGGTCAAGATTCCTCGCTCGGTCTATGAAGAACGCCGTGCACGTCAGGAGGGCCGTATGGAGGCTATCATCAAATACGTCGATAACTACAAGGACTGTCGTTTGGTGCAACTTCTGAATTATTTCGGAGAAGAGTTGGACCATCGCTGTGGAAAATGCGATGTCTGCCTGAGCGAAAATCTAAAAGGAAACATCCACGAAGAGGCAGAAATGATCCGTCAGCTCATCATTGATAAGCTTACGGCAAATGGAAGTATGCTAGTCCAACAGTTGTTGATGCAAATAGACATGAATCCCAAACACGTCGGCGAAGTTCTTCATCAAATGGTTGAAAATGAAGAACTGAAACTTTCACATGGGATGTTGTCATTGTAGGGATATTAAAGGATTTGAAGGGATTAAAGGGATATTAAGGGACGTTACTCTCGCCTATATAAAATGGGCTCAAAAACAAACGTCCTTTAATATCCCTTAATATCCTTAATTATCCCTTAATATCTCTTTGAGAAGACTAATTTCCCCACATTATCGTGGCACTTTGCGGAGCCACATTTATCTTATTGACGTTGACCTTGTCGAGTCCATTCAAATTGATCTTGCCTGCACTGCATACAATGGTGTAGTCGTTTTGTGGAATATCTACCGAAATGGGCTTCTTGTTACTGTTCAAGATGACAATGATGTTCTTCCATTCGTCATCCACATCCTTGCCTGATATCTTATAGGCGACTACGCAATCCTTGGCTACAAGGAATTCAACGTTCTTGCGAACCAAGTCTGCCGAACATTGACGGAAGGCAGGGTGTGCTTTGCGCATAGCTATCAGGCCGCAATAGTAATCGAAGACATCACGATACTTTGTCTTGTGGTTCCAATCGATGGCATTCACACTATCGGGACTCTTGTAACTGTTGTGCACGCCTTTCTTGTCACGAAGTACCTCTTCACCATTGAAAATGAAGGGAATACCTTGACTTGTAAATACAGCTGTCTGCGCAAGTTTGTCAAGGGCTATAACCTCGGATTCCGTAGCATTAGGAGCCGTAGCATGAAGACGATCCACCAGGCACATGTCATCGTGACAACTTACGTAGGCAATCATCTGTGTGGGTTCCTTTGCCCAACCATCGATAGCGCCAAGGATTCCGAACTTGATATTCTCTTCATGTCCAGCCTCGCCAATGAGGAACGCGCCTTTCTCGTCACTCCAGAACGGACCACGAAGTGCATCACGAAGTTCGTCGCTGAAAGCAGCAACACCTGGAATGTGCGACATATTTGCCTTCATCGCCAGTTTCTCTTCGGGATAAGCGGGTGCTTCGGCTGCCCATCCTTCTCCATAGAGCAAAGCCATGGGATCGATGGCAACGGCAGCATCACGAATCTCATTCATCGTCTCGATGTCGTGGATACCCATCAGGTCGAAGCGGAATCCGTCGATGTGGTATTCAGTCATCCAATACTGGATACTCTGTACCATATAGGTTTGCATCATCGGGCGATCAGAAGCCGTCTCGTTACCACAACCCGAACCATTGGCAAGACTTCCATCTTCCTTCTTGCGGAAGAAATAGCCAGGAGCAGTCAGTTCGAAATTGGAGGTAGCTGCATCCATCACGTGGTTATAAACCACATCCATTATCACACGAATACCAGCCTTGTGGCAAGCCATCACCATCTGCTTGAACTCATTGATTCTGATGGCAGGGTCGTAAGGATTGGTGCTATAACTTCCATCTGGCACATTGTAGTTCAAGGGGTCGTAGCCCCAGTTGTACTGATGTTGTTCGAGCGTGGTCTCATCGACAGAAGCATAGTCATAACTCGGCATAATATGAATATGTGTGATGCCCAGTTCCTTCAAATGATTGATGCCGGAAACACCGGTATCTTCGGTCAACGAAAGATATTTGCCCAGATTTTTCAATCCACTGGAAGGATCGGCGGTGAAGTCACGCCAATGCATTTCGTAAATGATAGCATCGGCAATGCTCTTCAACTCAGGACGTGCGTCATCTTCCCAACCGGAAGGGTCGGTCTTCTTCATATCTATAACAGCAGCTCGATGACCATTAATGCCGACAGCTTTGGCAAAGATACCTGGACATTCGGCGCGCCAAGTTCCACTTTCCTTGATGCTAAATGTATAGAAACGTCCCTTCAAATCCTCTTTGACCACAGTTTTCCATAGTCCCTCGGGCTGACGTTTCATCTTCAAGGTTTTGAGAGCGTCGCCACCTTCACCAGCTGCATAGATACGTAGTAGGACACTATCAGCATTTGGGCTCCACAATTTGAAGGTGGATTTCTCAGCAGAATAGGTTAATTCGTTGATTTCTTCCATAGGTACTGGATAATCATTGACAGACACATACTCAGGTTTGGGTACAGAACAGCCCAAAAGTAGCGCTGCAAAAGACAAGAATGAATAGGTTCTTTTTTTCATAGTAGATAGAATTTACGCCGCAAATATAAATACATTTTACCAATGCTCCAAATATTTTTTTGAAAATCTTACAAAAATCTTATTAAAGACGTTATCTATAAGTATGAAAAACGCTTAATAACTATAATCAAACTATTTCCAAATGCACTATGACCATTCTTGGCTAAGATTGGTTATTCCAACATCGAAGCATAACCAATCCTGGCCGAAAATGGTCATTCTACTTCATTCTAAAGCATTATAACGGCCGACAGAGTGCTTTATCCGATCGACGCATACCCTTTCTTGGCCAAGATTGGTTATTCTCCGATCGACGCATACCCTTTCTTGGCCAAGATTGGTTATTCTCCGATTGACGCATACCCTTTCTTGGTCAAGATTGGTCATTCTCCGTTCGGTGCATACCCATTCTTAGCCAAAACTGTTCATTCTTTTATAAGAAGAAGCACTCTCACGGCCGACAGAATGTTATTTCTGATAGAAGCATAACCATTCCTGGCCAAGATTGGTCATTCTCCTATCGTAGTATAACCATTCTTAGCCAAGATTGGTCATACAGCAATTTATTATAAATAAATGCAAATTTACACATTATTTATGTAATAGTTATATTTTTTTGAATGAAAATTGCAGTAAAATTTGCTTTATATAATAAAATATTATATCTTTGCACCGAATAATACACACATTGGCGTTTAGACGCGAATAATATTAACACTAACCGAACATAATGAAGCCCATAAAAACTCTCTTGCTCTTGGCATCCATGTTGATGGCATGTGGTAATATTGAAGCCCAACAACTCGCTTTCCCAGGAGCACAAGGCTGGGGAAGATTTGCTAAGGGTGCTCGAAACTCTGCGAATCCTACTGTTTATCATGTTACGAATTTGAACGATTCGGGAACAGGTAGTTTGCGCGATGCCGTAAGCCAACCGAATCGCATCGTCGTTTTTGACGTCAGCGGTGTCATCAAGTTGTCAAGCCGCATCGTCTTTTCAAATAATCTTTATGTTGCAGGACAAACTGCACCAGGCGAAGGTGTTACGATCTATGGCGATGGCGTCTCGTTCTCGGGCGCTTCGAATATCATCTGCCGATACCTTCGTGTACGCATGGGACATAACGGTTCGAACGGCAAGGACTGCGCTGGAGTGGCCAATGGTACAAACATGATATTCGACCATTGCTCTTTCTCTTGGGGCTTGGACGAGACTTTCTCAATCAATGGTTTTGGCTCAGCCTGGAACATCACCTTGCAGAACTGTATCTTTGGCCAGGGACTAATGACCCACTCGGCCGGCGGATTGATGCAAGCTGATTCGATAACGCTCTATCGAAACCTTTACATCGACAATTCCACTCGCAATAACAAAGTAAAAGGCACCAACCAATATGCCAACAATGTTGTGTATAACTGGTCAAATGGTTGCTACATCATGGGTGGTGATTCGGAAGGTTCTTCTTACGTCAACATCGAATCCAATCTATTCATCAATGGTCCTTCAGGTGGAGGAAATTGTTTTGGAGGCGCAAACCAGGACTTCCACTGCTATGGCGTCGATAACTGGCAGGATGCTAATCGCGATGGTCTGCTCAATCCTACCGAAGTTACCAATTATTCAGCTTCGGATCATCGTACGACCGATCCTTACGATTATCCCGCTCTTGAACTTTATCCGGGCAACGAACTCATCACAAAGAATATTCCTACTGTTGGCGCATCTCTTCCCTATCGCGATCAAAGCGATTGCTATCTGATTGATGAACTGATGTCGTTCGGTCTCAAAGGTGCGCTCATTTCGAACGAAGAGACATTACCCATCGGCGCACCTGACACGTGGGACTGGTTTGCAGGTACAAAACCAACAGATACCGATAACGATGGCATGCCTGATGCTTGGGAGAACGCGAATGGAACCAATCCCAATGCGAATGATGCTACTGTGAAGGCTGCCAATGGATACCTGAATATCGAGAATTACATCAATTCGATTACCGTAGCCGATCGTCAATACTTCTTGCGCAAACCCATCACGCTGAGTGCAACTTCCACCACAACCACTTTGACAATCACTTGGCGCGACTATACCTATGATGAGGAAGGATTCGCCATTGAACTTAAAAAAGAGGACATTTGGACAGAAGTTGGTCGCACCCAACCTGATGCAACCTCCTACACACTCACAGGCCTTGAACCGGGCACAGGATACGAAATACGTGTTCGTGCTTTTGAACTTAATGATGGCGCAGAAGAATATTCAGATTATACTTCGGGAACCTATAAGACGAAGCCTGTTGAAGTGGGTATCATTGACATTGACACGTATATGCCCGATGTGAGCAACACGGTGGATGGTGTCGAAGGCAAGAAACTTCTACTGCATACCGACGACCTACTTGACTTCACTCTTTCGTCCAACATTTCCCCTGAAAGCGTAGTGGCTACCGGAAAAGGAACGATTACCATTTCAGGGAACGGTGAAATCAGTGGAGAAGGCACATCTGTCAACAAAGGTGATGAAGGAACACTAATCCTTTCGAACAAGAATTCCTATACAGGTGCAACCGTGCTTCACGAGGGCGTCCTTTCCTTCAATTCCATTGCCAACGGCGGTGAGGAATCGTCTATTGGTGCAAGCCAGGAGTTTGCTCAAAACTGGATTATGGATGGCGGTACCTATCGCTATACTGGTGCGAACAACGCCACCAATCGATCGGCACGACTCACCAATCCTACCACTTTAGAGATTGAATCAGCGACATTAACCATGAACGGCAGTATCGAGGGTTCGGGCGACAATGCAGACTTCATCCTCGACGGCAACGGACAACTTAATGTAGGCACGACATCATTCTTCAAATACACAGGTTCAACCACTATTAAGGGAGGCACACTCTATCTTTCAACTACCGATATCGCAAAAACTGGCATCGGCTCATCGTCTAAACTCATTCTTGCGGGTGGTACCTTGAAGACAAAGGGTGAGTCTTCGAACTACGAGACCTACTCCTTCCCTATCGAAGTTCTTGAGAACACTTACAGCGTTTTCGCACCCAATCGAAACTGCTATATGAACAACACTTTGACAGGAGCAGGTACTTTGGAAGTGCAAATTCCTTATCTTCGCGAATATTTCAATTTCAAGACTGGTGGTTTCACAGGTCGTCTGGTAGCCAATGGAGTAAGTACAGATTCCGATGGCGCGTTGATGCTCAAAGAGAGCAGTTACAACATCCCGACAACCATTGTTACCCTCAAAGGCAATGCCAAACTTTGCTGCTGGTCAACCACTTCCGACAACTATCTTGGAGGTCTTTCGGGTGACGAAGGAACCTACCTGATGTCAACTTCGAAACAAACCGATGGAACCAATAGTACATGGACCATTGGTTCGGCCAATTCCGACGAAACATTTGCGGGCATCATCAACAACCGCTGCTGTGCTTCCAACCATTATGCCAAGAGCAATAACATCAACAAGGTCGGAACAGGCACATGGCGTCTCACGGGCAAGAATGTCTATGCTGGTACGACGAATGTCAAGGAAGGTACTTTGGCAGTAAACGGCCAGCACATCGACGATACTAACCGTTATGCACAGTCGCATGCGACGGGTGCTACCGAATATAATGTTTTCGCCGATGCAACGCTTTGCGGTACTGGTTCCATCACCAAGGCTTCTACTATAAATGTTCAGTCAGGTGGTACACTTCGTGCAGGCGATGACCTTATTGCCAAGATAACCTTCGACGTTAGCGGAGCCACTGTAACCTTGAAGTCGGGATCTCTTCTTTGCATTCCTCTTGCCTATGAAAACGGTGTGGCACGCAGCAACAACTTTAAGGTTGGAACTATGAATATCGAAGCTGGTGCTATCCTACAACTAGACATGCAGGTTAGCAGTGCCGGTATGCCCAACGATACGAAGTTTATTGCATTCTCCGGCCTTTCTTCCATCAACGGCACTTTCGATTCCGTCCTACCCGCTACTCCAGGTGAAAGTCAGGAATGGGACCTTTCCGAACTTTATACCGATGGTATTATTTATGTGCGCGAACAAGGTTATTCGCAGCACCAACCCACCTATACCGAAGAGCAACTCTTCGGCACCACTGGCAAAGTTGCAGAAGACGGCTATTACTATTTCACTGCCGAGAATCTCGAGACCACACAACAATATATCGACAATGGTGTGATTCGTTTCGACGGAGCCGGCAAGGCATCGGTTGTTGACAACTATACGACAGATCTACAAACAGGCGCTATCAAACTTAGCAAATCGGCTGAATTAACCTTTGCTTTGGATGGTGCAGTGAATAGTTTGAAGTTAGCGCTTTATCGTGCTTCGGGTACCGATTGGGGATATGTCTATGGCAGTTATGATGCCGAGGATTGGACCTTGCTTGCCTCTTTGACCTCCGATCTTACCTTACGTCAAACAAATTACCTCGATTTGACCACCGAGAAGATGTACAAATCGGATTATCGATATATCCGCATCACCCAACCCAATGGTGCCGCACCCACTTACCTTTGTGGCATTGCCTTGACCTATATGCAGAAGCATAATCCCGAAGAAGGCATCTCAAAAATAAATGTTGACACATTTGCTTCTCCCTGCTATGATCTGCAGGGACGAATTATAAACGAGGAACAGAAAGGCCGTGTCTTTATTAAGGGCGGTCGCGCAGTTTATTCGACCAAATAATTAAAACCAAAATAATACAAACATGAAGAAATCATTGTTACAACGGAAAGGAGCCCTCCTCGCGATGGTAGCGATGCCGATGTTTCTGCTGACCTCGTGTCAACAGGATCTGGCGGACAGCGACCATTACAAGGCACCCGACTTCCTTGTGGGCAATGCTATCGAAGTGCTGCAGAATGATGGAAACTATTCCACCTTCCTGCGAGGCATCGAACTGATTGGCTATAATGATGTCGTCAGTACGCAGCTGCTCACAGTCCTTGCTCCCACCGACGAAGCGTTCCAGCGTTTCCTGTCGGCCCGAGGCTATTCGTCGATTGACGACCTTTATGCCGCCGATCCCGTGTTCGTCAAGGAGTTGATCACCTACCATCTCATCTATTTTGCTATGGATTGGGACAAGATGGTCAATTTCCGTCCTTCCGATGGCGATGGAGCCACCGAGGCAGACAAAACCATTAATGCAGGTATGTTCAACCGCTTCCGTACACGTTGCCAGAAGGACATGACTACAGAGTACAACTCTGCCGCCTCCGTTCGCGACAATGTACAGGTTGTGCATTACGACCGCTATCTGACCGTATTTAGCGAGAAACTGTTTGCTACCTTAGGACTCGATGCAGCCACCAACTACAACTATTTCTTCCCTGGCAGTACATGGAATCCCAACCATCTTAGCAATGGTTTCAACGTGATGAATGCTGCCGTGCTCGACACGGAAGCTGTGGTAACCGACAACGGCTACCTCTACCATATCGACCAAGTGATTGAACCTGTCAGCACAATTTATGACGAATTGTCGAGCCGACCTGACTATCAGATGTTCAGCAAGCTCTTCAATCAATATAAATATTATTCTCAAGACATCACCGAGTCAGAGAAACGCGGTTTCCCAGTATATAGCACACATTTCAATTCGTTGCCTGATATTGCCAACGAGTGGGCATCGTCCTCTTTCCAGGACTACACACAGAATAGTTGGGTTTCGTACAACATCATAGCTCCAACCGATGCTGCCATGAACAAGATGTTCAGCGAATATTGGGAACCTGGTTGCGGATACTCTTCTGTCGAAACACTCAATCCGCTTATTCAGCTGATTCTGCTCAACGAATGCCTGATGGTAAGCGATGTCAATGGCGACGGCAGCAGATACCAGAACTACATGTGCTATCCAACCTTCATTGACAACGGACGTGCGCTTTCTGAAATGGGTACGCTTATCAACCTTCCTTCCACAGAATTTGACAACCGACTGGTTTGCAATAATGGTGTCATCTTTGGTGCTACCTCGATGTCGGTACCTGGTGTGATGGGCAGTGCCATCGGCCCTGCATTCAAGGACGTACGATACCTCAACTATCTTTATACGCTCTATGGCTCGAGCCTTATCGGGAACTATTCGAGCAATGCCACCAGCCACGTGACGCTTATCCCCGACACAGCGCAATTCCGTGCCGAGCGTATACGACTGTTCCGCGAGACTGTTGATGGCGTTTCAGAATATACTCTCCAGCAGTGGAACGACGAAGCTGGCGACTACACCAATATGGGTAGCGGCCTGATGCGCAACATCGTCAATATGAATACGGCAGACGAAGTGAGTGAACTTCCTTCCACAGGTACAGCTGTTATCGAAACCAACGTTTCGTACAACTATTGGTTTATCCGTGATGGAAAGATAACGACCAATGCTCTCTTCAACCAACAACTCAACCCGACCTTTACCGACGAAATCTGGTATCCATTCCAGGAAATCAAGCGCGGTGGCGGCCAGAGTTGGAGCAATGGACGTTCCTACGCTTATAGTTTTCCCGGCATTTACCAACCAGTCACAGCCGAAAGCCTGGAGACCGAACTTTCGCAGAACAATGACCGCAACTATCCCTATTACTGCTTTGCCCAGTTGCTTCGTCTCTCAGGTTTGTCATCCGACGGCGCATTTGTTACTACAGGAGCTAACACCGTTCGCATCGAACAGGACATGAACGACAATCGCTTCATCGCATTCGTTCCTACCAACGATGCCATTCGTGACAACCTCAAATCACTTCCTGGTTGTGCTAACCTCAATATCGATCCGAATACCTACGCGATCACAGGTCGTGCCACACAAGCGCAATTGGCAGCTTATCTGCTGAGCTATTTCATTGTGCGCGACCGCAACTCGTTTACGGCTTATCCTTATGTGGGTTCGTCCTGCAAGGGTCAGTTTGAAACGGGTGGCACCTTTGGGCTTCGCGTCAACGACAATGGCACATCGCTCTCCATCAGTGCCACTGGCGAAGGAGCCGAGGGTGTAAGTGTTCCCGTGGTCGATAAATACTATTACCTGCCATTCGCATTCAGTGACGGCGCATTCCAACTTGTTGACGGAGTGCTGAAGTGATTGTAAATCCAAGAAAGTTATGAATAAACTCAAGACTATACTATTCACCCTTTTCTCGCTGATGACCACAATGGTTATGGCGCAGCAGGCAAGGACACTGACGGGTGTGGTTGTCGACGACTTCAATGAGCCCATTCCAGGTGCAAACATTGTGGTGTCGAACCAACAGAACCGTGCCTTGAAGGGAACCGTTACGGATATCGATGGCAACTTTGTGTTGACTATGCCTCCGGGCGAAAAGTTCAACATCCAGATATCGTATATCGGTATGAAGACCCAACGTATCGAATACAAGGGTCAAACTACACTCAAAGTGAAGATGTCGGAAGACAGCCGTATGTTGGCTGGAGCAGAAGTAACCGCACAACGCGTTGAGCGTTCGGAACTCGGTGTATCCTTCCGCGAACAGACATCAGCCACACAGAAGATCTCCATGGTCGAAATCACCGAGGTAGCACCTGTTGCTTCCATCGAAGAAGCACTGCAAGGACAAGCTGCCGGTCTCGACATTGTGTTGGGCGGTGATCCTGGTGCAAAATCCTCGATTCGTATCCGTGGTACCAGCACGCTTTCTTCCAATGCCGACCCGCTTGTCGTCATCGACGGTATTCCTACCTCGACAAGTTTCGGCGATGACTTCGACTTCTCGAACGCCAACGAAGATGACTTCGGCGCACTCCTCAACATCTCGCCTTCCGACATCGAAAGTATCGAGGTGCTCAAGGATGCCGCCTCGACCGCTATCTACGGTACTTCGGGCGCCAATGGTGTGCTCCTTATCACTACCAAGCAAGGCAAGACGGGTAAGACCAACTTCAGCTTCACGTCGAAGTTCTCCATTAAGGAGGAACCTGATCCTATCCCGTTGCTTAACGCTTCGCAGTATATCGCGATGATCCAGGATGCCGTGTGGAATGCCGCCAACGCAAATGGCCTCGGCAATTCTTCTGCACTTCTCGACCTGCTTTATAACCGCGATGAACTTCTGCAACGCCAGTCGCTTTCGGAGTTCAAGTACTATCGCGAATATGCCGTAGATACCGATTGGCTCGAAACAGTTAAGCAGAACGCCTGGCAGTGGGATAACTCATTCTCGGTAAGCGGTGGAGGTGACAAGGCTACCTACATCCTCTCTCTCGGTTATCTCGACGACGTCGGCACAACCATTGGCACTGAGCAGAAGCGACTGACTGCAAAGTCACGCGTGACCTACAAGTTCTCGGACAAGTTCCGCGTTTATACCGACTTCAATTTCGTCAACACTGACAAGTATGCCAACTACACCGATAACGACGGCAATTTCTCGGGCGTTCGTGCTATGGCACAAGCCAAGATGCCGAATGAGAGTCCTTATCTGATGAATGACGCAGGTCCCACAGCAAGTTATTTCCAGCCATGGGACGGATGTTTCCAAGGCACATTCAACGATGGCGGCAACTACAATCCCTTGGCCATGGCGAACGAAAGTTACTATAACACCAACGTACGTCAGGAAAAGATGACCATCGACTGGGAATGGCGCCCCTACAACTGGTTGCGCTACGAAGGATGGGTCAGCATGGATATGAAGTCACAGGTTGTCAAGTCATTCTTGCCTCAGGTGGCTACTGGTGTACTTTGGACAAGTACCTACGCCAATCGTTCAGCCGAAAAGTCGACCGACAACTTTCTGCTTCAAACCCAGAACAAGATACAACTCATCAAGACATTCGCCGAAAAGCACAGCATCGTGGCAACGGCGCTTGTCAAGACCTCACATTCCAGTTCAAGTTCTTCGGTCAACGAGACCTATGCCAACGTCTCGGCCAACCTTTCTGACCCCGTTGTGGGCAGTATCGTTGCCGCTGCTTCGAGCGGAGAAAGCCAGACGCGCAAGGTGCAGTTCACCGAATCGCTGGCCTATACCTACGACGGACGCTATTCGCTCAATGCCAACTTCAACACTGAAGGCAACTCGGCCATGGGTAGGAACAAGCGCTTTGCGACCTTCCCATCGATGGGTATAGCTTGGAACATCTCCGAAGAGCATTGGTTCGACAACTACAAGAAAGTATTCACCCAAGGCAAGATACGTTACTCACTCGGTTGGTCGGGTACGGCTCCTTCGAGTGGTTACACCTACATGGGCGCCTATTCGAGTCTTGGAAACTATATGGACATCAAGGCCATTTACCCCAACCGTATGCAGCTTGACAAGCTGAAATGGGAGTCGAAGCGCGAATGGGACGTGGGTGTCGATCTTCGATTCTTCGATCATTACTCGCTCACATTCGACTATTACGACAACTATGTCAGCGACTGTTTGACCAAGAAGTACAGCATTCCTTCGACCACAGGTTATGCCCAACTTGCCTACTCAAACTCGGGTGAGGTATCGAACAAGGGTTGGGAGCTTCGCTTCGACCTCGACCTCGTGAAGACCGAGAACTGGAAGTTCACGCTCAACTTCAATTGCGCGCGTAATATAAATAAGGTGGAAGTGGTGCCTGACAACTACAACGAAAACGTCAAGGTGGGTAACGGTCCCAACAACTACAACACCTTTACTGTAGCGGGTGACCCTATCGGCTCGTTCTATGGCTTCCGTTACCTGGGTGTATATCAGAATGTCGAGGACACTTATGCACGTGATGCCGCTGGCAACGTCATGACCGACTTCAACGGTGATCGTGTGACGATGATCAATTACCGCGAACGCGTTTATCCAGGCGATGCCAAGTATGAGGATATCAACCACGACGGCGTCATCGATGCCAACGACATCGTTTATCTGGGCAACTCCTATCCTGCCATTACAGGCGGTGGAGGCTTTTCGCTCAAATACGGCAACACGAAGAACAACTTCGGCATGATCAGTCTCAACGTACTTCTTCACGGACGCTATGGCCAGAAGGTTATCAATGCCGCACGAATGAACCTTGAGAATATGCACGGCACCAACAACCAATCGACAGCCGTCCTCAACCGTTGGCGCAAGGAAGGTGACGACACCGATATGCCTCGCGCTCTCTATGGTATGGGTTATAACTACCTGCCTTCTGACCGTTATGTCGAGGATGCTTCCTACATGCGCGTCAAGAGCATTTCACTCTCGTGGGCACTTCCCAAGAAGTGGCTCGCTCACATCGGTTTCAACACCGCATCCATCTACGTGACAGGTTACGACCTCTTCACCTTCACCAGTTATTCGGGACAGAACCCCGAAGTCAGCTTGCCCAGCAAGGCTTCCGACCTCGTGAAGGATGGATCTACGACTCCAGTTTCAAAGCGTTTTGCATGTGGTATTAACTTGAATTTCTGATAATATGAGACAGCATAATATTTTTGGTTTGAAGAAACCCTTAGTTTCTATATTATCTATAGTTACTATATTGACAGCATCCAGTTGTAACGACTGGCTTGACCTCCTGCCCAACAACGAGCAGGTGACCGACAACTATTGGCAAACCAAGGAGGATGTCGAGTCGGTGATCGCGTCGGGTTACTACTATATGCGCAATGCCGTTCCGCAGATGCTCCTTTGGGGAGAACTTCGTGGAGGTACACTCTTCAATAACTCCACTACCGATGAGGCTGGTAAGATTCAGGACTTCGATGCCGTGGAAGGCAACTCGCAGGTCAAGTACGCTACATTCTACCAGATCATCAACATGGCCAATTCAGTGTTGATGTATGCGCCCACTGTGCAGGAGAAGGATAACACCTACTATACCTCAGTACTCAACAGCCATCTCTGCGAAGCTTACTTCCAACGTGCCTTTGCCTACTCCATCCTTGTCAAGAACTTCAAAGAAGTTCCACTCATCCTCGAAGCCTATGTCAACGATGATGCCGAATTCAACCTTCCCAAGGCCAGCGAGACACAGATTATCGAGCAGATCAAGGCCGACTGCCTTGCTGCCCTCGCCACAGGTGCTGCCAAGTCGAACTACGAAAGCGAATGGGAAACCAAGGGACGTGCCACAAAGTGGGCTCTCTTTGCACTCCTCGCCGACATCACGCTCTGGAACCACGAGTATGACCTCTGCATTCAATATTGCAATGAACTTATCAATGCAAATGATGCCCTTCGTCCCGTTTTCATCAGCGAGATGAACAACTGGTATTCGATATTCAATCCCGGCAATTCGAACGAGAGCATCCTGGAACTTAACTGGAACTATGCGACCGAAGGTTCGAACAACAACTTCAACAGTCGTTTTGCATGGGGTAACCTGATTAGTTCTTCGTCGGGAGCCTACAACATTTCGCCTACGGCTATCGAAAAGATGCGACAGGAAGCAATCGATGCATTGGCCAACCATCCGGAACTGACCTTCAACGACCATGTGGGACGTTCGATATTCTGCACTTGGGTTCCAGGTACAAGCACCGATGCACCTTCGCGCTACACCAGCAGCCAGAACTTCTTCGTTTGGAAATACAGGGGTCAGGAACTTGCCAACATCGAGAGTATCCGCCTTTCGACCGGCAACGACGCCAACTTCATCCTCTACCGAATGGCTGACGTTTATCTGATGAAGGCCGAAGCATTGATCATGAAAGGACAGTCATCATGGCGTGCAGCTATCGAACTGATCAACAAGGTTCGACAGCGTGCAGGACTCACTGACTACCTTGACCTTTCTTCTTCGACTGCCGAAAATGAGATTGATGCCCTCGACGAACTGACACTCCTTAACGAAGTCATCGACCAACGAGAGATGGAGTTTGTCGGCGAAGCCAAGCGTTGGTACGATCTGCTTCGCATGGCACGCTATGACAGCGAATTCGCACCTACCCAAACCGTCGAGGATAACGAAGGCATCGCCTATGGTTCCTACAAGACTGTCAGTGGACAATCCGTGTTCGGATACAAGCAACGCGTCATCTCGACCATCTGCGAGTACAACACCCAGATTTCGAGCATGCAGTTGCAATCTGTGCTCCAAAACAGTTGGGCTTGGTATCTGCCACTTCCCATTGGTGACATCGAGACCAACGACAATCTCAAACAGAACCCCTATTACGCCACCACTAAGTAAGGGACCCATTATCTGTGTTAACGCGTCAGCCAAGTTTGGCTGACCCCAAACAATTACGACAATGAAAAAGCAAATAAAATACACCCTGCAAGCGGCCGCCCTGCTGACCATCTTCACCTCGTGCGACAAGGACCTTTGGGACTTCTCCGACAAGAACGAGGGAGCCTATGTCAGTGAGGAAAGCAGCCCCATTTCGACAACCCTGTCGCAGGATGAGACGTTCACCGAATGGGTCAAGGTGCTGGAGTATAGCGAGCTCTATTCCACGCTCAACAGCCTTTATGACGCAAATGCCTCTTCGGTAAAGTTCACGGCTTTTGCACCAACCGATGCAGCAATGCACGAATTCTATTCGAAGAAAGGCGTTTCAAGCATCGATGAACTGGGCAAGACTTTTGCTCAAGCACTGGTACGCACGATGACTTGTGCCGACGACTCCATCGAGTTCTCCGAAAAGTTCACATCGAAGGTAAACCTCTATCAGATTCAATCGGTGGCAGGCGAGAAACTCGACGTGACTGTTGATGAAAACGAAACGGGTTATCGTCTGAACGATGCCGTTCATATCTCCTACGACCATATTGCCTGTTCCAATGGCTTTATCTATACTGCCGATGGCGTAGTCAATCCCCTTGTCGAAACGGTATGGGACAAACTTAGTGCTGCTGCCCCGAGTTCCATCATGCAGCAAGCAATCCAAGCAACTGGTTACGACAAGTTGCTCCGAACCATCGCCGATACGACAGTCGTCCTCGGACGTCTCCATTACACCTATTATAATTATACATTGCTCAACGTTCCCGATGCCGTCTTCCAACGTGCAGGTATCAGCAACCTGAACGACCTCAAGACAGCTATCGCACAACGTGACAAGGCATCAGATATGAGTCAGGATCAATTACTCAAACAGTATGTTGAATACCACATTCTCGATGCCAAGTATTCGATGGCCGAACTTTCGGAGATGAACGGTGACGACACGATTGCCATTTCGAGCAAAACCCTTGCGCCCAATCAGATCTATATGGTCACACGTCACTATACAGGCGACAGCATTTCAGGTCCAGAAGGCAATGTAGCCGTTTATGTCTCCTATTTCAATCAGGACGACATTGCCGGTCAGACGTTTGACCTTTCATCAAGTGACGTGCTCGCCAAGAACGGTTATCTCCACAATCTCACCAGTTGGATGCCCGTTTACGAACCTGCGCAAACCACAGTTGTTTGGGATTTGGCCGATTACAGCCAGGTTCGTCAAGCTGCTGGAATCAACTATCGTCCAGAAAACGTGGAATCATCGGAAACGAAGATTGACCTTACCAAACTCGACTGCTACACCGTCGATGTTCCCAATGGGCGAGGCAATTCCAACTATTCCGAGTTGTGTTACGTTACCTGCAAGTCGAACCTCAAGGATTGCCTCTATCACGACCGCGTAGTACTGAATATGGGTTATCTCGGCAGCGTTTCGATGAAGACCCCGACACTCGTCAAGGGCAAGTATCGCGTCACAGTCAACATGGCCTACCTCACCGAACAGAGTATCATGCGTACTTCGTCAGGTTGCAAAGGTGGTCTCATCAAGATCCTTGTCGATCTGCCGGAGGAATTTGATTCCGCAACGGATGACGAATCTCTCTACAACAAGGTGCTTGTTGCCCCATATACCGAGATTACCAAATCCCTGCCAGGTGTCTATGAGGGCACTCTCTACGAAGAAATTTCCTTCGATGAAACAGCTTCCCACACCATGAAGTTCATCATCATGGACCCTGCTGCTTCCACCAGCTCGAAGGTATATCTGCAATTCGACACGATTGTTTTCACGCCGATAGAATAATATAATATGAAAAAGATTCTTTATATCGCTCTCGCCGTCCTTGCCTTCGCTTCCTGCAATACGCTGGAAGACGATAGTTACTTCAAGGACCTGAAGACCGACAACCAGAATGCCGATGTCTTCTCGACCGAAGAGACATGTGCCTCCTACTTGCAGAGCCATGGAGAGTTCAGCCGTATCTCGCAACTCTTTCAGGAACAAGGCATCTACCAGGACATGCCGTCGTCGGGAGAACTCCACACCATACTTGTGGTAACCGATGCCAACTACAAGGCTCCCGCAGCAGACAGCGCCGCCTACGTTGCCAAGTCGCACATCACCAACATCTCGGTGGCTCCTTCGAAACTCAACGATGGCGACCGACTGCTGATGTGGCACAACAAGTACGTCACAATCTCGATGGATGAAAGTGCCTTACGTGGCAACATCATCGGCCATATGCAGTTCAACAATGCTACCCTCATGGAGGTCATCAAAGCCAGCGATGGTTACATCTACGTCATCTCTGACATGATCTCCACACCCACTTCGCTACAGGATTACATCAATGGGCTGGGCGAGGAATACAGCATCTTCAAGCAGATGGTGCTCGCATCGGGTGGTCGCGAGTTTGACAAGGCCAACTCGAAGGTCGTAGGTATCGATTCAAACGGCAACACCATTTACGACACCGTATGGATCTACACCAATACGTTCTTCGATGCCAAGAATTTCGACCTTTCGAGCGAAGCCCTCAAGGCCACGATGCTGCTTTTCAGCAATAAGGTCATCGAGGAAGCCCTTGCCGAAGCTATGGCCAAATATGAGGCATGGGGATATGCCGACAAGACCGTGCTGATGCGTAATGGTTCGATGGACGAGGTATTCGTAGGATATAGTTCTTGGGAAGACATCCAGAAGTGGATTCTCGAAGTGGCCTTCTTCAACAAGACCTACACCGTAGAGGACCTTACTCCCAAAAAGGATGTTGAAGATCCAAGCGAGAATGACATCACTTCCATCTATTCGCGTAACTGGCGTACTTCGGTGCAGGAGCTCGACCTGGCGCATCCCATGAATCTTTCGAATGGCATTGCCTACAATGTTGTCAAATTCAAGATTCCGAACAACCGACTCATCTATCGTCTACACGAAGAATTCAACGTATATGACAAATGCGATGCCGACCAGAAGGCTGCATATTTCCGCTCGGACAATCTCACCAACTTCAAGGTGAGCACCAACGAGGTGGAACCTTGGACACCACGCTCGGGTTACTGGCCACTCCATGGCGATAGCCCGCTCCATTGCAAGGTAGCCGATAATAGCAATTCGCATCTTGAACTTGCATTCACTCCGCTGCGTTCTCGCCCCAATGCCGATGGTGGTTATGACGTTATGCCACTCCTCGTTCCACCTGGAACCTATCGCATGGCCATGGGCTTCAAGCAGGGTGTAGGCATGAATCCGTTCAACATTGCAGTATATGCATTCGATGCTGCAGGAGACAGTGTACTCTGTGCAGATCCAGTGGGCCTCAATCTTAACGATGGTTCCACCACTTATCACTACGATCGTGGTGCTTCGCTCAGCAACCGTCTGCCTGAATACTACAATGCCAACGACGAGAACAACACTGCTGGCAGCAAGAACGGCTACTATTGGACCGATGGCGGCCCTGTTTATACCGAGATTACTATACCCGACCTCAATGAAGATGGTTCGGCTTTGCGTCTGCTCTTCAAGATGACCTATGAAAATGCTAATACGCAAACTGCTGACCTCGTCTTCAACCACTGGTGCCTTCGTCCAACCGTAAATAACTATTAAAATGAGTCATATAGCAAAGTTCAAACATCTGATGGGTGTGCTTCTTCTGATGCTTTCGACGAGCATCAGTGCACAGGAGCCTACCTACAGCATCAAGGGTGTCGTGCTCGACGACCATAATCGTCCCGTCAGCGATGCCGTCATCACCGTGCCAGGTCATGGCTTGGTACGATGCGATGAAAATGGCAACTTCGAGGTTAAGGAGGCCGAGCAGTGGCTGCAGTTGCGCGTCCAGGCTTCTGGCTTCTATACCAAAACGATAAGAGTTGTCAACGACAAGGAGGAACTTACCATCTACCTTGTGCCACAATCGAAACTTCATTACAACCAAACACTCGTCGAAGGCATCTTCGGAACACAAGAAGGCCTCGACAACACTTCGGGCATTCAGAATGTTGCCAAGAAGGACTTCGGTGTAGGTGCTGTAACTGTCGATAAGGCATTGCAGGGCAAGTTCACCGGTCTTCAGTTGACGCAAAAGTCGGGTATGACAGGCGAAGGTTCGCTGCTCACCATGCGCGGAATTCGTAGCCTTGCCAGCGAAAACAATCCGCTCATCGTCATCAATGGTGTGCCCTATATGCCCGACCTCAATGAGTCGGCACTCGTGCAAGGATATTCGCGCTCGCTCTTCCAAGCCATGAATCCGCAGGATATTGCCAACGTTACGTTGCTCACCGGTGCTCAGGCAGCTGCATGGGGTTCGCTGGGTTCGAACGGCGTACTGCTTATCGAAACCGATGGTGCCAAGTCGGATGACCTCGACACACGAATCACCTTTGCAGGAAGTTTCGGTATGAATTGGCAGAATCAACGTCTGCCGTTAATGAACGCTTCGCAGTACAAGGGCTACATGAGCGACATCGCGATGGATTACTACAACCACGACATGGGAGCCTTCTTCTCCGACTTCGGATTCATGTCAAGCCCCACGGCCAACAATGCCAACCTCTATCAGTTCGACACCGATTGGCAGGATGCCATCTACCGCAATTCGATGACCCACGATTACTTGTTCCGTGTCGAAGGTGGCGATGCCATTGCCAAGTACGACATCTCCCTCGGTTATACCGGTGACCAGGGCGTGTTGGAGAACACTTCGAGCGACCGCTTCCAGGCACAGATCAATGCCAACATCCTCGTGGGCAAGAAATGGGAGATCAATGCAAACATCAATCTTGCATACCTCTCAGGTACATACCAGGAGCAAGGATACAGTTTGGAGACGAATCCTCTCTTTGCTGCCTATCGTCGTTCGCCATTGCTCAGTCCCTACAAGTCGAACAGCGTTCCCTCGGAGGATGGCACATACCCTTTGTTGAGTACCTATAATAATTATTATCTTGGTGCCTGCTACAACACCGACTTCATTGTCTCGAATCCTCTTTCGCTCATCAACGACGCAGAGGGCGACATTCGTCAGTATGACATGAATGCACGCGCCCAACTTGTCTATAATGCGAGCAAGGACCTTCGTCTGGCAGCTACCATTGGTGTATTCTCGAACTTCGACAAGGAGAAACTCTTCATCCCAGGCAACGACAACCAGGACATCGTGCCACGTTTTGATGCCTATGGCGAAATCACCAACAGCGTGCAAGTCGGACAATCGACAGTGCTCAATATGTTCTACGGACTTGATGCCAACTATCGTCACACGTGGCAACGTCATCACACGCTCAATGTCAATGCCGCTATGCAGGTTATCACCAGCAGCCTCGAATACGATATGGCAACGGGTCGCAACACGGGTAATGACTTCTATCAGACGATGGGTTCCACACAGAGTATCGGTCGCTTCTTCAGTGGCTACAACAACAAGTGGAACTGGCTCAATGGTTACGTTTCGGCAAACTACACGCTGGCTGATTACTTCAACCTTGGTGTTGTAGCTTCCGTCGATGGCGCTTCTTCAATAGGCAAGGATGCTTCGCGCTTTGAAGTCTATCCAGGTGTGCATGGCAATCTGATGTTGAAGAACTTCGGTTTCCTCCGCAATGTCAATATAGTTGATAAACTTGACGTCTTCGGAGACTTCTCCTACACCGGCAATTCGCGCTTCTCGTCGAAACTTGGTCAATATTACTACACTTCGCAGCCTTATCAGACCATTGCCGGTATCGTACGTGCAAATGTGCCCAATACAGAACTCAAGGCAGAACGCGACCAGACAATGCAGGTAGGTATTGATGCCGCATTGCTTCGTCATCGTCTTGCTGCACGTGCTGCATTCTATCGCACGAAAGCCACTGACGTCCTGATGCTTGGTAGAAGTTCTTCGGCTCTTGGCTCAAGTCCGTATTACTGCAATGATGCAGCCATCGACAGCCACGGCTTCGAAGTAACTCTCAACCTCGTTCCTGTTCAGACAAGAAACTTCCGCTGGACATTAGGAGGCACGCTAACCACTTTAAGCAACACCATCGACAAACTCGGCAACCTCCAGCATAACATCACTACGCTTAGCGATGGTGCCGAAATCATCACCAGTGTGGGGCACGATCCCTACGCATTCTTCGGCTATCAGACCAATGGCATCTACGCTACCACTGCCGAGGCCACTGAAAGCGGTCTTACCAACAAGAACAGTGTAAGTTATCAAGCTGGTGATGTACGTTACGTCGATCAGAATGGTGACCACATCATCAACGACCTCGACAAGGTTGATCTTGGTTCGCCTACTCCCACGTTCTATGGCTCCATCTTCTCGACGTTCGAATACCGTGGTTTCGCGCTCGACTTCAACTTCGTATATAGTCAGGGCAACAAGGCATACAATGCTGTTCGCCGCCTCACGGAAAGCACCTCCGATTTCTCCAATCAGAGTGTCTCGGTGGTACGTCGTTGGCAAAACGAAGGTGATATCACCGATATGCCACGTGCAGCATGGGGCGATGCCATTGGCAACAATGACCTCTCCGACCGCCACATCGAGGATGCCTCCTATATCAAACTGCGCGATGTGACCCTCTCCTATTCCTGGAACAAGAAATTGTGGGGCTTCATTCAGAGCGGCACCATCTTCGTCTCCGGTCTGAACCTCGTTTGTCTGACCTCCTACAAGGGAATGGATCCCGAATACGCCTTCTCGAACGCTGCCTACATGCAGGGTGTCGATTACGGCAAGGTCGCCCTCCCGAAGAGTGTTAAGATCGGTGTCAATCTCCACTTCTAAAAGCACCCCGTTTTCCTAAGTCAACGCGGCAGCCAAGCTTGGCTACCAACAAAACGAAAACAAACAGCAATAAACCCACAATGAAAAAAGCAATATTTCCCCTACTTCTAACAACACTCGCCCTTAGTTCCTGCTCCGACTTCTTCGAGCCGGAGACGAGCGATGCGCTCAGCGGTGACGACTATATGTCCGACCTCAACGAAATGGCGACGGGCTACCTCGGTGTGCTTACCAAGATGCAGGCAGCAGGCGACAAGGAGATTTACCTCACCGACACCCGTGCCGAGATGCTCGAACCCACATCGCAATCGACGGCCGAACTCATCGCGCTCTACAACTACGAGGACAATCTCAGCGGCAATAGTTATGCAGATCCCGCGCTCTACTACGACGTGGTGATTGCCTGCAATGACTATATCCAGAACATGATCGAGTTCAACACCGCCCATCCGGAACTCATTGCACAAACCGACTATTTCCCCGGTCTTTTGGCTTCTGCTCTTCGCGTCAAGGTTTGGGCTTACGTGACGCTCGGCGAAATCTACGGACAGGCACTTTGGTTCGATGATCCTATCGTCAAAATGCAGGACGTCGGCAACTCCTCCGTGTTCACACTTTTGCCAATGGAGCAGATTCTCAATCGTTGCATCGCTATCCTCGAAAACGGCTATCAGGGCTTTTCTGCCAAAGAGAACTTCTCTTGGGTAGCTTGGATTGATCCCGAAAACGTCACCAACATCGCCAATTCCACCTATCGTTATTGGGATCAGATGACACCACCTTACGAGGCACTTTTGGCAAAATGCAAGATTTGGAGTGCTGCCTACAAGGAACGCAACGGACAGAATGCCGAAGGCGACTATCAGGCCGTGCTCGATCAGTTGTTGCCTTTCCTCGACAACGAATGGCAGTCGTTCCATCATTATTGGAAACGTGCAGGACGTACGCCTACTGTATATAATAATATGTATAACTACGCAACGCCCAACCAGGAGGAATCCGTTTCGGCCATCATCTACGACTACACGAAGAATCAGACAAACCGTCTTCTCTATCATTTCTCGAACGAATATCCCAACGCTTACCTCCTCACCACCAATGAGGCAGCACGTCTTCGATTCGAGGACAATGAGTTCGACCCGCTCGGCACACAAACCATCGACCAGCGTTTGGGTAGAACCACAAAAGAGAATGGCTCCATCTGGTACGTATCGAAGTTCCGTCCGATTGGCAGCACGGTGCGCACCAATGCATATCAGGATGATGTGCATGTCTATACCTTCCGTGCCGCCGAACTCTTCCTGTGGCTTGCTGAGGCTTGCAATCACTTGCAGCGTTTCGAAGCTATGGATCGTCTGATCAACCAGGGGTTTACCAGCGCTCAGTATGAGATGCTGCAAGCCATCCAGGAAGGTGTCGATTCGCTCTATACCGAAAAGCAGCTGTTCAACTATCGTGGTTTCACCACCGAATGGGCTTGCCCCTCTTCGACCGATCGCTACGGTATGTACACCGGCTTCCGCACATGTCTGACCCTTGCCGATGTGGACCTTTGGGACGAAACGAAGTTACAGGAAGGCTACACTCTCCAGCAGATTATGCGTCACAACGACGAATTGATTCGCAACGAGTGGATTCTCGAATTCCCCGTCGAAGGCAAGACCTACCCTGCCATGAACCGATTTGCAGAGCACTACAACGACCCGTCGTTTGTCTCCGACATCGTTCGTGTGAAGTACGAGGCACGAGGTATGGCCGATCAGATAGCTTCGAAGATACATGCTCAAAGTCCTATAACCGGACTTCCCGGATATTGGGTGCCTTGGGATCTGCAGGTGAGGTAGCGATGGCTACCTCCTGCGCCCAGCGCGGTTCCACTCAGTATATGTTGGCAGCCAAGCTTGGCTGCCAGCAATAACACATAACTAACCAACATCTCATTATTCACATCTTTATTATGAAAAAAATCCTACTCCTCGCAGTTGCAATGCTGCTGACTGCATCGACAATGGATGCCCAAAGTCGCAAGACGTGGGACTTCCGCAATGGCATGAGTGATGCCACAAAACTCGATCTCAATACCGACACCCAGCTTTGGGGTGCCAACCGCACCACCGACGATGGTGAAGTCTATGGCTGGAAGAACGTTGCTACACTCAGCAGTACCTTCATCGCCAATGGCAATCCCATCAAGGAATTCGAAGGTCTCTCTTTCGGCGGCACTCTCAGTGCCAACTCCATCCTCATCGATGCTACGACCTTCCGTTTGGGACGCAAGGACAACACCATCACGCTGCCCAAACTTGCCAATGGACAAACCGTGACGCTCATTGCACGTTCGGCAAATGCCACTGCCACCGATCGCGGCTTCGTCTCGGGCAATTCGAACATGACCTACATCTCCGGTCCTGATGGCGGCATCTGCTTAGGCAGGAATGCCGAAGGTGCCAGCGAAGACGGCAACTACACCCTCGTTTGGGAAGTGACAACTGCCGAAACCGATTCGGTGGAGTGCATCATCAAGGTTGTGACTGGCGGTCTCGACATCAGCTTGATTATGATTGACAATGGTGACGAACCTGAAATCGAAACCGATGCCAATGTGGGCTTCATCTATCAAGGCGATTTTGACAGCGAGCCTCTCTACATCGGCACGGGTATCGCCGATCATGCAACTATAACTCCTCTGCCATTCCAAGAATGCTTGGATGGAACGATTTCGAAAGATAGTCTCATGAAATTTGATGTCATTGTTGTTGGAGGCTCAGCAGCAGTAGATGTGATGAATCCAATTGGTCAACCAGATTACGATGATATATTTTTCGAAAGCATAGCCAATTTTGTACCTATTCTTGCAACTGAAGCGAGATATCAATTTGGTTCAGGCCCAAGGTACGATTCTAATAGCTACGGTTTTACTGTTTCAGAAGACCTGCTTGAAGAAGAGCTCTTCAAGGACATTCAATTCGAAGAAACCGAAAATGGTTTCGTCTTACCGATGTTCGATCCCTCTATTACCGGTCAGGAACTCGTCTATGGCATTGATTTAGATGGTGACTTTGCTGATGATGAAGTCTTTGCCACTGTCGATGGTCACACTGCCATTCACGTGCATGGCAAGAAGAACTCTATTATGGTCATTCCGTTCAACGAATACTTTATCCTCGAATACGGCCTTCACGATAGTGGCAATACCCTTCTCCAAAACGCCATCAAGTTCTTGAAGAATACCAAAGGTGAGGTGCTCACCGCCACAAAGCCCACAGCAACGCTGACCTACGAAGATGGTGTTACCACTGTCACACTGAAGTCTGCCATTGCCGGTGCGAAGATCTATTACACCACCGATGGTAGTGAACCTGACACCAACCGCGAGCCCTACTCCGAGCCACTAGTCTTTACTCAGCCTGCTATTCTCAAAGCATTCGTCAAGGCTCCTGCCTACTACGACTCGCCAGTTCTCGAACAGGAGGTTGCAATCAAGACCGTGCTCCAAGCTCCCGTTGTAAGCCTCGAAGGCGCAGAAGGATTCACCACCATTACTCTAACTACCTCCGCTCCCGAAGCTCAGATCTATTACAGCTTCAATGGACAAAGTGCCGCCGATCGCGCATCGCTCTATGCCGAGCCTATCCTCATCACCGAGCCAGGCACTATCACCGCATTTGCCTACGCCGATGGCTTCCTTGCTTCGGAGTTGACTGTCGAAGATATTCCCGTGGGTGGTATTCCTGCCGTGAAGGACACTCTTGCACACTTCAATGCCGGTACCGTTGATTGGTTTGATAATGCCCTCATTGATGGTGTACCTGCTGCTGAGGTATTGACCGAAAACTGGAAGGTCAACCAGGCATATTACTTTGGCAAGAGCGCTTGGAACTTCTACAGCGACGAAGTTGATCACACCGAAATCGTCTATGACGAGGATGGCGTAACTCCACTCAAGGACATCAACGGCAACGACTCCATCAAGACTATCTACAAGCCTGCTACTGACAATCTGCGCGTAGCTACTTCGGCTACCGATACCCAGTGGGCCATAAAGTCGAACGGACAAGTCTTCACTGGCGAAACCAACCTAAGCCCTGCCGGATATGCTTATACCGCAGGTGCTTCGGCAAATCGCTATTACGACACCGCTCTCGATTGCATCGGCGGCAATGCCACACAGGGTGCATTGACGTTTGGCGGCAAGGTATCAGGAGAGCCTTATTCGGGTCGTCTCGAATCGACCGTTCCTTTCGAGGCTCCATTCGACATTGTCATCTACGGCGGCAATGGCAGCACCGACCAGCCGAACATCCAAATCGAAGTATCTGCCGATGGCGAAACTTGGACAAGCCTTGGTCTTGCCAACGCTGCTACCACACAGCGTCATATCCGCAAGACCCGCGTTCACTACGACGAGGCAGGCACATACTACGTTCGTCTGAATCAAACGGGTGGCGCAAGCAAGTTCCAGGTGTATGACCTTCTCGTAGTTTCGACCGATGGAAAGACGGGAATCGAAACTGCAACGCTGCAACGCTGCAACGCAGGCATCATCTACGACCTCTTCGGACGTAAGATTGAAAATCCCGTCAAGGGTCAGATCTACTTCCAGGATGGCAAGAAGATGATTCTTCGCTAAAACCCTTATCATTATGGAGCCTATATTCGTTATAGGCTCCATACTTCCTTATCTCGGCTACGGCCAAAAACCATCGGCAACAGCCAAAAACCATCGGCAACAGCCAAACAACTATCGGCTACGGCCAAACAACTATCGGCAACAGCCAAAACACTATGAATAACCCAATCTATCTAATTTGCAGAAATCTAATACTCATTGCAGCCATCGCGCTAACTACCTCTTGCACGGAAGTGAAGACCTACAAGATAGGTGTTTCACAATGTGGACAAGGACAATGGCGTGAAAAGGTGAACGATGAGATGTTGGCTGCACAACACCTTTATGAAAAGAATGTAAAGGTAATCATTGCCAACGCCCATGATGACACCCAACTGCAAATCAATCAAATTGACAGTCTCGTCAACGAAGGTATCGACCTTCTTGTGGTGGCTCCCAATGAGTCGTCACAATTAAGTGCGACCATTTCAGAAGTTCGAAAGAAAGGTCTCCCGGTCATCTTCTTCGACCGCAAGGCTGTAACCGACGACTATACGGCATTTATTGGAGGCAGCAATGTGGAAGCAGGACGTGCATCGGGAGAATATTCCCTCGAAGTTGTTGAATCGATGCCCATCAACGGGAAGCAACCCTTCATCATGGAGATTACGGGACATATGAGTACTTCCCCCGCTCAGGAACGTCACGAAGGTTTTGCGAAAGTGATGGCTGAACATTCAGAAATCAACTATGTCTGTCGTGAAGGCGATTGGACATCAGAAGAGGCTTGCCGTATTACCGAAGAGCAAATCAAGACGGGCATCCTTCCCGATTTGGTGTTCTGCCACAATGATGGTATGGCCACAGGTGTCTATAAGGCTGTCGTTGAGAAAAAAGTAGAAGGAAAGATAAAGATTCTGGGTATCGACGGCCTTCCTGGCGAAGGAATCGAATATGTGCAATTCGGTCATCAGGTAGGTTCGTACATCTACCCCACCCATGGAGAAAAGATTGTGCGATTGGCCTTGGATATCCTGACAGGCAAATACTTCGAGCGGGAAAACATTCTGCAAGGAATGATGATCACTCCCCTGAATGTAAATCTCGTCGATTTAAACAGTCGTGAACTCATGAAGCAGAATCACGACCTGATCATTATCCAGGACAAACTCGAGGCTTCGCTGAAACTCTATAACACCGAGCACAAATTCCTTGTCGCCAGTATTGTCGGAATGATATTGCTTGCAATAGCGGCAATTCTTGCGATGTATGCTTTCTGGCAATCGCGCAAGACCCTTCGTCAACGCCAATCGATGAACGAGGAACAGACGCTCTTCTACACCGATGCCAGCAACCGCAAACTCCACGAACTCTTCATCATCCCCGAAGAGCAATTGCCGCAACCACGTTCACAGGATATGATCTTTGCCGAACAGTTGAACGAAACCATTCGCAAGAACATGTCCAATCCCAACCTGAAGATGGAGGATTTGGGCGAAGAGATGGGATTGAGTCGCGTACAGTTGTATCGAAAGGTGAAAGCCATCACAGGGCTCACACCCGTCGAATTGTTGCGACAAATGAGACTTCAAAAGGCCTATTCCCTGCTCACTTCCACCACAAAGACCATCTCTGAAATAGCATACGAGGTAGGTTTTGGCACCCCGGGTTACTTCTCAAATTGCTTCAAAAAGCAATTCGGAAAGTATCCGACAGATTTACGAACATAGTAAATTTCACTATTGTTGCACGTAAAATTTTTGATTTTTAAGTTAAAAATTGATACATGAAACATTTTTTGTATCAGTTGAACGATTTTTACTATCCATCGAATATAATATATTATTATATTTGCACCAAAAATAATCACCATATTACTAACTTAATACACAATCAACAATGGAACAACTAAAGAAACTTTTTCTCAGTTCGTTGATTCTTCTGACAAGTACTATAATGTACGCGCAGAGTGAAATCAAGGGCACCGTCCTCGATGACCTGGGCGAAACAGTCATTGGTGCCACGGTATTGGAGAAAGGTACGACGAACGGTACGATTACCGATTTCGACGGAAACTTCTCCTTGAAGGTTGACGCCGGCAAGACGTTGGTTATCTCCTACGTGGGTTACAAGACCATTGAAGTGCCTGCCCAGAACGGAATGACCGTTACCCTTTCCGAAGATGCCGAAATGCTCGAGGAACTTGTGGTGACCGGTTATACCGTACAGCGTAAGGCTGACTTGACGGGCGCCATCTCGATGGTCAGCGTCGATGAAATGTCGAAGCAGAACGAAAACAACCCGATGAAGGCCCTGCAGGGACGTGTACCAGGCATGAACATCTCAGCCGACGGTAATCCTTCGGGCGCTGCTACGGTTCGAATTCGTGGTGTCGGTACCCTTAATGACAACGACCCACTCTACATCATCGACGGTGTGCCCACCAAGGCTGGTATGCACGAATTGAACGGCAACGATATCGAGAGCATCCAGGTATTGAAGGATGCCGCTTCGGCCTCTATCTACGGTAGCCGCGCTGCCAATGGTGTCATCATCATCACCACCAAGAAAGGCAAGGACGGCAAGGTAAAGGTTAACTTCGACGGATCGTTGGCCACTTCATTCTACACCAACAAGATTGAAACCATGAACGCAAGCGAATGGGGTCGCGCATATTGGCAGGCAAGTGTGAACGACGGTCTCAACCCAAGCAACAACAACCTTGGCTACAACTTCGATTGGGGCTACGACAAGATGGGCAACCCCGTCCTGAACAACATGACGATGAACATGTTCCTCGACGAGAACGCCAGTGTACGTGCCGGTGATACCGACTGGTTCGACGAAATCACGCGCATGGGTGTCGTACAGAATTATAATGTATCGGTCAGCAACGGCTCCGACAAGGGCAGCTCGTTCTTCTCGATGGGTTACTACGACAACCAGGGTACCATCAAGGACAGCTACTTCAACCGCTTCTCCGGTCGTGCCAACAACGACTTCAAGCTCTACGATGGCAAGGTTGTGATTGGCGAGAACTTCTCGATCAACCGCACCAAGGGTGTCGATGCTCCTGGCGGCGTGCTCGAACACGCACTTGAGTTCAACCCCAACTTCCCCATCTATGCCGAAAACGGCAAGTATGCACAGGCCCTCGGCGCTTATTCCGAGCGCGAGAACCCACTCAGCATGATTGACAACACGAAGGACAACGTCTACACTCAGTGGCGTATGTTCGGCGACGCTCACGCAAGCATCACTCCATTCAAGAACTTCACCATCCGCACCACCTTGGGTATGGATTACACCCAGAAGGAGCAGCGCTTCTTCACCTATCCCATTGCCAATGGTAAGGTGATGCGCACCGACTCGGCTGTAGAATCGAAGCAGGAGCACACGATGCGCTGGACATGGAACGCCATCGCAACCTATAATCTCGAAATCGGTCGTCATCGTGCCGACGCCATGATCGGTACCGAGGTCAACCGCCAGGATTACAAGATGAGCAGCGCCAAGCGCTACGAGCTCGCCATTCTGAACACCGACTACATGTGGCCATCGGCTGGTGCAGGCCGTCAGTTGGCAGAAGGCTTTGGCGAAGGATTCAGCCTTGTTTCCTACTTCGGCAAGGTCAACTATACATATAATGAAAAATATCTCGCATCGTTCACCATTCGTCGAGATGGTTCGAGCCGCTTCGGTTCCCAGAACCAGTACGGTATCTTCCCATCCGTTTCTGCAGGTTGGCGTATCTCCGAGGAGAAGTTCATGGAGCCCACTCGTGGTTGGCTTGACAACTTGAAGATCCGTTACTCCTGGGGACAGACAGGTAACCAGGAAATCTCCAACACCGCACGCTACACCCTCTACAAGTCGGTCGTTTCGACAGGTCTTTGGGGCAGTGGCCAGGCAGGTACCAGCTACGACATCTCGGGTATCAACGGTGGTTATGACCTCGCCAATGGTTATGTTCGCAACCAGCGCGGCAACGACGAAATCAAGTGGGAGACCACCACGCAGCACAACGTCGGTATCGACTACTCGATGTTCCACAACGAGATCTACGGCAGCTTCGACTGGTTCAACAAGAAGACCACCGACATTCTTCTCTTCATGGAAGGCATTGCAGCCATGGGCGAAGGCTCAGGACAGTGGATCAACGCCGGCGAAATGAAGAACAACGGTTGGGAATTCAGCCTTGGCTATCGTCACAACCTGAAGAACGGCTTCTCCTGGGACATCAACGGCAACGTCAGCCAGTACATCAACGAGATCACCAAGCTTCCTGAGACGGTTGCAGCCAATGGCAAGTACGGTGGCAATGGTGTGAAGAGCGTAGTTGGTCACCCGATGTTCTCACAGGTAGGTTACATCTACGATGGCATCTTCAAGAGCCAGGAGGAGATCTACAACCACGCAACACAGGAAGGCGCAGGCCTCGGCCGCATCCGCTACAAGGATCTAAATGGCGATGGCCGCATCACCGAAGAGGACCAGGATTGGATCTACGACCCGACACCAGCATTCACCTGGGGCTTGAACATCTACCTGCAGTACAAGAACTGGGATATGACCATGTTCTGGCAGGGCGTTCAGGGCGTCGATGTCGATTGCCGCGGCTACAAGTCGCAAACCGACTTCTGGGCAAACTCAGCCATCAACGTACCTTATCTTAATAAGGGTGTGCGTGCGCTCGATGCCTGGACACCAGCCAATCCCAACAGCGACATCCCGGCACTCACCACTTCCGACACCAACAACGAAGGTCGTGTATCGTCCTACTTCATCGAGGACGGCAGCTACGTGAAGCTCCGCACCGTGCAGATTGGTTACAACCTCCCACAGAGCGTCAACGAGAAACTACATGTCGATCGCATCCGTTTCTATGCATCTGCACAGAACCTGCTCACCATCAAGAGCAGCAAGTTCACCGGTGCTGACCCCGAGAACCCAGGATTCAACTATCCTATTCCTCTCAACCTAACATTTGGCCTCAATGTTTCATTCTAAATAAACGATATCACGATTATGAAAACGACATATAAACTTATTAGCGTAATCAGCATAATCTTTGGTATGACGAGCTGTTCCGACTTCCTGGAGGAACAGGTGCCACAAGCCACGTTGACTCAGGACGAGGTAAAGAATCCTGAGTATGTCGACAATGTGCTCATTTCGGCTTATGCAGGCCTCGTTACCATCGAGGATATGAATGCTTCCTTCTCGCTCTGGAACTACGACACCCGTTCGGACGATGCCTATGTTGGCGGTTCGGATTTCTCCGATGGCGAACCTTTCCACCGCTTGGAGAAGAGCACAGGTGTGATGACCACCGACTGGCCATTCAGCTCCATCTGGAACAAGTTCTACAACTATCTTTCGCGTGTCAGCCTTTCGCTCGACATCCTTGCAAGTGCCGATCAGGAGAGCCCAATCATCCAGGAGCGTACTGCTGAGATGAAGTTCCTCCGCGCCTACGGTCACTTCCAGTTGAAGCGTCTCTTCAAGAAGATTCCTTTCGTGAACAAGCCCAACATGCAGGAGGCCGACTACAACGCTCTTTCGAACACCGAATATACCAACGACGAAGGCTGGCAGCAGATCATCAACGACCTCCAGGATGCCTACGCCGTGCTCCCCGCTGTGCAAAGCGAAAAGGGTCGCCCCACCAAGGCTGCCTGTGCCGCTTTCCTCGCAAAGGTTTATCTCTACAAGGCTTATCATCAGGATGATGCCAACACCAACCAGGTGACTTCCGTAAGCTCTGAAGACCTCCAGAAGGTGGTTGAATACACCGCTGCTTCGCTCTACAACGGCTATGGCCTCGAACCCGACCTTCACAACAACTTCCGTCCCGAAGAGCAGTACGAGAACGGCAAGGAGAGCATCTGGGCCATCCAGTATTCGCGCAACGACGGTACCGTCTATGGCAACCTTAACTTCTCCAACCGTCTGATCGTGCCCTGTATTCCTAAGGTTCACGACTCAGGTTGCGACTTCTACAAGCCATCCATCAACCTCGTGAATGCATATCGCACCAACAGCAATGGCCTTCCATTGGTTGCCAATGCCACCACCGATGACTACAAGGTTGGTTCCGCACAAACCGTCGATCCTCGCCTCTTCGTTACCGTGGGCGTTCCCGGCACTCCTTACATGTTCAATACGAACTTCATGATGTCCGAGTCGAATGCCTGGAGCCGCTCGGGTGGCACATTCGGTTACTTCGTATCGCTGAAGCAGAATGTCGATCCTGCACTCACCGACATCTATCTCTACCTCTGCGACTCACAGTGGGCAAGTTCGATGAACCGCATCGTCTTCCGCTATGCCGACGTGCTCCTGATGCGTGCCGAAGCCCTTGCACAGCTCGGTCAGACAGCCGAGGCCATCACCCTCGTCAACCAGGTGCGCAAACGTGCTGCCGATATGGCCAACGCCAGTGTCGTTTCCAACTACCCCAACAAGTACGGCGTACACTATGCAGTAGGTATGTACAATGGTTCCTATTCGAAGGAGGAGGCTATGGAAATCGTGAAGACCGAGCGTCGTCTCGAATTGGCAATGGAGAGCGAGCGTTTCTTCGACCTCGTACGCTGGGGTGACGCTGCCACCGTGCTCAATCGCTACTACTCGGAGGAAAGCCAGAAGATGATCTTCCTCGCAGGCTCACAATTCACGGCCAACAAGAACGAGTACCTTCCTGTACCTTGGGAGCAGATGGCTGCCTCCAACGGACACTATACGCAGAACTGCGGTCAGTGGTAACTTTTCAGAACCATTCTGAACCCTTCTGAACCCTTCAGAACCTTTCAGAACCCTTCAGAACGTCTCTTAACCCTAATAAATAAAAGAATATGAAAATCCAACATTATATCATCTGCCTCTGCACATTCCTTGCCCTTGGATTCGTCTCCTGTTCCGAGGACAACACGGGCAGCATCGACGTCAGCGGTTCCTGCCTCGTTGAGCAGTTCCAGCTCAATGGTCAGTATGAAGGCATCATCAACACCGAGAAGCGCCTTGTCAAGGTAAAGGTGCCCGAGACCTTCGACCGCAAGAGCGATATGGAGATCACAGCCCTTCGCATTTCCGAAGGTGCACAATCCAACCTCAAGGTGGGTGACCACCTCAACTTCGACGGCGACCGTTCGCTGCACATCATGAATGGCGACCTCGTGATGGATTATCAGATTGCTGTTCGCAACGACGAAGCCCTCCTCACCCTCTTCATCCTCGAAGGCGTGAAGGGTGCCATCAACCAGCAGGACAAGACTGTCACCGTAAGTGTCATGGCCAACAGCGGCATCGACCTCACCAATGCCACCTTCGAAGTGGAGTGCAGCGAAGATGCAACCTGCTCGCCAGCCAGCGGAACCAAGGGTAACTTCACCGAGCCCTTCCAGCTCACGCTCAACGACAACACGGCCACCAACGTCTATACCGTCTATGTAACCCTCATCGACGAACCCGTTGCTCTCTTCGTAGGCGAAGCCGAGAACATCGAACTCCTCAACGACGAGGAGAAGGCAGCAGCCAAGTGGCTCACCGGCAACATCACAAGCGCTGCTTATGCTTCGTGGAGTGACGTGGCAAGCGGCAACATCTCGCTCAACAAGTGCAAGCTCATCTTCTACCATCGTCATTGCCCATCATTCGGCAACTACAACGGCTTTGCCGAGGCTGAGACAGGTGCCATGACCGCACTTGCTCGCATGAAGGAATTCTGGCAGAATGGCGGCGCATTCGTACTGGGTCGTTCGGCTGTCAACTATGCTATCGCTCTTGGTGCAATGCCTGAGGACGCTTATCCAAACAACGTTTGGGGCGGCGGTGGCGGCGAAGGCTCCGACCTCATGGGTGACGATCCATGGCACTTCTATGCCTACGACATCACGCATCCATTGTGGAATGGCCTCAAGACCTATCCAGGTGCTCCCGACAATGCCGTTTACACGCTCGATAAGGACTACACCATCTGCAACACAACCTCGCAGTATGGCTTCTGGGATACCTATGGCGGCGGCAAGGATGCCTTCGAGGCAAAGACCGGCGGTCGTGCCCTCGGTGGCGACAACAGCGTCTCCTCTTGGGAACTCAAGGGTGCCAGCGGCGAATTTGGCCATGGCGGCGTCATCTGCTTCGGTTCGGGTCTCTTCGACTGGAACTCGCCAACACCATACACGTCCAACTACCACGACAATATGGGTAAGATCATGCTCAATGCTTTTGATTATTTAACCAAGTAAAAACTAAGAAGTTATGAAGACAATGATATATTCATCATTCGCAGTTATTCTTTCAGCATTGATGCTGACGGCTTGCAGTGACGAAAAGTTCGATGGCGATCCTGCAAGGGATTGGGAGGGCAGCACTACCTTCTTCGCTCCCACCGACGACGCAGGCTTCAACACCTACTATAAGCCAGCCATCGGACGCGTTGGCGACCCCATGCCTTTCTTCGACGCAAAGGCAGGCGACTTCAAGGTGCTCTACCTGCAGGAGTTCGACAACAACATGAGCCATCGCTTCCACCCCATCTGGGCAGTTTCGACTGTCGATGGTGCCAACTATGAGTCCTTGGGCGAAATCCTCCCCTACGGCAGCAACGACTACGCACAGGATGCTGCGCTCGGTACCGGCTGCTGCTTCTGGAAGGACGGCACCTACTACATCTACTACACCGGCCACAACGGCAACTGCAAGTACCGTGAGGTTGTGATGCGTGCCACTTCCACCGACTTCAAGACCTGGACGAAGGACGAACTCTGGCAGCTCAATGGCCCTCAGTTCGGCTATTCTTCCAACGACTTCCGCGACCCACAGATCTTCGTTGCCGAAGACGGTCTCTTCCACATGGTTATCGCCACCTATCCCGAATGGGGTGGCGACCCATGCTTCGCAGAGTTCAAGTCGAACGACATGAAGAACTGGGAGCACGTAGGACGCATCAGGATGATCTGGGACCGTATGCTCGAGTGCCCCGACATCTTCAAGCTGGGCGACTACTGGTACTGCGTATATAGCGAAAGCGTTCGCACAAGCTGGAGCCGCAAGGTGAAGTACATGGTAGCTCCAACCTACGAGGAGCTGAAGAACTGCTTCAACGATGGTCCCAAATGGCCAGCCGATGGTCACGAAGGCATCCTCGACACCCGCGCCTTCTATGCCGGCAAGACTGCTTCGAACGGCACCGACCGCTACATCTGGGGTTGGAGTCCATTCCGTTCGGGTGCCGATGTTCACGAAAAGAACATCAGCGTAGGCGGTGGCGATGGCAACGAGCCCAACTGGTCGGGCACACTGGTTTGCCACAAGCTCATCCAGCACGCCAACGGCATTCTTACCCTCGGCGCTGTGCCTGCAATGGCTGCAAAGTACAACAACGCTGTGAACGTCAACGTGATGGCTTCCAACGGCTATCAGAACGGCACCCTCTCGGGCAACGATGCCTACGTGCTCTACAACCGCCTGGCCACCTGCAACCACATCTCGTTCACCGTAAAGACCTCCAACAATTGGGACAAGTTCGGCGTTTCGTTCGTGCGTGGCACCGATTCGAACAAGTACTACACGATGGTGGTCAATCCTGAGGACGAAAATCACCGCAAGGTGAACTTCGAGCAGGAAGGTCCCGAAGGCAAGGGCTTTGTCGATGGCATCGACGGATACTGGTTCGAGCGTCCAGCCGACAATACCTATAACATCGACATCTACACCGACAACTCCGTCATTGTGATGTACATCAACGATAACTGCTGCTACACACAGCGTATCTATGGCATCCAGAAGAACTGCTGGAGCATCAACAACTACGGTGGCTCGGTAACTGTCAGCGATGTGAAAGTTAGTCAGCAATAATTTAAACGTAAAACGATGAAAAAGACAATCTTTTTGGCATTGGCATTTGCCGCAACAGTATGCAATGCCCAAACCGTGCTTTGGGACGGTGAAGACGAATCAATCACCTCACGCAACGAATTCGGCGGATGGTGGGATCGTGGAAATCCATCGCTTGTCGATAATCCCGAAACCGACGGCATCAACCCATCGGCCAAGTGCCTGAAGTTCACGATGACGGGCAACGACTTCGGACAGAAGCATCTGGCTTGTCCCTTCCGCGACTGGATGACACCCAACCTCGACGGCGCTCGTCGTGTGTCGCTGATGATTCGCAAGGCACAGAATGACAACGTAATGGTCGAACTGTCCGACCCAACCAACGGGGTAGATAACTACTGGGAAAAGACCGCAGCTTGGTATGGCAGCGAAGGAAAGTGGCAGAAAATAGTGCTCGACTTCTCGACCAACGCCAACCTGAACGACTTCCCGGGCGTGATGGCTATCACCGCACAGACAGGTGACGTCAATGAGCCTCAGGACGTATGGGTGGACAATCTGGTCATCGAAGAACCAGCTAAGGTGGATGGTGTAAAGCTGACCGATCTTGCCGATGGCTCGCTTTCAGGCGAGGTGAAGGTAACAGGTTCGCTGCTGCACGGCGATTGCCAGAACACCAATGGTGACTGGTTCCGTGTTGATTTCGACGATTTTGCCCTGCTTCTCGCCAAGCTCTCTGCCGATGTCTCTGTGCTCGACCTGAGGGAGGTGACACTCATGAACCCCTATTGGGATCAGATTCAAGAGAAGTGTCCCGGCATCGTCATCCGTCTGAAGGATGGCGACATCATGGGCATCGTCAATATTGCAAGTGAAGTGCTGCAACCTAGCAACGCCTTGAGCTATGACCTCTTTGGCCGCCGCATCCAGCGTCCCGCTGTTGGTCAGCTCTTCATCCGCAATGGCAAAAAGATGATCGAAAGATAAATCGATTATTCGCAAGATAAACAATATGTTTATTTACCATTTATCCTCATTGTAACATTTAAAGATGTATGACAATGCCCCAGGGTGACTGTCGAAGAGATAGACACCCTGGGATTTTTTTAATATTTTGTCCAAATCTCTTGCAACCTAATCAAATTTTCCTTATATTTGCAGCGAAATAGGACATAAAGAAGGTGAAAATGGCAGCGGCACAGGCATCAATAGCCGTGCCATCTGCCGGAAAATGTGCTGCCCCAATGGCAGCAGAAGAAATTGCTTTCGCAGAAAATATAGCTCGTCCGAATGTTGGTCTTGCCGTGAAAGACCTTGAGGCCGGATGGATTTTCCGCACGAAGTGCGATTTTCTGCAGGTATTGGACCTGCTCATTTTCTTGCAGAAACAACCAGGCCATTGAGGCCGAGGTTGTCTGCCATTTTCACAAAAATAAGAAAAAAGAAAAAATAAAAAAATAAATTATGAAACATCTTCTTCTCGCCACTCTACTCTTAGCCCTACCCTTGCAGGCGCAAAACAATACCCCTTGCGATGCCATCAACGGCGTGCTCGACAAGGTGCAGAACGAATACATCGCCGAAGGCAACTTCAACAAGGCGCTCAAGACGCTCAACAAGACCATCCGAAAAGCGCAAAACAGCGATTGCCCGCAGCTGCAGGACGCTATCAATCTGTTCGGCAAAATCGAAAAGATAACCTCTACGGAAGCCTTCCGTGAATATGGCAAGAAGCTGGCGAAAGGCAAAGCCGATGCGCAGAGGGCAATCGGCGATTGCTATTTCAAGGGCGAAAAGGGCCTGCCTCTGGACATCGTGGAGTCGACAAAATGGTATATGAAGGCTGCCGATCAGGGCGACCCGGGCGCACAATATCAACTTGCCTGGTGCTACGAACACGCCTATGTGGGTGAAGAACAGAACTACGACGAAGCCGGCAAACTGTACAGAAAAGCGGCTGAGCAGGGTTATGCCCTAGCCGAAAACCAAGTGGCTCATTACTATCAGTCGGGCCTCTATGGCGAACGCGACTACGAAGAAGCCGTCAAATGGTTCCGTAAGGCTGCTGATAATGACCTTGCCGAGGCGCAAAAGAACCTTGGCTGGTGCTACTGCACAGGCAGGGGTGTCGAAAAGGACCTTGCCGAGGGCGTGCATTGGTACACGATAGCGGCCGAACAGGGCAATGCCGAGGCACAGTACTACCTCGCCGAATGCTATCAGAATGGTCTTGGCGTGGCAAAGGACATCAGCAAGGCCATCGAATGGCACGAAAAGGCGGCTGCCCAGCATTATCAGCTTTCGGTGAACGAGTTGAAGAAGATTAGGCAGAAAGCGGCTAAATAATCCAATAAATCCTCGCTAAACAAGACATATTTGTCTAAAAACAAAGATTTTTGCAGAAATATTTGCATCATATAATCTTTTTCCATATCTTTGCAGCGGACATATTAAAATTTTAATATCATGGGATTTTTTAAATCACTTCTCGGCGTCGCTTTTGATGCAGCAGCCGATGCCATCAAGGAAAAGATGAAAGAGCAGGGTTACAGCAAAGATGAAGGGGCTCATTACAATCGTGATGAGCGTGCAGCCTCGTCCAGCACAAGGCAAAGCGCACAACCCGCGCAAAGTGCCCCGACGCAGAATGTTGACGAAAGAACTTACGAGGAATGGGTGGCGTATTTCGACGAGATCATCCGCACCAACTTCCCACAATTCAACGTCAAAAGGCATGTGCCTGTGACCGACCTCACAGGATTCACCGCCGACACGTTCCAGCTTTACGAGACGCGTCCCTATCAGACCTATAAGGCCGAATGGGGCAAGCCCTACACCTTCGTCCTCTATCGTGGCGAAAAGCCAGCTGGCGTAGTGATGCTGGGTGGTGGACATTCGCACGACAAGAACGTCAAGTACCTCATTTCCCGAATGTACTGCAAGAAATTGGGTATGCCTTATATCAATTTCTATTTGCAGATGGAGAACGAGCGCAACTACGTCATCGAGCGTATCAAGGACCTTATGCTCGGACACTGAAACACCTTATGCTCGGACACTAATCAACTTTACCGGAAAAGGGGATGCAATCTGTTTGCGCCTGCAGTGGATGCAGCGGCGCCCGATGATTATGTCTTGCAGGCGACTGGCGGCCGTATCATCTCGTGATTCGCAATTTTGCGAATTCAAAATTCTCCCCTTTTCCTTTTTATTTCTTATTCATTTCAAACAAGAATGTCTCTTGTCTCTCATATACAACAGTCGAATGTATCGTCCCTAAATATCCCTTAATATCCCTAAAAATCCCTTAATATCCCTTATAAGAAAAAATGCGTATCGTCATTGTCGGAGCAGGATCAATCGGAACCCATCTTGCGAAATACCTTTCCGGAGAAAAGATGGACATCTTTATCATCGATAAGGATGCCACCAAGCTTACGATGCTCGACTCCGAGTATAATCTGATGACCATTGCTGGCGATGGCTCGGCTTTCTCGACCCTTCGTCAGGCAGGTGTTTCGAAGTGCGAACTGTTCATCGCCGTGACCGATTCCTCCGAACGCAACATCGTGATGTGCGGCATTGCCAAGTCGATGGGCGCGAAACTGACTGTGGCGAGGGTTTTTCGTCAGGACTATATCGAACCCTCCAACCTCGAGGTGCTGCACAAGATGGGCGTTGACAATGCCATCTTCCCCGAATACCTCCTTGCGCGGGGCATCAACGAAGCCTTGAAGCACCCATGGACAAAGAGCTGGTACGAATTCAATAAGGGAAAGATGGTCATCGTGGGCATTCGGCTTACCGAAAATTCTCCCATCATCGGCAAATACCTTCGCGACCTGCATCCCGGCCAGCGCTTCTTCCATGTCGTTGCCATACGCCGACACTTCACCACCTTGATACCCAATGGCAACACGATGCTCGAAGTAAATGATATACTGTTTGTTACCATCAATTCCGAGAATCAGGATAAGTTGGGATTCGTGACAGGAAAACGTCCTTTCGAAATCAGGAAAGTGCTCATCGTGGGTGGAGGAAAGACGGTCGAGATGACCTTGCAGACGGCTCCAAAGACGTTGAAGTTTACGGTCATCGACAACGATATGGAACGTGCCCAGAACCTCATTCGCCAATGTCCCGGATGTGACGTGATCGTGGGTGAAGCCAGCGAACCCAACGTGCTCGAAGAGGCAGGTGCGAGTGAAGCCGATGCCTTCGTCTCGCTGACCGAATCGTCCGAAGGAAACATTCTATCTTGTCTGATTGCCAAGGATTTAGGCATTCGAAAGACCATCGCCAACATCGAGCATCCCTATTATTTCAATATGGGCGAGTCGTTCAACATTGGCACGATCATCAACAAGCAGATGCAGATGGCCAATACCATCTTCCAGCTCTTGATTGATTCGGGTTCGTTCTCTTCCAAGTGCCTCGTCCTGCCCGATGCCGATGTGGTGAGGCTGGAAATCAAGAAAGGCTCTAAGGTTACTTCGGCGCCCATCAAGGACCTGAAGATACCCGAGGAGATAACCTTTGCCGGATATATCCGCAATGGTCAAAGCGATGTGATCACCGGCCAAACCCTTTTGCAGGCAGGCGACCTTGCCTTGGTGGTTTGCTTGAAGGGAGGTTTGCAGAAAGCACAGAAACTGTTCAATTGACGAGCATGAAATATCTGATTACCAACCCCCGAAGCAATGTCATCAACCATAGGCTGATACTGAAGGTCCTCGGTCAGCTCCTGATGATTGAGGCTGCGTTCATGTCATTGCCTCTGCTCGTCTGTTGGATATATGGCGAACACGACTGGATGGCGTTTGCCATCGTCATTGCTCTCACTTTCCTGACTGGTTTGGCTGCGAACTTCTTTTCACATCCCGAGAACCGAATCCTCAAACGTCGCGATGGAATGCTCCTCGCCTCGATTGCCTGGATAGTTTTTTCGCTGTTCGGCATGTTGCCATTCCTGCTTTGTTCAACGCCTCTGAATGTCAGCGAGGCATTCTTCGAAGCGATGTCGGGATTCACGACCACGGGGGCAACCGTTATTCGCGATGTCGAAAGCTGCAGTAAGGGAATTCTTGTGTGGAGGTCTCTTACACAATGGATTGGCGGTTTGGGTATCATCCTGTTTACGCTCACGTTTATTCCGACCTTGAACAACAGCGGCAGCCTTATGCTGTTCCATGCAGAAGCCACAGGCATCACCCACGACAAGCTTGCAGCACGCATCAATCGCACCGCCAAGATGCTTTGGGGACTTTACTCTCTGCTCACCCTGGTGCTGATATTGCTGCTTTGGTGCGGCCCCATCGACTTCTTCGATAGTGTCTGCCACTCCTTGACCTGCATCTCGACAGGAGGCTATTCGACGCATAACGACAGTATTGCCTCCTACGAATCGCCATACATAAAGATGGTGCTTACCCTGTTCATGTTCATTGGCGGTGTAAGTTTCAGCCTGATAATCATTGCAGTAAGGCAATCGTGGCGCGAATTCTGGCGCAACGATGTGTTCCGCACCTTCGTCTATGCCATCGGGGTGTTCTATGTGATGGTGGTGGCTGCAATCATCTACAGGCATCACTACACTGGGTGGCAAAGCATCACGATTGACCCGCTTTTCCACATCGTTTCGGCAATGACGTCCACGGGATATAGTGCAGGCAACTGGGAAGGATGGGGCATCCTCGTGCTCACGCTCACCTTCTTTATGATGTATATGGGTGCTTGTGCAGGTTCTACAACGGGTGGCGCAAAACTCGACCGATTGCTGTATCTTGCGAAGAACTTCCTCTTCGTGGTACGTAAATACGTCCGTCCCCGACTGCTGACTTCCGTCGATGTCAACGGCCAGCATATCAATGAGGAACGTGGCAGCGAGATTGCTGCATTCATCTTCATCTACACGCTGCTGATCGTGGTGGGCGGTGTGGTACTCGTTGCCGAAGGCTTCCCCATCGTCGATGCGTTCTTCTCCTCGTTCTCGTGCGTCTCCAACAATGGTTTGGGCGCAGGCATCACGGGCATCACGGGTTCGTTCGACTTCCTTCCTGCTTCGGGCAAATGGGTTATGTCGGGCCTGATGCTGGCGGGACGTCTCGAAATCATCACGCTGATCACACTATTCACCCCCTCCTTCTGGCGCAACTAACAACATCCATTCCCATCAACACCCATCCATTCCCATCCATTCCCATAAAACCAATGTCCCTCCTCCTCGCCCTTTCCCATCAACTCACCTGGGAGGAATTCCTGACCTATCGCCTGCAGAAAGGTCGCTTCAACTGGCACGAATTCGATGTCGCCGACACGTTCGTTTCCAAGAAGCTGTACCTTCCCGTAGTCGAACGTATGTTGCGTGGCGAAGGCCTTTCCATTCCCACCAAGCTCCTGGTCAACAAGATGGGAAGCGGCAAGAAACGCGTGGTATATAGTTTCGAGGATGATGAGATGAACGTCCTCAAATGCCTGTCGTACCTCCTCTATCGCTTCGACTACACCCTTTCTCCCAATTGCTATTCCTTCCGTCGCGGCTTGACGGCGCACGATGCTATCCACGACATTCTTCGTGCCACCAACGGGCGTCATATGTGGGCATACAAGGTGGACATCCACAACTACTTCAACTCCATTTCCATCCCACTGTTGTTGCCGATTTTGCGCGAATTATTGGCCGAAGACCCAACCCTTTACCGCTTTTTCGAACAGATTCTCACCGAAGAATGCGCCATCTTCAAAGGGGAAATTGTTCGCGAAAGCCACGGTGTGATGGCAGGTACGCCCATTTCGCCCTTCCTTGCCAACATTTATTTGAAGGAGGTTGACCAGCATTTTGCCGAAAACGGCGTGATTTATGCACGTTATTCCGACGACATCATCCTCTTTGCGCCTGATGAGCCGACCCTGATGCAGCATATCAGCACGCTTTCGGCTTTCCTTCAAAAGTATCGCCTCGAAGTGAATCCCGAAAAGGAGCAGATCTATCGCCCCGACGAGCCATTCGAATACCTTGGCTTCAAGTGTTTTGGCAACGAAATCGACATTTCCGAAGCCACCAAACGAAAGATGAATGACAAGATTCGCCGCAAGACGCGTCTCCTCCTGCGTTGGCGCACCCAGAAGGACATCCCTGCCGATGCCGCGATGAAGGGCCTTATCCGCTATTTCAACCGCAAGTTTTTCGAAAGGGACGAACTTCAATCCCTCACCTGGTCGCGCTGGTTCTTCCCCATGATCACCCGCACCGATGGCCTCAAGGAAATCGACCATTACCTCCAGGACAACCTCCGCTTCCTCGCCACCGGCAAGCACAACAAGGCCAACTATCGTGTGAGTTATTCCCATCTGAAAGAACTCGGCTACCGTAGTTTGGTGCATGAATATTATGCTTTTAGTAAAAAAATTTGCCTACTGAATGTAACAAATAATAGATATTTTATGATAGATAACTTAAAATATTAATATTTTAACGGTGCATTTTTGCCGAAATGCGCCATTCATTCTATATTTGCAAAACAAAAACAATATTATCTTACTCACAATAAAAAACTGTACGTTTATGAAAAGACTTGTTATTTCCCTCATGTGGATTTCGCTGCCACTGGTAGCCTTCGCCGATGCTGTTGAAATCGACGGCATTTACTACGAATTGATATCGAAAGCCAAGGAGGCCATTGTGACTAAAAACCCGAACAATTATTCGGGCAATGTGGATATTCCTTCGACTATCGCGTATAATGATGTCGAATACAGCGTGACGTCAATCGGTGATTACGCTTTCAGTGAAGATAACGATCTTACCTCGGTCACTATTCCCAACAGCGTAAAGTCGATAGGAAGGTCTGCTTTCGATAACTGTGGAAGTCTAACCACCGTTACCATCCCAAACAACGTGACGACGTTAGGAAATTATATTTTCTACAACTGTAGCGGTCTGACTTCAGTCGTGCTTGGAGACGGCTTGACATCGGTAAGCGCAGGAGCTTTCCACAGCTGTAGAAAACTGACCTCGGTCATCATCCCGGAAAGTGTTACTTCGATATGCAGTGAAGCTTTCGAAGGCTGTAGCAGCCTTACATCGATCTCGCTCCCCAACTGTTTGACGTACATCGGTGAAAGCGCTTTTGCCGGCTGTAGCGGTTTGACCTCCATCACCATCCCTCATGGCGTAGATGGTATTGGATATCAAGCTTTTGACCGCTGTTATGGCCTGACCAAGGTAAACATCACCGATTTGGCCGCATGGTGTGGAATATCCTTCAATTGGGGATCGAACGGCGATGGCCCTGCCATTTATCAACGGAATTTCACATGTAACCCACTCTTTTACGCCCAGCATTTGTTTCTGAATGACGTTGAGGTAACCGAACTCGAAATACCTGACGAAGTGACCTCGATACGTGATGCTGTTTTCATGAATTGCAGCCACCTGACTTCGGTTACTTTCCCCAATAACTATAATATATGGGTTGGAGATTATGCATTCTATGAATGTATTGGCCTGACATCCGTCAACATATCAGATATTGCTGCATGGTGCTCTGTTAATTTTGAAGGTGGTACCAGCACACCTTTATACTATGCCAAAAAATTATATTTGAATGGCAATGAGATCAAGGACCTGATTATTCCTGACGATGCGACAAGCATAAGACAATATTCTTTCCACGGATGCGCAGGCTTGACCTCTGTCACTATCCCCGGCAGCGTTCGAACAATTGATGCTAACGCTTTCAACGGATGTAGCGGCCTCACTTCGGTCACCTTAAACGAAGGTTTGACATCTATTGGTAAATTGGCGTTCTACAATTGCAGTAGTCTTACTTCGATTGCATTCCCCAATAGCGTGTTATCCATCGAAGAATTAGCATTCAAGAATTGCAGCAGTTTGACCTCGCTCACACTCCCCAAAAGTCTTTATACTATCGAATATTCAGTTTTCTCCAACTGTAGCAGTCTTACCTATGTAAACATCCCGGATGGTGTGGCAAATATAGGATTCGGTTCTTTTTACAACTGTAGCAAACTTGCCATAATCATCATCGGTAGTGGAGTGAAAAAAATTGAAAGTAATGCCTTTGCCTCGTGCCCTGAGATAACCGATGTCTATTGTTATGCCGAGAAAGTTCCCCAAGAATCATATAATGCCTTCACAGATTCCTATATCGATTATGCCACCCTCCATGTGCCCGAAGGTTCCATCGAAGCATACAAAAAAGTATCCCCCTGGAAGAACTTCAGGAACATCGTTCCCCTCGATGGTCAATCCATCGAAACCCTCGAATACACGTCTCCCACCGATCCTATCTCCATCTATTCCATCGATGGCAAGTTGATCGGCACAGCTACCAGCCAGGATGAAGCTGCCGCCATCGTCTCCTCTCTGTCGCGCGGCTCTGTAGCCATCGTGAAGAAAGGTGGTAAGAGTGAGAAGGTGTTGAATAGATAACCACTCCGTACCGAGCGGATCAGCATCGTTGCAAGATTGCACGAGTATTTTACAATAATTGCCTTAAACGAACTGCAACGCTGCAACGGTGCAACGCGGATATGTAGGTATCGTCAAAACAGGCGCAAAGTAAAGTGATAAAGCAATCGAACGTCGAAATTCATTTTTTTGCCCAAAAACTTGTAAATGTCAAAAATAATAGCTATATTTGCAGCAACAATCATAGTAATAAAATGACATCCATCGACAAGAACATCTTGGTTGGCAAATACCAAAGGGCAGACGAGAACAATCGTTTGCTCTCTGCCTATCGTCCCTTGCCTCCCGAAACGTTGAAATCACTTCGGGAATATTATCGCGTTGGACTTACCTACACGAGCAACGCCATCGAGGGGAACAGTTTGACCGAATCGGAAACCAAGGTGGTAATCGAGGACGGCCTTACCATCGAGGGGAAACCACTTCGCGACATCTACGAGGCTGTTGGTCACGCAAAAGCCTACGATTTTCTGCACGAGATTACCGAAAAGAAGCAATTGGAGGAAGAAGATATACTGACGCTGCATCGGATATTCTATCAGCAAATCGACCCGGAAAAGGCAGGCGTCTATCGCAACGTGAAGGTATTTATAAGTGGTAGCCGCTATGCTGTCTCTCCCGTAGCCAGGATATCCGAAGATATGCGCAAATTGGTCAACTGGTATAATCGGAACGAGAAGAAGCTCCATCCCATCGAACTGGCAGCCGAACTCCACCTGCGCTTCGTCTTCATACACCCGTTCATCGATGGAAATGGAAGGGTGTCGCGTCTGCTTATGAATCTTGCCTTGCTTCGCAACGGATTTACCATAGCCATCATCCCCGCCATTTTGCGACATGAGTATATACGTTCGCTCGAAGCAGCACATACCGATAAATCCATCTTCTTCGACTTCATTGCCGATCGTGTGATAGCTACGCAAAGCGACCTTATCCGTCTGCTCAAGAGCCAGGATGATACTGTAAATACAACAAATGATACTGTAAATGATACTGTAAAATTGTCGATGACAGAGCGCCTGGTACTCGATACCATTCGCAGTTTCCCCACTTTTACCTACGAACAACTTGCTAACCAATGCCTTCTCTCCCGTCCTACCATCGCTCGCACTATCAAAACCCTCCAAAATCGTAATCTCATTCGTCGCATCGGCTCAGACAAAACAGGACATTGGGAAGTGATAGGATGATACTCTAATGATACTGTAAATCATATTCCAATGATACTGTAAATTTGAAATAGATACTCTGTCGGCCGTGAGAGTGCTTCTTCCATCGTAGCAAGTTCTCTGACGGCCGTTGGTGTATTCCATCCCGTAGCATAGTGAACTCTATCGGCCGTCGAAGTACTCCATCATTTCGTGGAAATACTCTGTCGGCCGTTGTGATGCTCTCGCAAATTTCGGAAATACTCTATCGGCCGTTAGAGTATTTCCGCAGTTGTAGCAAGTACTCTATCGGCCGTTGGAGTACTTCATCCTGAAGCATAAGGTATTCTATCGGCCGTGAGAGTACAATTTCTCATAGCATAGCGTACTCTGTCGGCCGTAACGATACTTGCGCAAAATGAGGAAGCATTCTGTCGGCCGTCAGAGTGCTTCTTCGATTTGATGAGAGAAAAGATAAAATCTTTGTGTGTCCAAGACTAAGCCTGAAAGGCTGACAAGATCACAGGCGGGGGTGAAACCCCCGTTAAACGGGTCCCAACCAATCGAAGTGCTGAAGGCACGAAAGATCTTTCGCCCTTACAGGGCTTTGTTTTATGGGGATATCCATATCCGGGGGTTATACCCCCGTCTGTAGTCTCTTCGCCCCTTCGGGGCTATTGGTTTTCGGAAATAGTATGGAGCCACTCCAAGGCTGACATTCCGCAAAAGCGTTTGAAGACGTGCGACATCACTACTTCCGACCGCCATCCGCAGCGATGAGCTGTCTCCTTGAGCAGTTTGACCAGATCACTTTTCGTGCAGCGCTCGGCGTACAGTTCTCCGAGGCGCTTGCGAAGCCAGTCCTGTGCCTGCAGTACTCGCCAATGGGTGATCACATCCACAAGCCGTGTACCTGTCAGCATAAACCAGGCAGAGCGAAGGTCTCGAACCTTGACATCCATCAGCAGCGCCACATCTTCCGGATATATGAGCTTGTAATGCCTGAGGATGTCCAGTACTTCATCGACAATCACCTCGCCAGTTGGCTGTCGTGCGTGGTACATCTCCTCCACGCTCTCTACGATATGTTTCATGATCAATAAATACGCTGAATAGCCTCCAGGTCCAATGCAGTTCCCTGAAATAACTGGACTGGAATTAGACTTTAACACTTCAAAGAGTTTACAACTTCTTGTCTCACCCAGGTGAAGACTATACTTGTATATGTTAACCACAATTTCCTTACCTACATGTTGGACGGAAACGGGCTATTTTTAGATATAGCCTGAAACGGTTTAGACTGTGTCTCCTCCATTGAATTGTTATTTTTATAAATTTGTTAAAATATTTAATCATTTTCATCATAAAAGAATATGCAGGCTAATCCCCCCAAGGGGGGACCAGCCTGCATAGAGTATGGGGGACTCGATCACTTCTTCTTTCCGAAGAAGGTGGAGAAGAGCCAGAGGACTACGATGGCGCCGATGACGGCGACGAGGAGCTGACCGAGACAGCCGTAGCCTGCGGTGCTGATGCCGAGGAGTTGGAAAATCCAGCCGCCTACTGCTGAACCTACGACACCGAGGATGAGGTCAACGATGCAGCCGTTGCCGCCATTGCCCTTGATACGGCTGGCGATGTAGCCAGCGACGATACCGAGAACGATTACATAAATCCAGTTCATATTGATGAATTTAGATGAGGAACACGAATCTCACGAATCTCACGAATTGTTTTTATCAAGAATTAGCGAATTAGAGAAGTATTTGGGCACACAGATTTCACTGATAGCACAGATATAGTTAGCGCGTATATGTGGGTCTAATACAATTCGATAATTCTATAATTCGTGATGAAGAAAGAGAAGGATGTTATTCTTCGTAGATGAAGATCTTGGAGCGAGTCTCGGAATAAGGCTTGCCGGTGACGAGGCGCTTGCCCTCCTTCTTGAAGGAAACGTTGTACTCGTTGGGTTTGTCCTTGGTCTCGTAGATGTTGGCCTCGAATGCGCGGTCGCTGTGATCCTTGCCTGTGCGGCCCTCGAAATCGTGCTTGCCATAGACCTTGACTTCACGATTGGAGATCTTGACAACACTGTCGACCTTGAGCGAACCAGCCACATACTTACGCTTTCCGACGAGGTCCTTGAACAGTTCGTCGTAGTTCTGCTTGCAGAACTTGTCCAACATGCGCTCGTAGTAGGGGTTGTCCTTCAGATTCACGATGTCGTTCACAACGTCGATCACGGACGTGGAGGGATCGTAATAGAAGGTCTTGGTGCCTGCCTCAGAGGCGCCCTTGCCGATGAGAGAGGTGAGACCCTTCAACTCCTTGGCGAAGGAAATGACGTACTCGTTGGGCTTGTCCTTGTTCTCCATGACGCTGGCGAAGAAGGCACGACCTGCGTACGCATTGCCTAGACGACCTTCGAAGTCGTGTTTGCCATAGACGAGGACGGCATCGTCTTGCTTGGCAATGCTATCGACCTTGAGCGAACCTGCCACATAATTGCGCGAACCGGCAGCGTCGGTGAACAGTTCGCTGTAATACTTACGGCAGAAGATGTCGAGCATCTTCTCGTAGAAGGCTTCGTTCTTCTCGGGAGCCTTGACGGCTTCGACTACGTCGTTGATCACGTCGATTGCTTTCTTGGTGTTGTCTTTCTGGTCGCCCTGACAAGAGGAAAGGATCATACTTGTGCCGAGGCACAGGAACAGGAATGTTTTGCTGTAATTTTTCATAATGTTAATATTTAAGTTAGAACACGGATTAGCTTTTTTATCACGATTTTGCGAATTTGAGAAATTTTAGGCACACAGATTTCACTGACACAGATATTAGAATGTAGATCTAATACATTTCGATAATTCGTGATAGATACCTAAAAACTAGAGGAGTCGTCGTCTTCGTCGGTGAAACGGGCATCGCGCTCATCAATCCACTCGTTGACATAGGCGATGATGAGGGTGGTGAGGGGAAGAGCGATGATGAGACCGATGAAGCCGAGGAGGGCTCCCCAGACGGAGAGCGAGAGGAGCATCATAGCGGGATTGAGGCCCATGGCCTTGCCCATGATGCGGGGCGTGAGGATCATATCCTGGATGGTCTGCACCACAGCGAAGACGGCAAGTGCGGAAAGCAGGATGAGCCAGAAACTGCCACCGGTGTCGTAGGCCTTCAGGAGGGCAAGCATGATGGTGGGAATGATGCCGACCATCTGAAGGTAAGGAATGAGGTTGAGCAAACCGATGAAGAGACCGAGGCCGATGGCCATTGGGAAGTCGATGATGCTGAATCCGATGGCGAAGAGTATGCCGACACAGAGGGCGACAAGCGACTGACCACGGAAATAGTTGCCCATATTGGTGCGAACGCGATCGGAGACGTTCATCATCTGACCACGACTGTGCTTGGGCCAAAGACGCGACCAACCATCGGTGATCTGCTCATAGTCGAGCAGGATGAAGAACAGGTAGAGCAACGTGACGCAGAAGGTGACCAGTCCGCCCACAATATGGAACGCCTGCGACAGGACGCCACCCACACCGGGGATGACCTTCTTGATGATCTCGATGAGGTTGCCATTCTCCAACTGGTTGAGCCAATCGTAGTCGGAGATGTAAGGCAGGACAAACTCCTCGAGCAAGGCGGGAACGCTCTTGTTCTGACCAGCCTTGGTCAGATAGGAGGAGATAAGACTCTCCAGGCGTATCGTCTGGTCGATGAACGAGGGGACGATGAGCATGAAGAAGCCTGTCACGATGCCTATGACGAGCAGCAGCACCACGACGATGCTGAGGACACGATTCCTGAGACGCGCCTTCTGCTGAAAGAAGATCACGATCGGATAGAGCAGATAGGCGATGCCGAACGCGATGAAGAACGGCAGCAGCACGCTGCTCAGGTAGTTGATCAGCGCGAGGGCTGCAATAAAGACTATTGCGAGCGTGATGATGCGTATCAGACGATCGAAGGTGATTGGCTTGGACATTCGAAGGTCAATTAACAATTAACAATTAACAATTAATAATAAACAATTAACAATTAACAATTAATTATCTTTTTTCTTATAGGGGTCGTTGACACGATCGGCATTGTGGGCGACAAACTCCTTCCACGACTTGGCGCCACCCTTGGCACCACCCGCCAAGGGACGGGAAGTGGCATAATGATGCGCCAGGGCGATGGCAAGGGCATCGGAAGCATCGAGCTTCTGACCTTCGAACATGTCGTCGGTGAGATGCAACTGGCGCTTGACCATCTCGGCTACCTGCTCCTTGGCGGCGTTGCCATTGCCGACAATGGAGATCTTGACCTTGGCAGGCGGGTATTCGAAGATGGGGATGTCGCGTTCGACAGCGGCTGACATCACCACGCCCTGTGCACGACATAGCTTGATGAGCGAGTTGGGATTGATGCCCACGAAGGGCGACTCGATGGCAAGTTCGTCGGGGTGATACTCGTTGATGAGCTGCAGGGCACGTTCGTGAATGCGGCGCAGACGCACGTAGTGGTTCTCGATCTTCGACAACGTGAGCACACCCATGACGACAAGCGAGGGCTTGCGGTCCTCGACCTGCAGGACCGCATATCCCATCACGTTCGTTCCGGGGTCGATGCCGAGGATGAATTTGGGTTCAGGCATTTTTCTTACTGCTCCAAATCCTCGACGCCAAGGATTGAGGGATCGAAGACGAGGGAATCGTCCTCCATCGTCTGCTCGTACTGGCGCAGGGAGCGGAGGTTGATCTGGACGAGCTCGTTTTCGCGAATCGACTTGGGATACTTGGACATAGCCTCCTCGAACTCATCGGCCGACTGGACGTCGATGTTGCGCATAATGGCGGCATAGGCGGCAGCCATGTTGCCGCGATTGGCCTCATAGGTGGAATCGAGGATGTGATTCATCTGCGTGCGGAACTGCTCGGCAATCTGCATCTGCAGATCCTCGGGCACCTCCTCACTGCCTTCGCCACGCATACTGTCGGTGAGCTGGGCAAGATATTCGTAGGTCTCGGCATTCAGATACTCGAGGGCAGCATCGAGGTCGGCCATCGCCTCGTTGGAGGGAGTGCCGGAGACGGTGATGTCGGGATTGATATAGACTTCGATGTCACCGGGTTCGATGACGAGCAGGGTGCTGCCGAGCTGGCTGACGAACTGCACATAGTAGGGCTGACGTTTGTCGACCGTGCCTTCGAAGTGGAAGGCATTGTCGGCGATGAGCGCCGAGTCGAGCAACTGATTGTCGAAGTCGAGCAGATAGACCCACGTGTCGTTGAACGAAGGAACGTCGATGATGGTGTCGCCATAGGGGATCTGTGCCGGCAAATCGAGTGTGCCCGTGATGGTGTAAGGCTTTTCATGCTTACATGCACACAGGGCAAGGAGACTGATTACCAAGGCAAAGAGCGGGTAGCGGTTGATTTTCATACTTTGAGTAACTGTAAATGTTGATATAGTTTCTGTACGGGCAAACCCATAACATTGAAATAGGAGCCTTCGAGACGCGTGCATCCCACATAGCCTATCCACTCCTGGATGCCATAGGCACCTGCCTTGTCGAAGGGACGATAGGTGGAGATGTAATAGTCGATCTGCTGGTCGGAAAGCGGGGCGAAGGTGACATCGGTGCAGCAGACGAACTCGCGATGATCGACGGCACTGCGCAGGCACACGGCGGTATAGACCTGATGGGTGCGGTCGCTGAGCAGATGGAGCATGCGGCGGGCATCGTCGGCATCGACAGGCTTGCCCAGCTCCTGCCCTTCGACCCAGACGATGGTGTCGGCCGTGATGAGCACCTCACCGGGACGAAGCTCCATGTCGTAGGCATGCATCTTGAGACGCGCGATGTGGAGCGGAATGTCTCCCCCACTGAGCGAGGCGGGATGTGTCTCGTCGATATCCTTGAGACGCACCACCTCCATGGGGATGTCGAGGCCAGCAAGGAGCTGGCGACGACGGGGACTGTTGCTGGCTAAAAGAAGTTTTTCTACCATCCGAAAGCGATTTTATCAGACATCCATTGTCCCTGCGCCTTGAGCACCTGCTCGATGACGTCGCGTGCGGCGCCCTGACCTCCCACGAAGGGGCTGACATAGCGCGAGATGGCCTTTATCTCGGGCGCAGCATCGGCGGGACAGACGGGGCAGCCCACGAGCTGCATGACCTCGTAGTCGGGGATGTCGTCGCCCATGTAAAGCATCTGGTCGAGGGGAATGCCCGTCTGGCTGGTCAGAGTCTCAAGGTCGCGTATCTTGTAGCTGGAACTCATGAAGATGTGCCTGACACCCAGATATTCGTAGCGCATACGGATGTTGGGGCTATGACCACCGGAGATGATGGCGACGACCAAACCGCGCTTTACGGCAAGCTGGATGGCGTATCCATCCTTGACATTCAAAGTGCGCAAAGGTTGGCCTTCATCGTCCATGGCGATTGTACTGGTGGACAACACGCCATCGACGTCGAAAACCAACGCTTTGATTCTGGTAAGGTCGAAGTCAAACATTTATTCCTCTACGATAGTAACCCATCCGTGAGTATCCTCGAGGTCGCCATACTGAATGCCACGCAAGGTGTTGTAGAGCCTGGTGCAGACGGGACCGGGCACGGTGCTGGGGAGGATGTTGTAGGTCTTGTCCTCGTCGAGGTCGTCGATGCGATAGATAGGCGCGATGACGGCAGCAGTGCCGCACATGGCAGCCTCGTCGAGATAGGCGAGCTCCTCAACAGGCATAGGACGGATCTCAACTTTCAGACCCAGGTCGCGTGCCACCTGCTGGATGGACATGTTGGTGATGGACGGCAGGATGGACTCCGAGTCGGGAGTGATGTAGGTGTTGCCATCGATGCCGAAGAAGTTGGCAGGACCGCACTCGTCGATGAACTTCTTGCTGCGAGCGTCGAGATAGATGACGGCGCTATATCCCTTCTCGTGGGCCATTTCGCCCGAAACGAGGCTGGCTGCATAGTTACCGCCCACCTTGACACGACCCGTACCGAGCGGTGCTGCACGGTCGAAGCCACGCATGATGCAGCAAGGTGTGGCCTTGAAGCCATCCTTGAAGTAAGGACCTACAGGCATCACAAAGATAATGAACTCATATTCGTCGGCTGGAGAGACACCCACCTGGGGACCTGTACCGAAAAGCACTGGACGTATGTACATAGAGCATCCGGTCTCGTAAGGGGGAACGAGATGGCTGTTGAGCTTCACAACCTTCAGGACTGCCTCCTCGAAGAGTCCATCGGGAAGAGGTTGCATCAGAATGGTGTGACATGTAGTCTGCAGGCGCTTGGCATTCTCGTTCATACGGAAAATACGAATCCTGCCATCCTTGCCACGGAAAGCCTTGAGGCCTTCGAAGCCTGCCTGACCGTAGTGCAGCACAGTGGCGGCCATATGCATCGTCACTTCTTCACTCTCGCAAACACGGAGTTCACCCCACGCACCATCCTTAAAGGTGCAACGTACATTGTAAGGAGCCTTGCGGTAACCGAAGCCCAGACTGCTCCAATCGATTTGTTCTGCCATTTTAAATAAACTTTTTAATACAATACCTTTTTTTATATATATAATAGCGGTGCAAAGATAATAGATTTATCGTTAACTTGTTCATTTTAGATGCTATTTTTTTGAAATTTTGGTCAAAATTATGTGTTTTTGCCGAAAAAGGGACAGAAAAATTTGGTTGAAAAAGGGAAAAAGGCTATCTTTGCGCCGCTTTTGAGTTTAAACATCAGCATCAGGCGGGATGTCCGGGAGCCAAGACTCTAATATAAAGCGCCCGTCGTGATTCGTGTGATGGTATTTTGCTTCAAGGGCAAAAAGAGTAACACAATTAAAATTTTAAACAAAAACAATGAAAGAGTATTCACTCGCAGGCACCAAGCGTGCCGAAGCAGGCAAGAAGGCTGCCAAGCAGCTCCGCGCCCAGGGACTTATCCCCTGCAACCTCATCTCGAAGGAGGGTGCACAGTCGTTCAGCGTCAAGGTTGAGGACCTTCGCAAGCTCCTCTACACTTCGACTGTCTATGCTGTAAATCTCGACATCGACGGCACCGTATCGAAGGCCATCCTCAAGGAGGCTCAGTTCGGCCCAGTGAACGAAGAGATCTATCACCTGGACTTCCAGAAGTTCAACGATGGCGACGACATCGTAGTAGCCATCCCCGTGAAGGTTGAGGGCCATGCAGCCGGTGTAAAGGCTGGTGGTAAGCTCGTGAAGAAGGTCAACACCCTGACCGTGAAGGGCAACTACAAGAACATCCCCGATCGCCTGATCGTTGATGTTACCGAGCTTGAACTCGGCAAGTCTTTGTGCGTTGGTGACCTGAAGTTCGAGAATCTCGAGCTCCTCAATGCGAAGAGCGTCATCGTGGCCAGCGTCAAGGCTACACGTGCTTCTCGCAACAAGTAAGCTTTTCCCCGCAAGGGCTTTGAAGAGCTAACGAGGGGAGTAAAAAGGGAGTCGCTCCCTTTTTACTCTCTAATTTTTTTTAATACAAACAAATGAAATATCTTATCGTCGGCTTGGGCAACATCGGAGAAGAATATTGGGGCACGCGCCACAATATCGGGTTCCGGGTGGTGAATGCCCTGGCTGCTGCGCACGATGCCCAATTCAAGGAGAGCCGCTACGGAGCGACCTGCGAATTCAGGGTGAAGAACCAGGTGCTGCTGGTGTTGAAGCCCAGCACCTACATGAACCTGAGCGGCAATGCCGTGCGCTACTGGATGCAACAGGAAGAGATTACGCTGGACCACGTGCTCATCGTCTGCGACGACATCGCCCTGCCCTTCGGCACATTGAGGATGCGCACCAAGGGTTCGGACGGAGGGCACAACGGACTGAAGGACATCATCGCCAAGTGCGGCGGGGCGAACTTCGCCCGTCTGCGTTTCGGCGTAGGAGGAGACTTCCCGAAGGGCGCACAGGTGGATTGGGTGCTCGGACATTTCCCTCCCGAAGAGGAAGAGAAGATGGGCGAACGCCTGGAGACGACCACCAAGTTCATCGAGGAGTTCTGTCTGGCAGGTGCCGCCAATGCAATGAATCATTACAATGGCAAGTAACGAAGTTAGAATAGACAAGTGGCTCTGGGCCGTGCGTATCTTCAAGACACGCACAATTGCCTCGGATGCCATCAAGATGGGCCGCGTGACCATAGGCGGCCAGAAGGTGAAGCCTTCGCGCAACGTGAAGGTGGGAGAAGTGATCGACGTGAAGAAACCGCCCATCACCTACTCGTTCAAGGTGCTGGCCTTGGCCGAAAACCGCATGGGTGCGAAACTCGTGCCGGGCTTCATGGAGAACGTGACCCGCAAGGAACAGCTCGACCTGCTGGAGATGAACCGCATCTCGGGCTTCAGGGACCGTGCCAAGGGCCTGGGCCGACCCACGAAGAAGGATCGCCGCGACATCGACGACTTCACCACGCCGCAGTATGTCGATGAATTCGACTTCAGCCTTGAGGACCTTGAGGAACTCGATGCCGACGATTGGGCAGAGATCATGAACCCCGAGGGCTAACTTCGTTAAACAGCAACAATAGAAATGTTTATTGAACAGACACGCGATACATTAATCTCGTATCTTGACAAGAAGGAGTACGAGGTGCGAGACATCGACCGCAAGCATATCAGCATCTTCAGGGTCATCGGGCAAGAAGCCGACCGGCTGGGGAGGGAATGCTACGTGATCGGTGGCTTTGTGCGAGACATCTTCCTCGGGATCGAATCGAAGGACATCGACTGCGTGACGGTGGGAAGCGGCATCGAACTGGCAGAACACCTGACCAAGCGACTGGGCAGAAAGCATACTCACCTGAGCACATTCCGCAACTTCGGCACGGCACAGGTGAAGCACACCGAAAAGGACTTCAAGACGGGCGAAATCAAGGAACTGATGAACGTCGAATTTGTGGGTGCAAGAAAGGAATCGTATCGCACCGACAGCCGCAAGCCCGTCGTGGAAGACGGCACCTTGCAGGACGACCAGAACCGTCGCGACCTGACAATCAACGACCTTGCCATCTGCCTCAATGCCGAACGCTACGGCGAACTGATTGATCCCTTCAATGGCCTGGATGACCTCAAGGAAGGGCTTTGCCGCACACCCCTCGACCCCGACATCACCTTTTCGGACGACCCGCTGCGCATGCTTCGAGCCATACGCTTTGCGTGCCGTTTCGACTTCAAGATAGTGCCCGAGACGTTCGAAGCCATTGCCCGTAACCGCGAACGCATCAAGATCATTTCGGGCGAACGCATCATCGAGGAACTGAACAAGATACAGATGTGCGAAAAGCCTTCGAGAGAGGGTTTTATATGCAGTGGCTTTCCCTGACGATTGATGATGTGCCGTCTGTACAGACCTTCCGACGCAGGGTGCATGAGCAGCGTCTTGGAAAGTTTGTCAGGTTGGATGTGAAGCAATTTGCTATCTCTAAGGAAAGGATACGAGACAGCATTATCCGATCCTTCCCAAGCAGGAACGAAATCACAGGCGCAAAGTCAGAACTTGGGATTTTACGCCGTGAGATGGAGAAGAAGCGTAGGATTATGCCACTTCGAAGGCTGTTCCATGAGATTCCGACACTGCTTCTGACATTAAAGCCCTGTCTTATGATGTCGCCGCTCTCTGTGGCGCATTTCCTGAGTGCGGAGGATTATCACTTTGATATGGTTATCTTCGATGAGGCATCCCAGATTTTTCCGCAAGATGCCATCGGTGCCATTTTCAGGGCAGATCAGGTCATTATCGCAG
>CACXTQ010000009.1:0-64866 GCA_902770595.1 uncultured Bacteroidales bacterium | reverse complement strand
TCGGCATTCTCGATGATGCTCTTGCGCTGGTGCGTCTCCTGATTGAAACGGTAATTGCCGTTGCGGAGGACGGAGCCATTGCGATAGGCATACGGGGTGGTGCCGAAACGGGCGTGGATGGCGGCGATGAGGTTCTTGTCACGTCGGAATCCACAGCGATGGGCCACTTCCTCGACCGAGAGGTTCTCGTCGTCGAGCAGGTCGAGAGCCTGGCGCATACGCCATTGCATGATGAACTCCTTGAGGCTGACGCCCACGAACAATTTCATCGTCTCGTTCAGGAAACGCTGATCGGCGTTGCGTTAAGGTAGAAGGCGACTTGCTGTGCGGAATGCGTATTTACTCGCTTGACGTAATCGACGACGGCATCGACGGCGATCTGTCCGGTGGGAGCCCCTACTGTGTTCCAGAGCTCCTCGACTGTGGTGATTTGTTTGATGAAAATCATACTTTTTTGTTTTAAAGGGTTAATAATTATGGTTGGTTGTTTATCAAAAAACTCACATTCAAGATGCTTCTATATAAAAAGATGGACAAGAAGGTGAAAATGGATTGGAGACGTTGGGCTTCAATAGCCCGTCTCTCAATCTGGAAAATTGTCGCCTCAATGGCGACAGAAAATCGCACTACGTGCGGAAAATAAAGCATGTCCAGATAGTGAGACCATTTTTTGCACGAAGTGCAATTTTCTGCAGGTATTGGACCTGCACATTTTCTTGCAGAAACAACCAGGCCATTGAGGCCGAGGTTGTCTGCATTTTCACCTTACTTTTATATCCCATATTTGTTTGCCAAATGGCAATGGATGCTTCGCTCTACAAATTCTCTTGGAAATAGTCTTAGTGGGGCTTAGCCTACCCCGCCCCCCTTTGAGAGGGGGGGAGGGGGGGCTATGAGCCCCGACTATTTCCTCTTAGGAGAATTTGTCTCGCTTCCTTCTTTCTCTTCTTTTTTATCACGAATTATCGAATTGTCGAATTTTATGTCACGCAGTCTTTATCTGTCGAACTGTTATCGAGAAACAACTTCTACACAATCAATTCTTTAATTCTCAAATTCGCTCTCTCCCTCTTCTAGACCCTTCGTTTATTTATAGGATGACAAAGTGGACCCAAGAGCAATTAACAATTAACAGTTAACAATTAACAATGATTGCTTGTCGAGTTTTTGTCGCGTTTTCTAATCGTAGAGGGCGTGGAGATCGGTCTGGCTCAGGACCTCGCCATAACGGAGGACGAGGTTTTGAGTCAGACGGCGACGATGAGCATAGAGGATGTGCTGGAAACGATGGCGCCAGTCCCACGAGAGGAGCTGGTAGTCGTTGCAGCGACGAGTGAAGCCGAGGAAACCGATGCGGATGACCTTGCCGACTGATTCGGGTGGCAGGGTGTGGAGGATGTCATCGCAGCACCGGACGAGCGGATACTGGATGACACTGATCACACGCTGCTGACGGGCAGCCTTGGTCATTCGACTGACGGTGCGAGGGCTGCGTCCTGTTGCCTGGGCCAGGTAGTTCACTGACAAGATAGTCTTTGCCGCATGAGAAGCACTTCCCGTTAGGGGAAGCCCCTTCGATTGTAACTCGTCGGCGCGGGTCTTGGCACTGATGTTGGTCAGGAGAAGTAGTCGGCGCATCTCGCTTTCGATTTCTGTGACGTGGAGGTTTTCGCGGGTGCAGCACCTTACTTTTCCTACCACCATCTCAAGGCTCTTGCGTCCGTCCTTGAGGATGACTTTGGAGGCGTACATCTTCTTCAGCGAGCGGGCAACGATGATTGTCCTGCCGTTGGGACATATAGTCATCTGGAACAGGCTGTTGCCTTCGCGGATGGCTTCGAGGAGATTTCGCGCCTTGGTGTAGCCGAGGTGGAAGTCTCCTCGGAATTTCTTCTCGCTGGTGAAGATGTAGGTGCTGCTGGGACTAAGGCACTTCATGGCTACACTGAGGGCGACAAGGCTCCACTGCAAGGGGTCTTCCTTGACCTCCTGCAGCAGTGCCATCGGCACGTTGATGTAGTCCATTGTCAGTACTCTTGGTCTCATTGGTTTATATATTCGCTTTTTTTTCTTTTATTCTTGTGAAAATGGCAGGAGACAGCGGGCTCAATAGCCCTGTCTCTGCTGCCGGAAAATGTGCTGCCCCAATGGCAGCAGAAAATTGCACTTCGTGCAGAAAATCCTTCGGGTTGATCAGTTTCAGAACATACCTCAAATAGTACGTGCGGGCCGCATGGATTTTCTGTGTAGCAATTTTTTGCAGGTATTGGACCTGCTCATTTTCCGGCAGAAACAACCAGGCCATTGGGCCGAGGTTGTCTGCCATTTTCACCTTCATTTTTACGATGCAAAGTTACGAAAAGCAAATTTGGCACTGTCGGGTTTTGTCGGTGTTTGTCGGCTTTTGTCAGTTTTTGTCGGTTTTTGGAACGATGCTTTTTCTCGCTGCAAAGTTACGAAAAAGAAAATTGGCAATGTCAGTTTGTGTCAGTCTATGTCACTTTATGTCACTTTGTGTCACTTTCCGATACATTGCCTCTTGCTCGCTTCTATATAACAAGGGTTTTATATTAGGTGAAAATGGCCTCGTCTCTCGCTTCAATAGCGGAGACTTGGCCGGAAAATGTGCTGACTTCAATAGTCAGCAGAAAATCGCACTGCGTGCGGAAAATAAATGCTCGTCCGTATTCTGATATACTTGGGGCCGGAAGTTATTTTCTGCGCATTTGCGCAATTTTTTGCAGGTATTGGACCTGCACATTTTCCGGCAGAAACAACCAGGCCATTGGGCCGAGGTTGTCTGCCATTTTCACCTTCATTTTTACGATGCAAAGTTACAAAAAGTAAATTTGGCACTGTCCGCATATGTCCGCATTTGTCCGGAAATGTCCGCTTTTGTCCGCATTTCTTTTTCGCTGCAAAGTTACGAAAAAGAAAATTGGCACTGTCCAGCTATGTCCATTTGTGTCCATTTATGTCCAGCTATGACATAGCATCGTCTCGTAATTTACGTTGCAAAGTTACGAAATCGAAAATTGGCACTGTCCAAATTTGTCCAAATTTGTCCAAATTTGTCCATTTAATTTTGTGACGATTTCACTTTCTCTTCAAATTATTTGGAATATGCTTTGAAAACGCTTATCTTTGCACGCAAGAGGATAAACAGGACAACTATGAAAACAAGGTATATTCTTCCCCTTTTGGCTCTTTTTTCGAGCCTCACACTCTTCTCGCAGGCCCCCAATGATAAACTGATTGAAGCATGGAAAGCGGCGGAGACGAGGAACGACAGCCGCGTCAAGACGTGGTGGTTCTTCGGATATGAGCACACCACAAACGAAGGGATCACGGCCGATGTGGAGTCGCTCAAAGAGGCTGGATTCGGTGGCGTGGTTTATTATGATCAGAACCATCGGCCCAACAGGAAGGCCGAGGAAGGGGATGATCGCTTGAAACAAGAGAATGAACCGGAGGATGGCTTCTCGCCAACGTGGTGGGAACACCTGAAATTTGCAGCACGTGAATCACATCGCGTGGGGCTTTCGTTCGAACTGAATATCTCGAATGGTTACGTGGCAGGTGGACGATGGATTGATCCGCCTCATGCCATGCAACGGGTGACCTCGGCAGAGATAACGATAGAGGGAGGACAGGAAATTGATGTGGATCTGCCTGCAATAGCCGATACGCGCGGATATGTGAAAGACATTGCCGTCATGGCTTTTCCTGTGAGGAATGAACCGGACGTCTATCGACACTTCACGGCGCGTTATGTGGCCCGAGGAAAGGGCAGGAACGGGGCAATGCAGATGCCCGATTCAGTATTCGAACGGGAGACGAAGGAGACGATGATTGAGGGGCCAAGACCCTTCGACGGGGCTCTTTTCAAGACGTTTGGCCCCATTGGAATGCTGCAAGCAAGTGAGGATGGCATAGTGTGGAAAGATGTGGTGGAACTACAACACATGTACAGCAGCCTGAGCGGCTATTCTTACCGCACTGCGGCATTCCCCGCTACTCATGCGAAAGAGTTCAGGGTGAAATATTATGGCGATACATTGTTGCGCACATGGAGTGTGGGGCAGGAGGCAAAACTGGACCGATGGGAGGAACGTGCGGCATTGCATAGCGATTTCACGGAACAAGATATGACTCCAACGTATGTTGCCGATGAAGTAGTGGTTTCGGACGACATCATTGACCTCACTTCAAATATAATAAAAGATGGACGACTGCATTGGAAGGTTCCTGAGGGTTCTTCGTGGCGTGTTGTAAGGTTTGCAGCTGTGCTGACAGGAGCACGTTCGAAGCATGGACGAGAGAATCTTTTAGGCTATGAATGTGACAAACTTTCGAAAGAAGCTGCCGAACTGCATTGGAACAGTTATATGCAGCCCATTCTCGATACATTGCGTGCCAACGGCATCGACTGGGTGGAAGGTGTCTGCATGGATTCGCATGAAGGCGGTTCGCAGAACTGGACACCGCGGATGCTGGAGGAGTTCCAGATGCGGCGCGGATATGATTTGAAGCTGTATCTGCCAATGCTGGCAGGCTACATCATCGATTCGGTCGAAAAGACGCAGGAAGTGCTGCTGGACCTCAGACGCACCGTGAACGACTGCATGAGAGAAAACTACTACGGCACATTTCAGCGTCTAGCAAGAGAGAATGGACTGAACTTCACCGCACAGGCTATCGGCAACGGACTTTGCATCACGGGTGATGCCATCGACGTGAAGCAGGTGGTGGACAAGCCGCAGACGGAATTCTGGGCCTATCAGAAAAATGGAGCATGGGACGTGAAGGACGGCGCTTCGGCCTGCCACCTCTATGGTAAGCCTATCGCTTCGGCTGAGGCCATGACCGACGCAAGTTACGAGGATACGCCTCTCAGCTTGAAGCGTGTGGCGGATATCGCTTTGGCCAACGGGGCACAGGAAATGGTGGTATGCGCCACGCCCCATCTGCCTATGGTAAATCCTACGGAGCCTTACATTGCTGGCCGTGTCTATGCCGTGAATCGCAGCAATCCACAGTGGGAGGCCTTGAAGCCGATGTGGATGGCTCTGAACCGCTCGATGGCGATGCTGCGATTGGGCAAGGCGGCTCCCGACGTGCTGATCTATATGGGCGACGATCTGCCCATGAAGACGTTGACCCATCGTTTGCCTCACGGTCTGCATGGCCTGGATTGGGACGTTTGTACAGGCGATGCCTTGCAACACAGGCTTTCGCCAACCGACGAAGGCCAACTCACTACACCCGACGGCATTACCTACAAGGCTTTGCTCATTGCCGACGATGCCACCATTACACCCGCTTCGCGGGCAGCAATCGAAAAGTTGAAGGCAGGTGGCGTGCAGGTGCTCAAACATGCATTTGATGTCGAAAGACCACTCCAAATATTGGAAAGTGATGAGGCCGTGGTGCATACGCATCGACTGGTCGATGACCTCGATTTGTTCTTCCTGGCCAATGTCACCGAGCAGGCGCGACGCGTAGTGTTCAAGACCAAGGCCGCTGCACTTTCAGTCTTTTATACCACTAGTGGAGAAGTGGGTGAAATCCACAAAGAAGCCGACGGATGCTTCGCCTTGGAATTGCAGGCGGGCGAGTCGGTAGTGATGATTGTACAATAAGCACAAAAAACTCCCGCCTTTGAGGGCAGGAGTTTTTGTTATAACTTTACTAAATAGTTTTAGGCGGTAGGGGAAACTTGTCATGTGAATGGGACATTCAAATAGAAGTCACCAGCCTTTGCATTAAATGAAGAATTGCCGAATTGCCACTCGCCTGTCTCGACTGTCAGATATCTGACATAATCGGGGGTGTAGCGGTAAATGTAACGGTTGTCTGAACGTGACATTTCAAGTTTTCCGACTCTTTGTGTTGGTGTTTTGCCTAACTTTGAAAAAATGAATCCAGTGGCTAAGCCAAGTGGAACCCATCCTATTCGATTTTCCATGTTGCTTAAATTTATATCGTGTCCGGTGCTGACTGGTACTGACGCGGATCACGAAGTGGTTTGTTACTCTTGGTATTATGCGGTGCAAATATATGCATTTTTTTGTATGAATCCAAATAATTTCGTCGGTTTTTAACAAAATTATCCGAAAAAACCTTGCATCGAGTGATTATTTAGGTTATATTTGCACTCGAAAATGTATTTTCACATGAAAAAGTGGCTCATTTTTATATTGATTCTTATAACTGGTACTACTATGGAAGGCAAGATCAGACGCCCGGCTGTGGCCGGACAATTCTACGCAGGCAGTCAAAAACAGCTACTTACTGATGTGGTCGGATGTTACGAAGCGTCGAAGGATATTCGACCGCTGCAACGTGTGCAGGCAGTCATTGTGCCCCATGCAGGATATGTTTTCTCGGGAGCTACAGCAGCCTCAGCATTCAGTTGCATCGATTCTTCGGCCCAGTATGAGCACATCTTCCTGCTGGGTCCCAGTCATCATGTGTGGCTCGACAAGGCTTCGGTGGGAGTGGGCTACGAAGCCTACAATACGCCTTTGGGCAACGTGAAGGTGGATGCCGAACTCGGTCGGCAGATTATCGCGTCGAATTCCGTGTTTACCTATGAGGAACGAGCCCACAGCAAGGAGCATTGCCTGGAAGTGCAATTGCCCCTGTTACAATATCGTTTCAAGGAGATGCCGCCCATCGTGCCCATCGTCATCGCTACGCAGAACTGGCAGAAACTGGAACAGATAGCCGAAGCGCTGCTGCCTTACTTCAACGAGAAGAATCTCTTCGTGATCAGCAGTGACTTCTCGCATTATCCTTCGTACAAGGATGCGCAACAGGTGGATGGCGCCACGGGCGAAGCCATCAAGACGGGCAGTGTATTGAAGTTTGTCGAAGCTTTGGAGAAGAACGAGAACCTCGGCATCCGAAACCTGGACACCAGTGCTTGTGGCGAAGCTGCCATCGCTGTGCTGCTGATGATGACGGAGGACAGCAAGGGCATCCAGATACATCATGTCCGCTACTGCAATTCGGGCGATTCGCAGTATGGCGGTCATGACCGCGTAGTGGGTTATCATGCGTTCGCCTTTACAAGGGAGGAAAAGGGCGCACGTGTGCCGACAGTACCTGCGTTTGAAGAGGAGAAACCTTCGACGTCGGAGAAGGCTCCGACTGTGGCCGAGGAACCAGGTTTCACCTTGACCGACGCCGACAAGGCTGCGCTCAAGGAGATCGCACGCGAATCCATTCGTCTGTCGTTTTTCGGTCGGAACTATAAGCCAGAGAATCTCTCGCCGACCTTGAAACAGAAATGCGGCGCATTCGTGAGCCTGCATAAGCACGGAAGGCTTCGTGGCTGCATCGGACACTTCGGCGAGGACCATATGCTCGGCGAGATTGTGGCCCAGATGGCACGTGCTGCTGCTTTCGAGGACCCACGTTTCGATAGCGTTCGTCAGTCGGAACTTGAAGACATCGACATCGAGATCTCGGTGCTGACGCCGATGCGACGCATCAAGAGCCTCGACGAGTTCGTCCTGGGCAAGCACGGCATCTACATTCGCAAGGGCTGGCGTTCGGGTACCTATCTGCCACAGGTGGCTGACGAGGTGAACTGGTCGAAAGAGGAGTTTGTCTCGCATTGCGCTGCCGAAAAGGCCGGCATCGGCTGGAACGGGTGGAAGGATGCCGAACTGTATGTGTATGAGGCGATAGTGTTCTAGGAACTAGATATTCTAGAGGTTCTAGAAATTCTAGATAATCTAGAGATTCTAAAGAAAAATAAAGAAAAATGATTGAGTGCCGTTATTATCAGAAGCAGGAGGATGGCAGGCTGAAGTGCCTGCTATGTCCGCATGGATGCACCATGGGGGAGGGGCAGCATGGAAGGTGCGGGAGCCGCAGAAATGATGGGGGCGTGATGGTGAGTGATGTCTATGGCAAGCCGTGTGCCTTGGCTGACGATCCGATCGAGAAGAAGCCGATTTACGGATTCCATCCCGATACGCGCTGCCTGTCGTTGGCTTGCACGGGCTGTAATTTCCGCTGCCTGAACTGCCAGAACCATGACATCTCACAGGCTCTGCCTGCGGAAGTGCCCCATTATACGCTGAGCCCCAAGCAGGTTGTAAAACTGGCATTAAAGCACCGTATCCCAGGCATTGCCTACACCTATACAGAGCCATTGACTTGGATTGAATACGTCGCTGACATCGCTACACTCGCCCATGAACGTGGGCTATGGAACATCCTCGTCTCGGCGGGTTATGTCAACCAGGAGCCGCTGCGCGACTTAGCTCCGCTCATCGATGCTGCCAACATCGACCTGAAATCGTTCTCCGACGACATCTATCGTCGTGTGAGCGGAGGAAGCTTGCAGCCTGTGCTCGATACGCTTATCACGCTGCACGAAGCTGGTACACATCTCGAGATCACCAACCTCCTGATTCCCGAGGTCAACGACGATATGGACATGATTCGACAGATGTGTCGCTGGCTCGTCGAACACGACATGCAGGATTGTCCGCTCCACTTCAGCCGCTTCTTCCCACGATATAAAATGAGCAATAGTTATCCCACGCCAAAGAATACCCTCATCAAGGCGCGTGATATTGCGATTGAAGAGGGCATCAAGAGGGTATATCTGGGGAATGTTTGACTTCTTCTTTTTACAGGAACACTACTGTCATTATGAAAAGACTTGTAAAAAATGTTAGCTTCTGCCTGTGTGCAGCAGTTTGTGCTATTTTATTCGGCGCTTGCAATGACAACGATGATTATGACATCTATCTGCTTATAGGTCAGTCAAATTGTGCGGGACGAGGCTATCTTCTTCCCGAGGACACAATGAACGTTCTCGAGGGTGTTTGGTTGCTGAATGCCGAACTTGTTCCAGAACCTGCTGTTGCTCCACTCAATCGTTACAGCAACATCCGCAAGGACATTAGCATGCAGTTGATTGGTCCCGGTGTGGGGTTCGGTCCCGCCATCTATCAGAAAACGGGGCGAAAGGTTTTGCTGGTGCAGAATGCGCGTGGTGGCAGTGCCCTCAAGTCATGGCAGGTGGGTGGAGATAGCCTTGTGTCGTATCTTGATTCGGCGCTGGTGAGGGCTGTTCCTGCCTTGCAGTATGGAAAATTGAAAGGCATTGTTTGGCACCAGGGAGAGACAGACATTACGAAAGGAACGGCCGGAGATATCTATGTGGAGCGATTCTCGAAGATGATTGCTGCACTTAGAAATGGCCTTGGCGTGGGTGACGAAGTGCCTGTTGTCGTAGGCGAAGTAGGGCAATGGGCGTGGGAGGATTCGACCAAGATTGAGGCATTCAATCACGGTACCCTTGACCGACTAACCCGCGAGGTGCCAAATTGCCGAAAAGTCACGAGCGACGGATTGGGTTATCGTATGCCCGACAATCCTGGCGATCCTCATTTCAGCCGTGAAGCTGCCATCGAGCTCGGCAAGCGTTATGCTGAGGCAATGTTAAAATAAATGCCCACACATTATTTTAATATACAACAGCGGAAAGAGAAGCATTATGAGAAAGATAGCATTATTGACTGTTTCATTATTGATGAGCGTAGGATGCTGGGCACAGGAATATAAGACTGTGGAGATCAAGGATGCTCCATTCGAAATGGGGTCAATCTATGAGTTCGTATATCCTACGGAGGACTTCAACATCAAGAAGTTTGGCGCCAAAGCGGATGGTAAGACGGTGAACACAAGGGCAATTGCCAAGGCCATCAAAGCCTGCAACAAGGCAGGTGGCGGACACGTTGTAGTGCCTGCAGGAGAATGGTTGACGGGGCCAATTCACCTGATGGATAACGTTGATCTACATCTGGAAGAAGGAGCTCGTCTAATCTTTACGGATAATCCGGCAGATTATTTGCCCGCAGTCTTTACTACATGGGAGGGTGTGGAGTGCTACAACTACTCGCCTTTGATCTATGCTTTCAAATGCAAGAACATCAAGATTTCGGGCACAGGAACGTTGGCACCGAAGATGGACTTGTGGAAGGTGTGGTTCAAACGACCTCAGGCTCATCAGGATGCTACGCGTGAACTTTATCGTTGGTGTTCGGAGCTGACACCCGTGGAAGAACGACGACTGACGAATCTACCGGAGAGCAACATGCGACCTCATCTGATACAGCTGAACCGCTGCAAGAATATTGTGCTCGAGGACTTCAAGATTCGCGAGAGCCCGTTTTGGACCATCCACCTCTATATGTGTGACGAAGGAGTGGTGCGCGGACTGGATGTTTATGCCCATGGGCACAACAACGATGGCATCGACATCGATATGACAAGCAATCTGCTGGTCGAGAACTGCCACTTCAACCAGGGTGATGACGCAGTGGTGATTAAGGCAGGTCGAAACCAGGACGCTTGGCAGTTGAACAAGCCCACTGAGAACATTGTGGTCAGGAACTGCGTGGTGGAGGACGGACACGTACTGCTCGGTATCGGTTCGGAAATGTCGGGCGGCGTGCGGAACGTGTGGATGCACGATTGCAGGGCGGTAGGCGACGTGAAGGCCGTGTTCTACGTGAAGACCAATCACCGACGTGGTGGCTTTGTGAAGAACATCTATATGGAGCGTGCGCAGGTGCGTTCTGCTCAGCGACTGGTGGCTGTCGATACCGACGTGCTCTACCAATGGCGCAAACTTCCGGATTACGACACGGTCTATACCGAGATTGATGGTCTGCACATCAGGGATCTGGAATGCGACTCGGTGGGAATCGCCATCGACCTAAACGGTGACGAGCATCTGCCTATCCGCAATGTGGAGATCGAGAACCTCAAGGTAGGACTTGTGACCAAATATGCTACTAATATTAATAATGTGGAAAATGTCTCGATCAAGAATGCTGACTTTGTTACTTCGAGAGATGGCATTTTGAGAAAAACCTATTGATAACAGAATAATGAAGCATTCATTTCTATTTTTGTCGCTTACGGCAATCGGCTTGCTGACGGGCTGTAGCAAGGGGTCACGACAGGACTTCGTAGCGAAGCAGGGTGATCCCATCTATATCCAATGTGATACGGCTGGCGTTGCGCCTGTGGTGAAAACGGCTTTGGAATTACTTGCATATGACTTTGCCACGGCGCTCGATGCAGAACTGCATATCGCAGTCACCCTTGACAGCGCTGCTGCGAAGGGACACGTCATCGTGATGGGCAACGATACGCTCGAAGGTTGGGAACATTTCCGTCTGGAAGCCAAAGATGGAAACCTGACTCTCAACGCCTCAGATGCACATGGTATGGCCTATGGTCTGTTGGAGGTGTCGCGCTTGCTGGGTGTCTCTCCTTGGGAATGGTGGGCAGATGCAACTGCACGCAAGCAGAAAGAACTGCGCGTCGCCGAAGGTACAACGATTGACCAGAAACCAGACGTGCCTTTCCGTGGCATCTTCATCAACGATGAGGATTGGGGATTGATGCCTTGGAGTTCGCAAAACTATGAACCGACAGACGTGGCGGGACAAATAGGACCGAAGACCTACGCAAAGGTCTTCGAACTGCTGCTGCGCCTGCGTGCAAATACCATCTGGCCTGCTATGCACGAAGTCACGGTGCCTTTCTTCCTCGTACCTGGCAACCGTGAGGCAGCAGCACGCTATGGCATCTACATCGGAGGAAGCCATTGCGAACCAATGGCCACCAGCCCAGCAGGAGAATGGCCTCGCCGTGGTGTGGGAGATTATGACTACGTGAACAATTCGGCTGAGGTCTATCGATTCTGGGAAGACCGTATGAAGGAGGTCGCAGGTCAGGAGATACTCTATACCATCGGTATGCGTGGCGTGCATGACAGTGGAATGCTTGGAGCCAAAGGGGTAGAGGAGCAGAAGGCTGTGCTCACGCGAGCTATTGCTGACCAGCGTCAACTCTTGAAACAATATGTCAACGAGGATGTAACTCAGGTGCCGCAAGTCTTCATCCCTTATAAGGAGGTGCTCGACATCTATCATGCGGGACTGGAAGTGCCGGAGGACGTTTGCCTGATGTGGTGTGACGACAACTATGGCTATATCCGTCATTTCCCGACCGAGGCTGAGGCAGCTCGACAGGGAGGCAATGGCATCTATTACCATGTTTCCTATTGGGGGCGTCCGCACGATTATCTTTGGCTCGGCACGTTCAGCCCAGCCCTGCTTTACCAGCAGATGAAGCTGGCCTATGACAAGGGCATCCAGAAGATTTGGATCCTCAACGTGGGCGACATCAAGCCTGCAGAGTATCAGATAGAACTCTTTATGGATATGGCATGGGACATCGACAAGGTGAACGACATGGGTCTGAAGGAGCACGCGCGACAGTTCTATGCCCGTGAATTCGGCAAGGAACTATCGAAAGACCTCCAGACGATGATGGATGAATCGTTCAGGCTGGCTTTTGTGCGTAAACCCGAGTTCCTGGGCGGTACACGCACCGAGGAGGCTGACAAACGATATTGGGGCACAGTGCGTGACCTGCCTTGGAGCAAAAACTACGTGGAGCAGCGTCTCAAAGACTATCAGCGCCTTTCAGACAAGGCCGAGGCGATTGACAAGCGCATCCCCGAGGATAGGAAGGACGCTTATTTCCAACTGGTGAAATATCCAGTGCAGGCTGCTGACCAGATGAATCGCAAATTACTCTTTGCCCAATATGCACGACACGGCCTGATGGAGTGGGAGCGGAGCGATGCCGCCTTCGACAGTATCGTGCATCTGACGCAAATCTATAACGAGGGAATACACAACAACGGCAAATGGAACCGCATCATGGACTACAAACCGCGCAAACTGAGCGTCTTCGAGCCTGTGGAGCATACCCAGGTGGACGAACCGTGGCCTGATGAGGCAAACTCTATTGCCCAATGGGAGGGAACCGATGCCAAAGGACGCTATGCGACTTGTGAGGGGCTGGGCTATGCAGGGAAAGCCATTCTGCTTCTGCCCAACGAGGAGGTGACCTATACGTTCACAGCGCCCAAGGATGCCGATTCTTTGACCGTGGAACTCCATTTGCTGCCCACGCATCCCGTCGATGATGAACACCTCGCAGTCGAGGTATCGCTCGATGCGAAAGAATACTGTTCGGTAGATTACCGCACTGTGGGCCGAAGCGAGGAATGGAAGCAGAATGTGCTCCGTAACCAGGCTGTGAAGTGCGTCAAATTGCCCTGCAAACACGGAAAAAAGCAGGTTTTGAGGCTCAAAACGCCTTATGAAGGCATTGTTTTGGACCAGATTTACGTGCGTTAGTTGGTAACACATTATTAATATATGGCCCTCATCACGAACTTTTTGTTTCGGATGAGGGCATTTTGCGTTCGTTTTTCTATTTTCGGCCCTTTCATTTGCCAGTCACAATTATCAAAAATGCCCAAAACGAGGCCTCGAGAGCAACCGATTGCACGATTTTGACCCTTTTTTGATTGAGTAAACGAAAAACCCCGTATCTTTGCAGCGTCAAAAACAAAGAAACTACATAGACAAAACAAAAACAAAAAGACAAAAGAGACTACAAACTACTTTTATCGCGTTTATTAATTGCTTAGTATTTTTAACAATTTAAAAAAACAATTTAAGGTATGAAAAATCTTTTTATTTCAATGGGTGCTACCATGGCAGTGTACTTGCTGCTTGCTTGGTTGTTTTTATCAATTGTATTTTAATTGATTTGTATTATTAACTTTTATTGTTTAATTTATTTAAGGTATTAAAAATTTAATTATGAAAAAGATGATTATCGCAGTCGCAGCCATCATGATGGCCGCTGCAAATATAAATGCCCAGGAGAAACTTGATACTGTAAACAATGTAACTCCTATAAACTACGATTTCAATATTAACATGCGTTCTTTGTCACGTTATCTGAATCTTTCTGCGGATCAGATGGATGTGATGGGCTATGCATCGGATAACTTCGGCTATTCGGTGAAGCGTCTGGAGCGTACCAAGGTAGAGAAGCGCGGCGCTCGTATGCAGAAAGCCCTGAATATCAACCTTGCTTTCGCTCACAAGTACCTTGACGAAGTTCAATATCGCAAGTACCTTGCTCTGATGAACAACTCGCTGAGGAACAAGGGCCTGGACAACCTGCTCAAAGAGGAGGGTCTTGCCAGCAAGTAATTGTGTGTGTATGTGTTATTAACTTACAATCATTAATAGATAGGTTTTTGAAAGTAACGCCCCGGTGTTCCGATGGAATGCCGGGGCGTGTTTTATTTTTGAGGGCTTTATTCGTGTGCGCGTCGTATGTGCGCGTCCTATTTTAAACACGCACGCGCCAGCGTAAAGATAGTATCAATGAACATCGATGCCATCGAAATAGATTTCGGAAATGGCAGTGTCGGAATACTTTGTTCCGGGATAGACATCGACGATGGTGAAGCGTATCTTGATCGGGTCGGTGCCTGGGGTGGTTCCCTCTTCGCGAGACCACCCTATCTCACCCACGTCGAAGGTCTGCTCGGCATAGATGTCGTCGAGATGCAACGTGGTGAGTTTCTTTCCGTTGACACTGACCTCCAACTTCTTGACGCGGCCGTTCTCCTCCCATGCCTTTCTGGTGCGGATATATCCGGAGCAGACAATGATGGAGGTGATGCGTGGATTGCCGGCGGGGAACTGATATTCGATCCATTCGCCGATGCCGTTGCCTGCCTTGCCTTCCACCCAAGCGGTTTCGTAGGAGAGGTCGGCAGCATCGAAGGCCTCGTAGGTGCGACTGCCTTGGGGCGGAAGGAATGACGAGCAGATGACCGTGTCGTACTGGCAACCGCAATAGAAACTGCAACCGCCTCCGAGGATGTCGTAAACATCGGCGAAGGTATCGTCGTATTCGGCAGCTTCAAGCTGCTCCTGCGTAGCCCTTCCGGCTTCGTAATCCTTCAGTACCTGGGCATATTTCTCTTCTCTGTCCTTGAACGCCTGAATGGCCTCAGGCGAGAAATCGAACATTTCGCCTACGGTAGGGAACAGGTCGCTATCGATTGGTGTGGTGATGATGTTCTGGGCCGAAAGCACAGACGTGCCGGCGAGTAAAACGAGCATGGTGACAATTTTCTTCTTCATATCGGTTGTCGTTTTTTTGTGTTTCGTGTGCAAATATACGGTTATTTTTGATTGGTTGCAACTATTGGGACAAAAAACTGCAGGAAATGGGAGGCGAACATCGTTTTTTGGACTATTTTGTGCCGTTTTCGCTTCCTGTTTTGACAAAAGATGGTCGGAAATGACGGCATTGTGGAATCTGGAGAAAAAGAAGTGAAGCGGAGTGGGAGAGAGTGTCTTTTAAATTCAAATTGAACGAGTTAGCACATCTTATAATTCTCTAATTTCGTACTTTAACCTTCGAAAAATGCCATGTAGAAATGCCGAATGTGGCGAAAAGTGAAAAAGTTTTAAAGAAAATGATGTGCAATCCATTGTCGTTTAAGAAATATTTTCTATCTTTGCACCCGCTAAATCGCACGCGAGGGCGAAGAGAGCCCGAGGTGAAATGATTTTGCATGAGAGTTAAACAAACAAATTATCGTCTAAAAGTAAAAACAAAATGCCTACTATTCAACAGTTAGTAAGAAAAGGTCGCGTAGTTCTGGAAGACAAGAGCAAGTCACCGGCCCTGGCATCATGCCCACAGCGTCGTGGCGTTTGTACTCGTGTTTACACCACAACTCCTAAGAAACCTAATTCTGCTATGCGTAAGGTGGCACGTGTACGTTTGACTAACGGCAAGGAAGTTAATGCCTACATTCCGGGCGAGGGTCACAACCTTCAGGAGCACTCAATCGTCATGGTACGTGGCGGTCGTGTGAAGGACCTTCCAGGTGTACGTTATCACATTGTGCGCGGCACGTTGGATACCGCCGGCGTAAATGGTCGCACTCAGCGTCGTTCAAAGTACGGTGCAAAGCGTCCTAAGGCTGGTGCAGCTCCAAAGAAGAAGTAATCTTCGCAGAGAGAAAACAAGTTTCAAACCTTTTACACAAGTTGGTAAAGGCTCTTAAAGGTTGAGTAATCCGGCCCGCATAAACCCAGTGATGGACCAAGCGTGATAGGCGCGGATGAAGATTCCCCCAAGAGAAACAACCAAACATTAAACATTTCAAAACAAAATGAGAAAAGCAAAGCCGAAGAAGAGAGTTATCCTTCCGGATCCTGTCTTCAGCGAAGTTAAAGTAACCAAGTTCGTAAACCATCTGATGTACGATGGCAAGAAGAGCATTGCGTTCACTATTTTCTACACCGCCATGGATATCGTCGGCAAGAAGTTGGCCGAGAAGGAGGGTATCAGTGCCCTCGAGGTGTGGAAGAAGGCTCTCGACAACATCACCCCACTCGTCGAGGTTAAGTCAACCCGTATTGGTGGTGCCACCTATCAGGTTCCTACCGAGATTCGTCCCGACCGTAAGGAGTCTATCTCGATGAAGAACATGATCATCTACAGCCGCAAGCGTGGTGGTAAGACCATGGCCGACAAGCTCGCTGCCGAGATCATGGATGCCTACAATGAGCAGGGCGGTGCATTCAAGCGTAAGGAGGACATGCACAAGATGGCTGAGGCCAACCGTGCATTCGCTCACTTCAAGTTCTAATCTGAGTCTTCACACATTATTTAATATAATATGGCAAATCCAAAAGACGCAGCATTGAAGTACACGCGTAACTTCGGTATCATGGCACACATCGATGCCGGTAAGACAACTACTTCAGAGCGCATCCTTTTTTACACTGGCAAGACTCACAAGATTGGTGAGACTCACGACGGTTCTGCTACCATGGACTGGATGGCCCAGGAGCAGGAGCGCGGTATCACAATCACCTCAGCTGCCACTACCGCTTACTGGAACTTTCAGGGTGAGAAATATAAGTTCAACCTGATCGACACTCCAGGCCACGTGGACTTCACCGTCGAGGTAGAGCGTTCGCTCCGTATCCTTGATGGCGCCGTTGCAACCTACTGCGCTGTAGGCGGCGTTGAGCCACAGTCGGAGACCGTATGGCGTCAGGCTGAGAAGTACAACGTTCCTCGTATCGCTTACGTCAACAAGATGGACCGTTCGGGCGCCAACTTCCTTGATGTAGTGGATCAGATGCACGCTATGCTCGGTGCCAATGCCTTGGCTATCCAGTTGCCTATCGGCTCGGAGGAGACCTTCAAGGGCATCATCGACCTGATCGAGATGAAGGCTATCTACTGGCACGATGAGACCATGGGTGCTGAATATGAGATCGAAGAGATTCCTGCTGACCTCGTTGCCGAGGCTCAGGAGTATCGCGACAAGATCCTGGAGCAGGTCGCCAACTTTGACGACGCTCTCATGGAGAAGTACTTCGACGATCCTTCGACCATCACCAAGGAGGAGGTTTATACCACTCTCCGCAAGATGACCCTTGCACAGGAGGTGTTCCCAGTACTCTGCGGTTCTTCGTTCAAGAACAAGGGCGTACAGCCACTTCTCGATGCTGTGGTACGCTACCTCCCCTCTCCAGTTGATACCCCCGCTATCATCGGTCACGATCCCAAGGATTCCGAGAAGGAGATTCAGCGTCATCCAAGCTACGACGAGCCAATGTCGGCCCTCGCATTCAAGATCGCTACCGATCCATATGTAGGTCGTCTCTGCTACTTCCGCGTATATTCGGGCACCATTGAGGCTGGCTCTTACGTTTACAACCCACGTTCGGGCAAGCGCGAGCGTATCAGCCGTCTGTTCCAGATGCACTCCAATCACCAGAATCCTATGGAGGAGATCGGTTGCGGTGACATCGGTGCAGGTGTAGGCTTCAAGGATATCCGCACTGGTGATACCCTTTGCGACGAGAACAATCCTGTAGTGCTTGAGTCGATGGAGTTCCCCGATCCAGTGATCGGTATCGCCGTTGAGCCCAAGTCGCAGAAGGACCTTGACAAACTCGGTATTGGCCTCGCCAAGCTCGCCGAGGAGGATCCAACCTTCACCGTCAAGACCAATGAGGATACGGGTCAGACCGTTATCTCGGGTATGGGTGAGCTTCACCTCGACATCATCATCGATCGTCTGAAGCGTGAGTTCAAGGTTGAGTGCAACCAGGGTCGTCCTCAGGTTTCGTACAAGGAGTCCATCAAGGGTGTCGTTACCCGTCACCGCGAGGTTTACAAGAAGCAGTCGGGTGGCCGTGGTAAGTTCGCAGACATCATCGTTACCGTTGGCCCAGCTGATGAGGGCGTTACCGGACTTCAGTTCGAGAGCATCGTCAAGGGTGGTAATGTGCCTGCAGAATATATCCCATCGGTACAGAAGGGCTTCACCGCAGCCATGAAGTCGGGCGTTTTGGCCGGCTTCCCAGTTGACTCGATGAAGGTCACCCTCGAGGATGGTAGCTTCCATCCAGTTGACTCTGATCAGCTTTCGTTCGAACTCGCTGCCAACTTCGCCTTCAAGGCATGCTGCGAGAAGGCACAGCCTATCCTGCTTGAGCCTATCATGAAGGTTGAGGTAGTTACTCCTGAGGAGTCGATGGGTGACGTTATCTCCGACCTCAACAAGCGCCGTGGTCAGGTAGAGGGTATGGACAGCACACGTTCGGGTGCACGCCTTGTGAAGGCTTTCGTTCCGCTCGCCGAGATGTTCGGTTATGTAACAGACCTTCGTACCATCACTTCCGGTCGTGCAAGCTCTACCATGGAGTTTCACCACTATGCCGAGGTTGATAAGGGCAATGCCCGCAAGGTACTCGAGGAGTGCGGCGGTCGCGCTGACCTCATCAAGTAATCAAGGTCGTAAAGATCAATAATTAATTAACGTAAATTCTTAAAACCAAATATGGATCAGAAAATTCGTATTAAGTTGAAGTCTTTCGACCACATGCTCGTTGACAAGTCAGCTGAGAAGATCGTAAAGACTGTGAAGTCGACAGGTGCCAAGGTCAACGGCCCTATTCCGTTGCCAACCTTGAAGCGCATCTTTACTGTCAACCGCTCGACCTTCGTTAACAAGAAGAGCCGCGAGCAGTTCCAGCTCTGCGCCTACAAGCGTCTCATCGACATCGTATCGGCTACTCCACGCACTGTAGAGGCTCTGATGAAGATCGAACTGCCTTCAGGTGTCGAGGTTGAAATCAAGGTATAATTACCACAAACTATTTGGGACTGGGGAGGAGACCCCTCCCCGGCCTTACAACCGGGATGGAACCTGTAATAGGGGAAGTTTCGGCCTAAACTGTCAAAAAACAAAACAATTTAATATTATTAACCGCCTGTGGAACGTTTTCGGAAGAAGGCATTCCCGCCAGGCACAACAAGTAACTGAAATATGCCAGGATTATTAGGCAAAAAAGTCGGAATGACTTCCGTCTTCAGTGCTGATGGCAAGAACGTGCCATGCACTGTTATTGAAGTAGGTCCTTGTGTTGTGACTCAGATCAAGACGATCGAGAAGGATGGTTATGAAGCTGTACAGGTCGGCTTCGAGGAGACCACTGAGAAGCATGTCTCCAAGCCAGTGATGGGTCACCTCAAGAAAGCAGGTGTTGCTCCAATGAAGCACCTTGCAGAGTTTAAGGGTTACGAGAAGCAGTATCAGCTTGGTGATGTAATCACCGTGAATGATCTCTTCGGTGACGCTGAGTTCGTTGACGTAGTGGGTACGTCGAAGGGTCACGGCTTCCAGGGCGTTGTTAAGCGTCATGGTTTCGGTGGCGTAGGCCAGACCACTCACGGCCAGGACGACCGTCTGCGTAAGCCAGGTTCAATCGGCGCATGCTCTTATCCAGCACGCGTATTCAAGGGCCTCCGCATGGGTGGCCAGATGGGTAATGTGCAGGTGACTGTACAGAATCTCCAGGTGTTGAAGGTTATTCCTGAGCACAACCTCCTTCTCGTGAAGGGCAGCGTGCCAGGAGCAAAGGGTTCACTTTTAACAATTGAGAAGTAATGGAACTGAAAGTATTGAACAAGGAAGGTAAGGAAACCGGTCGTACGGTTGTCCTCAACGATGAGGTTTTTGGCATTGAGCCCAACGACCATGTAATCTACCTCGCTGTTAAGCAGTTCCTTGCTGACCAGCGTCAGGGTACCCATAAGTCAAAGGAGCGTTCAGAGGTTAGCGGTTCGACCCGCAAGCTCGGTCGCCAGAAGGGCGGCGGCGGTGCACGTCGTGGTGACATCAACTCGCCAGTGCTCGTTGGTGGCGGTCGCGTATTCGGTCCAAAGCCCCGCGATTACAGCTTCAAGCTCAACAAAAAGGTGAAGGCTCTCGCTCGTAAGAGCGCCCTCTCGACCAAGGCTGCAGAGAACGCAATTGTTGTAATTGAGGACCTTAAATTGGAAACTCCATCTACCAAAGCAATTGCTAACATAGTTAAAAACCTGCAGGTTGCAGAAAAAAAGGTCGCTTTTGTTTGCTTAAATGAAAATAAAAACGTACTTTTGTCTGCTCGAAACCTCAAGAAGGTCAGCGTCCTGCCAGCAGATTCACTCAACACCTACAACGTGATGAACTGCGGCACACTCGTGATTACAGAGAGCGCTGTTGAAACAGTTAACAACCTCTAAAGCAAGTAACAGACATGGCAATTCTGATTAAACCCATCGTAACTGAGAAGATGACCAAGATCACAGACAAGTCATCTGAAGCTCGCAAGAAGAAGGATGGTAGCGCTCCTGTTAACGTCGTTTACGGTTTCTATGTTGACACCAAGGCCAACAAGATCCAGATCAAGCAGGCTGTAGAACAGAAGTTCGGCGTCACTGTTGAGTCGGTTAACACCATCAACTACGCTGGCAAGGTCAAGAGCCGCTACACCAAGAGAGGTCTGCAGGTCGGCAAGACTGCCGCTTACAAGAAGGCCTATGTGACCCTCAAGGAAGGCGATACGATTGATTTCTACGCTAACATCAACTAATTAACAATATTCACTAACTTCGGCCGCCCTCCTGGCGCAGCAAAGTCGTTCGAAAGCCCATCGCGATACGTCGGATGGTAACTCTGAATTTCAGCAATTGCGTCTGCGACGGCCGAGAATGCTAAAACAAAAAATGGCAATCCGCAAATTCAAGCCCACAACTCCGGGCCAGAGAGGCAAGGCTATCAGCGCATTCGATGAGATCACCGCTAGCAAGCCCGAAAAGTCTCTCACTGTCGGTAAGACCAAGACTGGTGGTCGTAACAACCAGGGCCGCCTCACCATGCGTTACATCGGTGGTGGTCACAAGCAGTCTTATCGCTTCATCGATTTCAAGCGCAACAAGGATGGCGTACCTGCAGTGGTCAAGTCTATCGAGTACGATCCTAACCGCAGCGCTAACATCGCACTCCTCTACTATGTAGATGGCGAAAAGCGTTACATCCTCGCACCTAACGGCCTCAAGGTAGGCGCACATGTAGAATCAGGTGCCAAGGCTCTTCCTGAAGTTGGCAACGCTCTTGCACTTAAGGACATTCCAGTAGGTTCAGTCATTCACAACATCGAGCTCCGCCCGGGACAGGGTGCCGCCCTTGTTCGTTCTGCTGGTAACTTCGCTCAGCTTACTTCAAAAGAAGGTGACTATGCAATCATCAAGCTCCCCTCTGGCGAAACCCGCAAAATCCTTGCTACCTGCAAGGCTACTATCGGTTCGGTAGGCAACTCTGACCACGCACTCGAGAAGAGTGGTAAGGCAGGTCGCTCTCGCTGGTTGGGCCGTCGCCCACACAACCGTGGCGTTGTGATGAACCCAGTCGATCACCCGATGGGTGGTGGCGAAGGTCGTCAGTCTGGTGGTCACCCACGTTCGCGTAAGGGTCTCTACGCTAAGGGTCTGAAGACACGTTCACCAAAGAAGCAGTCTTCAAAGTACATTATCGAGAGAGCTAATAAGAAGTAATTTTGAAGTAACACATTATTTAATATAATAATATGAGTCGTTCCTTAAAAAAAGGCCCGTTTATTAGCGTTAAGCTCGAGAAGAAGATCCTTGCCATGAATGAGTCTGGCAAGAAGGCTGTAGTCAAGACTTGGTCTCGTGCTACCACGATCTCTCCTGATTTCGTTGGTCACACCATCGCTGTTCACAACGGTAACAAGTTCGTTCCGGTTTATGTAACTGAGAACATGGTAGGTCACAAGCTCGGTGAGTTCTCAATGACTCGCACATTCCGTGGCCACTCTGGTAATCGCAAGTAAATATAGGGTCTTACTAAAATAATTCAAGAACAATGGCTAATAGAAAACAGACATCTGCCAATAAGCTGAAGGAAGTTCGTAAGGCTACTTATTTCGCTAAGTATAACAATATCCCAACCTCTCCACGCAAGATGCGTCTCGTAGCAGATATGGTTCGCGGCATGGAGGCTTTCAAGGCTCTGGGTGTCCTTCATTTCTCCAACAAGGAGGCTGCTGCCCGTGTTGAGCTTCTTTTGAAGTCCGCAATCGCTAACTGGGAGGCCAAGACCGGTCAGAAGGCCGAGGCTGGCCAGCTCAAGGTGAGTGCCATCGTCGTTGACGAGGGAGCCACCATCAAGCGCCTTCGCCCTGCACCACAGGGACGTGCTTATCGCGTTCGCAAGCGTTCTAACCACGTGACTATTTACGTAGATTCAATTAACAAAGAAGCTTAATATTCTCTAACATGGGACAGAAAATTTCTCCAATTTCAAATCGTCTGGGCATCATCCGTGGTTGGGATTCCAATTGGTTTGCTTCCAAGAACTGTGGTGATACCATCATAGAGGATGCTAAGATTCGCAAGTATCTCAATGCACGCCTTGCCAAGGCAAGCCTTTCCCGCATTGTGATCGAACGTACACTGAAGCTCGTCACCATCACTATCTGCACCGCCCGTCCAGGTATCATCATCGGTAAGGCCGGCAGCGAGGTTGATAAGTTGAAGGAAGAGCTCAAGTCTATCACCGATAAGGATGTTCAGATCAACATCTACGAGATCAAGAAGCCTGAGGTTGATGCCTCAATCGTAGCAAACAACATCGCACGCCAGGTAGAGGGTAAGGTTGCTTACCGTCGTGCTGTCAAGATGGCTATCCAGTCTGCAATGCGTGTAGGTGCTGAGGGTATCAAGGTTCAGTGCTCGGGTCGTCTCAATGGCGCTGAAATGTCGCGCAAGGAGATGTACAAGGAGGGTCGTACCCCACTTCACACTTTCCGTGCTGACATCGACTACGCTCTGGCTGAGGCAATCACCAAGGTTGGTGTGATCGGCATCAAAGTATGGATCTGCCGCGGTGAGGTTTATGGCAAGAAGGATCTTGCTCCAAACTTCGCTAAGCAGAAGGAAACTGGTCGTCCACAGGGCGAAGGTCGTGGCGAGCGTCGTGGTCGTCGTGATGGCGAGCGTCGTGGCGGTTTCCGTAACAAAAAATAATTAAATAACGATTTAGAAGCTTTAAAACTATGTTACAGCCGAAAAGAACTAAGTACCGCCGCCAGCAGAAGAACAACCTCAAGGGCAATGCCCAGCGAGGCAATCAGTTGGCTTTCGGTTCGTTCGGAATCAAGACGCTTGAGAATAAATGGATCAATGCGCGTCAACTTGAAGCCGCTCGTGTCGCTATCACCCGTTACATGCAACGTGAAGGCCAGCTCTGGTGCCGCGTGTTCCCCGACAAGCCTTACACTCGCAAGCCTGCCGATGTCCGAATGGGTAAAGGTAAGGGTGATCCGGAAGGTTGGGTAGCAGACTGCAACCCAGGCCGTATCCTCTTTGAGATTGATGGTGTGCCTTTCGAGGTTGCCAAGGAGGCTCTCCGCCTCGGTGCTCAGAAGCTCCCCGTCCTGACCAAGTTTGTCGTTCGTCGCGACTATGATCCAGAACTTGTCGTTCTCTAAAACAAACAACCACTACAATGAAGACTTCAGAACTTAAGAATCTTACAACTGAGGAACTGCAAGGTCGTATTGCTGAGACAAAGGCAAAGCTGGAATCGTTGGAGTTCAACCATGCAATTGCCCCTCTGGACAATCCTATGGTGATCCGCACTACCCGTCGTGATGTCGCACGTATGCTGACAGAACTCAACAACCGTACAGCTGCTGCTCAGGTCGAGTAAGCATCCTCAAAACTCAAATTTATTTTAGAACAGATTTTTTCAATGGAAACAAGAAATCTTAGAAAAACTAGAATGGGCATCGTCTCCAGCGATAAGATGGACAAGACCATCACTGTTACTGTGAAGTACAAGGAGAAGCACCCAATCTATGGTAAGTTTGTCAACAAGACAAAGAAATACCACGCTCATGACGAAAAGAATGAGGCCCAGGTAGGCGATCGCGTCCTCCTGATGGAAACTCGTCCGCTGAGCAAAACAAAGCGTTGGCGTTTAGTAGAAATCCTCGAAAAGGCTAAGTAAATATTATGATACAGACTGAATCAAGACTTAAAATCGCCGATAATTCCGGTGGTAAGGAGTGCCTCTGCATCCGCGTGCTTGGTGGCACTGGTCGCCGATATGCATCTGTAGGTGATATTATCGTAGTGACTGTTAAGAGTGTAGTTCCTTCTAGCGACATGAAGAAGGGTACCGTCAGCAAAGCTATTATCGTTCGTACCAAGAAGGAGGTTCGCCGTCCCGATGGTTCATATATCCGCTTCGATGACAACGCCTGTGTTCTTCTGAACAACGCTGGTGATATGCGTGGATCACGTATTTTCGGCCCTGTTGCCCGTGAACTCCGTGCTGCTAATATGAAGATTGTTTCACTTGCACCTGAAGTGCTCTAATAACGTAAATGCAGATATGAATACATTGAACGTAAAGAAGGGTGACAACGTAGTTGTTAACTCTGGCGAGAACAAGGGCAAGACTGGCAAAGTTCTTTCTGTGAATGTCGAGAAGAAGACGGCTATCGTCGAAGGACTCAACATCGTGAAGAAGAGCACCAAGCCAAATGCAAAGTATCCTCAGGGCGGCATCATTGAGAAGGAGGCTCCTATCCACGTTTCCAAGCTCAATCGCATCAATGAGAATGGCAAGGCCATCCGCTCGAACGGCAAGGAAACCAAAATTAAAATCAACAAGTAATAAGGAGGTCTAAATAATGGCAAATACTGCATCACTTAAGCAATATTACAAAGAGACCATCGTTCCTGCACTCACCAAGCAGTTTGGTTATACCACTGTTATGCAGGTGCCCCGTCTCGAGAAGATTGTCATCAACGAGGGCCTCGGTATGGCTGTTGCTGACAAGAAGATCATTGAAACTGCTATCACCGAACTGACTGCCATCACTGGTCAGAAGGCTGTGCAGACTCTTTCGAAGAAGGACATCGCTCAGTTCAAGGTTCGTAAGCAGATGCCTATCGGCGTACGTGTTACCCTTCGTCACCAGATGATGTATGAGTTCCTCGAGCGTCTGATCCGCGTGGCTCTTCCCCGTATCCGTGACTTCAACGGTATCGACTCCAAGTTCGATGGTCGTGGCAACTATACTCTCGGTATCACCGAGCAGATTATTTTCCCTGAGATCAACATCGACAGCATTCAGCGCATCCTTGGTATGAACATCACCTTCGTGACTACTGCCAGGACTGACGAGGAGGGTTATGCTCTCCTGAAGGAGTTCGGTCTTCCATTCAAGAACGCTAAAAAGTAAGATCAAGATATGGCAAAGATTTCAATGGTAGCCCGTGAGGTTAAGCGTAAGGCTCTTGTAAAGAAGTATGCTGCTAAGCGTGCTGAACTCAAGAAGCGTGCCGCTGCCGGTGACTATGAGGCTGTTCAGGAGCTTCAGGCTCTTCCAAAGAATGCTTCCCCAGTTCGTCTTCACAACCGTTGCAAGGTGACTGGTCGTCCAAAGGGATATATGCGTCAGTTCGGTCTTTCTCGTATCCAGTTCCGTGAGATGGCTTCTGCCGGTCTCATCCCTGGTGTCAAGAAGGCAAGCTGGTAATCCGGCGGACCCACACTCTCTGATACTATAGAATATCAGCGGGCCTAAAGACCCGCCGATATTTGCGTATATGTTTTTTTTATTAAATATTGTCCGGAGGTTCCGGATCAATTTAACAAACAAAATCAAATGACTGATTCAATTGCAGATTTTTTGACCCGTCTTCGCAACGCCATCGCAGCTAAGCATCGTGTCGTTGAGATTCCAGCGTCAAACTTGAAGAAGGAGATTTGCAAGATCCTCTTCGAGAAGGGTTACATCATGAACTACAAGTTCATCGACGACGGCCCACAGGGTACTATCAAGGTTGCCTTGAAGTATGATCCTGTAAACCACGTGAGTGCTATTAAGAGTCTGACTCGTGTATCTACCCCAGGTCTCCGCAAGTATGTGGGCTATAAGGATATGCCACGCGTCCTCAACGGACTTGGCATCGCCATCCTTTCCACCTCTCGCGGTGTCATGACCGACAAGGAGGCTGCTGCCCAGAAGGTCGGTGGTGAGGTTCTGTGTTACATCTATTAATGAAAGGAGGTATAAGCTATGTCAAGAATTGGTAAATTGCCTATTACTATTCCTGTAGGTGTAACTGTCACTGTGAAGGATGATGTTGTTACCGTTAAGGGTAAGAACGGCGAGATGAGCCAGAAACTTACTGGCGGTATTCAGCTCGGCATTGAGGATGGTAAGATTGAGTTCACCCGTCCTAATGATGAGAAGCAGACCAAGGCTCTGCACGGCCTTTATCGCTCTTTGATCAACAATATGATCATTGGTTGCAGCGAGGGCTTCAAGAAGGAGCTTCAGCTCGTGGGTGTCGGCTATCGTGCCAGCAACAATGGTAATGTCCTTGAACTTTCCCTCGGTTATTCTCATGCCATCTATATGGTACTCCCCAAGGAGGTTAAGTTGACCACCAAGAGTGAGCGTAACCAGAACCCACTGATTACCCTGGAGTCTTGTGACAAGGCCCTGCTTGGTCTGATTTGCACCAAGATTCGTTCTTTCCGCAAGCCTGAGCCATATAAGGGCAAGGGTGTCCTCTATGTTGGTGAGGTTGTTCGTCGTAAGTCTGGCAAGTCTGCCGGTGCTAAATAATTAACCTTTTAAATTAGACGATTATGATTACTAAGAAAGAAAGAAGAATTAAGATTAAGCACCGTATTCGTAAGAAGGTTAATGGTACTGCCAGCCGTCCCCGTCTGACCGTTTTCCGCAGCAACAAGGCTATCTATGCTCAGGTTGTCAACGACCTTGAGGGCAAGACACTTGTATTCGCTGGCTCAAAGGGTATCACCGAGGGCACCAAGACTGAGGTTGCCAAGAAGGTTGGTCAGGCTGTCGCTGAGAAGTGTGCAGCTGCCGGCATCACTGAGGTTGTTTTCGATCGCAATGGTTATCTCTATCACGGCCGCGTACAGGCCTTGGCAGAAGGTGCCCGCGAAGGTGGTCTCAAATTCTAATAAATGACAGATATGATTCGAGTAAAGAATGCCAATGATATCGAGTTGAAGGACCGTTTGGTTGCTATCAATCGTGTTACTAAGGTTACCAAGGGTGGCCGCACCTTTACTTTCGCCGCTATCGTTGTAGTAGGTGATGGCAATGGTATCGTAGGTTACGGTCTTGGTAAGGCAGGCGAAGTTCAGGCTGCCATTGCAAAGGGTGTTGAGTCCGCTAAGAAGAATCTTGTTAAGGTTCCCGTGCTCAAGGGTACTATTCCTCACGAGGTAACTGCTCGCTTCGGCGGTTCTGAGGTTCTCCTCATTCCAGCTTCCGAAGGTACCGGCATGAAGGCAGGTGGCGCTATGCGTCCTGTCCTTGAGAGTGCAGGTGTGAAGGATGTCCTCTGCAAGTCGAAGGGCTCTTCCAACCCCCACAACCTCGTAAAGGCTACCATCCAGGCTCTCTGTGAGCTTCGTGATGCCAAGCAGGTTGCTGAGAACCGCGGTGTTTCACTTGATGTTGTATTCAAAGGTTAATAAATTCCAGTAAAATTATGGCAACTATTAAAGTAAAGGCTATTCGCAGCCGCATCAACTGCCCTAAGACGGAGAAGTTGACCCTTGATGCACTCGGACTGACCCGCATTGGTCTGGTCCGCGAGCTTCCTGACAACGAGTGCACTCGTGGTCAGATTCGCAAGGTCGCTCATCTTGTCGCTCTTGTTGACTAATTAACAGACAAAATCCTCGGGTGGGATGTGGCGATTATAGGGAAACCAAGTCACACCCCCTCCATATCACTAACTTAATAATAAGTGTAAAGAATATGAATTTAAGTAATTTGAAGCCAGCCGCTGGTTCTTTAAAGACCCGTAAGCGTATTGGCCGTGGTGCCGGTTCCGGTCTCGGTGGCACTTCTACCCGTGGTAACAAGGGCGCAAAGCAGCGTTCCGGCTATAAGAAGAAGATCGGCTTTGAAGGCGGTCAGATGCCTATTCAGCGTCGTTTGCCGAAGTTCGGTTTCAAGAACATCAACCATGTAGAGTACAAGGCTATCAACCTTTCTACCCTTGATGCACTTGCAACTGCCAAGTCGCTCACTAAGATCGATGTACAGGCTCTTCATGAGGCTGGCCTTGTAGCCAAGAAAGATCTCGTTAAGATCCTTGGCAATGGTGCCCTCAGTGTAGCTCTCGAGGTTACCGCCCACGCTTTCTCCAAGAAGGCTGAGGAGGCTATCGTAGCAGCTGGTGGCACAGTAGTAAAAGTTAACGCGTAAACGTCATGAGAATAGTTGAGACATTCAAAAACATTTGGAAGATTGAAGAGCTCCGCACTCGTATCCTTTGGACGCTCGGTCTCGTTGCAATCTATCGCTTGGGTTGCTTCATAGTTCTTCCGGGTATCGATGCCAGCCTGCTCGATGAGCTGCACAATCAGACACGTGGCGGTCTTATGGCACTCCTGGATATGTTCTCTGGTGGAGCATTCTCGAATGCCTCAATCTTCGCATTGGGTATTATGCCCTACATCTCTGCTTCCATTATCATCCAGCTTCTGACGATGGTTCTCCCATCGCTCCGCAAGCTTTCGATGGAAGGCGAGAGTGGTCGTAACAAGATCAATCAGTACACACGTCTGCTCACAGTAGTTGTGCTCATTTTCCAGAGCTTCGCTTATCTGACCAACCTTCGTTATCAGATCGGTCCGGCTATTGTAAATCAGGGCTGGTGGTTTAACTTCAGCAGCATTATCATCCTGACTGCAGGCTCAATGTTCGTGATGTGGCTTGGCGAGCGTATCACCGACAAGGGTATTGGCAACGGTATTTCGTTCCTTATCATGATCGGTATCATCGCACGCTTCCCAACTGCAATTTCGCAGGAGTTCGTTCAGGCTGCCTCTTCAACCGGCAACCTCGTACTCTTCCTCCTCGAGATTGTATTCCTCCTCATTGTGATTGGTATCAGCATTCTCTTGGTACAGGGTACCCGCAAAGTGCCTGTACAGTACGCTAAGCAGATTCGTGGTAACCGTCAGTATGGTGGTGTTCGTCAGTATATTCCTCTCAAGGTCAATGCTGCTGGTGTAATGCCTATCATTTTCGCACAGGCTATCATGTTCATTCCTCTTGTGTTTGCAGGTTTTGCTAGCCAGAATACTGCAAGCTTCTGGTCAAGCTTCTTTGACAATACAACGTTCACCTATAACTTTGTATTTGCAATCCTGATCATTGTCTTCACCTATTTCTACACCGCCATCACAATGAATCCTCAGCAGATGTCGGATGCAATCAAGTCTCAGAACGGCTTCATCCCAGGTATCAAGCCGGGCAAGAAGACTACTGAGTTCCTTGACAAGATCATGTCGCGTATCACCTTCCCAGGTTCTATCTTCCTGGCATTTGTAGCTATCCTTCCATGTTTCGCCCGTATCCTTGGCGTTACACAGGAATTCTCACAGTTCTTCGGTGGTACATCACTCTTGATTCTTGTAGGTGTTATTTTGGATACTCTCCAGCAGATCGAGTCGCATCTGATGATGCACCACTATGACGGTCTGATGAAGAATGGCAAGATCAAAGGTCGCACAGGTTCTGTAGCTGCTTATTGATAATCTCGCTATGATATTTCTGAAAACAGACGAAGAAATAGAGCTGATTCGACAGGCTAATCAACTGGTTGGACAAGCACTTGGCGAAGTCGCCAAGTGGGTCCAGCCAGGTATTACTACTCTTAGGCTTGACCAAATTGCCGAAGAGTTCATCCGTGACCATGGTGGCGTTCCTGGTTTCAAGGGCTACGAAGGATTCCCGGGCACTCTCTGCATCGAGGTCAATGACGAGGTAGTTCATGGCTTCCCCTCGGATTATGAACTTAGGGACGGTGATATCGTTGGATGCGACTGCGGAGCAGTCATCAACGGTTTCAATGGCGACAGCTGTTACACCTTCCCGGTGGGTGAGGTTGATGAGCAGGTACTCCGCTTGTTGCGAACAACGAAGGAGAGTCTCTATATCGGTATCGAACAGGCCAAGGCTGGTAATCGTGTTGGTCACATCGGTTTTGCCGTACAGGACTACTGCGAGAAACGTGGCTACACCGTTGTTCGTGAACTGACAGGTCATGGTATAGGCCGTGGTCTTCACGAAGACCCAGACGTTCCGAATTACGGACGTCGTGGCGTCGGACCGCTTCTTCGCCCAGGCATGTGCATCTGCATCGAGCCAATGATCAACATGGGATCGAAGAATGTCACCATTGACCGCAACGGTTGGACGGTGCACACTCGTGACCATAAGTGGTCGGCTCATTATGAGCATTGCGTGGCAATCCGCGAAGAGAAGACCGAGATTCTTTCCACCTTCGACTATATTCAAGAAGTATTAGGCGATAGATTTATCTAAGTAAAATTTCAAAAATTATTGAATGGCAAAACAAGCAGCAATTGAACAAGATGGTACCATCGTTGAAGCCCTTTCGAACGCTATGTTCCGCGTAGAGCTCGAAAACGGACACGAGATTACCGCCCACATTTCTGGCAAGATGCGCATGCATTACATCAAAATTTTGCCAGGTGACAAGGTTCGAGTAGAGATGTCTCCCTACGACCTCTCGAAAGGCAGAATTTCTTTCCGCTACAAATAAAATTCTTACGATATGAAAGTAAAAGCATCGCTTAAAAAGCGCACTCCAGATTGCAAAATCGTCCGTCGCCGCGGCGTTTTGTACGTAATTAACAAAAAAAATCCCAAATTTAAGCTACGTCAGGGATAAATTACGTATATTTGCAGGCATTTTTTCGCAAAAAACACAATTTATTTAAATTTATATGGCAGTTAGAATTGTAGGCGTAGATCTTCCGCAGAACAAGCGTGGAGAAATCGCGTTGACTTACATCTATGGTATCGGCCGCAGTGCCGCAAATACCATCTTAATGAATGCTGGTGTCGATAAAGACATCAAGGTAAAAGATTGGACTGATTCACAGGCCGCCGCTATTCGTGAGTATATCGGTGCCAACTACAAGGTAGAAGGCGATCTTCGTTCTGAAGTTCAGTTGAACATTAAGCGTCTCATGGATATCGGCTGCTACCGCGGTATCCGTCATCGTCTTGGCTTGCCAGTACGTGGCCAGAGCACCAAGAACAATGCTCGTACACGTAAGGGTAAGAAGAAGACTGTTGCCAACAAGAAGAAGGCTACAAAGTAATCTGTTAAAGTAGAAGAAAACTATGGCAAAGAAAACAGTTGCAGCTAAAAAGCGTAACGTGAAAGTTAGTGCTAACGGCCAGCTTCACGTACATTCGTCGTTCAACAACGTTATCGTTTCACTCGCCAACAGCGAGGGTCAGGTGATATCTTGGTCATCTGCCGGTAAGATGGGCTTCAGAGGTTCGAAGAAAAACACTCCTTATGCTGCTCAGATGGCAGCTCAGGATTGCGCAAAAATCGCCTACGATCTCGGTCTTCGCAAAGTGAAGGCTTATGTTAAGGGTCCAGGTAACGGTCGTGAGTCAGCTATCCGTACCATCCATGGTGCTGGTATCGAGGTAACTGAGATTATCGACGTGACACCACTTCCACACAATGGTTGCCGTCCTCCAAAGCGTCGCAAGGTATAATGTGTGAATAATGTGGTTTTTTAATTAATTTAATGCTTAAATTGTAAAAAAACTATGGCAAGATATACTGGACCAAAAACCCGCATTGCCCGCAAACTTGGCGAGGCTATCTATGGACCAGACAAGGTTCTCGCTAAGAAGAACTATGCTCCTGGTCAGCATGGCCTGAATCGTCGTAAGAAAACTTCCGAGTATGGCACTCAGCTTAAGGAAAAGCAGAAGGCTAAATATACCTATGGTGTGCTCGAGTCACAGTTCCGTCGTCTCTTCGAGAAGGCTGAGCGTACTAAGGGCGTAACTGGTGAGGTACTTCTTCAGCTTCTTGAGAGCCGTCTCGATAACATCGTATACCGTTTAGGTATCGCTCCTACCCGCGCTGCTGCTCGTCAGCTCGTCCTCCACAAGCATGTAGTAGTTGACGGTAAGGTTGTCAACATCGCTTCCTATAGCGTTAAGCCTGGCCAGATCGTTGGCGTTCGCGAGCGCTCTAAGGCTCTTGAGGTTGTTGATAATGCCCTTGCTGGCTTCAACCACAGCAAATATCCATGGCTTGAGTGGGATCAGAATTCACTCAGTGGCAAGTATCTCCACACTCCCGAGCGTGCAGATATCCCTGAGAACATTCAGGAGCAGCTCATTGTCGAATTGTACTCTAAATAATAAATAGTCCATATATGGCGATTTTAGCATTTCAAAGACCCGAAAAGGTTATCATGTTGGAATCCGACCAGTTCTCTGGTAAGTTCGAATTCCGACCTCTGGAACCAGGCTACGGCATTACAGTTGGTAATGCTTTACGCCGTATTCTGCTTTCGTCACTCGAAGGCTTTGCTTTCACCAGTGTTAAAATTTCAGGTGTTGAGCACGAGTTTGCTACCATTCCGGGTGTACTAGAGGATGTTACCAACATCATCTTGAACCTCAAGCAGGTCCGCTTGAAGCAGATCGTCGAAGGAACAGAGAGTGAAACCATCACTGTTAGGGTCAAGAATTCAGAAGTTCTCAAGGCAGGTGACCTGCATATGGGAATGACTGCATTCGATGTCCTTAATCCTGATCTGGTCATCTGCCACATGGACTCCAGTGCAAGTTTTGATATTACATTGACCATCAACAAGGGTCGCGGCTATGTTCCTGCTGAGGAAAACCGTAATCCCAATGCTGAGGTAACTACCATTGCTATCGATTCCATCTTCACACCTATTCGCAACGTGAAGTACTCTGTTGAGCCCTATCGTGTTGAGCAGCGTACCGACTACGAGAAACTGGTGATTGAGGTTACTACCGATGGCTCAATCCATCCAAAGGATGCATTGCGTGAAGCTGCCAAGATCTTGATCTATCACTTCATGCTCTTCTCCGACGAGAAGATTGCTATTGAGACAACTGAGAATGACACTAATGAGGAATTCGATGAGGAAATACTTCATATGCGTCAACTTCTCAAGACCAAGCTTACCGATATGGATCTCTCGGTTCGTGCTCTCAACTGCTTGAAGAGTGCTGAAGTAGAGACTCTTGGTGAGTTGGTAGTCTTCAATAAGACCGACCTTCTCAAGTTCCGCAACTTTGGTAAGAAGTCTCTCACCGAGCTCGAGGAGCTCCTGCAGAGTCTCAACCTGTCGTTCGGAATGGATATCTCCAAATATAAACTTGATAAAGACTAATTACAACAATGAGACATAATAAGAAATTCAATCACCTTGGACGCACCAAGTCTCATCGTGAGGCTATGCTCGCCAACATGACTGTTTCGTTGATTAAGGCTAAGCGCTTCAACACCACAGTTGCCAAGGCTAAGGCATTGCGTGTTTACGCTGAACCTATCATCAACCGCGCTAAGGAGGATACTACCAACAGCCGTCGTATCGTCTTCTCTTACCTCCAGGATAAGGAGGCAGTGAAGGAACTCTTCGGTGACATCGCAGTGAAGATTGCTAACCGTCCTGGTGGCTATCTCCGTATTCTCAAGCTTGGCCAGAACCGTCTCGGTGACAACGCCGAAATGGCAATGATCGAGTTCGTAGACTACAATGAGAACCTTCTCAAGGATAATGTTGAGAAGAAGTCCAAGACTCGTCGTTCTCGTTCGAAGAAGGCTGCCGAGGCTGCTCCTGCTGCTGAACCAGAGGCAAAGGCTGAGTAATCGGTACTATCGGGCATCATGCCCAAACAATGATAAAGCCCGTACAAGTTTTCTTGTATGGGCTTTTAATTTTCCAATGAGCACTAGATTCTAGTATTTCTAGATATTCTAGAGGCTCTAGAACAACTAGATATGCTGGATATTAATTCTATCCGAAAGGATTTTCCTATTCTTGATAGCATGGTGTATGGCAAGCCCCTTGTTTATTTTGACAATGGTGCTACCACACAAAAGCCACTTTGTGTCATCGACAAACTGCGTGACGGTTATCTGCATCACAATGCTAATGTGCATCGTGGTGTCCATTTCCTGAGCCAGGATGCCACTGATCTTCATGAAGGTGCACGTCAGCGTGTGCAACGTTTCCTCAATGCCAAGGAGAGTGCTGAAATCATCTTTACGCGTGGCACTACCGAGAGTATCAATCTTGTTGCGTATTCCTTCGGTGAGACATTCATGCACGAAGGCGATGAGGTGATTGTTACTGATATGGAACATCATTCCAATATCGTCAGTTGGCAGTTGCTACAGGCACGTAAGGGCATAGTCATTCGTCATGCTCGTCTGAATGAGCTGCAGGAACTGGATGTTGAGCATCTTCAAAGTCTTTTTTCCGAGCGCACAAAGTTAGTGAGCCTGACACACGTCTCAAATGTGTTAGGAACGGTCAATCCGGTCAAGAAAGTCATCGAATTTGCTCACCATAAGGGAGTGCCTGTTCTCGTCGATGGTGCACAGTCCGTTCCTCATATCAAGGTGGATGTCCAGGATCTCGATTGCGACTTCTTCGTCTTCTCAGGTCATAAGATTTATGGCCCGACTGGAGTAGGTGTGCTTTATGGCAAGCGCGAATGGCTCGAAAAGATGGTGCCCTACCAAGGTGGTGGCGAGATGATCAAGACGGTGTCGTTCGAGGGTACAACCTTCAATGATCTGCCTTATAAATTCGAGGCTGGCACTCCCGACTTCATCAGTACTGTAGCTTTGGCTACGGCACTCGATTATGTCGAGGCTATTGGTATGGATAATATCGCGGATTATGAGCATCAACTGCTTGAGTATTGCACGGATGAGTTCCATAAGATACCAGGTATGCGGATATTCGGTAATGCGCATAAGAAGTCTGCAGTGATGAGTTTCCTGGTGGGAGACATCCATCATTATGATATGGGGATGTTGCTCGACAAACTGGGCATTGCAGTCCGTACTGGCCATCATTGCGCTGAGCCGTTGATGCATAGTTTGGGAATACTGGGCACAGTGCGTGCAAGTTTCTCTTTCTACAATACAGAAGAGGAGATTGACAAACTTGTTGCGGGAATACGTCGGGTGTCGAAGATGTTTGGAATGTAAAATTAAAAACGGCATGACCAATCAAATAAATAATGGTCATGCCGTTTCTTTTATTATCGAATCTTTACCAGATCAGTTTCTCTGCGTGGATTTTCACGCCTTTCCCGATGAGCTGGGAGCCTAGATCCTCAAATCTCGCTGTGTCGCCTGATGTAAGGAATTTTGCACTTCCTTCAGTGGAGAGACGAGCCTTCATTTCGGGATGTCTGACGAGGTAATCTTTCAGACTGTAGGCCACAGGTTTGCCTTGAGGCATAAGAATTATCTCCGGATGATCCAACTCTTGAAGCACGGTTTGGATTAGTGATGTGATGAGAGGGTAATGCGTGCAACCAAGGATGATGGTGTCTATTTCTGGATCCTGGTCAAGAAGTTCGGCAAGGTCATTCTTTACAATACCATGCATCTCCTTCATCTTGCCGGCCTCAATCATGGGCACCCAGTCAGGACAGGCTCGCGATGTAAGGATGACAGGATTGGGGTTGCTGGCCACAATCTTCGAATTCTCGTGCACGTAATATGACGGCTCGGCAGGTTCAGTGGTCGAAGCACTTCCGTCCACTTGTGAGAAATAGGCAGGATCCTTGGCAATCTCCAGGTCGTACGAGTGCGAAGAGACCGTAGCAATGGTGCCGATCAGACCGATGTGGCGGGAATAAGTGAGTTGCTCGACACGCTCCACTGTCGGGCGTATTACGCCCAATACACGACGTGTCGGGTCGTCACACACGGGCAAATCCTTACGCTGGATGGTACGCAACGCTCTGGCCGAAGCGGTATTGCAAGCCAGAATGACTAGCGGACAGCCCATATCGAACATACGGAAGACCGCTTGCCGTGTGAAATGATAAACTTTGTCGTACGGCAAGTCGCCGTAGGGAGCACGAGCATTGTCGCCCAAGTAGATGTAATCATACTCGGGGAGGACGTGACGTATTTCGCGGAAGATGGAGAGACCTCCAAAGCCGCTGTCAAAAATTCCTATTGGGCCTGTTTGTTTCTGATTCATGCTGCAAATATAAGGCTTTTTCTCCAATTGTACAAAAAATATATGCAAAATTTTGTTTTTCCCCAAATATTCTTTATCTTTGCCCCATGAAACGCGCACTATTTTACATTCTATCTTTGATGCTGACGGTTTCTGCTGTTGCAGCAGGTCAGCGCGATTTGCAATATCTTCCCGAAGGTCGTGGCTTTGTACGCGAGAACGGATGGACCCGCTATTCTCGTGCTCTCTATGGTTCGCATGCCAATTGGCGACTTGAAACCAGCGACCGTCCCTTGTTTGCGACCTATGACAAGGGGAAGGCTTGGAATATCCAACTCCATATTCAGGTGGGTGATTGTCTTTATGCACTCGACTCCACATCCTATTGTCATGCTTACTATGAAGGTGGCAAGCGGGAGTATGTGGTAAGTGATGAAGCGTGGCTTGGCGGCGAACTTCTTGTTAAGGCCATTGCAGAGCACGAGGGCAACAATGCCCTATGGCAGTTCGAAGCCAAAGGATTCCCCAAGCGTGTATTGGGCAAAAAGAAGACGTTGAAACTTATAGCTCTGCGACGACCCATTGCGAAAATGAAAATGAAGCGCAATGGCGATTTGGGAACTGACCCGCGCGAGAATTTTGAGGCATTGGCCGATTGTCCTGACTCGCTGTGCCAGCAGTTGCTTTGGGATGCGACTGGAATCACTTATTTGCGCCTTGTCGATAATGACCACCTTGTGTTGGTGAATTCCCAAGACGGTGCGCAGCTTATGCAGGAGGAGAATCTGTTCCATGAGCAATTGATCGGGCAATTGAGTTTCGAGACTCCCGATCCGCTGATTAATACCCTTGGTCCTACCTTGATGGCTGCTGCCGATGGCCTGTGGGATGGTGAAACTTGGATGCATGGTTGTATCGGATGGCGTACCCCACTTGCCGGCTGGCGTGGAGGTTATGTGGGAGATGTGACAGGATGGTTCGACCGGCAACTCAGTCATTTCCGTGCGTACGCTAGAAGCATGGTGCGCGATATTGAGCCCATCTATCCCCATCCGGCACAGGATACGACCAAGAACCTTGCCCGTTCGGCCGAAAAGTGGGGCACGCCCATGTATAGCAATGGTTACATCTGCAAGTTACCCAACGATGACCGAAAGATGAGTCACTACGACATGAATCTCAACTATATCGATGAACTGCTCTGGCATTTCCAGTACGATGCAGATACTGCACTTATGCGGGAGTTCTGGCCCACGTTGAAACTCCATCTTGAATGGGAAAAACGCAACTGGGATCCCGACGGAGACCATCTCTACGATGGTTACTGCTGCATCTGGGCCAGCGATGCCCTCTACTACAACAGCGGAGCAGTGACCCATGCATCGGCCTATAACTATCGCGGCAATCTTCTGATAGCGCGGATTGCAGAATTGATAGGGGAGGATCCTACTCCTTATCGCATGGAGGCCGAAGCAATACTCGAAGCCATGAATCGTCGACTTTGGTTGCCGGCCGATAAGGAAGTTGACGGACACTGGGCAGAATTTCAGGATTTCATGGGATTGAAGCGCGTACACGCCAATCCTGCCATCTGGAGCATCTACACGCCCATCGATTGCGGTGCATGTTCTCCCGAACAGGCCTATCAGGCAACAAGATGGGTGGATGCATGCATCCCGCATATTCCGTTGAATGTATCCAGTCCGCTGTCTTCAATTCCAAGTGAGGATTTGTTTACCATCAGCACATCCGACTGGATGCCCTACGCCTGGAGTACCAATAACGTGGCTCATGAAGAGGTGGCCAATATGGCACTGGCCTATTTTATTGCCGGACGTCGTGAGATGGGCTATAAATTGCTTTACAGCGATCTGCTCGACGAGATGTGCGCTGGCGCTTGTCCTGGCAACTTCGGTCAGATCAGTTACTACGACAAGGCACTCAAGGAGGCATATCGTGACTTCGGAGATAATGTGGGCATCACTTCGCGCGCCATCATGCAGGGCTTGTTCGGCATTCGTCCGGATGCGCTTTATGGTCGCTGCTATCTGCAACCGGGATTCCCTCCAGAGTGGAATTTTGCCAATGTCAAGACACCTTATATCAGTTATCGATTCCATCGTGAGAATGGAGAGGACATCTACGACATAGAGCAACATTTCCCGCAAGCTTTGCAGGTCATCGTGCGTCTTCCTTTGGGCGATGGTCGGTTTATGGAAGTGAAAGGCAATAGCGCGACGACACAGCGAATCTCTGTGCCTTCCAGTGCTGTTCCTGCACACGACCAACCGGCAGCCAAACCTTATCGTCCAGCTCTCGACGAGACTGCTCTCGGTTTGGATGATATCACTCCGGCTATGTCAAATCGTCATGTTTATTTGACGTTGGACTCCCATTATAATGCGTCTGTCGACGATATTTATCGCCAGCAGTATCTCTCTCCACGATCGCCTTACACCACATTGGAGATACCTTCTCAAGGTATGGGTGACTGGTGCGTGCCGTTGATGACAGCTACCATCGAGGATGATGGACTGCGTCGTGCAATTTCCGACGATAATTATTATGATACGGGCATCGGCGGACTCCGATTCCATTTGCCCAAGGAAGGCAACAATGTGTTATATACCTCGCTTTGGGACAACTACCCCAATAGCATAACTATTCCCGTCACCAAGGAACACTTTGATGAAGCATCAGGAAACGCAGGCGCTGAATCTTGTTTCTCCTACGCTTATCTTCTCCTCGCCGGCAGTACCAACAATATGCAGAGCCGCATTGCCAACGGTCTCGTTATTGCAAATTATGAGGATGGAAGTGCTGATACGCTTCAACTCATCAATCCCTATAACTGGTGTCCTATCGAGCAGGATTATTATTTCGATGATCATGCATTCTGGAGCACAAGCCAGCATCCTTATCGCGTGCATCTGGGCAGTGGCAAGGTTTCGCGCAGTCTCAAACAGGATTTGCAGAATGCCGGAGAAGACAATGGCGCCGTGAATGTTCACGTTACCGATTTCGAAGCCGATACGCCGATAGCCAAGGGGTTAAGCATCCCCGATGGCGCTGCTCAGCTCCTCAAGATGCCTCTCGATCCGAATCGGCAGTTGATAGGTTTCACCTTGTGCACGCTCTCAAATGACGTAGTCATTGGGTTGATGGCAATCACCTTGGAGCAGTGATTTTACGTCGGATAAATGTTAAGTGAAATTGTAAGAATGTAAAAATTTGGCCGTCGATTGCTTAAAAAACATAATTACAATGCCCAAAATTTGGGTTTTTGATGTTTTTTGAGTAAATTTGCGGCCAAATTATATAATATCAACCAATCAATTAACAATCATGATCAAGCAATACAAGTTGCTTAACAACATCTTCGGATGGATTGCCTTTGTCGTGGCAGCATTCACCTATCTCAATACGGTGGAGCCCACTGCATCCTTCTGGGATTGTCCGGAGTTCATCACCTGTGCCGCGAAGGGCGAGGTGGGTCACCCTCCTGGAAATACTTTCTTCAATCTTACCGGACGTTTCTTCGTTGACTTTGCTGGTGGCGATTTGGCACAGGCTGGCCTTTGGGTCAACCGTATGTCTGCGCTCTTCTCGGCCGGTGCTATCCTGTTCTTGTTTTGGACCATCACGGCACTCACCAAAAAGGTTGTTTGCCGCAACAACAAGTCAGCCAACGACATGACTTGGAGCCAGGCCATCACCATCCTTCTCTCGGGTATGGTAGGTGCCTTGGTTTACACATGGTCCGATACTTTCTGGTTCTCGGCTGTCGAGGCAGAGGTCTATGCCTTCTCGTCGTTTATGACGGCTCTGGTATTCTGGCTTATCCTCAAGTGGGAGAGCCGCAGTGCTGGTGTCGAAGGTGATCGCTACATCATTCTGCTGGCCTATATCATCGGCCTCTCCATTGGTGTGCACCTCTTGAACCTTCTCTGTATCCCTGCCATCGTGTTGGTCTATTACTTCAAGAAGAAGCCTAATGCCGAACTTAAGGGAACCTTGGGTGCGTTGATCCTTTCGGTCTTCATCATTGCCTTCATCCTTTATGGCATGATTCCTGGCTTCATCAAGTTGGCAGGACAGATCGAACTTTTCGCAGTCAATGGCCTTGGATGCCCCTTCAACACCGGCACCGTCTTCTACTTCTTCTTTGTCCTGGCCCTTTTGGCCTTCGGCGTATGGAAGAGTTACAAGAAAGAAACTTCCGACCGGACCTTGCGCATCCTGTTGGCTGCCGGCGTAGTGCTTTGTGGTATGCCTTTCGTCGGAGACGGCTGGTTGCTTGGAATCGTTCTTTCCATTGCTTTCGTAGCGGGAATTTTCGCTTGGAAGAAACTGAATGCACGTTTGGCCAGCAACATCTTGATGTGCTTGCTCACCATTCTCATCGGTTATTCAACCTTCGCACAGATCATTATCCGTTCATCGGCGCAGTTGCCCATGGACCAGAACTCTCCCGATGAGTTGTTCTCGTTCACCAAGTATCTGAACCGCGAGCAGTATGGTGAAAATCCGCTCTTCTTCGGACAGACCTTTGCAAGCGACGTGAAGCGCGACTCGAGCGGTGCTCCTATTGTCAAGGAGGGCTCTCCAATCTACACCAAGGTGGTCAAGAACAATCCTGACGATCCCGACAAGTACTTCGTGAGCGGACACAAGGAGACTTACGAATACAATTACACTACGTTCTTCCCACGCATGTATTCCAAGCAGGGTAATCATGTCGAGGGTTACAAGCAGTGGAGTAACTTTAAGGGCCAGAAGATTCGTGTCGATGGCAAGACCATCACCGTTCCCACTTTCGCCGAAAACTTGCAGTATTTCCTGAGCTATCAGGTCAACTTCATGTATTGGCGTTACTTCCTTTGGAACTTCTCTGGTCGCCAGAGCGATGTGCAGAGTTATGGTGAGATTGACCGCGGCAATTGGATCACCGGCATCAAGTTCATCGACGAGATACTCGTAGGCGATCAGGACCACATGCCTGCTTCCATCAGTGAGAACAAGGGCCACAATGTTTATTACATGTTGCCACTCATTCTTGGCCTGATTGGTTTGCTTTGGCAGGCATTTTCTGGTCAGAAGGGTATTCAGGGTTTCTGGGTGGTATTCTTCCTCTTCTTCATGACGGGTCTGGCCATCGTACTCTACCTCAACCAGACTCCTTATCAGCCACGCGAACGTGACTACGCTTATGCGGGTTCGTTCTATGCCTTCTCCATCTGGGTCGGCATGGGTGTGGCAGGTTTGGTCGCTATCGTCGAGCAATTGACCAAGAAGCAGAACGCCGTCATTTCGGCCATTCTTGGTGTGCTTTGCCTTGGTGTGCCTTTCCAGATGGTAGGTCAGAACTGGGATGACCACGATCGTTCGAATCGATTCACCGCTCGTGACTTTGGCAAGAACTACCTTACTTCCCTTGAGCCTAACGCAATCATCTTCACCAATGGTGATAACGACACCTTCCCGTTGTGGTACAACCAGGAGGTCGAAGGTTATCGTACCGACGTTCGTGTCTGCAACCTCTCGTATCTACAGACCGATTGGTACATCAACCAAATGAAGTCGCAGGCCTATGAGTCCGATCCTCTGCCAATCTCGTTCACTCCCGCACAGTATGTTGCCGACTTGCTCAACTACGCATACGTGAATGATGAGACCGATGGTAAGGAAGCATCGTTTGCCGCTGTGATGGATCAGTTCTATAAGGACAAGTTGAGAAAGTACGACGATGTGCCCATTGTGCCAGCTACCAAGATGTATATCAACATCGATTCGGCAGCTGTGGCCAATTCCCCGGTTATCGATACTCCCGACAAGAGTCTTATCTCCAAGCGTATGCACATCGACCTGTCGAACAAGCGCTACATCACCAAGAACGAGATTGCCATGTTGTCGATGATCGACAATATCGCACGTGACGGCTGGAAGCGTCCTATCTACTTCGCTACGACTGTCGGCTCGGAGATGTACCTTTCGCTCAATCGTTACTTCCGTCTTGTGGGTCTGGCTTATCAGATTGTGCCTCTTGAGAATGGTGGAACCAGTTCCTGCGATATCGACAAGACCTACGACAACATGATGAACAAGTTCGTCTGGGGCAATATCCAGGATCCTTCCATCTATCTTGACGAGAACAACCGTCGTATGTGTCGCACCCAGCGAATGATGTTCGTCACTATGATTGACGAACTCCTCGACAAGGGTGACACTGTCCGTGCCCTCGCAGCCACCGAGTATTGCGACAAGACGATCCCATCGGTTAACGTTCCTTACGACTATACAGCTCTTACCCTTGCACAGACTTATTATCTATGCAACAAGCCCGAGGAAGGCAGTCGTATTGTTGGTGACATTCTTGCACAGAACGAGGATTACCTGCAGTGGGTATTCCGTCTTGACAAGCCTGCTATCCAAGGTGTAGGTCGCACTATCCGCGAGCAATTGCTCACCATGCGTGATGCTCTCCAGATGGCTCAGGATGCCGGCGATCATCAGTTCGATGAGGAATATGCCGACAAGTTCCGTCGTTACTTCGACCTTGCTTACGACAAGTACAAGTTGCTTAAGTAAACCTAAATCGTGTTCATCGAGCAACCACCCACATGGTTTCGTCGTTTGATGTTTCAAGACAGCTTTTGGCGCATCCCATCGCAGCCAAAATGCGTTTATCTGACATTCGATGACGGTCCTACACCCCAGGTAACCCCTTGGGTGTTGGATGTGCTCGCACGATATGGAATCAAAGCCACGTTCTTCTGCGTCGGTGAAAACGTAGCGCGCTATCGCGCAGTTTTCGAGCAGGTCAAGGCTGCAGGTCACCGTCTTGGCAATCATACGATGAATCATATTTCGGCGTTGACCTACGAGTCGAAGGCTTATCTCGCCAATGTCGAGAAGGCCAACGTCCTGATTCAGTCCGACCTCTTCCGACCACCTCATGGTTGGCTCCGCTTCGGCCAGGCGTCGTTGCTCCAGAAGAAATATCGTATCATCATGTGGGATCTTGTCTCGCGCGACTATTCCAGTCGTCTCAATGCGCAGGATGTCATCAACAACGTGAAACGGTATGTGCGCAATGGCTCTATCATCACGTTCCACGACCAACCGAAGTCGTGGCGCAATATCCAGGAGGCACTTCCTGCCTCCATCGAATACCTGATAGGGCAGGGCTACGAATTCAGGACACTTTGACTTGAGTCTATAATCTTTACGAATCAGCGAATTATAGAATTAGGGATGTCAGCAATAGAGACAACCGAAATTCTATAATTCGCTGATTCGTGATATGGAAAAACGAGGATTATTATTTGAGTATCTTCTCGGCGAGGATGAGATCTTCGGGATAGGTGACCTTGATGTTGGTCGTTTCGCCTGCTACCACATAGATTGGTTCATCGGGCAGATAGCGGAAGACCACACCGCAATCATCCGATGTGACAAATGTCGGATCCTTGAGCCCCACTTCGTAAGCCTTGGCAATGGTTTCCAGTCGGAAACATTGAGGTGTCTGCACATTGCGCAACATCGAACGTGGGGTGATGCGACAGATGGCACCATCGGCATTGACTTCCACGATGGTGTCGGTGCAGGGGATGGCGACATCGACAGCTTTGTACGTCTTGAGTGCTTCGATGCAATCGGTGATGATGCGCGCTGAAACAAGAGGACGTACAGCATCGTGGATCAGCAGGTTCACGTCCATTTGTCCCTTGTAGCATGCGATGGCCGACAATGAGGAGTCATAGCGCTCCTTGCCGCCCGGAACGATGTGTCTGACCTTCGGATAGGGTGCGGCAATCTCGCGTATGCGGTCGATAAAGTCGGCATGAGCCACTACGACAATCTCGTCGATGCCTTCATGCTTATGAAAGGCTCGGATTGAATGTTCGAGGATACTGCGTCCGGCTATCTTAATGAATTGTTTGGGTTCCGGACCACCCATGCGGCGACCACTGCCGCCAGCTAATAAAACTGCTACGTTCATACTGCAAAGATAGAGTTTTTTCGTTATCGAAACAAATAAAAATATGAAAAAATGGGTCTCTGAGTCATAATTTTCATGAATATGTGCGGAAATATCAAAAATATTTATTATTTTTGCACCCTCAAATTAAGCAACAGAAACAAGATTATGCGTAATATAGCAATCCTTGGCAGTACGGGAAGTATCGGACGGCAGACTTTGGAGGTATGTGCCGAACATCCCGATCTTTTTAGTGTTTATGCCATTACGGCTAATCGTTCGGCTGATCTGATCATCGAACAGGCCCGTCAGTTTCATCCTGAGGTAGTAGTCATTGCCGACGAGACCTATTACGAGAAGGTCAGTGAGGCATTGAGTGATTTGCCTATCAAGGTTTGGACAGGTTCTGAGAGCCTTTGTCAGGTTGTGACAGCCGAACCTATCGATATGGTTGTAACCGCAATGGTAGGCTTTGCGGGCTTGCGTCCTACTGTGGCTGCCATCAAGGCACAGAAGATGCTGGCGCTTGCCAACAAGGAGACACTCGTTGTGGCCGGTCAACTCATTGAAGGACTCTGTGCAGAGTATCAGGTGCCCATCCTGCCTGTCGATTCCGAGCATTCTGCAATTTTCCAGTGCTTGCAGGGCGAGAGCATTGCCCGTGGCTGCTTCCCATGGCTTGCCAATGACAATGCAAATCCCGAGAAGCCTCATTATCTCGACAATCCGATCGACAAGCTCATCATCACGGCTTCGGGAGGACCATTCCGTACATTCACGATGGAGCAGATGCGCGACGTGACTGCTGCCCAGGCGCTAAAGCATCCCAATTGGGACATGGGAGCAAAGATTACCATCGATTCAGCATCGATGATGAACAAGGGATTCGAGGTTATCGAGGCACGCTGGCTCTTTGGTATGAATACTGACCAGATTGAGGTGGCTGTGCACCCGCAATCCATTGTACACTCGATGGTTCAGTTCAGTGATGGTGCCATCAAGGCACAGCTGGGTTGCCCCGATATGAAGGTGCCCATCGCTTACGCGCTCAGTTATCCCGACCGTATGCCTTCGCAGATCAACGGTAAACTCCGCATCGAGGATTACGCCCATCTCACCTTCGAACGTCCCGATCTGGAGCGATTCCCCAATCTGCGTCTCGCTTTCGAGGCTTTGGCTGCTGGTGGCGACCGAACCTGTGTGCTCAATGCAGCTAACGAGGTGACCAACGAGGCGTTCCGTCGTGGTCAGTGCAAGTTCCTCCAGATGGCTGAGGTGAACGAGAAGACGGTGGCAGCCATGCCTTTTGTTGCAAGTCCTTCGCTCGAGGATTATTTTGAAATTGATGCCGAGGCACGCATCAAGGCCCGTGAAATCCTGGGCCTCTAAGTTATTAATTGTAAATCTTAATCGTTAATTGGAAACGTTTTTATTCAAGGCCCTGCAGCTCATTATTTCGCTGTCCATTCTGGTATTTGTTCATGAGCTGGGACATTTCATGTGGGCCCGTATCTTCAAGGTAGGTGTCGAGAAGTTCTATCTATTCTTCGATGCTTATAGCTTCTCATTTCTGAAATGGAATAAGGAAGGCGTCTTCGTTTGTAACAAGAAGGTCAGCAACAAACCTAATCCCAGCGAGACCGAATATGGCATCGGATGGGTCCCTCTGGGCGGCTATTGTGCCATTGTGGGCATGGTCGATGAGACGCATGATGCCGAACATGCCGAAACTGAACGTGACGACGCATTTGCCAAGCGTGGCAAGTTTGCCCAGTTTATGATTATGGTGGGTGGTGTGCTCAACAACCTGATTCTGGCTGTCATCATCTACATCTGCATGGCCTGGCACTGGGGTTCCGATATCATCAAGATCGAGAACCTGCCTTTCGGTATAGAGTATTCCGAGTATGCCCAGCAGATCGGCTTCCGTCCTGGCGATCAGATTATCGCTGTCGATGGTAAGACCACCGACTATACGCGTCTCAATAGCAACCTGTTGCTGGCTAACGATGTCACAGTCCGTCGCGACGGTCAGGAAGTGAAGATTGCCTTGCCCGATACCATTGGACAGGTCTTCCTGCGCGACAATCTCCAACTCGAGTTGTTCGCCATCGCTCGTATGCCATTTGTCATCGATTCGATTATGCCCGATAGTCCTGCTGAGAAGGCTGGTCTTATGGCTGGCGACTCGCTCACGATGCTTCGCCATGAGGTTACCCTTGCGCTGATGTCGCATAAGGGTGATTCTTTGAAGGTGGACTTCTATCGAGGCGATTCGCTGATGTCGGCCACGATGCTCGTCAGCGAAGAGGGCAAGATGGGTGCATTCTTCCATAATTATATGACCGAAGATGTATTCACCCACATCGACTACTCTTTCCTCGAGTCTATTCCTGCAGGCATCAAGCGTGGTTGGAATATGCTCTACAATTATGTGCGCCAGTTCAAACTCGTCTTCACCAAGGAGGGTGCTGAGTCGCTGGGCGGTTTCGGTACGATGGGGTCCATCTTCCCCGACACATGGCAGTGGTTGCAGTTCTGGGCAATGACGGCCTTCTTCTCGGTAGCATTGGCGTTCATGAATATCCTGCCCATCCCAGGTCTTGACGGTGGCCACATCTTTATCCTGCTCATCGAAGCCATCATTCGTCGCCCCATCAGCGACAAGGCCAAGGAGCGCGCACAGATGATAGGTTTTGCCATCATCATCGCCCTGATGCTCTTCGTCAATCTCAATGATATCTGGAAGTTCATCATTCAACCTTTGTTTGGCTAACATCACTTGGCAATGGTTACGATAGTTCTGAAACATAGAAAGGAAGAGTCGTTGCTTCGTTTTCATCCCTGGGTCTTCTCGGGTGCCATCTACAGGATGGAGGATGAGTTTGGCAGCGAGGTCCAGCCTGAGGAGGGCGATTGGGTGCGTGTCGTGTCGTCGCAAGGCGAATTCCTCGCATTAGGCCAGTACCAGATAGGCTCCATCGCTGTGCGAATCTTCTCGTTCGACGAGAACGAATTCGATGATGAGTTCTTCCTGCGTCGCCTGCAGTCAGCCTATGAGCTGCGACAGACACTTGGCCTGATTCGCGATGACAACAATGCTTACCGCCTCGTCCATGGCGAAGGCGATGGACTGCCGGGACTGATTATCGATGTCTATGCCCACACGGCTGTGATGCAAGCCCACACCGCAGGTATCCACTACATTCGTGAGGCGTTGGCTGAGGATTTGATTCGTGTGGCCGGTGCTGAGATTCGCAACGTCTATTACAAGTCGGAGACCACCTTGGGTTATAAGACAGAGGCGCGTCAGGAGGCTGAGGCAGAAGGTGAATCGGTAAATGGTTATCTGATCATCGATGGTAAGCCTGTGACTGATGTAGCACAGGGTCGTGCCCTTGAATCGACCATCAGCGATGTGGCCCTCGAGAATGGATTGAAGTTCCATGTCGATTGGCTCAAGGGACAGAAGACCGGTTTCTTCGTTGATCAGCGGGAGAACCGAGCCCTCGTCGAGCATTTCGCTCGTGGACGCCGTGTGCTCAACATGTTCTGCTATACGGGCGGTTTCTCGTTCTATGCCATGCGAGGTGGAGCGGAATTGGTTCATTCCGTCGATGTATCGAAGCAGGCTATCAGTATCACCAATGCTAATGTGGAACTGAATTTCCCAGGCGACCCACGTCATAGCGCCTATGCTGCCGATGCTTTCGATTTCTTAAAAAATCCAGGTCGCTTCAAAAGTATCGAGGGGACTTTCCCCTACGACCTCGTCATCCTCGATCCTCCCGCATTTGCCAAGCACAAGAAAGTGCTTCATAATGCCCTGCGAGGCTATCAGAAACTCAATGCAGCAGCCCTCGAACGAATGCCTTCGGGCAGCATCCTCTTCACCTTCTCCTGCTCGCAGGTGGTGACCAAGGACGATTTCCGTTGCGCTGTGTTCAGCGCAGCAGCGCAAGTTGGACGCCGTGTCCGTATCCTTTACCAACTCCATCAGCCTGCTGACCATCCCATCAACATCTACCATCCTGAGGGCGAGTACCTCAAAGGTCTTGTGCTATATGTAGAGTGATTAGGTCTTTGAGGGATTACAAGGCTTTTAAGTGGTATATTTGTCGGGTCGAACAAATAATTGTTATTTATTAATTGTTAATTGTTATTTCTTCATATGAACATTATTGTTGCTGCATCCGAGAATAATGCCATCGGCAACCAGGGCACAATGCCTTGGCATCTGCGTGCCGACCTGCAATACTTCAAGGCCACGACCAAAGGCCACACAGTCATTATGGGCCGAAAGACCTACGAGTCGATTGGTCGTCCACTGCCTGGACGTCGCAATATTGTGGTGACGCGCGACGGCCTCTTTCATATCTCCGAGGAAGTGATGAGCAACCTCAAGCCTGGCACGAGTGTTGAAGTCTATCATTCGCTTGTCGAAGCCGTCGAGCATAGTCCGGCAGATTGCTTCGTGATTGGTGGTGCGCAAATCTACAATCAGGCATGGAATGATGCCGGTTGCATATACTTGACCCGCGTCCACACCCAAGTCGAGGATTTTGATGCCAGCATCCCACCCATCCCCGAAGGCTTCGAATGTGTCAGCAGCCAGGATGTTGAGGCCGACGAGAACAACGATTTTCCCATGACCTTCGAAGTCTGGAAACGCAAATGAGTTTCAACACCAAAGAACGCAATATTTCGGAGTAAAAAAAACACTCAGAAAAAGGAATAATTAATCTTAATCTGCGGTATGACCAATCTTCGCCAAGAATGGTCATACCGTAGTTGTTTTATAACCAATCCTGGCCAGAAATGGTTATATCTCAACCGCATCATAACCAATCTTGGCCAGAAATGGTCATACCTCAACTGCATCATAACCAATCTTGGCCAAAAATGGTCATACCTCCATCGCACCATAACCAATCTTGGCCAAGAATGGTCATACCTCCATCGCATCATAACCAATCTTGGCCAAAAATGGTCATACCTCCATCACTCCATAACCAATCTTGGCCAAGAATGGTTATACCCCAATCGCTATATGACCATTTTTCGCCAAGAATGGTCATACTTTTCCAGTAGAATAACCAATCATAGCGCAAAATGGTTATGCTTCGTTTTTATTTCTTTTAGATGTATAGTATAGTTTACCTTTTGCCGATTTATTGCATATATTATTGAAATCTCATTACTAATCTTTATTTGAAAAAGGAATATGACAAAAGGAAAGAAAGTGTTTGCTGGCCTACTGATATTATTGGTTGGTTATGCTGTTTGGATGCAGACTTATAGTTTCGATGCTGAGAAGGCGACGACTCATTTGACGGAGTATGGGCTTGACAAACCAAAACATTGGTGTGCATGGTATACGATGAGGGCCTTGCAAGCGGGAGGATGTCCTGCCATCATTTTGCCGGCCCAATGGTACAAGTATTACATGCCGTTGGTGCAGTTTGAAGAAGTGCCGAAGAAAGGCTACAAGGCGAAGAAAGGGGATGTAGTCGTGTTTGATCGTCCAGCAGGAAAAGATTGGAAGAAGATATCACAATGGTGGGGACATGTTGCGATGTATAATGGCAAACAATGGATCAGCGACTTTAAGCAAAATGACATGAACCCTTATAGAAAGAACGTCCCTTATCGGGTATATCGATACAAGCAATGATCTTATTTACATACTATAGAACTATGAAGAAGATAATTTGGACAATTTTAATTGTAGTAGGAGGAATGTTGGCAATTGGGATGTTTTTGCCAACGAAAATACAGAACCCGGTGGAGGGATGTGGCAAGGAGAGTTATAATCCGAAGTCGTTCTGGCATCCGTGGGGTGATCACAAACATCGTGGTATAGACATCTTTGCGAAAAAGGGAACACCTGTGCATCCAGCAATTGGCGGCATCGTGGTGGCGACAGCACATAACAAAGGCGCAGGCGGGAACTGCATCCTTGTGCTTAGTTCCGGCCTGCGCCTGCATTACTATGCTCATCTGAGTGAAATTGATACTCACGCTGGTGCCATCGTTTCCCGCAAGTCGATTATTGGAAAGGTTGGAGATACTGGTAATGCGAAGGGCAAACCCGCGCATCTGCACTACAGCATAGCAACCTTCATTCCACAGGGTGATTGGCGATGGGACCCGAAGTTCTGCACCATTTTCGTCAACCCGATTAAGGAAATGGAATAGTGGTTATCATTCCTTCTTCAGCACCAAAACCGAGATTTCGGGAGGAACGCCGATGCGGACACGGGGTCCGACACAGCCGATGCCTGTGTTGACGTAGAGGTATTGGGGATTGCCTTCCTGAAATTCGGGATAGGGGAGAGAGGGGGCGTCGGAGCGATGGCTGGCATCGTAGAGGCCCATCCATTCGTCGTATTTCCACTTGGCGGGACTCCATGAACCAATCCTTAACTGCGTGGCGTGCGTGTGACCAGCCAATGATAGGTCGATGTGGGTGCGTGGAAGCACTTCCTTACGCCAATGCGTGGGATTATGGGTGAGGAGGACGGAGAAGAGCGAGTCGGCTGCATGAATGCCTCCGATGGGAGTCATGGCACGGTCGAGATCTCCATAAGTGCTGAAAGGAGGTTCTCCGATATTCTCGACACCAATCAACGCGATGTATTGAGATGCCAAATCGTTGAGTGGACTGCTCAGTGTCACACAATTATTCTTGAGCATATGCCATCCAGCTTCTTCCTGAATCAGAATGAGGCTGTCGATGTCGGTATTGCGTCGCTGCTGGTCGAAACCACGCACATAGTCGGCATAATCGTGATTGCCTAGAATGCTATATACGGGGACGAGTCCTTTGCCATCGAGCCGCTGGATGCTTGCAATTTCAGCGAGCGCTTGCTTGAACGGTATGGCTTCGGCAGAACGCAGTGTGACGAGGTCACCCGTGAATACGATAACATTTGGACGGGTGGCCGCAAGGCTTTCTGCAAGTTTTTTTAGAAAGTCTCGCCCCTCATCCTTGCCAAATGAGTCGAGATGCAGATCGGAAATCTGGGCAATGCGATAGCCGTCGAATGCCTCGGGAACACGAGGCGAAACAATCTGCACCTCGTTGACCACAATTTGGTGGCGCGTGATGTAATGTCCCACAACGAAGGCGATACCTGCCGTGAGAAACATAAGGCAAAGGATGACTCGGTTGACCAGGTGGGCTGTCACCTTGGGTAAGAAGATTCTGAGTGTCCAATAGATGACAACGTCAATCAGAAGGAATAGCAGAACCACGAATGCGAAGATGATGCCGTAGAATATGAGTCTTTGCATTTACTTATTTATCACGATTTTTGATACTGTTCTTTATCACGAATTAGCGAATTTGAGAATTAGATTACCTTTTATCCTTTTTAAGGACAGGGTCTCAAAATTCTCAAATTCGCTAATTCGTGAGAAATATTAACGCTTGAAAATGTAAACCTGGAAGGTCTTGGGGCCGATGGTGATGTCGCGCGAGGTGGCATCGAGATTTGCCTTGACAGGAAGGACGGCCTCGGGATTGTCGAGTGAGTTCTCGGCATCGAGGTCATCGCTATGCAGTGTGATGACTTCGGCCGAGGCGAACTGTGCAGCCTTCTTTTTATTGAGCAGGTTCAGGTGTATGGATGCAGGAGTGTCGGATACATTGGCAACCTTTACAATCACGGAACCAGCGACCTCATCGACCACAGCGCTTGCGAAGAGTCCGTCCTGTCCCTCTTGTCCGGCCACGGGTTTGCCTGCCATCGTGAGCGGCAGAACGTGTGAACCCTTGTAATGACTGTAGAGCTGCTGAACGTAGTAACTGATGGAACGGAAGGAGCGGAAGTTGTCGAACCAGATAAGGTCAGGACGCCACTGCCAGCCCTTGACGTGGGCAAAGAGCGGTGCGTAAGTGGCCATGTGCACGATGTCGGCGTTACGTTCTACGCCTGTGAGGAAGGCTGCTTCATAGAGCGAAGTCTCAAAATGGTTACACTTCTTTTCCTTGCCATCGGCATATTTGCCCTTTCCGTGGCAGGCATATTCGCCCGCGAAGACCTTTGGCCCCTTACGGTCGTAACTATCGTAGCGCAAACCATGCGAAAGGAACCACTCCTCGTTGCGATAGAAGTGCTCGTCGTATAGATCAACACCCAGTTGCTTCATGCGGGGTTGCAGCAGATCGAAGTCCCATCCCTCAGAGTTGGGACCGGTTGTGCCGATGATCTTGATGCCTGGACATTTCTTGCGAAGCACTTCGATGAAACGTGCCAGTCGCTTTGTATAGGCGGGATTGTCCTTGTAGTCCCATTGTTCGTTGCCAATGGCAAGGAATTTGAGATTGAATGGCTCGGGATGTCCCATCTCAGCTCGTAGTTTACCCCATGTTGTGGAAACGTCGCCATTGGCAAACTCCACAAGATCGACAGCATCCTGGATATAGGGATCCAAGTCTTCGACAGCGACATGATAGGTTGCTTCGCCCTCAATGGGGTTCTCATACTGGCAGGTCATGCCGCAGTTGAGTACGGGAAGCGGTTCGGCACCAAAGTCTTCGCTGAGTTGGAAGTATTCAAAGAAACCGAGGCCGTAGGACTGATAGTAATCGGGGTAGAAACGGTAGTCGAACTCATACTGCCAGCGGTTGAGGTTCAGTGGGCGATTCTCAACAGGGCCTACCGTATGCTTCCATTGATAACGATCGGCGAGATCGGTACCTTCGACGATGCAACCGCCTGGGAAACGGAAGATGCCAGGATGCAGGTCATAGAGCGCTTGGGCAAGATCCTGACGCATACCACCGGGACGATCTTTCCACGTCTTCGCGGGGAAGAGGCTCACATGCTCAAGGTCAAGGCTTGGGCCATCGACTGCATTTTGCGGTTTGCGGAATTTGCTGTTGCGCAGGAAAATGCGGAGCACGCCATCCTCGCAGGTGGCAAATGGAGTGAGATCCACTTCGTACTTTTCCCATTCGTTGCCTTCGACAGTTATCTTGGCTGATGCAAGTTTGTGCTGGTTGAGGTCGAGTGCCTTGTCGCAAATTTGTACCTCGAAATACGCCTTGTTGCCAGCTTCCTCAGGCACACGGGCATAGACCGAGAACTTGTAGGTCTCGCCTTTCTTGACCGAGATGCCAAAGAACCCTTCGTTCTCGATGGCTGTATGCTTGACGCGATGACCCGAGAAGTTGAGGCGGGCATAGTGTGGATTGCGATCGAAGGGACCGTCGTCACGAATCTCGACATTGCCAGTCGTATTCCATCCCATCCAGGGATTCTCAAATTCGAACGAGCGGTTCTTGACCATCTCGGCATAGAGGCCGCCATCGGCTCCGAAGTTGATGTCCTCGAAGAAGATGCCATACATCGTGGGCTGGATTACTGCACCGGGTTTGGCCGTCTGGATGTCGAACGTATGTGTAACTTGTGCTGTGATGGGGCTGCAGAGAGTGGCAGCAAAGAGTGTCAATAGAGATAAGCGTTTCATAATATTGAAGTGTTTTTTAATCCTCGTCGAATTTCAGTTCGCCTTTTTTCCAGGCATTGTACTTGTCAGCCAGAAGGGCAATGAATTTGCTGATTTGTTGCATGGCAACCTTGGTCTGCTCGCTGATTTCACGCTTCTGCATATTGAGGATCATGACCCCGTAGAGTGCAGTGAAGCAGGTCTCGAGCTCACCAAGTTTGTTTTCTCCTTCTCGTCCACGGAGCTCCACGATGTAGGGGAGGGTCGAGTAGAAGCAAGAGGTGTAGATGGCATCGTGCCCATCCTTTAGCAGGCGTAGGTGCAAGTCGGTCATGTCGGAAAGGACGTTCGTGTTGATCTGCAGGTGCCCACTTTGCCGTTTGCCTTCGCTGAGCATCATGTCGCGCAGTTCGAGATACCACTGGCGGATGGCAGGAAGTTGCTCGTCGGGAACTATGCTCTTGAACCGGCTTACGAGGAGTTGGTCGATGCGATTATCGTCCAGGTCGCAAGCACGGAGCAAGTCCTCGACCTGCCACATATATAGCAGATACTCGGCGATGTTTTCTTTTCTCTTTTGTTGTGCTATGATCATTGGCTGCGTTATTTGTTTTTGATGTGTGCCTTGTCTATACCATGCACCTTCTTGAGTTCGGCACAAATCTTGTTCACTACCTTGGTGTCGCCCGTATTGAAAGTGATGTAGCCCTTGAAAAGACCATCCTTGCTTTCGATATGGATATTGACGATGTTGCAAGAGCATATTTCACCTATGACGTGGGTGATGGTGTTGAGCAGACCTTGTGCGTCGATACCGGAAAGTTCGATGGTGGTCGAACGAGAAACGTACTCCTCCTTGGGCGGCTGAACCTTTTTCTTCTTTTTCTTGGTGACAATGCCGATAAGGTTGGAGAACATACCTTTCTTCTTCGGTTCTTCGAGGGATGTCGGGTCAACCTTCATGTTGGTTCTCAACCAACCGCGAATCTTTGCACGGGCCTTTGTCGTGGTTACCCAATTGAACCATTCCTTGGTTACCATCTCCTTGTCGGATGTGATAATCTCGACCTGCTGACCATTTTCAAGTGTTGTGTTGAGCGGTTTCAGCTCGTGGTCGATGCGAGCAGCTTCGGCATGGATGCCTATGTCGGTGTGGATCGAGAAGGCAAAGTCGAGGGCTGTGGCTTCCTTGGGCAATTGGGTGAGTTCTCCCTTTGTGGTGAAGACATAGATTGACTTCGAAAGCACGTTGAGGTTGATCTGTGCAAGGAAGTCCATGGCATTGGGCGCAGGATTGTCGAGGATATCCTTGATGTCCTTCATCCACTTGCCAAGATCGTTGTCAGAAATCTTTCCTGACTTGTACTTCCAGTGGGCAGCATCACCTTCTTCTGCCTTCTCGTTCATTCTTTCCGAACGAATCTGTACCTCGATCCAGTTGTTGTCAGGGCCCATGATGGTCACCTGCAGTGCCTGGTAGCCCGATTCCTTGGGATGGGAAATCCAGTCGCGAATGCGGTCGGGGTGTATCTTGTAGATGCTGGTCAAGACGTTGTAGATGCGCCAGCAATCGGTCTTTTCGTTCTCGGGACTGGAGGGAGTGAAGACAATGCGGGCAGCATACAGGTCGTAGATTTGATCGAAGGAGATGTGTTTTTTCTTCATCTTTCGCCAGACGGAATATATCGTCTTGATGCGGTAGGTGAAGGTGTATTTCAGGCCAAGGTCGTCGAGCAGCGATTTGACAGGGGCTGCGAAGGTGGTGAAGAGCAACTTGTAGTTCTCTTCGGCTTCGTGCATCAGGTTTTTGAGTCGCTGGTATTCTTCAGGGTGGTTGTATTTCAGGCCGAGGTCCTCAAGTTCCTTCTTGATGTTGTAGAGCCCCAGGCGATCGGCGATGGGTGCATAGAGCGACATTGTTTCGGTGGCTACGCGTTTCTGTTTTTCTGTCGGAAGCGCTTCCAATGTGCGCATATTATGCAGTCGGTCGGCTACTTTGACCAGAATGACACGAACGTCGTCGGCAATGGTGAGAAGAAGGTTGCGGAAATTTTCAGCTTGTTCTTCCGAAGTGGCGATTAATGACATGTTGTCTTCGTCGGACTCTTCGTTCAGGAAACGGAAATTCTTGCCCGAGATGTGGGTGAGACCTCGTACGAGGCGACCAATGTAAGGTCCGAATTCCCGCTCCACGTCTTCGAAGGTGCTATGTTGCAGATTGACCACATCGTGAAGCAAAGCGGCAGAGATGCTGGTGCTGCCCAAACCGATTTCGCGGGCAACGATACGAGCCACAGCCAAAGGATGGCATATGTAGGGATCTCCATTAAGGCGTCGGTCGCTGCCGTGCGCATTCTTCGCAAAGTCGAAAGCCCTTTTGAGCAGTTCCGACTTGTCACCATTGCGCGTATGCTTGTAGTCTTCAAGCAGACCTTCAAACTCCTTCTGTATCATCACCTCCTCTTCAGGAGTGATAGGTTTGGGAGTCGCCTGCGGCTCGGTTTCCTTTTCTGCCTTTTTTCTTGTGTTTATGATGTTCATGGTTACATTCTGATTAATTCAAACTTAGGGAAGGCGCAACTTCTGTCCAGGGTGAATGCGATCGGACCTCAACTTGTTGAGTTTTTTGATTTTTGCAGACGTGGTGTGATGTTTGCGGGCGATGGATCCCAAGGATTCGCCTTTGCGCACGGTGTAGATGCGACCACTGCTCCCTGTTGATCCACTTGATCCGCGATTGCCGCCTTGTCGTACGTATTCGTTGTGTCGGCCGCGTGTCGATACTTCCGTGATCCTGCCGTTGCGTGGCAGGAGCGTCTCAGCCTTGTAGGCAAAGATACTGTCCTGACGCTCAAGGAAACTTATGGCCTTGTTGGCGGGCAATGTGATGCTGTGAGGCTTCTCGGGAGAACCTGGGACAATGTCACGGATATACTGAGGATTGAGACTCTCGACCACTTCCATTGGAAGGTTGAGGCAATGTGCAATCTGTTCGAAGTGAACCATACGGCTCACCATAACGGTGTCACATTCGACGGGGATATCTGTCACTGAACCGCATAAGCCATGTTCGCAATGATAGGTCATCACGTAGGTGGCTGCAATGAAGAATGGAACGTAGGCGCGCGTCTCTTGGGGTAGATAGTTATAGATTTCCCAGAAAGTGCGATGACCGCCTGAGCGTGCAATGGCCTTGTCAATGTTGCCGGGACCACAGTTGTAGGCGGCGATGGCAAGGTGCCAGTCATCGAACTTGTTGTAGAGCTTTTTCAGGAATTTGCAGGCGGCGTCGGTTGATTTGTATAGGTCGTAGCGTTCGTCGATGTAACTGTTGACTTCAAGCCCTTGCATAATGCCGGTGGCGGGGATGAATTGCCAAAGACCTGCGGCACGGGCGGGACTATAAGCGTTCTGACGCAATGCTGACTCGATACATGCCAAGTATTTGAGTTCGGAAGGCAGTTCGTATTTCTGGAGTGCATTCTCAAAAATAGGGAAATAGTAGTTGAATCCAACGCTTACCATACGTTCGACAAGCGCACGACGACGCATAAGGTAAAAGTCGAGTGCTTTCTTGACGGGTTGGTTGAATGGCATTTCGATGATGGTCGGCAGCGCACGCAGTCGCATGATATAAACTGAGTCGGGCACGGGTTCGGGTTCAAGAATCCTGACGCAGTTGGGGTCGATATGTATGAACTGACGTTCTGTCCAGGCGTAGTCAGATTCGTCGTTGTCTTCGAGGCTTTCGAGTATAAATAGTGAGGAATCTTGTGCTTCAACCATGGCACGATAGGCAGCGGACTCCAGTTTCTCGTCGGCGGTCATTTCGTGTTCTTGCGCGAGAAGCGGAGTGCCTGCCAACAGGGGCAAGGCGAGAGTCAGAAACCGTAGTCTTTTCTTCATCGTCATCATTAGAAATCTATTTTGTAACTCACTACCATGGTGGGATTGTTCATGGCATCGAGTTCAGGTGAAACGTCAAAGTGATAAAGGGCGGCGTCAACGTAGGCATCGACAATCGAAACCAGATAAACGCCCAACATGCCTACCACGCAGTAGTCACGCCAGTTGCGATAAGTGTTCCTTTTTCGCTGAAAGGTGGTTTGCAGATACGAGTAGTGGTTTTTAGCATACTGCTTCTTCTGTTCTTCAGTCCTACCCGGTAGGAACTGGAGATAACTGGCATTGGCGCTTCCATTCATCAGGTCGCGATAGGCGTTCTGATAGGTCTTGTAATAGCGTTGGTTCCAGTTATATCCATAGACGAGGCCAAGGAATCCACCATAGATAATAGGTAGTTTCCAGTATTTGCGATTGTAAATCTGACCGCCACCCGGGAAGAGTACGGCCATCCATACTGCTTTCTGTGGACTTGGATTGAATCGCATGAAGTAGGAATCGACATACTCGTATTCTGCCTGTTCGTCGAGCAACCTGCGCGCGTGGATGGCGGCTATCGAGTCTTCGTTGAAAGGTTGAAGGGTGTCGGCTTCGGCATATTGAGGCAATGCGTCGTCGAATGACATTCCTTCGAACGAATCCACGAGTCCGTTGGCCTTGCCAGTTCGCACAGAATCATTTGCAATCTGAGCGTACAGACTGCAAACCGATAGGACTCCGGCAAGGAGCAGCATCAGAATATGTTGAATATGATTCTTTGCGAGAATTGTCATTAATTAAGTTTGTCGAGCAGGGCGATGATGTAACGAAGTTCTTCATCGTTCCTGAAGGGGATGGTAATCTTCCCTTGTCCCTTCTCATTGCATGACATCTTGACCTTGGTGCTGAACATCTCAGAGAGGTGCTGGGTCATCTGGCTGAAGAGTTCGTCGGGTACTAAGTTGCCACCGACGGACTTCTTGCCGGCCTGACCTTCAGTGCGAAAATCGAGGATGCGGCCTTCTACGAATTCACGGGCCAGATTTTCCACGCGACGAACCGAAAGATCCTGCGCCACAATCTGATGATAGAGGGCAACCTGTTGTTCGGCGTCCTCAAGGCTGAGCAGGGCGCGAGCGTGACCCATCGAGATGCGACGATCCTTGAGGGCCAGCTGAATCTCGGCGGGAAGACGTAGCAGACGCATAAAATTGGCCACCGTGGCACGGCTCTTGCCCACATGTTGCGAGAGTTCTTCTTGCGTCAGCCCGTTGCGTGTGAGCAACTGCTGATAGGCGAGGGCAACTTCGATGGCGTTGAGGTCTTCGCGTTGGATGTTCTCGATGAGCGTCATCTCCATCACGGCATCGTCACTGACCTTGCGAATATAGGCTGGGATGCTGAGAAGTCCGGCGCGCTGAGCTGCGCGATAACGGCGTTCGCCGGCAATGATCATATAGGTGCCATCTTCCTCCTGTCGAAGGGTGATGGGCTGAATGATGCCGACGCTTCGGATGGAATTTGCCAGTTCTTCGAGCGCCTGTTCGTCGAACTCGCGACGCGGTTGTGATGGATTTGCGTGAATGAGTTCGAGATCAATCTCGTTGATCGAAGATGGGGCATCCTGAGGGGCCATTGCTCCGCTGGTGTCGTCCATCGGAATGAGGGCGCCAAGGCCGCGTCCCAGGCCTGTCTTGATAGGTTTCATGTTGCAAAGATATGATAAAACGCGGAGATATCCAAATATCACCCGCGTAATTTATTAATTTTTAATAGTGTCGTGGTGCTTAGCCAGCAATTCTCGTGCCAGCGACATGTAATTTTGCGAGCCTTTTGAATCGGGAGAGTATAAAAGAGCGGGCAGTCCGAAACTCGGAGCTTCACTCAGTCGGATGTTACGCTGGATGACGGTGTCGAACACCAGGTTCTGGAAGTGACGTTTCACTTCTTCGTAGATCTGGTTGGCCAGGCGCAGACGTGCATCGTACATCGTGAGCAGGAAACCTTCAATCTGCAACTTCGGATTGAGTTTCGTCTTGATGATTTTGATGGTGTTGAGCAGTTTCGAGATGCCTTCGAGGGCAAAATACTCAGCCTGTACCGGGATAATGACCGAGTCGGCAGCAGTGAGACAGTTAACGGTAATCAATCCAAGAGAAGGAGAGCAGTCAATCAGAATGTAGTCGTACAGATTGCGGATGGAACGCAGTTGTTTGCGAAGCATCTGCTCGCGGTTCTCCAGATTGAGAAGCTCCAATTCGGCTCCTACCAAATCTATTCGGCTTGAAATGACATCCAACCGGTCGACGCAGGTTGGAATGATGGCTTCTGTGGCCGTGGCGCTGCCGATGAGGCAGTCATAAACGGTCGTATCGACCTTGGTATGATCAATGCCGAGACCGCTGGTGGCGTTGGCCTGTGGATCGGCATCGATGAGAAGTACTTTCTTATCGAGAGTGGCTAGAGAGGCAGCCAGATTGATAGCGGTGGTAGTTTTACCTACACCGCCCTTTTGGTTGGCTATTGCAATTACTAATCCCATATAAAATATTATAGTTTCACGATGCAAAGATGAGCCTTTTTTTGTCAATAGCCAATTTATTTTAATAAATTTTGAGAAAATTGTTGATAACTGCCCCATTTGTTGATAACTTTCGAGGCAAAATAATGAAATTCGCTCATTTTTTTTGGCCATATCATGAAAAAACAGTATCTTTGCCACCCGAATTCTGGCGTATGGTGTCGTATGACAACCTATAGAATAAAATAACGGCATATTGAGCATGAATAAAACCTCCCAGTTACCTCCTCGTCCAGTGGCATCCGGCTTCGGACAACTTCCGTTGGATGCTAATCGTCCGGCCATCCTGGTGACCAACGATGATGGTTATGAGGCGGGTGGTCTCGTTGCCTTGGTAAAGGCATTGCGAGGTTTAGGACGTGTTATTGTGTGTGCTCCTGATTCGCCGCGTTCCGGTTATTCTGCCAGTTATACTTCAAGTCGCCCCATCAACCTGTCGTTGGTGAGCGATGATGGCGAGGTTGCCGTCTATTTCTGCAATGGGACGCCTGTCGATTGTGTTAAGATTGCCCTTCATCGTTTCTTCCACGAGCGTAAACCAGATCTGGTCCTTTCCGGCATCAATCATGGCGGCAACGATTCGGTCTGTGTGATGTATAGTGGCACGATGGGCGCTGTGCTCGAAGGATGTGCTGTGGGTATCCCGTCAATTGGTTTTTCGCTTTTGAATCTTAGTCCGATGGCCGATTTCACGCACGTGATGCCCATCGCTCGCAGTATTATTGAGCAGGTATTGGCCAATCCCATGCCTCGTGGAGTTTGTCTCAATGTCAACATCCCTGATGTGGCTGAGCCAAAGGGGATTCGTATCTGTAGGCAGGCCGATGGCTATTGGGAGAACGAGTACCATTATATCGAGGGCGACGAACAGACCGGTATGTCGTGGTTCCAGGTGACGGGTACTTACATCAACAATGAACCCGAAGCCACCGATACCGATCGCTATTGGCTGGAACATTACTACGTTTCAGTCGTGCCTACTACAATCGATCAGACTGCCTATCGGCACTTTGATATTTTCGATTATCTTGTGAAATAAAACATTCATATCAATCCATTTCAACCTGTTACCTCTGTGAAGTACTATCTGATAGCTGGTGAGGCCAGTGGCGACCTCCATGCCTCACGCTTGATGACTCAACTGAAGGCGCGTGATTCGAAGGCGAAGTTTCGCTACTTCGGAGGTAATGCTATGCAGGCGGTTGGAGGAACGCTGGTTCACCATTACAAGGACCTTGCATATATGGGCTTTGTCCAGGTGATAAAGCATTTGCCCGAGATTCTTCGTGGGAGAAATGAGTGCAAGCAGGATATTCGTAAGTTTTCGCCTGACGTGCTTATCCTCGTTGACTATCCGGGTTTCAATCTCAACATCGCCAAGTGGGTCAAGAAGAAGTTGCCCGAGGTGAAGGTGTGCTACTATATCTCGCCGAAGATTTGGGCATGGAAGGAGTATCGTATCAAAGCGATTCGCAAGTATGTCGATTGTATGCTTTCAATCCTGCCTTTCGAACCCGAATGGTATCGTCAGCGAGGTTTCGAGGTTGATTATGTGGGTAATCCGACGGTCGATGAACTTGCTCCCATTGCAGCACAACCGTTCGATCGTGATGCTTTTTGCGAGAAGCATCACATCAATCGTAATCAGAGTATCATCGCTTTATTGCCCGGCAGCCGTATGGCTGAGATTCACGACAATCTGCCAAAAATGCTGCAAGCCGCAACGACTATTTCCTGCCATCAGGTTGTCATAGCGGGTGCTCCCAGTTTAGGACCGGAGTTTTACGAGGAGATCATTCGTCGTCATAATATGGTGCCTCCTGTTAAACTTGTCTTCGACGAAACCTATGACATCGTTCGTGCCGCCGAAGTGGCTGCTGTGACCAGTGGAACGGCCACGCTCGAGACGGCATATCTGCGTTGCCCGGAGGTTGTATGTTATAATTTTGGTGGCGGAAAGATCGTGTATCGTATAATGCAATATGTGTTGCGTAATATCAAGTATGTGTCTTTGGTCAATCTGGTACTGGACGGTTTCTCGAAGGACAAGCCACTGCGAGAACCAGTTGTTAAAGAGTTGCTGGGCTATAAGATGACGGTTGAGGCTATCCATCATGAACTCATCCGCCTGTTGGGCGACAGTGCCGAACGTAGGCAAATGTTGGCGCAATATGACAAGATGATCGAAATCCTGGGTGAACCTGGCGCTCCTGTTCGGGCTGCCGAAAAGATTATCCGTCTTATCGCTTTGAAGTAATATATACATTTTAAATAATAAATAATATGATCGACAAAATTTTGTCTATTTCCGGCAAGTCCGGACTTTTCCGCTTGGTAAGCCGCGGAAAGAATATGCTTATTTGTGAATCTTTGATTGATGGACATCGTTGTCCGGCATTGCAGCGCGACAAGGTCCTCTCCTTGGCCGACATTGCGATGTACACTGTCGATGGCGAGGTGCCTTTGAACACGGTTTTTGGCAAGGCAAAGGAGTTGACAGGTGGCAAGATTGCTCCAGTATCCCCCAAGGATCCTGCCGACAAGCAGCGCGCATGGTTTGCTGAGGTGATGCCAGAATACGATGCCGATCGAGTTCATGCAGGCGATATTCGCAAATTCATCCAGTGGTTCAATATCCTTATCGAGACTGGCAACGATGACTTTTCCGAGCCAGAGAAACCGGCTGAAGAGGAATAATCTTCTTTTCCGGTTATAATGTGGACGAAATAATATAATTTTAGCTATTATTTTTGGTAGTTCCAAAAATAGTAGCTATATTTGCGGCGGAAAAGACGTAAGTCTGTTCCCATTATCTACGACGCTGTTTATATAACGATAGGATCTGATACCCGAAGACATCGAATGGCTTATTCCTTAACTAGTATGAGTGCTCAGCTATTGTTGAGCACTCTTTTTTCGGCTTCAGAAGCGATTCAATGAAAGACACGGATAGCAAAAATGGGCATTTTGAAGCCTTTCAAAAGTTTTTTTGACCGAAAATGACTAAATAATTTGGTTCGTTGCGGAAAAGCCGCTATCTTTGCACCCGCTAAACGAATTTAGAACACTCTTATTCGCTACGCAACTGCTTCAATAGCTCAGTTGGTTAGAGCACCTGACTGTTAATCAGGGGGTCGTTGGTTCAAGCCCATCTTGAAGCGCTAAAGGGCGTATTCCAGAGTGGCCAAATGGGGCAGACTGTAAATCTGCTGTCTACGACTTCGGTGGTTCGAATCCATCTGCGCCCACAGCCACAAAGCCAATACGCGAAAATAGCTCAGTTGGTAGAGCACGACCTTGCCAAGGTCGGGGTCGCGGGTTCGAGTCCCGTTTTTCGCTCAAGCGCTACCAGCGCCACGATCTTTGAAATATTGCACAGATACTTGATGATATATATAGTGACTACATATTGACTTCGTAGCTCAGTTGGTAGAGCAACTGACTCTTAATCAGTGGGTCCAGGGTTCGAGCCCCTGCGAGGTCACTAAAGTATGGATATAGTTGAATTTTTTACAAATAAATAAGCATCGATCGGAATTTCACTCCGACACTTACGGGTGTAGCTCAGTCGGTAGAGCACTGGTCTCCAAAACCAGGTGTCGTGAGTTCGAACCTTACCACCCGTGCTTATGGCGCTGTCGCGTCAGGATCCTCACGGATCAATATTTATTTGGTGCGTTAGTTCAGTTGGTTAGAATATCGCCCTGTCACGGCGGAGGTCACGGGTTCGAGTCCCGTACGCACCGCACCAAATATCCATACCGTAATGCGAAAATAGCTCAGTTGGTAGAGCACGACCTTGCCAAGGTCGGGGTCGCGGGTTCGAGTCCCGTTTTTCGCTCAACTTCTTACACTCTTAATGAGGACGTCAAGTAGTATGCTGCGGAGGTGGTGAAATTGGTAGACACGCTACTTTGAGGGGGTAGTGGCCGTTAGGCTGTGTGAGTTCGAGTCTCATCCTCCGTACAACCTTGGTGCCATAGCTCAGTTGGTAGAGCAAAGGACTGAAAATCCTTGTGTCCCCGGTTCGATTCCTGGTGGTACCACTTTTCTGCGACTTCGGTCTATTGGTCCATTCGTCTATCGGTTAGGACGAGAGATTTTCATTCTCTAAAGAGCAGTTCGACTCTGCTATGGACTACAATTACTATATAATATTACGGGCGCTTAGCGACTTTGGTTGAAGACCATCATCGCAATCGCCATTTTCAAGGGCGCTTAGCTCAGCTGGTTCAGAGCGTCTGCCTTACAAGCAGAGGGTCGGGGGTTCGAATCCCTCAGCGCCCACCAGGTAAATTGGGTTCGATTCGTCGATCCCTTTTTTACGCCCATTAAGTATCGCAATATTTTGTGATCACTACGATCTTTGAAAGAGTGAAATCTTGACAAAGCGTTACTGATAAGTCAGTAACCTGCAAGCAAACAACCTAGTCAATTCAAACGATAAACAAGTACAACGAAGAGTTTGATCCTGGCTCAGGATGAACGCTAGCGACAGGCCTAACACATGCAAGTCGAGCGGCAGCACCTCGGGTGGCGAGCGGCGCA
>CACXTQ010000008.1:0-63564 GCA_902770595.1 uncultured Bacteroidales bacterium | reverse complement strand
GAGGTTGCCCGCATGGAGCCGGTGGCTGTCGATGCTGCCAAGGCTGTCGATAAGGTGGCCGTCGTCAACGAAGCTGGTGACGTCGTCGGCCACAAGGGCAAGCGTGCCGATCATGACCAACTGCCCGAGAAGGCTCGTCTGCAGTACCGGGAGAACCTGGCCATCATGAACAAGATGCGCAGCCTCCGGACGGAGCTCGACATCAAGCGCCAGCAGGGTGCCATGCCGTGCGACCTGTACGAACTGCTCAAGCAGCTGCTTTCCCTCGATGAACAGCGCCTCAAGAACTGGGCCGACTATGATGCAGCGGTACCCATCCCGCCCGTCAAGGACAAGCCCGCCACACCCGAAGCCGGTACCGCAGCATCAGAGTCGGGTGATGCACCAGCAGACACTGCAGAGAGCAGCGCTGCAGATGCAGCCAAGGAAATGGGATCTGCCCGGACATACATCAGCCGTAATCTGGCTACTCTGGAGGAGCTTGGCAAGGATGAGACCAAGCAGGTCGAGTTCGCAACCAAGAAAGAAGCCATGCAGGCTCGTTACGCTCGCCTCGTTGAGCTCGGTGGCAATGTGAAAGAAGAGACGGCCGCCCGTCTCAAGGCCCTTGGCATCACGGTATGATTGATGTTGGCCTGAAACCGCTGCTCCTTTTCCCGGTGCAGCCGTATCTCAGCCAAAACATTCAGATATATCACGTCATTGACAGTATCCTTCACCAGATAGGCCCGGCAGAACTCATCAACACGACCTTCTCGGTCAGTGAGGAGTTCTGCCGTGCCATTTATCGGTTGAAGAAAGAGGGCCTTATTACGAGTGCCATCGAGGTGGCCGACTTCAAGGCCGCTGCCAAGACCGTACGCGTCAACGGGTTCATGGCCTCTGTCTTCGACGAGGCATATCTGGCCGAGATACATGCCAAGGTCGTACTGCTTCGTAACGACCGCTACGCCGTGAGTGTCGTTACCTCCCAGAACCAGACACGTGGCAATCGTTTCGAGTGCGGCATCATCACTACCGATGCCTCTGCCTACGCATTTCTCGAGACTGCTGTCCGCGACATCATCAGATGCCGCGCTGCTTCCATCTTCAAATCATCTCAATTTATGGCAAATCCAGACTCAAACACCCAACAGGCGACGCAGATCAATATACTGCCGGTGCCTTCTGATATGAAATTCGACCTCGGCTTGGGCGAATACACGCCACAGCAGCTTGACCTCGTCGGTGAATATGCAGCTGACCTTATGCGCCCGACCGATATCGCGGTACTCCTCTGCGTGGACCCCGATATCCTGCTTGCCGATATCCGCAATAAGCACACCGAGGTGTCGTTCCGCTACTATCGTGCCAAGGCCGCGACGACCTTGCTCATGCACAAGAAGGAGCGCGAACTGGCAACTGCCGGTTCTGCAGCTGCCGTCGATAACCTCCACCAGTTCCAGACGCTGATGACATCCGAGGAGTAGCCATGAAAGCGTCTGATCTCATACCGTCCAAGAGCGGCAACCTCGATGCCCTCACCATCTGTTCCACTCGGCTCTTCGATTCCCGCGAGGAACTGGAGGCAGACCTTCCGGCTGTCATGGTCGAGAAGGTCATCCGTGTGCGCGAGGTGTATTCCTATTGGCTGGACTTCCCGTCGAAGCCCGAGAACGAGATCGTGCAGTGGCTGATGCGTGGCCATGACATCAAGAAGTCGGCTGCCTACGATGACATGCGCGTTGTCACCCAACTGCTCGGCAAGATCAATACCCATTCACGTGACTTCCATCGCTGGCGCTTCTATGAGATGTTCCAGGACTCTTATAAGATGGCCAAGGGCAAATGTGATGTCAATGCCATGGCCAAGCTGCAGGCCAACTACATCAAGGCCTTCCAGCTTGATCAGGAGGACGTGGTCGAGAACGACTGGAACCGAATCAAGGTGCAGCCGTTCATCATGACCACAGACCCGACGGTCCTCGGCCTCAAGCCTATCCCCAATATCCAGGAGAAGATGCGCAAGCTGCGTGACAAGTACTGGACCGAGGATGTCGAGGCCGTCGAAGTCAACCCTGCAGAGTTCAACGAGGACGAGATCTTCGGGCAAAAAGACGAGACCAATGGAAAACCTCTTTGATTCCAGACAATACTTCAACCACGCCCAGCTGCGATCGATAGTGCTCGGATGCCACGACTCGACCATCGTGGCTGGGCGTGGCTTTGGCAAGGCTACCCTGCAGGCGGCGTTCATCCTCCAGAACATGCAGCTGATGCCAGGATCCTTCGGCGGTATCGTTGCTGCCAACTGCAAGAGGGCGCTGACAAACACGCTGCCGCCGGTGTTCGAGATGTGGGAGCGATGGGGATATCGCCGTGACGTGCATTTCGTCGTAGGCCATCGACCTCCGAAACGCCTGGGCTTCGTGCAGCCGCGCTCCTACATCGGCAACTACGAGAATGTGATATCGTTCTACAACGGCTCCGTGGCCTTCATCATCAGCCAGGACCGTGCAGGCACATCCAACTCGTTCTCGCTCGACTGGGTGTCTGTCGACGAGGCCAAGTTCGTCGATTATGCCCAATATCACAACGAGACGGAGCCCGCCAACCGTGGCAATACGCAGCTGTTCGGCAGGTGCAGCCGTCATCACTCGGTGCTGATCACATCTGATATGCCCACTTCTACCAAGGGATCCTGGTTCCTGAAGAACCGAGAGAAGATGCAGCCTGATCTTATCGCCATCATCGAGGGACTTCTGGTCGAGAGGTGGCGCATCATGGAGCGCGTCAAGACGTGCCGCGCCTCTGGAGCTCCCTTCCCCGATTACCTGCGCAAGTACCTTCGGAACATCAATATCTATCTCGAGAAGTACCGCGCCGTGGCGTACTATTACAAGGAGTACTCCAGCATCGAGAACCTGCAGATCCTTGGCGAGTCGTTCATCCGGCGCATGAAGCGCGACCTCCCGCCTCTGACCTTCCAGACATCTGTCCTCTGCAAGCGTCCCGGCATCCAGACATCGAACTTCTACAATGCCATGCGCGAGGCGCACAAGTACAACAGTACCAGGTTCGACGTCCTCGATGGCGCTGATTACGACTTCAAGAAGATTGCATCGCTCAAGTGCCTGGCCGATGCTGACCTCGACCTCGATGCGCCCATCTGTACCGGATGGGACTATAATGCCAACATCAACTGGCTCGTGGCCGCTCAGCCCAAGGTGCGTGAACTGAAGATCTTGAAGTCGTTCTATGTTACCTTCGAGCGCAAGCTGCCCGAACTTGTCGATGACTTCTGCGATTATTACCAGGCTCATCGCAACAAGACGGTCATCGTCTATTACGACACCACGGCCTTGGCTGGCAACTATGCCGTCAATAGCGAAGACTTCATCACCGCCATCGAGCGTCGTTTCCAGGATAACGGCTGGTTCGTCATCAAGGTCTTCATCGGCAACCCGATGAAGCACTCTGAGAAGCAGTTCCTCATCAACGAGATGTTTGCCGGACGCCAGCGCCTCGTCCCGATGATCAACGAGCAGAACAATGAGGATCTCATCATCTGCATCGAGCAGACTGGCGTCTATAACGGCAAGAAGGATAAGCGCGGAGAGAAAGATGACTTCCTCTCCGAAGAGAATCCCATCGAGCATCGTACAGATGGTAGCGATGCCTTCGACCAGGTCTGCATCGGCTGTGAGCGCTTCCCGCAGTCAGACCTCACCGCCGCTATAGGCATGGTCGACAGCATCGGATAGTACATTTCACGCCCCGGCTTCATACCGCGCGACCTTGTCACAATGTGATTACATTACATCGTGGCACAGTCGCGCGGTTTTTCGCGTGTGGGGCGTGTTACCGAACGCCCCTTTTACATATAGCGCGGGGGATTCGGGCGGTAATTACGAATTTTTCGGCAGTGCGGTGGGGGATGGCTTCGCTCTTTTCCGCACTTCGGTGCGGCTTGATGGGTGCGATTTCCCTGCCTACCAAACATTTAGCGAAATGCCCCTCGGAAAAACGAAAAGCAAAGTATTGGTTTTTCGCCTATCCGAGGGGCATTTCGCTATAAATGGGACGTTTCTTCGAGAAGAAATGCCCCCATTTAGCCATGTTTGGCAGGTGCCGCGGGAAATCGCATCAAAGAGGTAGAGGGGCTTCCGATTCAACCATCCGGGTGGATGGATAAGTCGGAAGCCCCTGATTTGTCTTACGTCGCAGGGGCGACGGGCCTTCTGTCCTCGGCTCTTGCCCTGTGTTCCTGTCCATGTCTTGCCCTGTTGGGTGTGTCTGCTTTTTACGTCGCGAAGGTACGGGGTGCAGTACTGGTCGCAAGGTCATGCGAAAGTTCATCAGAAAATCTCCACGCAGAAGGTAGTATTTTATGCCGAAACCTTGCTTTGCAGCCCTTATGCTCCCCTTGTCTTGGCTATGTAAAAAGGCAAAACATACTCCAATAGGGCGAAATAAAAAAAACGTCACACAGGAAGCCGAGGACGGATTTCAAAAAAGGCTTCACTCCTCCTTCCTGGGTGAAATAAAAAAAAGACAATATGGAAACCAAGGCATTCTATTAGTACCTCCCCTCCCGTTACGAGGCAGACAAAAATCAGTGGGCAGTGAGAAATCTTGTTTGGGACTTCAAAGCAGGCCGCCGCAGCAGCATCGTTGCAAGACTCGTTGCATCGTACCTCCGCAGGACGTTCGGTGCAGATTGCCGCAACCTCACTTTCGTCTGCATCCCTGCAAGCAGCGCAGAGAAGACCATCAACCGATACCAGGCATTCTGTGAAGAGGTCAGCGTGATAAGCGGCTGCATCAACGGATTCGGAGCCGTCCGCGTCAGTGGTCAGAGGATGGCCATCCACGAAAGCAGAACGGCAAAGCGCGTCGAAGACACCCACGTCGTCTACTTCGACCGCCAAGCCCTCGAGGGTCGCCGCTGCATCGTGTTTGATGACGTCATCACCCGTGGAGGTAGTTTTGCCCGTTTCTCCCGTGGCCTCGAAATGTTCGGCGCATCAGTGGTCGCAGGCCTTTTCCTCGCTCAAACCATCAACCTTTAATATTTTAGATTATGAAAAAAGAATTGAAAGAAATGACTAATTTTTTAGTCGGCAACGTCAGCCTCCAGTATGTAACCCGTAACACCGCCGCCAACCGCCCCGTGGGCGCTGATAGCGACACCCTCGCCCGTGTGGCCGAGGCTGCCTACTTCGAGCAGGGCTGCATGATTGACTACTGCGAATATCTTTTCGTTATCCTGATGAGCAAGAACGGCAAGGTTTTGGGAGCCGTGAAAGTGGGAGAGGGAAGCACCGACAGCTGCTCTGCAGACATCAAGAAGATAATGGCCGCAGTGATTCTTTCGGGCGCATCGAACATCGCGCTGGCCCACAATCATCCACAAAGCGGCGCACGCCCGAGCAGGGCAGACCGACAGCTGACGTGTTCGGTGCAGAACGCCTGCAGCATCTTCGGCGTCCGATTGCTGGACCACATCATCTTGGCTGATTATGCCGAAGACGGGCATCATCGTTATTACTCGATGAAAGACAATGCCGACATCTAAATGGAGAATTTTGGAGCCGTCCTGCCGATGGCTTCAAAATTTTTTTTCGCGCTTCGCGCTCTTGGACGGCTGTCCGACAGCCTCTTTGTTTCGTGTCCTTTATGCTATATATATAATGTGTTATCTTTGCATCAAATTTAAGACGTATGACAACGATCTCGGACATCAGCGGCACAACTGTTTTTCTTGCTAACATCCCGGACATCCAACTTGGCGAGGCCGAGTCGATGGATGTCGTTGTCGTTGCCGGTGAAGTGCAGTGCTTCAACGAGACAATCTACTGCGAGTCCGACGGGTTCTGCTGGTTGCGCGATATGCTTAGCCTGCTTCGCCCTCATCTTTCTGCAGGGCTGACAGAGATCGAGATTACTGTCGGCCTCGATGTCTATTATTTCAACGTCTTCTATTGCCTGGTATTTATCGAGAATTTGTACGGATCCGTCGAAGATTGGCTCGAGGTCCATTTCCTGACGACAACCCTGGTCAAGAGGACAACCATGGACAGCATGGAGAGACTTGCCGTTTATTCGACAGAGAATGTGCATCTCTCATACCAGGCTTTGTATCTTCTGGCCGATGGCACGCACAGCACCGTGTCCGGGCAGTTCTCCGTGGATCGCTCTCTATACACCCGTGGCAATATCACTTGCTACGATTTCTCTCCATCGGTCATCGATTATGAGTCCGGTGTCGAAGGCAGGTTGCTGGGCTATTTCATCTTTGTCGAGAACAGGTCCATGAAGTTCCTGCTGGATCCTACGGTCGATGACTCGCAGGTTTCCCGCTTCGTCTATCTCAATGCCTTCGGCGTAGAGGAGGACTTGAGCCTCGTCGGGACCTTGGCATCTCCGCGCCAGGTCGATTATACGTCTGTATTCCTGAAAGGTCTGAGACGGACGCTGTCTCCTGATCTGCAAATTCCATATCGGTTGACTACGGCTACGCTGACGCGCGATGAGATTGTCAGCCTCACTGAGATGCTCTCATCTGAATCCGTCTGGTACGGTGATGCTGCCGATGACAAGACTCTTGTCAATTATTCCGGCGATCTCACATTCGTCCCGACTTCTGAGCCTGGCAAGGCTGCCAGCGCAGAGTTCTCGTTCAGCTACGCCTTTCGTAATAGAAGGTGGGATGAAACGTCCGGCCGTATTGTCAATAATGTTTTTGATGACACTTTCGATAAAACATTCAACTGATGGCAGGGTTCCATGTTTCCACAGTCCGGAATATGCTCGACAAGGAGTTGCTTGAGGTGAAGCCTCAGGACCGCAAGCCTCACTCGCTTGAGGTCTATGTGCTGCCTCGCAGAAAGGGCAAGTGCGAGAATACCCGAGTCCAGGCGTATCCGGCTGCCGTCGTGATCGGCAACCACAAGAGGGGTGACCTGTACAGGTTCAAGCTCTTGCCATCCTACGAGGTGGTCAGTGTCCGTATGGTGGCGCTTGTCAGTCTCGATGACGTGCCTGTTTATATTTAATATCTATATATGCCAAAATTTAAAGGAAGCATAACTCAGATCCCAGAGTCGGACTTCAATGTCAACGAGGTCTATGAGGTCGCAGATGGTCAGGTGATGGCGGTAACGACGCAGTCGCCTGGCGAGTCTTCGTCTGCCATCTTCGATGACGATGCCTACATGAATATCGGTGAGGTGCCTGGCACCGACTACAAGTATGTCATGTGGGGCCTCGACAATCAGGAACCCTACCGCATCATCCGGACCATCGAGCATGACGAGGTGCTGAGTGCCAACAAGCACATGAACATCATGACGTGTTATGGCTGCGGCATCCAGTTCAAGGATCGTGAGACGAAAGAGGTCAGCAAGGACCAGGCTCTGAAGATGTTCTGGCTTCGCAACAACAAGTCGAAGCTGTTCCTCGAGCAGTGCACCGACATGAAGTACTTCTTCTGGAACATCTGCGTCATCATCCTTTCGAAAGACAACAGCCGTATCGTCCGTGTCATTCACAAGGATGTCGAGAACTGCCGTCTGGAGCCTGCCGACAAGAACGGCAAGATCCAGCACGTCTTCTATGGCGACTGGCGCGAAGAGTCGACAGTGCGTGTCAACACTTCGGGCGAGAATGTCGATAAGGAGTTCGAGGTCATCCCATTGCTCGACATCGACGATCCATGGGGAGACCTCGCCCGCCGCATGGGCCGGATGCCCGATGATTACACCGGAGAGACAGCAGATCCCGAAAAGGTCAATGAGCACAAGTTTGCCATCATGACCTCTTATCCGATACCAGGCTCTCGCTACTATTCTCGCCCATACTACCTCGCTGCTCTTCGTGGCCACTGGTATCGCATCAAACGGCTCATCGAAGTGGGCCTGCTCTCCAAGATCCGCAACACGGCCAGCATCCGCTATCACGTCGAGATCCACAAGGACTATTGGCGTAGCCGTGCCGAGCAGCTCGGCCTTAACAAGCCGGAGCAGGTCAAGGCCATGATCGCGAATACCATCGAGGATATCAAGAAGTTCCTGCTCGGTGCCGAGAATGCCGGCAAGACGTGGATATCCACATTCTACACCGATTTGTCAACGGGCAAGGAGCAGCCCATGGTCAAGATCAACAAGATTGACGCCAAGACCGAGGGCGGCGACTGGGCCGAGGATATCCAGGAGGCCGCCAACATGCTGTGCTATGCTGACAACATCCATCCCAACCTCGTGGGAGCTATCCCCGGCAAGTCGGCCAACAATAACTCGGGCAGTGACAAGCGTGAGCTCTTCACCATGAAGCAGGCTCTCGAGATCTCGTACCACGACATCATGCTGATGCCGTACTACGTGATACTGCTCTTCAACGGGTGGTATGACCAGGTGGATATAGAAGTCCCTCTGATCATGCTTACCACCCTCGACAAGAATACCGATGCAGCCAAGGCTGCAATGACATCTGACCCTAACACAGAAGAATAAGATGCTGCTGGAAATCACAAAGCCCCTGTTCGAGTCCATCATCCCGTCGGCCATCGACCCCGAGAGCGGACTGTTCGACCGTGTGAAGCCCTTCATGGAGACGGCTGACATGATGCTTCGTACCAGTCTCCTGGGCGAAGAACTCTACCAGGCCCTTCATGAGGCCTTCAGCCCTGCGGGTCTCGACGGTGAGCATGACGTGTCCCCGTTGTCTCCCTCCACCGACTTCCGTCGGCCTGCTACGATTGAGATGATAGCAAGCAGCGCGCAATGCTACATCATCAACCAGGCTATGGTCTTGGCCATACCTCAGATTGACCTCGTCCTCACGTCATCCGGCTTCGGCGTGGTGAGCAGCTCACAGATAGCCCCAGCATCGCGTGAGCGTGTCGAGAACCTTCGACGCTCGTGCCTCGGCCTGGCATTGCATTGGCGTGACAAGCTGCTCCTGCAGCTGCTGGGCAATGCCTTCACGCAACCCCTTGCCATCGCTTCGCACGAGTTCGTCTCTGCTACGTCTTCACTGTTCTGGACCGATGAAGATCTGAAGAAATTCGTCGACATCAACGATGAGTCAATGAATATTTGGCGATTCCGTCCTCGGATCAGCGAGGCTGAAATGGTTGTCGCCAGACACATCTCTCGCCAGCAGCTGGACGCGCTTTTCGCTAAGATGCGCCAATCTGATCTCACATCGGCACAGCTGGACGTGATAACACAGCTGCGCAATGTGGTGGCGGCGCTGGTGAATCTTCCTCCGGGCGCTCCAAAAGCGCTTGCCCTCCGCTATTTCCGTACCATCTACGAGGTCATGGAGGACAACCCCGATGACTTCGCCGAGTATCACGCTTCATCCATATATGCCGGACGTCATGCACCTATCTATGAAAACAAGGCTCAAGACCCCCTCTTCGCACTACTCTAAGGCTGACAACCGTCTCGACATCGTGCAGCCTACGTCGCTCAGAGATCTCAGCCAGGCACAGCTGCGCTATGTCCTGGAGTGCAAGGTGGCAGGCATCCCCGACATGCAGCTGCTGACCTATTGCTTCTTCCGCTTCTCGGGTCTGAAGGTCGAGAGAGACCAGACCGACGGCGTGCTCTGCTCCTTCAGAGACGGTTGGCGCAAGCGCCACGCCCTCCTTTCTCACGAAGCTGTCCGTGAGTTCGCCTCGATGCTGGCGTTCATCAACGAGCCGTCAGAACCTGCCCGTCTTGATATGTTATCGGGCTGCAGGGCTGCGGATCCTTTCATGCACGGTGTCACTTTCGAACGGTATCTGATGATCGAAGGTTTCTGGTATGCGTTCCTGCAGACCAAGGATGAGGGCCTTCTGCTCGATATCGCCAAGGTACTCTATCGTGGCAGATCCTGGCTCACACGTCGACCGAAGACTCCGACGAAGTTGACCGAAGCCGAGAAGCTCAATGTCATCTACTGGTTGACCGGCTGGAAGGTGTTCTGCGGCGAACATTGGTCTAATTTCTTCCGTCGCGTGTCTGATGACGTAGATGATGACGATGCCGAAGTTATAGAATCGGCAATTTCGTTGCAGATCCGCGCATTGACGGGGGGCGATATCACCAAGATGGCGGGCATCATGTCGGCCGACGTGTGGGATGCCCTGACAGAGTTGGACTTCCTCGCCCAGGAGGCTCAGAAAAGAAAAGCTGATTCCGCTAAAAACAACATATAACAATGCAGATCATTTCCGAGTGGGATGCGACTCAATACTTTCGCACGCTGACAGCACAGAACAAACTGGCACAGCAGCACGGCTTCGACTTCGTGCCTGTGCCTTCCATCGCTGCAGCTTTCGCCCTGGCCGAGGCACGCACCAAGTCTGTCGCCCACATCGCATTCTGCGAGACATCCGACGGCCAGATGCGAGAGGGCCGTAGCGGCGGCTATTTCCGGCACAAGGTCTATACGGTGTTCATCATGCTTCGTGCCAACATCAAGAGCGAGGCCGACAAGAAGGCAAAGCTCGACATCTGCCGCAATGTCCGCGACCAGTTCTATTCGCGCCTCATAACCGAGCAGTACGAGCTGGAGGCGGCCACCTCCTACATCTTCCAGCAGTCTATCCAGGAGCGCGACACGCCGACCTTCACGCTCGACGGTTTCGTCGCCACATTCTTTCAACTCGAGTTCGACATCCCTGTCGACCTCAGATATGATCCGGAGCAATGGACGACGTAAGATCAATAGACGGCCGCGGTCCCGCCGTTGATGCCGATGCCAAGCGCAAGTGGGTCGAGGGCTGGGCCAAGACCATGGTCGATATTTGGCACGACCGCATTGCCAAGGTGCATGCCATCGACACCTACAACCTCTTCAATTCGGTGTCAGAGGTCGAGCTGACGGCAGACAACAACTTCGACGTGCTGCGCCTCGTCCACGAGTTCCTCCTCTACGGCATCTATGTCGATATCGGCGTCGGCCGTGAGTTCGGTGGTGAGCGATACACCGAAAATACCTTCAGCGGTGAGAAGCGTGGCCAGCTGGTACGTGAGGTGGTGCGCAAGCCGAAGCCCTGGTTCTCGGCTTCCTACTACGCCTCGGTCATGGCGATGAAGGAGTTCCTGAGCAAAAACTACGGCGACGAGTTCGTGATGATGGTCACGAACGCTTGCCGACAGATAGAGAAAACTAACGTCCGCAGGGCCGTGGGCTCTGATGGGTATAAACACAAATAAGTATTATGGCAAATATCGCAGATCTTATTCAGAGGGCACGGATCATAAGGATTGAGACAAAGTCTAAGAAAAATACGGCCGATCGTATAGGTGGCCTTTTGTTGGATATTGTCAATGGTCTTGACGAGGCACAGAGCCTTAAAAAGGCTCAATATGGTGGCATCGTTGCGACATCAGCTGATGTCGTGTCTGATTATGCGGCCAAGGGTTATAGCGGCCCCTACTTTTATCTGGTCGGGTCGTCCTTGAGTTCGTTGGTCGTTTATCAGTATGCTGGGACGGGTTCTCCTGCCCAGGCATTTGGCGGCGCTGCTTATAACTTTGCAGATTATTCTGAGGCTTTAAGACGCATAGATGATCTAGTCCAGAAATTAGGAAAGGAAGTGACGGGCTTTGCATCACTCGATGGCTCTGTCCTTGTTGATGGCAAATTTGGTACTGGTGCTACATATAAGCACGCTGCAATACCCGTGACGGCGGGTGATGTGTTTATGCTTGTAAGTGATGTTAGTTATTCCCGTTATGCCTTTGCCACATCCGATGCCTCAAGTTCGGGTGGTAACATACCCCTTGTGATTGGTACTTCGGTGGTGGAGATGCCCGAAATCGGCAAATACTATACTGTCACAATACCTTCGGGATGCACCCATCTACTCTTTAATCTTGGCACGGGCAGCGCAACAAGATGCTATAAAGTATTATCTTTGTCTGAAACCACCAAAGAACTCAACACAAGAATATCAGATTTAGGGCAAAAAATGTCCGAACCTATTGTATATGCGAGTCGGAATTACGCGCTAATGCCTACAGGCAAGTATGGTGGGAACAATACATATTCTCATAGCATATTCCCCGTTTCTGCTGGTGAGATTATTGGTATTCAATCTGCATCTACCGTTTGTAGATACGCATTAGCGACTAGAACAATATATAATTCTGGAGCAGACGTGTATCTGTTGGATGGCACATCTGTTGTTCCTATGAATGCTAACGAGTTGTATGAAGTTGTCATTCCTGAAGGATGCAAATATTTTATCTTCAATGGCACTGCTGTAACGACACTTTACAGGAAGAGGAATATTGTTAATTCCATTGCTAACGTTGATTCAAAGGTGTCGGGAATCTCCAAAACGCTAAATGGTCAGACAAAAAACTACGTTAGCGGAGAAATCTACGATTATTATCATCCCTCAGGACGAGGTCTTATCAATCCTACAACGTATGGAATAAGAAGCGATTATATTCCTGCATCTCCAGGCGTAGTTGTGACGTGGCATTCTGGCTGCGATGATTCAAAAGCAGTATTCGCTCAGTTTGCATTGGTGTATTACGATGCTGAGTTCAACATCATAAACTGTATTAAATCCGATTCGGTTGAGGAGAAAAACATTATAATCTCGGACAGTTATGACACATTGGCTTATATACGCGCATCTTTCGTAAAGGCTAAAAAAGATGAGTGCTTCATCAGCGTTGACGGCAAAGAGGTATATAGACCAAGTGATGGTGTTGTAGGATTGATTAAAACAGCAGCAACCAATAAAAACAATATAGAGGAATTGGTACGTTTGCTCAATTTCCGTGAAACTCCAATCAACTCAATCACCGAGAGAAACCTTTATCTGAATAGCGAAACACTCAAATGGGGTGCAAGTACAAACTACAAGCACGCATTGCTCAATCTTGACGGAATTAAGTATGTCAGGATTATTCCAAACAATGAACGTCAATCTACAATTGCTTGGCTGACGAACAATGACACTCCAGTGTCTGGCAATAATGCTCCGCTACTTGATGGGCAGGTGCATTATGTTGCCGAAGAAACAACAATAAAAGTTCCGAGCGGTGCATTGTATCTGTATATATACAAGGGTCAAAATAATCTTTATTCGCCCAAATATATCGGCATTGCTTCAACCAAGAACAACGGGCAAGGCATTGCCGTCAATGGCACTGCTAATGATACCCTTATCAAACGCAAGAGTGACTTCGTGATGCGCAGTGCCAACATTCTGCCTACTCCAATATCTCAAGTCGCAAATGATTGGGAACAGCCTGATAACCTTGAGGTATTGAATGTGATGAAGAGGGCAATGCAGATGGTTAGACTTCGTTGGACTCCCAAGAAGCCTTACCCTATTCCTCCAAGCGGCTCGACTGCAAGATATGCAACCGCGGGTGTTGAATTTACCAATGGTCTGCCATATTCCAACAACACTTCAAGATGGAAGAGGGTAGGTCTTGAGGTGAGCATCCATACATTCATGACAGCCATCAACAACCCATATAGCCTCTGTTATACGGAGAAAGTGGATGATGCAGACCATTACTCCATTTGGGGCGAGGAATATTGGGCAGTCAATGGCACTGGATATTATGGCTCCGTGTGTTGTGTATTTACATCTGCTTCATTGGGCATCAAGTTCAACGTCGGCAACAATAACCACATCAAATCGGCAAGGGTATTGGGATTGTTTGCACCATTCGGAAGGCAGATAACTGTAGATACCCTCAATTATCTCAAGATAGGTGATGTTGCTGACGATGAAAAGCATAGTGTGCTCATATACGGAATCCATAGGGATTCCAATGGAGTAGTTGATAAGGTAAGAATAGCTGAATGTACTTCAGGTGTATCTGGGTGTCGTATTATTGATTATACGGCTTCAGGATTTGTTTCATACATCAACAACCACAATGTAGGCAACATGACGCTGATGAGGTACACACAGCTTAACAACCACGTCAAGTATGAGCCATCGCCTTATGTTGCTTTGACGGACTTCGGTGAAACCGCACAGACTGTGACCTACAACAACGACATCTGCACCTTTGCAGGAGATAAGGCTACATTTATGCACGGAGACCTCGTTGTATTGAATTATAACCTTGATGGTGAACATTCAGAATGGACCCACATTGAGGTGTATAAGGATGATGTATTGCTTGGTACATACACCTTGTCGAGTATAGACCAAAGTGCATTGCCTGAAGGTCAGCAAGGTCATGCCTTGAATCTTGGAAGAGAATTAGTGGCAGGCAAGTACAAGGCTCGCATGAAGAATAATTCAAACTATTCAGATTATACCTACTGGGAGGTACTCGATGATTCTATCAACGTAGTGACTCACGATGATGGAACTATCACCGTTACGGGTAACAATAGTGGCAAGATTGCATACATTATGGTCGGCAAAATGTATGAGACAGGTTCTGGAAACTATATGTATCACGGGTTCTGGCATAGCAACTGTTGTTGCCCTCTTACTTTCTACGAACAGTTGGAAAATAAGATTACATTCAATCCTTGGACATTGCGACTTGAGTACGGGCATTCATACGATAATACTACACATATCGTTGTAATGATAGAGGGAATATATGGCAAGGCAGCAACCATGCCAATCAGCATATCATCTTCGGGCAGCGAGACTGAAGAAGAGGAAGATGATGGCGATTGATACTTGTCGCTTTAGAGTATGGAAACAATAGGCGATGCTATTATAGCGACAATCGTATTTTGGGGATTTATATTCTTCGCGTGGAAGTTTCTTTTTCCCGACTGACCACTTGAACCGAAAAACGAGAAACGAAAAATAATCATCGGCGATAAATTGCTATGTTTGTCGCCGATATGACAGATAAAAGAACGGAAATACCTATTTTTGGCAATGAAAATCAAAATAGCTTTTGTCTTGATCATTCTGATCTTGGGCGTGACATCTTGCCTCGCCCAAGAGTTTTCATGCAGAGTGCAGGCGAGTGGGGTCTTACCTTTGAGGCGGACGTTCGCTGTCGTAGAGCTAAGGAAGCAAATTGCACCTCGATATGCGATATCGCTTGCAGGTGAGTTTAGCCAGGTCGAGAGTAACCTGACGCCGAAGCTGAATGTCGGCTTGGTCCCGGGTCTGAGCCTCGAGGCAGGTTTCGGCTGGGGGCATCACTGGCAAAGGGCCAACTGCAGCGACCACAACTACCACACTTACACGTTGGGCCTGATGTGGTCATGGCCTCTCTCTGATCGCGTCTCGTTCTTCGTGGGACCTTCTATGTTTTGGCGGTCATACCAGGCGCATATCGGCTTGCATCGCGGCACACTGAGATTGTGTGCGGGTTTGGCTTTTAGGCTTTAAGGGTTTCGTGTTCTTTTCGGGTTCAATTCTGATTCTTTCGAGAAAAGGAATTGAACCTTTGTTTTTGTCGAAATGTGCTATTTGTACATAGCAAAAACATGATGATAGTCTTTTGGCTATCATTTTTTAATCGTTTTTTCGAGAAAAATTTGGAGGTTGTTAGAAAAATGTCTATCTTTGCAGTGTCAAAATACAAAAGCCTATGAAAATAAATGAGCTTCTTCGTATTTTAAGTGAGCATGGTTGCTCCTTTCTGAGATCAGCTAAGAAACACGACGTTTGGTTAGCACCTAATGGAAAGTCGGTTTTGATTCCGAGACACGGTTCAAAGGAAATCGCTGGTGGCACTCTTCACGCAATCTTAAAGAAGGCGGGGCTTAAATAGCCCCTCCTTTTACAACAAAAATTATTAATCGATAAAAGATCTAAAGGAAATGGTTTACGTAACAGCTATAATTGAGAGAGCCTCAGATGGTGGCTATAGCGTTTATATTGTCGAGGATTTTGATAAATTCGTTGCTACGGGTTTCGGTGACACTCCCGAAGAAGCTAAAGAGGACTTAATGATAGGTCTTGAGGAATTGAGGGAGACCTTAGGTGACGATGTCCCTCAAATGAATATAACTTTCAAGTACGATATTGCAAGTTTCCTCCAGGAGTATCGTGACAAATTAAGCCTTTCGGGCCTTCAGACCATCACGGGCGTGAACCGTAAACAACTTCAGCATTACCTCTCCGGCCATCGACATCCGTCTCCTAAGACGGTGCAGAAAATAGAGCAAGGTGTCCACGACTTTGCTGCTAAGTTGAAGGACTTGCAGTTTGCATGACCTTAGGCTTTTTGTATTTTGACATTTCGTGGTAGGGCATGGCTTCGGTCATGCCCTTTTCTTTGTTTCGTTTTGTCTTTCATAGTACATTTTTTTTGTATACTATAGTTTGCAGAATATGAAAAAACGTATTGTTTGACGGCAAAATTTGCAAAAAATAAATAAATAATTATCAAAATTGATAATTTTTCCGTATTTTTGCACATCGAATAAATGGTATCTTCATTATATGATTATTGAATATGCAGATGATGAGTTGAAAATTCTTATCACAACAGGCAACAGTACAGATAAACGCTATAAAAAGTTAAAGAGCAATGCCACCTTCAAGAAAGATTTGGCGAAAGTAATGTTGTACCTTAGATCTGTTTCAACCGCTAAAGAATTGGCTAATTTTGGAGCTCTTCATTACGAGCAGTTGAAGCATGATTTATCTGGGAAGTCTAGTGTAAGAATTGGATATGAATCAAAATATAGGTTAATTTTTGAAGAGCTCGATTTAGGAGTTCGAGTTTGTTTAATTGAAATCAATGAACATTATGGCGACACATGACGAAATTATGGAAACCCCTTTTGCCACAGTTCATCCTACTGAAATCATCAAAGATGAACTTAAGGCTCGTGGTTTATCTCAGCGAGAACTTGCTGCCAGAATGGAAATGCAACCTTCTAATCTTAGTCGTTTCTTAAAGGGGGAAAACATTACTCCTGCTATTGCAGCAAAATTAGAGATGGCTTTGGATATTCCTGCTGAAATTTGGTTGAATATGCAAGCTCAGTATGAGAAAGATTTGAAAGCTATTACCCTTAGAGACGAGCAGGAACGCGCTGCTATCAATGCTGAAAAGATGTTGAGCAATATTCTTAATCTCCCTGAATTGTTCAAACGTCTTTCTATTAGTTCTTCTTTATATGTACAAAGTAGGCTTGCAACATTGGAAAACCTTTTAGGGTTCCCTGCTCTTGAGGTTAGTAAACAACCTTTTGCTTTGCAAGTATGCTATAAGAAGAGTGAAAAGTTTGAGGTTGAAGAAAGAAACCAAATGACTTGGCTTACTCTTGCCTTTATAGCTTCAAAGAACAAGCCGGGTTGTCCTTTTGCTGATGGTAATGCTCTAAAGGCTGCTTTGGAGATAGCTAAAGGCATTCACAAAGGGAAATTCGAGGAGTCTGATATTAAGCGAATACTCAATGATAATGGTATTGCTTATAATGTTGTCCGTAAATTGGAGAAGACTCCAATAGATGCTGTGGCAATGCAGATGGATGGTTATCCGGCAATAATTACAACACATCGATATGATGATATGAGTCGCCTTGTATTCAATGTGCTCCACGAGTTAGGCCACATTCATCTTCATATGTGTAAGGAGTTAATTCCAGTCTTCATTTCATCGGATGAGTCTTACTCAATAAACAATAAGGAAGAGAAAGAAGCAAATAGGTTTGCAGAAGACATGCTTATTGATCGGGAAGTCTGGAAAAAGATGATGTCAACAAAGGTGTCAAGCCTTTCATCAGTTATCATAATCCGCAAATTAAGGGAATTATCGGAAATGAATGGGTTGGATTTTAATATAGTTGCATGGCGTTATAGGTATGAGAGCCATAACTATAACTTAAGCATCAAGCCTGTCCATATTGTATAAGGGGTAAATAATGGGAGCCATAAATAATTCATTGGGCTCATAGCTTACCTTTTTTATTTAAGATTATATACTAAAAGCACTTCCACCTTGGATCGCTCCAAGGTGTTTTTTTGTGTGTTTAGTACGAGCTGCCGTATTTTTTTTTGACGTGGACAAATAGGTAGGAGAAAAAATCTTTTCCCTGAGTTGTATAATAGGCGAATGCAGATTTGGATTCTTCTAAAGTCTGTCAGCGAGGGAAAAAATGTTTAAGAAATAATAAAAAACCGCCATTTTTACCGTTATTTAAAAAATCTTAAATTTTTCGCAAATGTGGAGTTTGTAACGTGCAGTTTTCATTTTAAGAGGCGTTTTAGCCCGTTTTTCTCAAAAATTTTAGTCGGTCGTTCATCGCTATTCGCGTCCTTTCTTCATCGTCAAATATCCCGTATCTTTGCACTATAAATTTACAGTGTAAAGCTATGACTACATACAGTAATATCATCCTTCGTTGGATATTCGTCGGCCTTGGGGCCGTGTTCTCGGTGCTCGAGCCTACCGTGCCTTTTGCCTTGATCTGTCTGTTCGCCGCCATCCTCGATTGTATATCAGCCTGACGCCTGGCGCGTCGCATCAAGCGGCATCATCCAGAGATTCCCGAAGAGCAGATACATGACAAATTCGAGAGCGACAAGTTCTGGAGGCTGTTCCCCAAACTTGCTATCGTCTACGGGTGCATCGTCCTTTGTCACTTCATCGACCATTACATCTACCCGTTCTTGGATTTGTATCTTTCAAATGCCGTGGCCGGAGCGTTTTGCTTCCGCGAGCTTTTGAGCATCTTTGAGAACGAGAGCAGCGAGAATCCAAGCAGCTGGGCCAGGCTGGCTCAAAAGGTGTTGGTCAACAAGGCCGCTCGTCATATCGAGGATATGGGCAAGGCAATGGGGGATATGGGGAAGATTATCGGTGGTAATGGTCATCGTCACGAGAGTTTCAGCAATCCTTCAGAGGAATAAAGAAACCGGGCGGCATCGTCTCGACGCGGCCCGGGAGTTAGTTTAAATTCTTATTATTGTATCGCAAAGATAGGGTTTGATTGCGATACTTCAAAATTTTTCGTCTTAAATATCTTGCGCCCCGTGCGATATTTCGCATCGTTCGTGCGCCTTGTAATCTTCATTTTACATCATGAATCGCAAAATCAATTACATCGCCGTGCATTGCACCGCTACACGTGAGGGTGAGTATGTGAGCGTGTCGGACATCGACCGTATGCACCAGGCTCGTGGTTGGAGCGGCATCGGCTATCATTTCGTCGTCTATCTCGACGGAAGCATCCATGCAGGCCGCCCCATCGAGCAGATAGGGGCACACGTCAGCGGCTTCAACAAGAACTCCATCGGGGTGGTCTATGTTGGTGGCCTCGACAGCGACGGGCATCCGAAGGACACCCGAACGCCTGCCCAGAAGGCTGCGCTCAAGTCGCTTCTCGAGACGCTTCATGCCCAGTTCCCCGATGCATCAGTGCTTGGTCATCGTGATTTTTCGCCCGACCGCAACCACAACGGCGTCATCGAGCGCCACGAGTGGCTGAAGGAGTGCCCCTGCTTCGATGTAACACGAGAATATCCAGGACTGCCGCACAAGCTGCCCAAGTGATTCTCTATCTATATATTTAATGCATTTCGTGTATGAAGTACAGTTTTTTGCCTCTGATCCTTTTAGCATTGTCGCTGCTCTGCTCCTCTTGCCGTACGGCCAAGAAGAGCACGACCGACTACACGAGTTCATCGTCGGCGTTCGCCTTTACCTGCGATTCGTTGCGACAGCAGCTGTCTGTCCAGCAACAGCGTCACACTAATCTCGATTCGCACCTGGTATTCGTGACCGTCGATCCCAACATCGTGGCCACGCGTTCCTACGACGTGATCCTGCCCGATGGGTCATCGTTGACCGTGCCCGGCAATGCTACAGGCTACGGGGTCAGCTCAGAGGTTGTCAGGGATACCTGCAGCCTCTCTATCGACGGCCGAGACTCTAAATCTCGCACACGCTACGAGGGCGCTGCCGCCGATACGACCTACTCGTCTGTCGAGACTTCCGAATACAAGCCTCCAGCCAGCGGTTTGTTGGGCAGTCTTCGTATCGTATTCATGACCATCGGCGTACTGGCTGCGTGCGCCGTGGTCTATTACTTCAAAACTAAATCATAATGGCAGACAATACTCAGAAAACGACCGTCGAAGTGGCGGTCAATGGTCAAGAGGCCCGTGAGGAGATGAAACGCCTGCAGGCCGAGGCCGATATGTGGCGCGACAAGATGATTGCCGCGTCACAAGCTGGTGATGACAAGGCTTTCAAGAAGGCCGAGGCATCGCTGCGCAAGGTCAACAGCCAGCTGCGTACCATGCAGCGCAACCAGGTCGATGTCAACAAGACGGTCAACAACCTTTCGTCGGCATCGGTCAACGAGATCAACCGAGCCATCAGAGAGATGAACCGACAGCTCAACAACGGCTCCATCGCCCGTGGATCCAAGGAGTGGTCACTGTATCAGACCCGCATCCGTCTGTGTCGTGAGGAGCTTGCCAAGATCAATGCCGAAGGCAAGGACAGCAAGTCGTGGATTGACCAGTTCAACGACGGGTTCTCCCGCTTCGGCACTATCGCTGCCACGGCCATCGCTGCTCTCACGGGTGTCTCCCTGCAGCTGGCCTCTTTCCGGAAAAAGAGCCAGGAGAAAGAGTCAAGCCAGGCTAACCTTGCCGCGTTGACGGGTCTAGATGATGAGTCCATCGCGTGGCTTACCCAGCAGGCCGAGAGGCTGTCTACACAGATGGACGAGTCGGGACTGCGCATCCGTCAGTCAGCCAAGGAGATCCTCGATGCCTACGCCCTCGTCGGCTCCAACAAGCCTGAACTATTGGCCGACAAGGAGGCCCTTAATGCTGTAACGGTGGAAACAATGCGACTGTCGGCTGCTGCCAACATGGAGCTCAAGCCTGCGGTAGATGCCACGACGACCGCCCTCAACCAGTTCGGTGAGGGCGCAGACCAGGCACAGCGCTACGTCAATGTCCTTGCTGCAGGGTCCAAGGTGGGCGCTGCCAACGTCGAGCAGCAGGCTGCCGTCATCCTGAAGGCAGGCGTGGCTGCCAAGATGGCATCGCTGTCCATCGAGCAGCTGACGGGCTTGACCGAGACCTTGGCCGAGAAGGGCATCAAGGCCGAGGTGGCCGGTACAGGCCTCAAGACCTTCCTCCTGCGCCTCGAGACGGGAGCCAAAGACACGAGGCCTTCGGTTGTCGGCCTCTCGAAGGCCCTCGACAACCTCGCCGCTCACGCCGATGATACCGCTTGGCTCAAGAAGAACTTCGGTGACGAGGCTGTCAGCGTAGCCAAGATCCTCATCGATGCCCGCAAGTCGGTGCAGTCATATACCGATGCGGTATCCGACACGTCCATCGCTACAGAGCAGGCCGCCATCAACAGCAACACCGCTGCTGCCAAGATGGCTCAGATGAAGAATGAGATGAACGAGCTGGGCATCGAGCTCATGAAGACGCTCAACCCGGCCATCACCCGTGGCATCTCGCTTTTCGTCCACTGGGAGCGCTCCTTCATCACCATTCTGCGATGGATCAATGACAACAAAGCGTCGCTTGCCATCCTCGCGGCTGGCATCGCCTATTACACCGTTGTCATGAACGCCGCCACCTTGGCCAACAAGGCGCATACCGTATGGCAGAAGGTCGTGGCTCTCTGGAACGACCGTCTGATCACGTCGTTCAAGGCACTCACTACCGCCATGATGAAGAACCCCTGGGGCTTGATTGCCGTGGGCATCGCTTCGGCCGTCGTGTATCTGAAGAGGTACAGCGACAGGCTGAAGGAGACCACACGTCAGGAGGAGCAGCTTGCCCGTCGCCGTGACGTGTCGGCCGAGATGACCGAGCGCATCAACGAGGCCTATTCCAAGGAGGTGGCCCGCGTACAGGTGCTTGTCAACTCCCTAAGGGGTGAACTGCTGTCGCGAGAGGCCAAGCTGCGCGTCCTCAAGCAGCTCCAGCAGATAATACCAGGTTATAATGCGGAACTCGACAAGGAGGGCCGTATCATTCGTGAGAATACTGCAGCTCTTGACGAGTATCTTAATAAGCGCATGGACGAGATGCGTGCCAAGGCCGTCGAGGAGGAGATGGAGCAGCTTGTTGCCAAGCAGGTCGCTGCAGAAAAACGTCTGGCCTCGGCCAATGATGCCGTGAAGGAACGAAACAAGGCATGGCAGGAGTATTACCAGACGCACAAGGCCGTCCTCGATCAGGATATCCAGGCATATGAGAATACCGAGCGCAACTTCAAACTTGGTGCTCAGGTAATGCTTTCGGCAGCACAGGCCGAGGTGGACGGCATCAAGCAGGAGATCCAGGACCTCGTCAACTTCGCCGGTAGCGTCAAGATCCCGCAGATCACTACTACGGGTGGCGGTGGCGCTGCTGATGACGGTAAGGACCGCATCAAGCAGCTGACTGCCGAATATGAGCGTGCCGCCGAGGCCGAGAAGCGCGCCGCGCTATCAACCTACACCGAAATCCTGAATGCCAATGTCGGTGTCTCCGAGCAGGAGGTGGCTACCCGAAAGAAAGCTGCAGAGGAATACGCCAAGGCCGTCTATGATGTCGAACTGCATCTCCTCGAGCAGAAGCGCGACCTCTATGCCAAGGGGTCGGCCGAATATGCTGCAGCCGATTCCAAGGTGCTCGACAAGATTGCCCAACGTGATAATGAGCTGGCCATGGCTGCGGTCAAGGCCGAAGCCGATGCAGCAGAGGCTCGTATCAAGGCAACCGAGGACGCTGCCAAGGCTGCCATGGAGCTTCTGAAGAAATACCAGGCAAAGACCAAAGACGAGGTCTATCGTGCAGATCTTGCTGCCCTCGATGAAGCCCTTGCCCGCAAGCTCATCAGCGAAGAACAGTATGCCGAGGCTGTCAAGAACCTGCGCTCGATGGTGTATGCCGAGGAGTACCAGCAGCTGCGCAAGTCCATCAAGGACAGGACCGACTCATACGAGAAGCAGCGTGAGGATATCGCCCGCATCCTGTCCGCTCAGATTGCCGATATCGATGCTGCAGAGCAGGCTGGCACTATCTCTCACGAAGAGGCTGAGCGTCGCAAGGTGACGGCCACTGAGGCCGCCAATCAGGCCATCAAGGACTTGAACAACGACCTCTATGCAGCCCTCAAGCAAGGTCTCGATATGTTCGTTTCCTCGTTCTCGTCGATGATGTCCTCTCTCTCCTCCTACTTCTCTGCAGCCTGCGACATGGAGGTCGCTGATGCCGAGAAGTCGTGGGACGCTCAGATTGCGGCTGCCGAGAAGGCTGGCCGAAACACCACCGCCCTCGAGGAGCAGAAGCAGAAGGATATTGCGGATATCAAGACCCGCTACAACGAGCGTGCCGGAAAGATCGAGATCGCCCAGGCTATCGCCCAGGGCGCCATGGCTGCCATCAATGCCTATTCTTCGGCCGCTGCCATCCCTGTCATTGGTTATATCCTGGCACCTATCGCCGCTGCCATGGCCTTGGCTGCTACTGGGGTGCAGATTGCTGCCATCAAGAAGCAGCAGCAGGCGCAGGCCTCGGGTTACTACGAGGGTGGCTTCACCCGCCGCACCGACGATGACCACGAGCCCGTGGGCGTTGTCCATGGCAACGAGTTCGTGGCCAACCACAAGACCGTGGCCAACCCACGTGTTCGCCCCTACCTCGATGCCATCGACTACGCCCAGAAGAACAACACCGAGTCCACGCTGTCGTTCGATGACGTGATTCCGAAGCGTCAGTACTATGCCGGAGGCTATACGCCCGTCTCTCCTTCTGTACCCGCCGCATCTGCTCCACAGCTGTACTCTGATGCCGAAGTCAAGGCTATGCTTCGCAAGCTGACACAGCAGCTTGACTCAGGCATCTACGCCTATACCACGGTCGATGGTCCCGATGGCATTGCCCGCAAGCAGCATCGCTATAACACTCTAATCAACAACAAGCGCCGATGACACAACTCTTCATTCGCACAGGCAACTGCAGACCTTGGCTGGAGGCTGCCTTGCCTTCCGATTTCCGCTTCAAACTGACGGTCGATAACACGTACTTCACTCGGTCGGGTGAGTACAGCGGCGAGATAGAGCTTCCTCTTTCCGGCTGCCCCGACAATCTACGCATCTTCGGGCACATCAATCGCCTTGACGTGAGCCGCAGGTCGGTCGTGTTTGATGCACGCCTGGTCGTTGACAACCGTTCCGTGGTGGTGGGTTCCGTCACCGTACTGGAGTGCAACGAACAGATGGTCAAGGTGCAGCTCCTCGGTGGCAACGCTGCCGTGAACTTCAACAACCGATACAATTCCACCTACATCGACCAGCTCAACCTCGGCACGGTGATCGATGGGCTCGAGATCTACGTCACCTACGATTCGGACGGTGGCCGGCAGACACTCGATGTCATCGATGCCGAGACCTTGGCGCAGTACCTCGCCATACGTGCCCTCTGGAACAACCTCGGCACCCGTGATGACAGCCAGTTTGGCACACCGACCAACGGCTTCGTCATACATCCTGCTGTCGATGAGTCGGGCTGTGAGGTCAACTCCCAGGTGGTCATCTCCTGGCAGCTCAATCCTCCTTATACTGATGAGGAGGATATCTCGCATGGATCCCTCTTTGACCGGTGGCCGTCAAACCGTCTTGTCACTTATCCGGGACTCGTGGCAGAAGGCACGTGGACTGATTCTCCCCCGAGCTGCAATCCGAGAGAAATCTCCGGCTTCCGAAAGGCGCAGCCCAGTATCGCCGAGCCTGTCTTCCAGTACCGTCTATGCCCCCAGCCTTACGTCGATACCGTGCTGCGCCGTGTCATCACGTCCCTCGGCTACACCATCACCGAAGATGCCGTCAGCACCGGCCCCTTCTCTCGTTGCTACATCCCATCGACCACAGAGACCATCAAGATCAACGAGATGCTGCCCCACTGGCTTGTGACCGATTTCTTCTCCGAGATAGAGGAGTTCTTCGGCGTGATCATCTGCTTTGACGATGCCAAGCGGACGTGCCGCATCGTCTTCAAGAAGGACTTCTTCGCGGACAGGGATCCTGCGCATCTCACGATGGTCGATGACAGGTTCGAGACCAGCTTCGACGATGACAGCGTCGCCGATATCTCCAAGTCAAACGTGTCGTTCGGTGTCGATGCCGACATCCACCGTCTTGCCGATGATATCGTCAACAGGGCCAATGTCGAGGACTACAACGACGAGTCCGAGACAATTATGCGCTACAGTCTATTGGTGTCAGATTCCACCATCTTCGGCCATGACCCCAAGTCGGTCATTGCCTCACGTGCAGGCCGGCATTACATCGTTTCGGGTGGTGATCTCGTCGAGTGTGACGAGCTTCGCGATTATAGGCCATCAGAAGCCGGCAACTCCACCATTGATCTGAAGATACGCCCTGCCAAGATGGGCGTGACCAAGACCTACCTCCTCGACGTGGGCCGTAGCGCTTGCCTGGCATATCATACGTGGTCCGACTCTGATGGCTACATGTCGCCTAAGCTGTACCCTGCGCCTATCTGCCCAGTCTATGGCGCATTTTCCAAAGATTTCTCGGTCGAGGACGCTATTGTCAACGGCGTGCCTTCGAACGAAAAGCCCGATTACCTGCCAGTAGCCATCGACAACGACTATTTCGAGCACATGTTCTATGTGCGAAAGCTGTCCATCGGTGTCGATGAATCGTGGGCTTGGCGCGCCCGCTGGGGCTCGACCTTCGGCCGCGACGATGTGTCCGACATGTCGCTCGATGACTCCACTGTCGTGCTGCGCCTCAATCCCGTCGAGGGTTTGACAACGCTCTACGACCAGGCTGTCAACATCGGCCTGCGTATCGTAGGCCAGGCACTCACCCGTGTACGCATCTACGACAACACAATACCCTCGCTGGACAGGTTCTTCATCTTCAACGGCAAGCGGTACTGCTGCCAGAAGATAGAGTACACTGTCACCAACGAGGGTTTCGAACGTGAGAAGACAGGCTATTTCTACACCGTCGACGAGTCTTGACCTCAGATGCCGATACAATGCGAGAGCCGGGGATGCACCTCGGCTCTCGCTGTGTCTCAACGTCTCTCTCCCTTCCATCGGCGTATGTCCTCGTTCGCCTTCGGCTCAGTCTGCTGCATGTAGCGCTCGGTCATCTCGATGGAGTGATGACGCGCCTGCAGCTGTACTTGCCGCGGCGTGATCTTCGACGCCATATCGGTGATGCCCGTGTGCTTCATGTGGTAGAACCAGGTGGTCTTTGGCATGCCCAGGGCATCGCACATCGCCCTCCACCGCTCGCGTATCTCGTCACCACGGGTGGGTTTCTTCCGCTCGGCGGGGCGAAGGTCACGCGAGAAGATATAGTAGTGCGATGGATGGTCGAAGATGTGGAGGTCGATCATGAGGCTGGCCACCTCGTCGGTGAGCGTGATATAAGCGTCGGTCTTGTTCTTTGAGATAGCAGCCGGCACGTAGATCAGTGAGTCGTGCAGCCTGATGTTCTCTATCTTCAGTTGGGCTACTTCCTTCGTACGGAGGAAGCACTCGTGACAGAGCAGCACGGCCAGCTTGAGCCATGGGTCATTCTCGTCCATCCAGCGGAACATGCGGTCGCGGTCCCTCTGTGAGATGTACTTCGACCGCATCGCGTCGCGGTCCTGCTGCTTGGCGTGGTGGCCGCCAGTCAGCGGCTTGACCTTCTCCACGGGGTTCTCCTCGATGTAGCCGCAATCGACTAACCAGGCGCAGAACGAGTGGAGCCAGCGGCGGTAGTTGTCGCGAGTGGTCTCTGATACCTTCCGGATGGCCATCGACCAGTCGAGGAACCGACGCACAATCCCCTCGTCCATCATGTATATATAAATAAAGGTGGGCTCGGTCGCGATGAACGAGCAGAAGATGGAGAATGTCGAGCTGTAGGTTAGGGCCGTCGAGTGAGACATCTTATAGGGTCGGTCCTGCTTTTTGAGATATTCCTGGTAGTGGGTTCTGACGTCGGCCCATGGGGTTCCGGCCAGTCTGTTGGCCGATATCTGCGCCTCGGCCTCCGGGGTCCACCCCTGAGAGAGCTTGATGTTTAGCCTGGCTACTTCTTGCTGGGCGTAGGCCCGGCGGTCGGCTACACGGCGAAACCTCTTCAAGATGCGGTTGAGATTGTGACGAACTCGAACGAGGCGGCCAGCGCTGTTCTGGTAGTAGTACTCGATGTACCAGCTGGCGTTACAGCGGAGGGCTGCTGGTACGTACGCAGGTGCGAAAGAAGACATTTTTTTTCTTTCCCGAGCCTCAGGGAAGCCCGGGAAAGAAGGTGTCAAACTTTTGGCGAGATTTTTTTCGCCATTTTTTTGTAACTCTCTGTTGTTCGTGGCGTTGCGGGCCACGGTGGTGGAGCTGGAGGGGTTCGAACCCTCGTCCAAACAGGGGGTATCGGCGCTTTCTACATGCTTATTCCAGCCTGGATTGTCGGGTGTCGCCAAGACCTGGACCACCAAGCGGCACCTTAGCCTCTAAAGGTTTCGCCAGAGCCGCGAGGCAGACCCTGACTAGTCCCGATTTACCTGCACCACCGGTTCCTCAGTCTCGGAACAAGGACCTTGGGGTGATGTCTTGTCAGCCGACCTTGTCAGCCGATTAAGCTTCAATCTACTATACTTCGATTAAGCAGCAAGAGCGTAGTTATTCTCGCCAATTATATTTTGCCATCATGGATTAAAGTGATAGGTGACGTCTCACTGCATGCTTACACAGAGGCCCATCCCGCTGTCAAAGCCAGTCAGCCCCGGTTTTTGAGGGTGCAAAGATAAGACTATTTTTCAAAAAATGCAAATTGTAGGTGAATTTTTTTCAAAAAATGTTGAAGAAAATGTAACTTTCAGTGAAATTATTGCCGATTTCGGGTGTAAAATTAGGATAATTGGAGAAAAATCACTACCTTTGCGGCGCAAAATTTTCGAATTATAGGATCTTTAATTGAAATGAATAATAGAGTAGTTATAACAGGCATGGGAATTTGGTCCTGCCTTGGCTATGATCTTGACACAGTACGCGAAGCGCTCTACAACGGCAAATCAGGTATTGTTTTCGACCAGACTCGCAAGGATATGGGATTCCGTTCGGCTTTGACGGCCTTCGTTGAGAAACCCGATCTGAAGAAGCTTATTCCCCGCAATCAACGACAGTTCATGCCCGAGGAGGCACAGTATGCTTATTGTTCCACCCGCCAGGCTCTGGAGCAGGCTGGCATCACCCAGGAGTTCCTCGACCAGCACGAGGTGGGCATCCTCTTTGGCAACGACTCCGTGGCTCAGGCCACCTACAAGGCCGTGAGCAAGATTTACGAATACAAGGATACGGCAGCATGCGGCTCGGGCTCGATCTTCCAGTCGATGAACTCGACGGTGACGATGAACCTTGCCACGTTGTTCCACCTGCGCGGCATCAACCTGACCACGTCGGGCGCCTGCGCTTCGGGCAGCCACGCCCTGGGCCTTGCCTACCTCCTCATCAAGGATGGTCTGCAGGACTGCATCATCGCCGGTGGCGCACAGGAGGTGAATCCCGAATCGGTGGGTTCGTTTGACGGCATCCAGGCTTTCTCGACCCGCGAGGATGAGCCTACGAAGGCCAGCCGCCCATTCGACAAGAACCGCGACGGACTGGTACCTGGTGGTGGCGCTGCCACACTGATCGTCGAGAGCCTTGAGCACGCCCTGGCACGCGGTGCACAGCCTATTGCCGAGATTATCGGCTGGGGCTTCAGCGGCAACGGCGACCACATCTCGACCCCCAACGTGGCTGGTCCACAGCGTTCGCTGGAACTGGCATTGAAGAGCGCTGGTGTGGATGTGCACGAGATCGGTTATGTGAACGCACACGCCACTTCGACCCACGCTGGCGACGGACGCGAGGCCATGGCCATTGCCAACGTCTTCGGCGACTACAAGGTGCCCGTGACTTCGACCAAGGGTCAGACCGGACATGAGATGTGGATGGCAGGTGCATCGGAGGCCATCTATTCGATCCTGATGATGAAGAACAACTTCATCGCCGGTTCGCTCAACTTCGAGGAGCCCGACGAGGAGACAGCCTGCATCAACGTGATCGCCAAGACACAGGAGGCCCACTTCGACATGTTCCTTAGCAACAGCTTCGGATTCGGAGGAACCAATTCAACCCTTATAATCAGGGATTACAAGGGTTGAGAAGGGATTCTAAGGGATAATTAGGGATTTTAAGGGATTTTTGGGGACGGATGTTTCTTGGGCCCCAGAATTTTAATCCTGATGCTCTTTTCCCCAAAGCCCTATTCTTAAAGACAAAGTGAATTATTAACAAAGAAATAAGAAATTTTAAAAGTATAGAAAAGTATGACACGTGAAGAAATTATCGATCAGGTAAAGGAAGTCCTCGCTGAGGAATTTGAGGTAGAACAGGACGTCATGACCGACGACGCCAACATCAAGGATACCCTTGAGCTCGACAGCCTTTCGCTCGTTGACCTCGTTGCAGTAATTGAGCACACCTTCAAGGTGAAGATCCCTGCTGCCGACCTCCCAACCGTCAAGACTTTCGCTCAGCTCTACGACTACATCGAGAGCCACCTCTAATCGAGGATATTCGAAAGAAATCAGCGCCCTGCGGACCCTTCAATGGTGCGCGGGGCGTTTTTTAACTCCTCTCTTTTACCCTTAAAGATTATGCTGTATCAAGGAGAAGATATCAAGAAACTCATCCCACAACGCGACCCCATCATGATGGTCGATGCGCTGGTCAGTGCCGAAGGTGATGTCTGCAAGACCGAACTAAGTGTGCGCGAAAGCAATTTCTTCATCGAGGACGACCAACTGATGTCGGAGCCCGGTCTCATCGAGCACATCGCCCAGTCGGCAAGCGCCTTTGCAGGCTATCGGTGCGTGGTGAAGGGCGAACCTGCCCCCGTGGGATATATCGGCGAGGTCAAGAAGTTCCACTGCTATCGCCGCCCTGCCATCGGTGACGTGCTCAGCACTACCATCACCATGGGTGCCGAAGTCAATGGCATCACCATCATCACGGGCGAAACGACCGTGAACGGGGAAGTGGTGGCCGACACACAGATGAAGATCTTTACAGCCGACGAGTAATTGCGACCATAAATTTCGAAACTATGCTACTAAAGGATAAGTTTTACAAGGTGCAGCAGGAGAACGTCCTGTCGCCCCTTCATGGCGTCTATCTGATCGCTTTGCTACCCGAAGCCGACGTCTATCGCGGACATTTCCCCCACAAGGCGGTGTGCCCAGGTGTGTGCAACATCGAGACCATCCGCGAATGTGCCGAGATGCTTACGGGCAAGAAACTATTCATGAAGACCATCAAGCAATGCCGCCTCACGGCAGTAGCCACCCCGCAGGTGTGCCCCTTGGTCGATGTCGATGTGATGCTGACTCCCAACCAGGACAGTTCGGCTTACATCATCCAGGCGCGTATCGCCGATGCCGAGACTACCTATATGGAACTGAAGGGAGAGTTTTCAGTTAACAATTAACAATTAATAATTAACAATTGCTAATTAACAATTAATAATTAACAATTAACAATTGTTGGTTTGATCAAAGGATGACAAACTTTTTCATTAGAATATATCATTTCTTCGACAAGCACAGGGTGGTGTGGGTTGCACTGTGGGCTTTTCTGCTGTGTTTCTTCGGCTACTTTTCGACCAAGATCTACCTGGAGGAGGACATTGCACGCCTGCTGCCATCGTCGAGGAACGAGGACGGAAGCATCAAGCTCGCCTTCTCGAGCCTGAGGATCAAGGACAAGACGTTCATCATCTTCCACGACCGCGAGGGCATCGGCGTGGATTCGCTCAGCAACGTGGTGGATGCCTTCTGCGACTCGATACAGGCGCGTGACAATCAGCGCCCCGAGAACATGCGCACCATTGGCAACCTCTTCAGCCAGGTGCATACCGACGACATCATGTTCGAGGGCATCGACTACATGATGGAGCATCTGCCCAACTACATCGACACTTCGGCCTATGCGGGTTTCGACACGCTGCAGACCGAGGCACACATCCTGAAGCAACTGCAGGAGAACAAGGCGCAGGCCACTTCGCTCATCGGCGAGGCTTTCCCCGAGCTGCTGCAGATCGACCCCATCGGCATGCGTTATGTGCTGATGGACAAGATGAAGGGACTGATGAATGCGGGTGGAAGTTACTCGATCGTCAACCAGCACCTTTTCGTGCCCGACTCGACCGTGGCTGCCGTGGTCATCACACCAAGGTTTGCCAGCACCGACTCGGGCAACGGCGCCATCCTCTTCCAGTGGATGAACGAATATATCGAGCAATTTGAGACCATCGCCCCAGGCGTGAAGATCGGTTATCACGGTTCGCCTGCCAATGGCGCCTATAACTCGTGGACGCTGAAGAAGGACATCATGAACAACATCATGTGGTCGCTGATCATCGTGCTGCTGGTCATCTTCCTGTGCTTCCGCAACTGGAACACCATCCCGCTGCTGCTGTTGCCCGTCGCCTTCGGCACCGTGTTCGGCCTGGCGATGATGTACTTCATCAAGGGACAGTTCTCGCTGCTTGCCTTGGGCATCGGCGCCATCGTGCTGGGCGTGGCCTTGAGTTACGTGCTGCACGTCATCACCCACTATAAGTATGTGGGCGACCCGGTACAGGTGCTCAAGGACCAGGTGAAGCCCGTCCTGATGGGCTGCATCACCACCATCGGTTCGTTCCTGGGCCTGATCTTTATCCAGACGGACCTCCTGCAGGACTTCGGCCTGTTTGCCACCTTTGCCATTGTGGGTACTACGGTGTTCTCGCTGGCATTCCTGCCACCATTCTTCAACGAAAGGAAGAATAAGCTGAACCGCCATGCGTTCAAGGTGATTGACCGCATCAATGCCTATCCCATCGACCGCAACAAGCCTCTGTTGGCCATCATCGCTGTGCTAACCGTCGTCTGCGTAGCTTATTATCTCATTGGAGGCACGAACTTCGATGCCGACATGCGCAATCTGGGCTATTGGCCCAAGAACCTTGCCGAGACCGAGGCACTGGTGCGTGAGAAGACCGATTCGGGCGACCGTCACCAGTACTTTGCCGCCAGTGGTGCAACGATGGAGGAGGCCATCGAGAACTTCTCGCTCATGGCCGAGAAACTCGATTCGCTCCAGGAGGAGGGCCTCGTGACCAAATATACCCACACGTCGGAACTCTTCATTCCCAAGCGTGTGCAGCAGGAGCGCATCGACGCCTGGCACAACTACTGGACCGAGGAGCGCCTTGCCAACGTGCGTGCGCTGATCAACAAGTGTGCACCCAAGGCAGGTGTCAATGCTGCAGCCTTCGAACCCTTCTTCGTGGCTGCTACGCGCGACTACGAACCCGATGCCCTCTACGAGCAGGAGTTTATCCCCGAGGGATATCGCACCACACTGATGGAGCAGACTTACGACGGGTCGTACCTCTGCTTCTCGACCGTCTATTGCGAGAACGACTCGGTGCGTAGCGACTCGACCGACTATCACCGCATCTGCGATGCCGTGGCCAACGAGCCCAACCTGATGGTGCTCGACACCTACTATTACGCACAGGACACCCTGCGCCAGCTGGGACAGGACTTCAATGTGCTGCAGTGGGTTTCGATGGCATTCGTGCTCCTGGTGCTGCTGATTTCGTTCCGCTTCAATCTGAAGAACTCGCTACTCTGCTTCCTGCCTATCGTCATCTCGTGGATCATCGTGCTCGGTGCGATGAACATCTTCGGCATACGGTTCAACCTGATCAACATCATCATCTCGACGTTCATCTTCGGCATTGGTGTCGATTATTCGATCTTCGTGATGAACGGACTGATCGGAAAGGGAGGAGCCGACACAAGGCATAACAAGCTGCTCGCCTATCACAAGACAGCCATCCTCTTCTCGGCCCTGGCGCTGATCGTGACCGTAGGCTCGATGAACTTTGCCGTGCATCCAGCCATCAGGTCGGTGGGCTTTGCCACGCTTGTCGGCATGATTGCTGCCGTGCTCTTTGCCTATGTGGTCGAGCCGTTCCTGTATCGGCTGCTTTCGAAGAAAGGGGAGAAGGAATAAGAGGCAGCCAAGGATGGCTGCTGACGAAAACAAACGGGGTAAGAAGTAGCCAAGCTTGGCTTCTGACGAAAAACCGGATAAAGAAAGGATAAGGATATGAAGTATGATGTTGTCATAGTTGGGTCGGGCTTGGGAGGACTGGAGTGCGGCTTCATCCTGGCCAAGCGCGGCATGAAGGTCGTGATATTGGAGCGCCAGCATCAGCCGGGTGGCTGTATGCAGAGCTTTATGCGTCATGGCGAACTGCTCGACACGGGTATGCACTACGTGGGTGGCATTGGCGAGGGCGGCTGCCTCTATGCACCGTTCAAGTATATGGGACTGATGGACCTGCCCTGGCAGCACCTCGACCCGACAGGTTTCGACCGTGTGACCATCGGTGACCGGACGTTCCGCTATGCCGAAGGACACGAAGCCTTTGTCGAGACATTGGCAAAGGACTTCCCGAAGGAGCGCGAAGGTCTGAAGAAATACTGCAAGGTGATGTGCGAGGTGTGCGATCACCTCTACGATGCCATCCTTCCGCGCGATGAGGTGGACTTCTTCACCCAGTCGCTCTTTGCTTCGAGCACCTACGACTTCCTGCACGAGACGTTCCACGATGAACTGCTGATCAATGTGCTGAGCGGTTCGTCGCTCAAGATGGAACTCGCCAAGGATACCTTGCCGCTCTATAATTTCGCCCAAGGCAACAATTCGTTCATCCAGGGCTCCTATCGTCTGCGTGGCGATGGAAACCTCATCGTGGACCGACTGATGGAACAGATCAAGGCGATGGGTGGCGAAGTGATCTGCGATGCCGAAGTCGAGGAACTCATCGAAAAGGATGGACAACTGGTGGCTGCACGCTGCAAGAATGGTGAGATCTACGAAGGCAGCTACTTCATCAGCAATGCGCATCCTGCCGTCACCGTCGATATGGTGAAGGAATCGACGAAGATGAAGAAGGTCTATAAGAACCGCATCCATAGGCTCGAGAACACCTATGGTATGTTCACCACTTCGCTCATCATCAAGCCTGGTACGTTGAAGTACTTCAACTGGAACCAATACATCTACCAGAAGCCCAATGTGTGGACCTACTTCAACGAGGATGGACCCGTGCAGGGTTGCCTGATCTCGTGCCGTTGTCCCATCGAGGGCGACGATGCACGCATCCTCGACATCCTCACCCCATTGCCGTGGGAGAAGATTTCGCAGTGGGCTGACACGACCGTCGGACATCGCGGCGAGGAATACAAGGCGATGAAGGAACGTCTCTACAACGAGTGCGTGGCCCTTGCCGAGCGCTTCATCCCCGATCTGCACAACAAGGTGGAGGCACATTACACATCGACGCCTTTGACCTACCGCGACTATACGCTCACTCCCAATGGCTCGTGCTATGGCGTGCGCAAGGATTATCACAATCCGATGATGACCTTGCTTTCGGCCAAGACGCCTATCCCCAACCTCTTCCTCACGGGTCAGAGCCTGACCTTGCACGGTTTGCTTGGCGTGACGATGACCTCGCTGTTCACTGTGTCGGAACTGATCGGCAAGCAGGCGGCTTGGGAGATCACGCAGACGAGGTGAGAAGCAGCCAAACTTGGCTGCTGACGGAAACAGGAGGGCCGAGAGAGGAAGAAGGGCAGCCAAGGATGGCTGCTGACGGAAACGGGAGGGGTTAAACCTTTGGGGCTCTTTTTGGTCAAAGAAATGGTGAGCGCTGATAATTGTTATTTGAAAATTATTTATTGTAAATTATGAAATATGCTTTAGTCACAGGAGGTAGCCGCGGCATTGGCCGTGCAGTGAGTGTCAAGCTGGCACAATTGGGCTACCATATTATTATTAATTATGTGAGCCGCACAGATGCTGCCGAAGAGACGCTTCGCCTGGTGCGTGAGGCAGGTAGCGATGGCGAGATGCTGCAGTTCAATGTGGGCGACGCCGAACAGGTCAAGACGGCTCTCGAAGCCTGGCAGAATGCCCACGAGGATGAATACATCGAGGTGGTTGTCAACAATGCAGGCATTCGCCGCGATAACCTGATGGCCCTCATGCCAGCCGAAGACTGGTACAGCGTCATCAACGTTACGCTCGGAGGTTTCTACAACGTCACGGCTCCACTCATCCCACAGATGCAGTTCCACAAGTTCGGACGCATCATCAACATGGCCAGCGTGAGCGGCATCATGGGTATGCAGGGACAGACCAACTACAGCGCAGCCAAGGGCGGCCTTGTAGCTGCCACCAAGGCTCTTGCCAAGGAAGTTGCCCGCAAGAACATCACCGTCAATGCCGTTGCTCCCGGCTTCATCAAGACCGATATGGTGGAAGGCCTCGACGAAGCTGCCCTCAAGAAGACCATCCCCGCCAACCGTTTCGGTCAGCCCGAAGAGGTGGCAGAACTCGTTGCCTTCCTGGCTTCGCCCCAGGCTGGATACATTACGGGCAATGTCATCAGCATCAATGGTGGACTTTATACTTGATGGGGATAGTTTCTATATTTTTTATAGTGACTATAGTTACTATATTTGAATAACTCAAAAAGAAAAAAGAAAATGAAAAGAATCATCCGCATAGTTGCAGTGGCCCTTGTGGCTTCGATAGCAGCCCTTACGACATCGGTTTCGACTGTCCAGGCACAGGACCAGGACGTGATGAAGCAGGCCATGGAGGGTTACAAGAAAATCAATTCGATGACGGCATCTGTCAAGAAGACCACCCACAACACGATGCTTGCCAAGGATCAGGTTACGACAGGCACGTTCTACTTCAAGAAGCCTGCCAAGATGTGTATTTCGACCAATGGCGGCAAGGACAAGCTTGTCACCGATGGCGAGAAGTTCACCATCGTTCAGGATGGACAGGCATCGACCGCATCGGGCAGTGGAAGTTCGTCGCTCGGCCCCTTGGTAAATGCCATCAAGAATATCACCAGCGGCAACGAGGATACCGACCTCAGCGATGTGGCAGACATCGATATGGAGCGCGATGCCAACAGCATGACAATGACCATCACGCCCATCACAAGCAATGCTGCCGAGCGTCGCAAACTCGTCTATCAGTCGTTCGTCATCGTCATTGATACCAAGGCAGGCGAATTGCGCAGCGTGCGCCTCAATGGCAAGTCGGGCAACTACGATCTGTATGAGTTCTCGAACTACAAGATGGATGCTGCTGTAGCGGACTCGGTGTTTGAGGTGAAATGAAGCTGGAAGACGTTATAAAGATTCCTGTCAAGTTCAGCGAGATTGACTCGATGGGACGTGCGTGGCATGGCTCCTACATCAAGTATATGGAGGATGGACGTGAAGCGTTCGGTCGTCACTTTCCCGGCATAGGTTATGCCGACATGGTGAAGGCCGGTATCCTGGCACCCATCGTCGATGTGCACGTCAAGTACTATGGACCCTTGGAACTGAACGATGTGGCTGTGATACGCACCACCTACGTTCCAAAACTTGGCGCACGTCTTGACTTCCGCTACGAGATTCGCCGCGTACGCGACGATGCCCTTTGCTGCAGGGCATCCACCATCCAACTCTTCATCGACCAGAAGCAGCAACTCATGCTCGACGAACCTCAGTACTACATCGACTGGAAGCAGCGCAATGGTGTAGTGATTGATTAGGATTTCGCTCCAATAATATTATTTGCACGATGGACTATATTGCACATTATAACAGTCCCCTTGGAAACATTACGATGGCTTCCGAGGGGACTGCGCTTGTCGGACTTTGGTTCGATGGGCAAAAGTACTTTGCCGATACCCTTCTTTGCCCCGAGCATGAGGAACGCCCCGAACTTCCCATCTTTGAGCAGACGCGACGTTGGCTCGACACTTATTTCGCGGGCAAGGATCCTGGCTTCATGCCACCCATTGTGATGCGCACGAACAGTGACTTCCGACGGCAGGTATGGGAACAACTGCTCACCATTCCTTTTGGACACACGTTGACCTATGGAGACATAGCACGGCGCATCGCTACAGAACGTGGGATCCCGTCGATGTCGGCTCAAGCTGTGGGTGGAGCGGTCGGACACAACCCTATTTCGATCATCGTTCCCTGCCATCGTGTAGTGGGCACAAATGGCTCGCTCACGGGGTATGCGGGAGGTGTCGAGCTCAAGGCGCTTCTCCTGCAAAATGAAGGGATAATTCCGAAATAATGCTATAACACAAAAAAGCACGAAAAGAAATTTCAGATCTTTTCGTGCTTTTTTTGATGTAGAAAAATAGATGTTGTCTTACAACTTCATCACGCGTTTCATCTCCAGGTTCTCGTAGCCCTCAGGGCAGTGGGTGGAGAGATAGACGGTAGGATTCTGCTGAATGAACTCACGTACACGATCGAGGGTCACGCGGGCTGCAGCCTTATCCTCGAAGACGATGCTCAGTTTGTTGGCCTTCAAGGCAGCGTCGCAGTAGGTCACATCGCCGTGGAACATGTAGAAGAGTCCATCGCATTCCAGGATGATGATGCTGTTGCCCTTGGTGTGTCCCTTGGCCTCGATGAACCAAAGACCTTCGATGACCTTTTCGGCACGTGGGAAGTTCTTGAACGAGTCGTTGTAGGTGGCTCGGACGATGTTGCCGCCTTCGGACAGTTTCATCGCATCGGCATCCTCGGGCGAGATATATACCTTCGCATTCGGGAAGAGTGAGATGGCATCGGTGTGGTCGGGATGCTTGTGGGTGATAAGGATGCGGGTCACCTGCTCAGGCTTATAGCCCAAAGCCTCGAAGGCTGACTTGTAGTCGGCAATGAGTTCGCCCATGTAGAGCGGAGCACCCAACTTCTTGGCTGGTGCGGGGAATCCGGCCTTGAAGCCCGTATCGACGAGAATCACCTCGTCGCCCGTGTCGATGAGGAAGTTCTGCAGACTGCTGCGATAGATGATCTGTTCGTCGAAGGCCTCCTTGCCCTCTTCGCCTCCAAAGGCAAAGGGCTGGTTCATGAAACCGCCGTCGAACATACGGATTGCTTTGATCTCCATGGCTTTCGGTTATTTGGCGGGTTCCCACTTGCAACGGACGGGCGATACGATGGCGCCCTCCTTCTTCAGTTCGGCAAAAGCCTTGTCCACTTCCTTGCGGTCGGCACCCAGTGCCTTGGTCACGTCACCTGCCGAGACGGGTTTGCCAGCCTCGCGCATTGCTTGTAATACTTTTTCTTTCATGATGGTAATGATTTTTTTTACGGAATAAGGGATTGTGTGGGTTCACGCGGCAAAGGTACTAACAATTCTTTGTATGTCCAAATTTTTGTGCTATTTTTTGATAATTATGGTTTGAAATTGGATCTGGTCACCCCAAATAAGAGAGTAATATGAGTTAAAAGGAGACAATTGTTTGGACATATTGTCGGATTTAATTAATTTCGCAGCGTGAATTAATACTGTTAGCCACATTCGTTACAAATGTTTATTTCTTTTAGATGTAAAATTATGAAGAACCTAACAATAAGTATTATAATGCCAATAATTGGCATATTCCTTGGCTGGTGCTTTCCGAATTTCAGTTGGGCATCGATTGAAGTTGATGGCATTTATTATGAATTGGATTCTCTGAATAATACAGCACAGGTTGTCGAGGGGCACTACCATGGAGATATTACCATCCCTGCTGATGTCGTTTTTGAAGGAAAGACATATAGCATTACATCCATCGGAGAATCTGCTTTTAGACTTGCTTCTATCTCTTCTGTTGTGATAGGCGATAATGTAACTACTATCGGGAAAAGGGCGTTCTATGATTGTCATGTTTTAAAATCCGTGACCATAGGCAAGGGAGTTACGACTATCGGCGAGTTGGCGTTTTACGAATGTAGCACCTTGCCCTCGATAACTATCCCGGGCAATGTGAGCATAGTTGAACCCAAGTCTTTCGAAGGCTGTCAGAAGTTGACTTCTGTAGTAATAGAAGACGGAGTCTCGAAGATTTCCTTTCGTGCTTTCGCCCTGTGTTATGGCATGACTGATCTATCGATTGGAAACAGTGTCGAGACTATAGGAGACATGGCCTTCTATAGTTGCCGAAATTTGACTTCTGTTGTTGTCCCCAATAGCGTCACTTCTATTGGAGAAATGGCATTTCAGAGGTGTGATAGCCTCAAAACCGTGACTATCGGTGATGGGGTGAAGACTATTGGCAATGGAGCTTTTGCCTTTTTAGGAAAGTTGGTTTCCATTACTTTGGGCGAAAATGTATCTGCGATAGGAGATGTAGTTTTCTATCAGTGTGTGAAACTATCATCTATCACGATCCCCGCCAGTGTGGTCTCTATTGGCAATAATGCATTTCTTTCATGCCTGAATTTGACAAAGGTGACCATCAATAGTGATAGTATTATGTCGAAGGATTATTCTTTCAGCAGCATGTTTGGTAATTCTGTCGAAGAATATGTCATTGGTGAAGGTGTGACTTCGATTGGTGAAGACGCTTTTAGTCAAAGTTGGATGACCAAATTGACTTTGCCTTCCAGCTTGGATTTTATTGGCGAAGGCGCTTTTGCATATTGCTATTATTTGGAATCTGTAATTATACCAGAAGGAGTTGTCGATATCAAGGATTATACATTCAGTGGATGTACTTCCTTAACATCTGTAACCATTGGCAGCAATGTGAAATCTATCGGCTATGAGGCTTTTTCGACGTGCCGGTCGTTAACATCGATTACTGTCAAAGGAGAGTCACCAGCATCGATCAGGAATTCAACTTTTTCAGAATTTGATAAGTCAAAATGCACACTTTATGTGCCACTGGGCAGCAAGTCTGCCTACGAGGCAGTGGATTATTGGAAGGATTTCCCAAACATCGTGGAATCGCAAACATGTCTAAAAACACTGCGGATAGATAAATCTTCGGAATGTCTCTATGATTTGCAAGGGCGTAAACAGAAGGAGGCTCCCCATCGAGGATTCGTCATTCGGGATGGACGTGTCATTCATGGTCAATAGTCTTCTGTTCGTAGCTTATGAGATTAGATAATAAAGCGGGTCATCGAAAAGGAAACGATGGCCCGCTGAATATTATTGCACCTTTTGTTCCGATCCTCAGAAACACAGATAGAGTCCGACGGTACCATAGATGGGGTAGAGAGTCTGCTCCACGGTCTTGAAGTCCTTGTCGAAGACTCCTGTCAGACCCCAGTTAATATCGGTCATGATGCCGATGTGAGGAGCGAGGCGCCAATCGAAGCCCATAGCGACACCATATTGACGATCTAACATCTCTTCGCTGAAGTCATAGGAGGCCCATTCGCCTTCCTTCTTGCCCATGAGGATGCGTGGACCGGTGGGATCACCCTCGCGCAGGTAGCCGTCGGAAGCGATGCCACTGAAGTCCTTGTCGAACAGGAAAGAAATGTACGGACCAACCTTCCAGGTCACTCTATTCCCCAGACGGCATGTAAGCATGACGGGAACGGTCAGCATCTTCTGCGTCACTTCCTGTTTGACGTGACCTGTGAAGAGACCTTCGATACGACTGTTACCTTTCACTACCTCCATGCGATAGCCCTTGGTGGTCACCTCGGCGTCCATCGCCTTGTTCTCGTAGTGCGCACCAGCCAGTATTCCCCAGCGGCTATTCATGGCCAGCTTCAGATCGGCACCTGCCATTATCGAAGCTGTGGGATGGAAGGAGTCGATGCTGCGAATGGTGGCGGGAATGCCGAGAGGGGCAGTGCCACCAATGCTGTAGCCGGCACGTATAATCAGATCAATCGCCTTGTCGCTTGGTTCGGAGGCAAAGGCATTGCTAGCAAAGAGCAAACTGCAGGCCAAACAGATGATGATATTCTTTTTCATGATGCGTGTCAATCGTTATCGGGTAATTCAAATGATACTTCCACTTCGTCGATGTAGAGTGTGCTGCCGACAGCTCCTTCGAACGAAGCACCTTCCTTGCTCGACGAGAAGACGAGCGTCAGGTTGTAGCCCTGTTCTTGGACTAATTCATCGTCGGCGTCTTGGCCTTCGAAGAACATTTCGAAGCGAGTCCACTCGTCGGTAGGAGGCAGGGCTGCCACCTCGGCCTTCTTGATGATATACGGGCTGGTGAGCACGTCGTCGCCATAGAGAAATACTTTATTGCCTTCACTGTCCACGTTGCGATAGAAGACGGCATAGATGCTAGCTTCGTCGGTGCGATTGGGGAACGTGTTCATGTTCTTGTCGGTGAAGACGGGACCTGGCTGGTATTTGTAGTAACCAGTCACACGAACGGGTTCGCGGTCCATGGCATAGCCAAACTCTGTCGCCTTGAGAGGTTTGAATAACACGTTGTCGAAGATAAATCGGCCCATGAAGAGGTTGCCTGCTGCGATGGGCTTGCCGATTAACTCGCCGAGTTCTCCAGTACCCTGCGTATTGAGGCAGACACCACGGCCTGCATAACCATCGGGGGTAGAGTATGTGGGCTGATCTTCGGGCTTTGAGTCTCTTTTGATTATGATGGCTCCCGGGTTACCTGATGCCCACATGTCGCGGCGTTGGCCAGCCTGATCGATTTCGTAGAAATTGTGGTAGGAATTGGTTTCCCACTGAAGAGTCTCGTAGTTTTCAAAGCTATACTTGTAGGTGGGCATAGTGGTCTCCTTGAACGTCACTTTGTATTCGCGTTTCCACTCGCCGTCCTCCGAGGTGACAACGTAGGTAACGGGGCCTTTGGTGAAGTCCTGTGCCGAACCGCTGGCAGGCTGGATGGTAGCACCTTCTGTGATGGTGAAGTTGACGGGCAGACTCTTGGGAAGAGAGATGAGGGAGCGTACCGAGAAGACGATCTCTTTCTCGGCAGTCGAGATGTTGTCAAGGCGCATCTGTGACGGATGGTAGAAATAGGCGGAATATTGTTCGCCTTCCACCCAAGCGCTCTCGATGTCACATTCAGTGTTCGGAAGTTCGTCTTTGATGCACGAAGAGAACACAAAGGCAAACATCAATGCGAATGATAGATATTTTCTCATAAAATTTGTTTTGAATGTTGATTTGGATGCAAAGATACAAGTTTTCTTCAATCCTTATTCATTTGGGGCACAAAAAATGACGAATACACCTCATTTCTTTGTAATTTCCCGATTTTTCGATTCTCTATTATACAATTTCCTTAGAATCCACTCCAGAACTTGCGCCAATATTGGCGATAGAGTTCGTCCCAACGGAGGACGGTGGCACCAACGAAGTCGGCGGTGTAGCCGTTGAGGAAGTCGGTGGCGTATGCCTCGCCTTGACTCTGGTATTGCTGTTCAACAAAGGGTAGTTCGCGTTCGGCCTTGTCGAGGAAATATTGTCGGGCCGACTCGATGTCCTTGCGACATTCGCCCCAGCGCACAGTAGCTAGTTTGTTGGCCTGACGATAGTGCCATACGAGGGCATCGTCGCGATAGCGATGCTGACCGCAGACTTCCAGCATCCTGGGAAGTTGGGTAGTGCCACAGAAGATGGGGAAACGTGGCGATTGGCCAGGATTGTCGAGCGACATCCAGCACACACCGCCTACGGCATCGGGAAGCCAACCTCGCAACTGGATGACGGTGGAGTAGGCGCATTGCGGCACGGCAACGGTGCGCACCCAGTGCCAATCGTTGTCTCCCGTGAGGGCATATAGCGTATTGATGAGGCGGCTATTCATCCAAGGGTTGGCGATGGACGAGATGATGCTGTCTTCGCTTGCCCAGGGCTTCTTGCCAGCCAGATCACGGCTTGCGTTGGGGATGCGCATCTTCTGTGTGAGGTCGAGTTGCTTGTCGCCTTCGTACCAAGTGCCGAGCAGGCTGATGACCTTCTGGTAGGAGACGAGCGAGTCGGGACGAATGCTGACGGGCAGTTCGTCCATCGTGTCGTTGAGCCCCAGTGAAGGTGCCAACTGCTGCATAATATAGAGTTCGCGTGTGGAATAGTTCTTCTCTTCGTCGAAATAGTTGACACCACTGTAGGCGCGCCAGAACGAGAATTCCGACGAGCCATCCCAGAATCCGAGTTTGCGAGCCACGTCGAAAACGTTCTGCGAAGCCATCTGCGTGTCGGAAACGAGAGGGGCATAGGCAGGTTTCTTTCCCTTCTTTGCTTTGGCAGGTTTGGCGGGAGGGGTAAGTGTGCTGAGTGAACCGATGCGACTGATGTTGGCCGAAACGCAAACCTCATCATCGGGGATGCGCTGGGCAGCCCATACACCACCCACTTGGTCGGGACCTTCGCCAAGCGCTTCGAAGATCCAAGCCTCCTCAGTGTCGGCTATCGTCAGACATTCACCCGAATCGCCGTATCCGTATTCGTGGATGAGCTGACCCATAAGCAGAATGGCGTCACGCGCCTTGGTGCAGCGTTGCAGTGCCACGCGACAGAGTTCCTCAATCATGAACATACCATCCTTGTTTTCGAGTGTATCGCGACCAGTGAACGTGGTCTCGCCGATACCAAGTTGGTGTTCGTTGAGGCATGGATATGCCGTGTCGAGGTAACGATAGGTGTGGCCAGCAGGTTGGGGAATCTGTCCCTTGACCTTTACTCCATCCATCGAACCAGGATATTCGGTATGCATCCGACCCTCGTAGATATCCATCACGGTGTCGCGCTCGATGTCGGCAGCAGGCACCCAGCGCATCCAGGTGCGATACCAGGAGTCGCAGGTGTGGCTGGTGATTACCGAGCCATCAGTTGTGGCCTTGCGGCCCACGAGGATGCTGGTGCAGTTGTCGCCCGGCAATGGTTCATGCTTGTCGAACGATTGTGCAGAAACACTAACGGCACAGAACAATGTCCATGCCGTCAGAGAGATAAATCTATTGAGATTTTTCATTTTTTTGTCGTTATAGCGTGATATCGTTATAGCGTTATTACGGGATTTCGGGATACCGTTATTCAGCTATTTCAGCATTTCGTTATTCCGTTATTCCTAAATGTCTGTATTTTCCTTTACTTATTTGCCACATTGCCACCCCAGGAGGTGATGTCGCAAAGTTCGATTTGGAAAAAGAGGTTGGAATAAGGATTGATGGACGAACCGCTACCTTGCTGTCCATAGGCCAAGTACCAAGGAATCATACACACTACATGATCGCCGATATACATCTGCTGCAGGATGTCACCCCAGCCGGTAATCACGCCATTGGGAGTGAAACCAGTGTAATACTTTACCTGGTAGGACTCGATGGTGTCGGCCTTCAAAGGGCTCCTATCAGCACAGGCGAAGAACAGCGAGTCGAGTAGACCACCGGGATTGCGAAGATACTCCTTCGTCCAACCACCCTGACGACGCACCTTGGCGTAGAGCGAATCGGTCTGATAGAGGGTGTAGTGGACGCTGAGCGTGCTGGTGGAGTAGGGTCGATAGTCCTTGCGCGGATTGAGGTTGCGAAGGCTGTCGAGATTGGCTCGATGCACAAAGTGATAGAATGATGGATAGTACTGAGGCTCCTTGAGCGACTGCACACGCTGATTGAAGTAGGTCAGGGCCGAGTCGGTACTCTGGGCTGACAAGAACAACTCAGTAACGGCGTTGTTCTCGTCGCGCCAGCCGTAGTATTCGGTGTAATCTACGCTGTCATCGTCGTTGCAGGCCAGCATCAGGGGAGCAGCCAACAGGACAAGAAGGAAATAAAGAATCTTTTTCAATTAACAATTAACAATTAACAGTTAACAATGTTTAATCGTTCTCAATCTTGCGAAGCAGAGAAGAGATGTTCACCGAGTCGCCGATGATCTTGTGGAGGTCGGCGATAGCTACGCGCTCCTGCTCCATGGTGTCGCGGAAACGTAGGGTGACGGTGTTGTCCTCGAGTGTTTGTCCGTCAACGGTAACGCAATAGGGAGTACCGATGGCGTCCTGACGACGATAGCGCTTGCCGATGGAGTCCTTCACTTCAATCTGGCAGGTGTAGTCGTAACGAAGTTCGCGGAGAATCTCTTCGGCCTTCTCTGGCAGACCATCCTTGTTGACGAGTGGGAGAATAGCCACCTTGACGGGAGCCAAAGCAGGTGGCAATGCGAGAACTACGCGGCGCTCGCCATTGACCTCCTCCTCCTTGAATGCACCGGCCATGATGCTGAGGAACATACGATCGACACCAATCGAAGTCTCGATGACGTAGGGAACATACGACTCACGGGTCTCGGGATCGAAGTACTCGATCTTCTTGCCGCTGTATTTGGCATGCTGCGAGAGGTCGAAGTTGGTGCGAGAGTGAATACCCTCAACCTCCTTGAAGCCGAATGGCATGTTGAATTCGATATCGGTGGCAGCATTGGCATAGTGAGCCAGCTTCTCATGATCGTGGTAGCGATACATTGCATCGCCGAAGCCGAGAGCCTTGTGCCAGGCCAGACGGGTCTTCTTCCACTTGGCAAACCAGTCAAGTTCGGTGCCAGGCTTGATGAAGAACTGCATCTCCATCTGCTCGAATTCGCGCATACGGAAAATGAACTGACGAGCCACGATCTCGTTACGGAAGGCCTTGCCAATCTGTGCGATGCCGAAAGGCAGCTTCATGCGACCAGACTTCTGCACATTGAGATAGTTGACAAAGATGCCCTGTGCGGTCTCAGGACGAAGGTAGATCTTCATGGCACCATCGGCAGTAGAACCCATCTCGGTGGAGAACATGAGGTTGAACTGACGTACGTCGGTCCAGTTGCGAGTGCCGCTGATGGGGCATACGATCTCCTCGTCGAGGATGATCTGCTTCAATTCCTCGAGATCCATCTTGTTCATGGCGTCGCTGTAACGCTGATGCAGTGCATCCCACTTGGCCTGATGCTCCAGCACGCGGCCATTGGTAGCGCGGAACTGAGCCTCGTCGAAAGCCTCGCCGAAACGCTTGCGAGCCTTCTCGATCTCCTTGTTGATCTTATCTTCAATCTTGGCGAGCTGCTCCTCGATGAGCACATCGGCACGATAGCGCTTCTTCGAGTCGCGGTTGTCGATGAGCGGGTCGTTGAATGCATCCACATGGCCCGAAGCCTTCCAGACTGTCGGGTGCATAAAGATGGCAGCATCGATGCCCACGATGTTCTCGTGGAGCTTGGTCATTGCCTCCCACCAGTAGCGCTTGATATTGTTCTTGAGTTCAACACCGTTCTGACCGTAGTCATAGACTGCGCCCAGTCCGTCATAGATTTCACTCGAAGGGAAAACGAAGCCATACTCCTTGCAGTGGGACACCAGCTTCTTGAAAACATCTTCCTGATTTGCCATATCTTATTCAATTAATAATTAACAAATAACAATTAACAATGATTTTAGCCAACCTTCTCTCGGACGTGACCGTAGGGAACAACCATCATTGCTGATAGCAATTATTGCTAAAAACGGCGCAAAGTTACAAAAAAACTATGAAAGTTGAAAATATTTTGTCAAATATTTGCAGTTTTTGTCTTTTTTTACGTCAAAAATTAGGATATTTCAAAATGTATTTGTATATTTGCAGCAAAATCACACAATCTTAAACATACGCTATGAATCGTTATTTATCATTAGTGACACTGTTGGCCCTTGGCTTGACAGCCTGTCAAACGCAAAGCGACCAGAACTCGCTTGATCCTTATGTTAGTCCCCAGTATGCTGCAGCTCCTTTCGATATGCCTGCTGTGGCTACAGTCAATATCCCCGCTTTTAGCGTTAGTCTTAACGACTTTGGCGCCAAGGGTGATGGCGGCACTCTCTGCACCGAAGCCTTTGCAGCAGCTATGAAGGCCCTTGACGAGAAGGGCGGTGGCCATCTTATTGTTCCTAGTGGCATCTGGCTCACGGGTCCTATTCAGTTTGTTTCGAATGTCGATTTGCATGTTGAACAAGGTGCACTTGTACTTTTTACCACCGACTACGATGCCTATCCAGAAGTAACCACAATTTACGAGGGTAATACTTCGACCCGCAAGATGGCTCCTCTCTATGCCTACGAGGTCAACAACATTGCCATCACCGGTTCAGGTTCTTTCGACGGACAAGGCCAGGCATGGCGTCCCAGCAAGAAAGGCAAGTTCACTTCCAGCCAGTGGAGCACGCTTACTTCGGGCAGCGGAGTTGAGGTGAACAGCGTCTGGTATCCGAATGCGAAGGAAGATGACTTGAAGGGTGTAGAAGACAAACCCGATATGCGTCGTGTGACGAATCGTCCTGTTTTGCTTGACTTTATCCGTTGCAATCGCGTGTTACTCAAGGATGCCACTTTCTCGAATTCTCCTGCCTGGAACATCCATCCTTTGATGTGCGAAGACCTTGTCATCGATAATGTCACCATCCGTAACCCCTGGTTTGCACAGAATGGTGATGGCCTCGACCTCGAGTCCTGCAATCGTGTGTTGATTCTCAACTCCACCTTCGATGTGGGCGACGATGCCATATGCATCAAGTCGGGCAAGGACAAGGAAGGTCGTGATTGGAAACGTCCCTGCCAGAATGTCATCATCGATGGCTGCACCGTGCTGCATGGCCATGGCGGCTTCGTGATTGGTTCGGAGATGAGTTCGGGTGCCAACAACATCTACGTGCACAACTGCCTCTTTAATGGCACTGATACGGGTCTGCGCATGAAGTCGACGCGTGGTCGTGGTGGCGTGATTGAGAACATCTATATCGACCAGATTAATATGGTTGCTATCTCGGGTGATGCCTTCACCTTCGACCTCTATTATGCCAACAAGCCTGTGGGTGGAAAGGCAGACAAGGACAGTTCTGCAGAAGATGCCGTTCCACCTGTAACTGAAGAGACTCCTTGCTTCCGCAACCTCTATATCTCGAATGTCATCTGCCAGGGTGCAAAGCGTGCCATATGGTTCAATGGCCTCCCCGAAATGCCTCTTGAGAATCTGCAGATGCGCAATTCCCTCTTCGTAGCAGATAAGGGTTGCGAGATGCATTATGCCAAGGACATCACCTTCGAGAATGTCACCATTCAGAACTCGAAGGGTGAGCGTGTTATCACGGCCGACGTTACCAACTTTGTAGAGAAGTAATCTCGCGTTGTTCAAGATATATTTAGGGCTGGCTCCGTTTTTGGAACCAGCCCTATTTTTTTATTATAAAGAGCTTGTCATTTCAATAACCTACCGCCATCAATCACAAGCGAAGTGCCAGTGACCCATGCAGCTGCATCGGAAAGGAGGTAGATGATGGAGTGTGCCACCTCTTCGGGTTTCCCGTAGCGACGGAGTGCATAGAGTTCCTTGTCCTTGACGATCAATTCGTCGGGGATTGCTCCTATGCCCAGCGTTGTTTCGATGGTGCCTGGAAGGACGGCATTAGCTCGTATGCCACGGCCTCCTAATTCCACCGCACAAGTACGCATAAAGGAGTCGATGGCAGCTTTGGAGGAGGCGTAGATGCTATTTGCAGGAGTGCTCAATGACGCTGAGATAGAGGAAGTGAACACGATGGAACCACCTTTTGCTATCTTTCTCTTCTTCAGCAGGCCTTTGGTCAAAAGTATAGGGGCAAAGACGTTGGTTTGATAGACTTTGTCAAGGTCTGCTTGTTCGATATAATTGACGGTGACCAGGCTATTCTGCCCAGTATTATTGACAAGACCATTGAGTGCAGGTGTTTCGGCAACAAGTCTGTCAATATCCTCCTGTTTGCAGAGGTCTGCTACAATCTGCATGTGTCCATCGCCTTCAAGTTGGCTATATGTTTCTGCAAGGCGTTCTTCGTTACGGCCCGTGATGACCACACGAGCCCCTAGTTTGGAACATTCGATGGCCGTCGCCCGTCCAATACCAGACGATGCACCTGTTACCAAAATGGTCTTCCCATCGAGGGAAAAAGGGTTGTAGGTATTCATATCTTTTTCTTTATACTTCTTTGAAATAAATAGTTTCAGGATGCTCTCCAAATATGAAATGGACGACATTGCAGAGCCATACTTCTTGATCGAATCCATCTACGCCGTTCACTCGATAGGTGCCTCCAAGTTGATCATGCCCTACCATTTCCAAAGAAGAATAGCCAACTTGTTCGTCTAAAGAAATGTCGAGGGTTACATATAGGTCATTGGTCGTCAGGAAGTCCAGAAAAGTATCTGCTCCATCGACCATTTCCAGGTCTTCTTGGAGGCCATCCCATTCCGGTAGAATCACAAACCATCTTCCATCTTCCCATTTTTCGAATGTTAGTTCCATAGTTTTTTGATTTTTAAGTAATAGTTTATTGTGTCGCTCCATTCAAAGATAAATAGGAGCTGACATTAATATGTGTAAAAAAGACAAAAAGGTAAACTGCTTAATTTATTTGCAAGAAAATCAACAACATACGGAGGCCACTAGATATGACCTCCGTATGTGTAATACGAATAGAGTAAATACCTGATGTTATCGATTTACTTCTTATTGATGTAATCGACGATCCACTGACCGACTTCCTTGGTGCCGTATTTTGCGCCACCTTCAACCTGAATTTCGGGAGTGCGGACGTTCTGTGCCAGCGACTCATCGACAGCCTCGCGGACGAGGGCGCCTTCTGCCTTGAGACCGAAGTACTCGAAGAGCATGGCTACGGAGAGAATCTGAGCCAAGGGGTTAGCGATGTTGAGACCCTTGCCCTGGGGCCAAGAACCATGGATTGGCTCGAAGACAGGGGTGTGCTCACCTGTGGATGCGGATGGGAGCAGACCCATCGAGCCGGTGATGCAACTTCCTTCATCGGTCAAGATGTCGCCAAAAGTATTTTCGGTGACCATCACGTCGAAGAAGCGTGGCTCCTGGATCATACGCATCGAAGCATTGTCAACGTACATAAAGTCGGTGGTAACGTCGGGATACTGCTTCATGACCTCCTGTGCAACCTTGCGCCAGAGACGGGAAGAAGCCAGGACGTTGGCCTTGTCGACCACAGTGACGTGGTTGCGACGCTGACGGGCATACTGATAAGCCACGTGCAGGATACGTTCCACTTCGGGACGCGAATAGTAGTTGGTGTCGAATGCGTCTTCTACACCATTCTCGTTAATGGCAGGCTCCTTCTTCTGACCGAAGTACATACCACCGGTGAGCTCACGGATGCAGATGAAATCGGCACCTTTCACAACCTCATCCTTCAAGGGAGACTTGTGAACGAGGCAGTCGAAGGTGGTGACTGGACGGATATTGGCAAAGAGACCGAGTTTCTTGCGCATAGCAAGCAGACCCTGCTCGGGACGAACCTTTGCATTCGGGTTGTTGTCGTACTTGGGATCACCTACGCTGGCAAAAAGCACGGCATCGGCCTCCATACAGGTCTGGAAGGTCTCCTCTGGGAAAGGATCACCCACCTTGTCGATGGCATCCGCTCCGCAGATGGCATATTTGTAACTCAGTTCATGACCGAACTTCTTGCAAATGGCCTCAGTCACGGCGAGACCTTGTTCCATAATCTCGGGTCCGATACCATCGCCCGGGAGGACTGCTAATTTGAGTTTCATATTATTCGATAATTATTAATTGTTCATAGTTAATTGATTGCGTCCTTCTCGTCCTCAAGCATGTTGAGCATCTTGATGGTTGCCTTGATGGCGGCTTCTGTCTGGTCGGCATCCAGGCCTCGGGTGCGATAGACCTTTCCTTCGTACTGCCATGTGATGGCAGTCTGGACAAGGGCATCGGTGCGTCCTCCAGGAGGAATGGTGACCACATAGTTGGTGAGCCAGGGGAAGGTGCGGTCAAGTTTGTTGCGATAGATGTGACGCACGGCACGTACAAATGCATCATACTGACCGTCGCCCGTGGCAGACTCCTCGTATTGCTGCCCGTTGATGTCAAGTTTTACGCAAGCCTGGGGATGCAGACCGTAGGCAGTCGAAACCATATAAGAGACAAGTTTGATGCGTTCGGATGGCGCGTCGTGATGCAGGACATCTGAAATGATGTAAGGAAGGTCCTCAATGGTTACGTGTTCCTTCTTGTCGCCCATTTCATTGATTCGCTCGGTTACACGGCGCATGTCGTAGTCGTTCAAACTAATGCCTAATTGTCGCAGATTCTGCTCGATGTTGGCTTTGCCCGACATCTTGCCAAGGGCATATTCGCGGCTGCGTCCGAAGCGTTCGGGCAGCAATGGATTGACGTAGAGTTTGGCCTTCTTGTCGCCATCGGCATGAATGCCGGCTGTTTGCGTGAAGACATTTTCGCCTACGATGGGCGCATTGGGTGCTGTAGCAATGCCACTATAACTCTCCACCATACGACTCAGGCTGTTGATGCTCTGCTCAATGACGTTCAGTTCCGAACCGGGTATCATATCCTTGATGACAGCTACCACGCTTGCGAGCGAGGCATTGCCTGCTCTTTCGCCAAGACCGTTGACCGTGGTGTGAACACCTTGGGCACCGGCTTTTACTGCTGCCAGCACGTTGGCTACAGCCAGGTCGTAGTCATTGTGGGCGTGGAAGTCGAAATGGAGTTTCGGATATTTCGCTACCATCTGCTCGAAGAAGTGCTTAGTCTGGCTTGGCGAGAGGATACCCAACGTGTCGGGTAGCATAAATCTCTGAATGGGAGCATCGCTCAAGGCCTCCATCATGTCCATGACATACTTGAAGGAATACTGCATGCCGTTTGACCAGTCCTCCAGATAGATGTTGACGCTCAAACCGGCTTCGACAGCCATATCGATGTTACGACGAATGTCGGCCCAGTGCTCCTCGGGTTGCTTGCCCAATTGGGCTGTGCAATGCTTCTCTGAGCCTTTTGCCAGCAGGTTGATGACCTTGCCTCCTGCCTTGCTGATCCATTCAATGGAAGCACCATTGTCGCAGAAACCAAGGACTTCTATCTTGTCGAGGTATCCGGCCTCCTTAGCCCATTCACATACCTTGCATACACATTGGAATTCGCCATCGCTGACGCGCGCAGAAGCAATTTCGATGCGATCAACGCGAACTTCTTCGAGTAATTTGCGCGCTATGGAGAGTTTTTCGGAGGCACTGAATGCTACCCCCGAGGTTTGTTCTCCGTCGCGTAGGGTCGTGTCGAGTATTTCGAATTTCATTACTTCTTGTTTTCGAAGGCTTCAATCTTGCCGGTCTGTGACAAGAGGTAATCGATATCGTCATAGCCGTTCATCAAGCAGTACTTCTTGTATCCGTTGATGTCGAACTTTTCGCAATGCCCTGTAGCCTCATTGGTAACCGTCTGGTTAGGGAGATCCACGGTGACTACGGTATCAGCATCCTTGGCGATTGATGCAAACAGTTCCTGCTGGAATGCCTCACTGACGATAACGGGCAGAACAAAGCAGTTCAAGAGGTTGTTGCGATGGATATCGGCAAAACTGCTTGAAATCACGACGCGTACACCATAGCCGGAGATGGCCCATGCAGCATGCTCGCGGCTGGAACCAGAGCCCCAGTTCTGCCCGCCCACGATAATCTCGTGGCAACCCTCATGGGGTGCTTCGCAGAATGCAGGTTGGTTCAGGACGAAATCGGCTATTGGCTCGCCTTTGGCGTTGAAGCGAAGATCGCGCATAAATGCATCACCGAAGAATTTGGGGTCGCGAGAAGTCGATGCCAGATATCGTGCTGGGATGATGAGGTCGGTATTGCAGTTGTCGATCTGAATGGGAATGCAGGTCGATTTGATTATATTGAATTTCTGATGTGCCATACTAATAATTAATAATTAACAAATAACAATTAATGATTAACAATTAGATCTTGCGTGGATCGGTCACTACACCAGTGATGGCCGAAGCGGCCACAACGAGTGGAGATGCAAGAATGGTACGTGCCCCGGGACCTTGACGACCGACAAAGTTGCGGTTCGAAGTTGAGATGGCGAGTTTGCCGGCAGGAACCTTATCGGGGTTCATGGCGAGACAAGCGGAGCAGGAGGGGAGACGCAGTTCGAAGCCTGCTTCCTCGAGGACCTTGTCGATGCCTTCGTCGATGATCTGCTGACGTACTAGCCACGAGCCTGGTACGAGCCAAGCCACGACGTTGGGGTTCTTCTTCTTGCCCTTCACGATCGATGCAAAGGCACGGAAATCCTCGATACGTCCATTGGTGCATGCGCCAAGGAAACAGTAATCGATTGGATGACCTTCGAGTTTCTCACCTGGCTGGAACTGCATATAATCAAGTTGAGCGAGGAACTGCTTCTGCTCGGCCTCGTTCATGCCGTCGAGGGTAGGAATGCATTCGTCGATGGCAATACCTGCACCAGGGTTTGTTCCGTAGGTGATGCGAGGCTTGATATCTTCGGCACGGAAAGTAACTTCCTTGTCAAATACGGCATCGTCGTCGCTCTTGAGCTGGCGCCATGTTGCAACAGCCTTGTCCCAGTCTTCTCCCTTAGGAGCATACTCGCGGCCCTTGAGGTAAGCGAAGGTGGTCTCGTCGGGGGCTATCAGACCTGCACGCGAACCCATCTCGATGGAAAGGTTCGATAGCGTCAGACGGCCCTCCATCGACATATTGCGAATGGTGGAGCCTGCATATTCAACAGCATAGCCTGTAGCGCCTGCAGTGGTCATTTGAGCCATGATGTAAAGTGCCACATCCTTGGCCACTACACCTGGCTGGAGCGAGCCTTCAACGTTGATGCGCATAGTCTTGGGCTTGGACTGCAGTATGCACTCGGAAGCCAACACCTGGGCAACTTCGGATGTGCCAATGCCCATGGCAATGGCTCCAACAGCACCGTGGGTAGAGGTGTGTGAATCACCGCAGACAATGGTCATACCAGGGAGAGAAAGGGCCTTCTCGGGACCAACGACGTGTATGATGCCATTGTCCTTGCTGCCCATGCCGAAGTGCTTGATGCCGAATTCTGCACAGTTCTTGGCAAGGGTTTCAACCTGATTGCGTCCGATGGGGTCGTTGATGACTTCCTGCTGATCGCTGGGCGTGTTGTGATCGGGCATGGCGATGACGTGTTCAGGACGGAACGCCTTGATGCCTTTGTCACGCAGCGTGTCGAATGCTTGTGGAGAGGTCACTTCGTGGGCATAGAGCCGGTCTATGTAGAGCTGGGTGGGGCCGTCTTCAACCTTCTGCACAACATGTGCATCCCATATTTTGTCAAATAATGTTTTTCCCATTATGTTTTGTAATTAATGTTTGAACTTGTTGATGCAGTCGATATATGCCTCGACAGAAGCGGTAACGATGTCGGTGTCGGAGCCAAAACCATAATAGATGTGATTGTCATGCTCAACTTGGATGTGCACCTTGCAAAGGTCGTCCGAACCCTTTGAAATGGCCTGGATGGTCATCTCCTTGAGGGTCATCTCACGTCGGATGATTTGCTTGAGGGCCTTGATCGAAGCATCCACTGGACCATTGCCGATACCTGCGGCTTCGAAAATTTCGTTGGCGACCTTAAGACGAATGGCAGCGATAGGAGTGACGCCCTTACCGGTGGTAACTTGCAGCGACTCGAGTTGAATGTGGTTGTTCTCTGCCTTTTCCGTACCGGCGAGCATCAACAGGTCATCGTCGTTGAGTTCCTTCTTCTTGTCGGCCAGACGGAGGAAGGCCTCATAGGTCTTGTCAAGTTTATCCTGTTCGAGTTCTACACCTAATATGCTCAAACGGTGCTTGAGTGCGGCACGACCCGAGCGTGCGGTGAGTACGATGGAGTTCTCGTCTATGCCCACGTCCTTTGGATCCATGATTTCATAGGTCTGAACGTTTTTCAGGACACCATCCTGGTGGATGCCGCTCGAATGTGCAAAGGCATTCTTGCCAACCACAGCCTTGTTGGGCTGTACGGGCATATTCATGAGCGAACTAACCAGTCGTGACGATGGCCAGATCTTGGTAGTGTTGATATTTGTGGTTACAGGCATCGTTGCCTGATGGCACTTGATAATCATGGCAATCTCTTCGAGCGAAGTGTTGCCTGCACGCTCGCCGATACCGTTGATGGTGACCTCCACTTGTCGTGCACCATTGACCACACCTGAGATGGTGTTGGCTGTGGCCATACCCAAATCGTTGTGACAATGGGTCGATAGGATTGCACGTCCTTCCTGCAGTCCCTCGACATGATCCATGAGGTATTTGATCTTCTCGCCATATTCCCAAGGCATGCAATAGCCTGTGGTGTCGGGAATATTGATGATGGTGGCTCCTGCCTTGATGGCTGCATCGACAACTTTTGCAAGATATTCGTTTTCGGTGCGACCTGCGTCTTCGGCATAAAACTCCACCTCATCGACCTTGTTGCGGGCATATTTGACGGCAGCTACCGCGCGTTCGATGATTTCTTCACGTGTGGAGTTGAACTTATACTTGATGTGGGAATCGGAGGTTCCTATGCCGGTGTGGATTCTCTTGTGCTTGGCGTACTGCAATGCTTCGGCAGCGCAGTCGATGTCTTTTTGTACTGCACGCGTAAGTGCGCATATGGTGGGCCAAGTAACGGCTTTGGAAATCTCGACAACGGAATTGAAGTCGCCAGGGCTCGAAATGGGAAAGCCGGCTTCGATGACATCTACGCCCAGCTGCTCGAGGGCCTTAGCCACCTGGATCTTCTCCACGGTGTTCAATTGGCAACCTGGAACTTGTTCTCCGTCACGCAACGTCGTGTCGAAGATATAAAGACGATCACTCATAACAAATACCTTTAAATATATAAAATAACCTTAGATAAATTCAATACGTGAATGCCCTTCGAGGCATACAATAATTAATATAAGAGAAGCAAATCAAGTGCGGCATCAAAGAGAGCCGCCCTGTGTAAAGATGTACTGAAGATACTGTTTGCTGTCGTCGCGCTTTACCTTAATGGCGGTGGGCAGGATGTAATTGCTTACCGAAAGGACTGCGCCCGACTGAGAACTTGTCGAAACATCGACGGGGATGACTGCCATTTGAACCGTGTAACTGTCGAGAGCACTTTGTACAATGGTGCGGATTCCATCGGTGTTGTTCTTGTAATCTTCTGCGGTGTAGCTATCGAGGGTGGATTGGGACAATTCGGGCAGGAATGTCGTAGGCTTGACAGCCTTGATCTGCTGTGCCCACTGCAAGGATGTTGCCACACTCTCTTTGTTCCAACTACCATGATTTGTTTGTCCGGCAAGGCCTATAACAAGTTCGTTGAGGTTGCCGAAACTGTAATAGTAGATATAGTTAGTAATGGAATCGGCAACGTAGGTGCCAATGGCGGCAGCGGCTTCGTCAGGCACACGGCTTTCCTCGAAGAACTTGTTCATTTTGCTTTCTTCAATGAGCATTACCCTGGAGGCAGGTGTGCGGCTCAACAGGGAACCTTGAGGTTTCTCGCACATCAGCGAGAAGTTGGCTCCATTGAGGAAGTAGGCATAGCCGTGGCGCATCGGATGATCCATCATCGTGCGGATGGCCTTGCCAATAGGAAGATCAATAGTGGCATAATAACCCTGAGGCGAAGTAATATAGGCATAGTCAGAGTCCGACAGTCTATTGTCCTTCTTGATGTCTTTCAACTCAAGGCTTGACATCTGAACGACGTCGGGAGTGACGGCCATATATTGTACATGCGAAGTGACATAGGCGGAGTCTCCGGTGTCAGTAGAGTTACGCAAGAGAGTCCCGTCTTTCGAATACTTGTGATAACTGTGATAGTAGAAATAGATGGCTGTGTTATAGACTTTGATAATCGAACCGTCGCCGAAAGTGGGCTCGATGGCCACGCCCGAAAGGAAGTTCTCACGCATGCTCTCGATATTGGCAAAGATGTCCGTATAGTTGTAGTTGGCCTTGCCGGCAGCATCGCGAGCAATGGCTGCAGCAACTACTTTCCGGAAAAATTCTTCCTTTAGATCATCCTTCAGTCGTACCTCAATGTAAGGGAGATAGGAACCGACGCTACGGACCGAGTCACTCAGAACGCGGTTGGCAGCCGTGTAGGCTTTCCTGCCCAAGAAAGAGGACGTGTTGTAGTATTTGGAAAAGTCGTTATTGCTGTAGAATGCACTTTCGGGTTCTTTTTCCAGCTTTGCGTCGCTGTTGAGGGCATAAACGCTGAACTGCATTGGAGTCAGGGAATCGCCGTAGTAAGTGTTGTAATACACACGTAGTGTCAGCGAGTCAATAGTGTTGGCCACCAATGAGTCGAAATGAGAATTGTAGATGCCTTTGGGGTCGAGACCGAGATCGTGAGGAACAGACGTACGCAGGATGTCGAAGGTGACAGAGTCGTTGCTGGTCTCGTTCAATGTAATTTTGGTGCTGGCATAAAACTGAGCCAGGTAGCCCGCCTTTACACTGCCGTATTCTGGGTCGGTAATGTTGCCAAGGAGAGGATAGCCTGTACGTACATAAATGGAATCACGATACCCTGTGGCCACCGCACATCGCAGCGTGTCGGCCTCGATTTTGATTTCATCACTATTAGGCATCGTTGAAGCACCAATGTCAGAGAGTGAATCTTCGCAGGAAGTTACTGAAACAAGTATGCACAAAGCCGAAACGAAAGACAGGAGTCGTTTGGCTACGTTGATAATTAGTTTCACTTTATTTGTGCTGAAATTTTTAATTGATGGTTGTTTACCAATATTGTTAATTGACAAATGTTCAATCTTCTTCAACACTGTTGGCGTTGAAAAGTTCGAAGAAATCGTCATATTTCTTGATGTCAAGTTCTTCGTCTGTCGCATCCAGGATATGGATGCCTCGACTTTCTGCGTAGGCCTTGACTTCTTCGGCAGCTGGAGTGTTGTCGGTGATGATAAGTCCGTCGCTGAATTTGACAGCAAGTTTGCAGAGCGATACATAATCGACAGGCTTGTCCTTGACTTCGATAAGGTCAGCCTTAAGAACACCTTCGCGTTTCACCGTGCGGTAGAAATTGCTCGCCATATGCCCCTCGAAACCATTGTCGAACATGTCAAACACAACTTTGACGCCTCGGAAGCAAGGGTCTTCGGCAAAAGTCTTTTTGATGTAGATGGGCGAGATGGCAGAGAACCAACCCTGGCAATAGACCACATCGGGCTTCCAGCGCAACTTGCGGATGGTCTCGATGACGCCACGTGCGAAGAAGACGCAACGCTCGGCATTGTCGCTGTATTCTCCGTGGGCATTGCCATACTTGTGGCGATGGGTAAAGTACTCGTCGTTATCGATGAAATAAACTTGCATGCGAGCCTGCTGGATAGACGCTACCTTGATGATCAGGGGATGATCGGTATCGTTGATGATCAGGTTCATGCCCGAGAGCCTGATCACCTCGTGAAGTTGGTTGCGTCGTTCGTTGATGAGGCCAAATCGAGGCATGAAGGTGCGGATCTCGTGTCCGGCGTCTTGAATGCCTTGTGGCAGTTGGCGTCCGATGCTTGACATGCGGGCCTCTGGGAGGTAGGGCATGACTTCGGTGTTGATGAAAAGGATCTTGGTTTTGTTCATATTTTTTATCTTCTCCTTTGGAGTCTGTGGCTTGGAGAATTGGTGCAAAGATAAGGATTTATTTTGAATTTTCCGAATATTTTGTTCAAAAACGTCTCGAGTGCGTGCGTTTTTAAATGATTTTTTGAGTTTTTGCATTATCGGGAGTGAATTTTTAACGTAATTTTGATGGCTTTTTCTCTTTCTTGTGACGTTGTTTGCGCCCCTTGCAATATCCCTTTGTCCAAGATGAAAAATGCTCCTCGCATTTCCTGGCGTGCTATGCAAAAGCCTATCTTCTCGTCATAGCAAAATTTATATAAAACGAATGAAAACGGAACAAAAATCAATGATAATAGAAGAATTTCAGGAAAAAATTTGGATAATTCGGGAATGACTCTTATCTTTGCAGCATCTTTTTTCTCGAAAATATCAAAGTAAAGATAAAACAGATTAACGTGTTATGAAAAGGGTATTTGTTGCTGTTCTTGTTTGTTCGGGTTCATGCTTCTTTTCCCCATCTTTTGCCGAGGAACCGACGCCTGCTGTAACGGTCAGTTTGGGTGCCGATGTTGTCAGTTCCTATCTCTGGCGTGGTCAGGAATGTGGAGGATTCAGTGTCCAGCCGTCCTTCACTGTGACGTTCAACCGACCGGGCATAAGTGTCGGCGCATGGGCTTCCGCAGAACTTTTCCAAAAGGGCGCTGATGCGCTCAATATGACTGAGATCGACCTTTCCATGTCATGGAATCCCATTGAAGCATTGACCGTAGGAGTGACCGATTATTATTTCCACACCGATGGCTTTTTTGGAGCGTGGAATTTCAGCAGTGGTTCATCTCATACACTTGAAGCAAACCTTGCATATGATTTTGGCCCCTTGGCTTTGGCTTGGAATACGGTAGTTGCTGGCAGTGACTTGGGACCTAATGATGATCGTGCCTATTCCACCTATGTGGAAGTGAGTGCTCCTTGGAAACTTGCTGGCGTTGATGGTTCTGCTGCTGTTGGTGCAAGCCTTTGGGACGATGGTTTTACGCTTATCGATACTGATGGTTTTAAGGTTTGCAATGTGACACTGACTGCCAATAAGGAGCTATTCAGCGTTCCCTTTTATGGACAGATTGTATATAATCCTGCGCTCGACAAGATCTATTTCGCAGTAGGGGTATCGTTTTAAGAAATAAATGTAAAAATATATGAGCAAACTGAGATTTGATGCTATAGAGGCGGCATTCAAGAAACGTGCTGCCGAGTATCCTATCCCCGAAGGTCGTCCTTCGGAGTATTTCGGCGAACTGGTCTTCAATCGACAGAAGATGCAGAAGTATTTGGATGCCAAGACCCTCCATGCCCTTTTGGATTGTATCGATAATGGCAAGCCCCTTGACCTTGAAGTGGCCGATGGAGTGGCTGCCGGCATGAAACAATGGGCGATGGAGCATGGTGTGACCCATTGCAGCCATTGGTTCCAGCCTTTGACCGAATCGACGGCCGAGAAGCATGACTCGTTCATGGAATACGATGGTAAAGGTGGAATGATCGAGACCTTCGAAGGCAAGAACCTCGTGCAGCAGGAACCCGATGCATCGAGTTTTCCGTCAGGTGGCATCCGTGCCACTTTCGAGGCCCGTGGATACACGGCCTGGGACCCAACGTCGCCTGTATTCATCCTCGACGATTGTCTCTGTATCCCCACGGTATTCATCTCCTATACGGGTGAGGCGCTCGACTACAAGGCACCTCTTAAAAAAGCGCTCAAGGCAGTTAGCAAGGCTGCGGTTTCGGTATGCCAATTGTTTGATCCCAATGTGACCAAAGTTCAGGTTAACCTCGGCTGGGAGCAGGAATATTTTCTTGTTGACGACAATCTGTACTCGGCTCGTCCTGACTTGATTACTACGGGACGCACCCTCATGGGACATGGTTCAAGCAAGAACCAGCAGATGGATGACCACTATTTCGGACAAATCCCTTCCCGCGTGCAGGCATTCATGAAGGATCTTGAGATTATGGGCCTTCGTCTGGGTCTGCCTATGAAGACGCGTCACAATGAGGTGGCTCCCAACCAGTTCGAGTTTGCGCCCATCTACGGTGAATGTAACCTGGCAGTCGATCAGAACATGCTCATTATGGGTGTAATGAAGCGTGTGGCACGCCGGCATGGTTTCCGCGTTCTGCTCCATGAGAAACCTTTCGAGGGTATCAATGGCTCGGGCAAGCACAACAACTGGTCATTGCAGACCAATACGGGTGAGATGCTGTTTGCTCCGGGCAAGGACCCGATGAGTAACCTGCAGTTCGTGACCTTCTTTGTCAATACACTCGAGGCGCTTCGTCGCCATGGCGCGTTGTTGAAGGCCTCTATTGCTTCGGCTACCAATGCACATCGTCTTGGTGCCAACGAGGCTCCTCCGGCTATCATTTCTGCCTTCTTGGGCAGGACGATGACCGAAGTGCTGCGCAAACTCATTACCGTACCCGACGATACGGATATCGTCATCGCTGGCAAGCACAAGTATGATATCGGTCTGGTCGAGATACCTCAGATCTTTATCGATAATACCGACCGCAACCGCACTTCTCCATTCGCTTTCACCGGCAATCGCTTCGAGTTCCGTGCTGTCGGATCGAAGGCCAATTGCGCAAGTGCAATGATTGCCCTCAATTCGATGGTGGCAGAACAACTCAACGACTTCAAGGCAGAGGTTGATCAGGAATTGGCCAAAGGCACGGAAGTGAAGATTGCCGTGATGAAGACCCTCAAGCCCATCATCGCCCGCATCATCGATACCGTATGTTTTGACGGCAATGGTTATTCTGAGGAATGGCAGAAGGAAGCACAGAAGCGAGGTCTCGATGTGGAACGTTGTGTGCCAAAGATGATTCTCGAATATGTAAAGCCCGATTCGGTAGAGATGTTCTCCAAACTTGGTGTCTTCTCGCTTCAGGAACTTCAAGCGCGTAATGAAGTGAAGTTTGAGACTTATGTCAAACTGATTCAGATTGAGGCACGTGTGCTCGGCGACCTTGCCATCAACCACATCATCCCGGCAGCGATGAGCTATCAGTCGCAACTCCTCAAGAATGTTGCTATGATGAAGTCGCTTTTCCCCACCACATGGGAGAGTCTCAGCGCACCCGAGATCGCTATCATCAAAAAGATTGCGGCTTACAATGCAGACATCAAGGTCAAGGTCGATGCCATGGTTGATAAGCGTCGAGTGGCCAACAAGATTGACGATGCTTATCAGAAGGCGCTCGCCTACTACGAGATAGCAGAATCGTTCCACTCTATTCGTCGTCCTATCGACAAATTGGAAGAAATTTGTGACGACAATATTTGGCCAATGCCCAAGTATCGCGAACTGTTATGGATCCGATAAACCTTTCGCGTAGGCTGATCCTGCTTACATTAGCAACGTTCATATTGACTCCGTGTTGGGGTCAATATGAACGTTTTGTGCATAAGGTGGACTTTCAGGATTATTACAAGAATGCCAATTACGACGAGTCACGGGTACCAGAGTATTCTCTTCCCGACCCGCTTCTCTGTCTCGATGGCACTCGTGTGACCACTGTCGCTGAATGGGAAAACCACCGTCGTCCCGAACTTGTCTCCTTGCTCGAGACCTATATGTATGGACATGCTCCTGCCCCTGATGAAGGATTCAGATGGGAGGTGGTGAAAACCGATTCCGAATACCGCGACGGCAAGGCTATCAGGCGAGACGTCATCCTGCATCTCACTGCCGAAGGTCCCGACGTCCCTCTCTGCATTGTTGTCCCAAAGGAGGACAATCAGGACAAAAAGCAGCCCGCTTTCTTCGGATTGAGTTTCTTTGAAAATGACTCAATTTGGCATTCACCTTGGGCAGGGTTAAGTTGGCAACCCGACACATTGCTTGCGCATGGCTATGGACTTGTCACCTTTCGCTATACCGATGCAGAACTAGATCGAGCTGATGATCACTTCCGGTCTAGCATTTTGCACAAGCATTTCTATCAAAAGGGTCAGTCCTCACCTTTGCCCGATGAGTGGGCTGCTGTCGGCTGCTGGGCTTGGACGATAAGCCGTGCCATGGATTATCTGGAGACCGACGATCTTGTCGATGCCTCCCGTGTGGCGCTTCTAGGACATTCGCGACTTGGCAAGGCGGTACTTTGGGCTGGTGCAATCGATCAACGATTCCGTGTGGTTATTCCCGTCAATTCGGGTTGTTGCGGAGCAGCATTGTCCCGTCGTTGCTACGGAGAGACGGTCGAGTGTGTCAACGAATTCAGTTTTCAGTGGTTCTGCGGCAATTTCCGGCAGTTCAGCCATCGTGAAGACGAGATGCCTTTCGACCAGCATGAAGTCATCGCGCTCATTGCGCCTCGTCCTATTTATATCGCCAGCGCCAAAGATGACCAATGGGCCGACCCATATGGAGAATTTTTGGGCGCCAAGGGCGCTGAGCCGGTTTATGCACTCTATGGACTATCGGGTATTGTCAATGATGAAGGGCAGGAGCAAACCGAGATGCCTCCAGTTGATGCACCAGCCACAGCAGGAACAATAGGTTACCATTATCGCAAAGGTCCCCATGCGGTGTTGCCTTACGATTGGAAGCAGTTCATTTCTTTTGCCGATAAGTATCTGAAATAATTATTTCTCAACGTGCCGTTTTGACAGTTTTTTTAGGGCAAAGAATATCGTTTTTTGCAAAATGACCTGCCTGCGGCATTATTTTTTTGACGAAAATTTGGCATTGTGTCAAATAGTGCGTATCTTTGCCCCCATGATAGAAAAAGTTATTCTTTTGGAGCAGGCCGATCCTGTGATCTTCTATGGTACGAACAACTCGAACATCTTGTTGCTCAAGACACTTTACCCCAAACTTCGCTTCGCTGCGCGAGGCAGGGCCATCAAGGTTTATGGCGATGAGGACGACATTGAGATGTTCCAGGCTTTCGTCGATCGGTTGATCAATTATTGCAACGAATACAACAAACTCAACGAAGAGGTTATTCTGAGTTTCTACAATGGCGAGAGCCCGGTAGAGAAGAAACAGGACAGCCTGATTATCTATGGCGTGAACGGCAAGCCTATCACCGCACGCACTGAGAATCAGAAGCGACTCGTAGATGCCTTTGCCAAGAACGATTTGTGCTTCGCCCTTGGCCCGGCAGGTTCGGGTAAGACTTACGTTGCCATCGCTCTTGCTGTGCGAGCCTTGAAGAATAAGGAGATACGCAAGATAATACTTTCGCGTCCTGCTGTTGAGGCTGGTGAGAAATTGGGCTTTCTGCCTGGCGAGATG
>CACXTQ010000007.1:0-65254 GCA_902770595.1 uncultured Bacteroidales bacterium | reverse complement strand
CGGAGCATACATATTTGGTAGATGAAAACTGTATGCCGCGGTCGGAGCATACATATTTGGTAGATGAAAACTGTATGCCTCGGTTGGAGCATACAGATTTGGTGGATGAAAACTGTATGTCGCGGTTGGAGCATACAGATTTGATATTTCAAAACGTTATACTGCTATCGGATATAAATAAAGCTCAATTTTTGAGATCTTGACAAACGAAAGATTGCTATTATAACAGGTTATAACATTAGCCTACTCACGGATATAAAAATGTTTTTGTGGCAAAAGATAGCAATACCTTGCAATATTCTCCGATTGGCGTTTATATTTTTGAAGCCTTACAAAGTGGATTTTACAGTATAGAAAGTGGAGAGGAAGCCGACGGCAGCAACGGCAAGGAGAGTGAGGAATGCGTCGCTCCAGTGGAGGACGACGGGATAGGCGGCAACGACATAGCGCGTGGTGTCACCTCCACCGAGAGTGATGAAGCCGAAGTGCTGCTGGAGGAGGCAAAGGATGATTCCAAGGACGAGGCCGACAACGGCTCCAATGCCGGTGATGAGCCATCCTTCACAGGTGAAGATGCGGCGAATAAGTGATGGGTCGGCTCCCAGGTTGCGGAGCGTACTGATTTGCGCCTCCTTGTCGATGATGAGCATCGAGAGGGCACCGATGGCATTGAACGAGGCGATGAGCAGGATGAAGAAGACGAGGAGGAAGGTGAGCCATTTCTCGATCTGCATGATGCGATAGGCGTCGGCCTGCTGTTCGTAGCGGGAGAGAAAAGAGAAAGAGTTGCCCCCCTCTTCTAATCCCCCGCACCCCCTCAGTCCCCCGAACAGCGGGGGCAGAATACCTGCATAGGGGGAGGAATTGAGACCCGCTGTGAGGTCGCGCTTTACTTTATTCGGGTTAGCCCCTGGACGAAGGCGCAGTTCGTAAGCCGAGGTGAGGAGACTGTCGCCGAGCAGTTGACGAGCCATGGGAAGTGAGCAGAGAAAATATTGGTTGTCGTAGTCGGCTTGTTGGACCATGAAAATATTGCTGCAGTAGAGGTTTGCTTCGGAAAAGGCATCCTCGGGGTGAGTAACATCAATAGTTCCTTTGCCGACGAGACGAGGACAGAAGACAGTGAGAGGACGCACAAAACCTCGATTGATTCCGACAACGCTGGCAAGGCCCGCACCGAGGATGCAGTAGTCGGCTACTTCGTCCTTGAGGAGAAAGCCGTCTTCGCCGAGGAGGATGCTGTCGATGCAGGTGACCTGTTCGAAGGTGGCATCGACTCCTTTCATACGAGCTGGGAGCTGATGCCCTCCGTAACTGAGCAGGACAGTCTCTTCAAGAGTGACGCCCACGGCCTCAACATCGGGATGGGAGAGGAGAAGACTGCGCAGCGTGTCATTGTCGTGGAAGGTCTTGCCGACAGCGGGCTGCAGACGCAGGTCGGGGTCAAACCGGGACGTGAGGCTGCTAACGAGGCCCTCGAAGCCGTTGAAGACCGAAAGCATGCAGATCATCGCGGCTGTGATAATGCCCACACCGCATGCGGCCACCAACGTGATGAGGTTGATGGCACTATGAGACTTGCGGCTGAACAGGTAGCGCAGGGCGATTCTTAGGGCGAGCATTGTGCTGTGTGCTATTGAAAGGTAGCAGCCAAAAAACGGCTGCTACAAGGACGCAGGGAAAGAACGGTGGGGATGAAACGGGCTACTTCTTTAGCAGCTCGTCGATGCGCTCGAGGTAATCGAGCGAGTCGTCGATGTCGAAGCGCAGTTCGGGGATGACACGGAGCTGGTAGCGCACTTTGTTGCCGAGGGCACCACGTATGCCACTCACGTGGTCGTTAAGGTTCTTGACGGTGTCGGCAGCCTTGTCAGAAGGGAAGACACTGACGAAAACCTTGGCGAAGGACAGGTCGGGTGCTGTGCGCACTGCGCTAACGCTGACGAGGAGGCCGCGTGTCTTGGCGGTCTCCTGACGGAGAATCTCAGCCAGCTCTTTTTCGAGCAGGCGGTTCACTTTGTCTAATCGAGTATTTTCCATTGTTGTTGTTTCTTTATTAATACTTGGCAGCCAAGGATGGCTGCCGCATTGACAATGTAGGGTTATAGTTTGCGGATGAGGGTGAGGCCGTCGCGCATGGGGAGGATGACCTTCTGGACGCGGGGATCTCGGGCTATGATGTCGTTGAAGCGCTGGAGGCCGATGGTTTGGGCGTCGCTTTCGGGAGGATTAGGATTGAGGACCTTGCCATCCCAAAGGGTGTTGTCGGCGAGAATGAGTCCGCCGGGGCGGGTGATGGGCATGACGAGTTCGTAATACTGGTCGTAGATTCGTTTGTCGGCATCGATGAAGACTACGTCGAAGGGACCTTCGAGTTGAGGAATGATTTGGAGGGCATCACCAAAATGAAGGTGGACCAACTTGCCGAGATCTCCAGCTCGGTGCATCACGTCGCGGAGGAAGTCTTCGAGTTCGTCAAATACTTCGATGGTGTGGAGTTCGCAACGCCCGGTGACGGGATCGGGTGTGAGGGCTTCAGCCATCGAGAGGGCACTATAGCCGCTGAATGTGCCCAGTTCGAGGATGCGGTGAGCACCAGCAAGCTGACAGAGCATTTTGAGCAGTCTTCCCTGAAGGTGACCGGAACACATGCGTGGATAGGTCAGTCGCAGGTGCGTAAGCCGCTGCACCTGGTGGAGCAGTTCTGGCTCGGGGTCGATGTGGGCACGAACGTATTCGTCAAGCGCATTGTCGAGTTCCTCGTAACGTAGTTTCTTTTCCATCGGTCAACGTGCGAGCATTTTGAGCAATCCTTCCAGGGCGAGGCGGTATCCGTCGATGCCGAAACCTACGATGATGCCGTGGGCAACGGGTGAGATGAAGGAGTGGTGGCGGAACTCTTCGCGCGTGTGGACGTTAGAGATGTGTACCTCGATGGTCGGAATCGGTACAGCCTTGATGGCATCGTGGATGGCAACGGAGGTGTGGGTGTAGGCGCCAGCATTGAGGATGATGCCGTCGCAAAGCGAGGGGTTTGAAGATTTGCTCCCGTTGGTCGCGTCCGAGTGAAGTGAAAGGTTGGCATCGTCACCATACCCTGCGAGGTGTATACGGTCGATGATGTCACCTTCGTGGTTGGACTGGAAGTAGTCGATCTGGACATCAGGATAAGCCTGACGCAGTGTTTCGAGGAAGTCTTCGAAAGTCTGTGCACCGTAGATGCCGGGTTCGCGATGGCCCAAGAGGTTGAGGTTGGGGCCGTTGATGATGAGGATATGCATATGGTCGAGGGTTAAGAGGGGTTTGAAGGGTTAAGAGGGGTTTGAAGGGTTATGAGTAGAACTCAATTGTACATTTGTCCCTTTTACTCCCTTTTTACTTCCCTTTTACTACTTTTTTACTCCCCTATATTTGTTTTTAACCAAAAAAATGCGTATTTTTGCGCTGCAAATATAGGCTATTTTTTTGAAATGGACAAGAAACAGGCGGCAAAATATTATTCGCACCTCAAATTTGAACGTAACTTGACCGATAATTCGGTGGAGGCATACTTGCATGACATCGAAAAACTGCAGAAGTTTGCCGACAACCTGGGCAAGCCCTTGGAGGCCTTGGAGCAGTCGGATATCGAGACGTTCTTGTGGGGACTGCGCGACGTAGGCATCACTCCAACGTCGCAGAACCGCATACTGGCAGGCATTCGCAGTTACTATCGTTTTCTCCGGTTGGAGGGAGAACTGGAGGCAGATCCAACCGACTGCATCGACTCGCCAAAGTTGCCCGAGCACGTACCGACGGTGTTGACGCTCGACGAGGTGAACCGTGTGATTGCCGCTACCGACCCGACGACATGTGACGGACAGCGCAACCGTGCCATCCTTGAGACGCTCTATTCCTGCGGTCTGCGCGTAAGTGAACTCACCGAACTGCGCATTGGACACATCTTCGAAAAGGAGGGCTTTATCCAGGTCTTCGGCAAGGGTCGGAAGGAGCGTATCGTGCCAATTGCCGAAAGTGCTTTGCGCGAAATCCATAACTATTACCTGTTCCGCAACGAACTCGACGTGAAGCGTGGTTTCGAGGATTATGTCTTCCTGAATCGTTTCGGAAGGAAGTTGTCGCGCATTATGGTCTTCAACATCGTGAAGCGCTATTGCCAGGAGGCCAATGTGCAGAAGGAGGTGTCGCCCCACACTTTCCGCCACACGTTTGCCACCCATCTGCTGGAGGGCGGCGCCAATTTGCGAGCCATCCAGATGATGCTGGGACACGAGCAAATCTCAACCACCGAGATCTACACGAAGGTGGATCGGCAGATGCTGCGTGAGGAGATTTTGACCTATCATCCGCGCAATAAGATGCGATAAATGACTAAAAGATTAAAAAAATAGCCTAAATTTGTGAAATATTTGGAGAAAGATGCACATTTCTCGAAATAATTGATTATCTTTGCAGCGCATTATTATCGGCAAATCATCAACAAATCCAGTAAAAGAACATATCAAATCAAACATCAACTAATAATTTTTACTATGATCAAGAAAGTCTTTTTGACCGCAGGCGCAGCAGTTATGCTTGCTGCCGTTACTTCGTGCGGTAAGCTCGATCCGCTTACTGCTGACAATTTCGTTTGCAATCCCAATCCCCTCGTTGAGGAGGGTGGCCAGGTGAATGCAACTGTTACTGTGACTTATCCCGAGAAGTACTTCAACAAGAAGGCCAGCATCACCATTACTCCTGTATTGGAGTATGCCACTGGCGAGACCGCAGGCACACCCGTAACCTTCCAGGGCGAGAAGATTAGCGGCAACGACCAGGAGATCAACTACAAGTATGGTGGCACTGGTACATTCCGCTGCTCATTCCTCTACAAGGACGAGATGGCTGCTTCGAAGCTCCGTCTTGACTTTGATGCCGAAGTTAAGGGCAAGCCCTACAAGTTGCCTAGTGTTTATATCGCTGATGGTGTGATTGCCACCGAGAGCCTCTGCTCTGCTTACGGCAATACCCCTGCCTATGCCAAGGACAACTTCGTGAAGGATACCTTCGACAAGTACATCGCCACCATGATCTACCAGTACCAGAGCACCAACCTTCGTGCTTCGGAGTCTGAGAAGAAGCAGGAGGTGAAGGACATGCAGGCTGCCATCACTGCCACCAAGAACCAGGATCGTCGTGAGTTCGAGGGCCTCGACATGGTCAGCACCGCTTCTCCGGAAGGCGCCTACTCGCTCAACGAGCGTCTGGCAGCAGGTCGTGAGAAGAGCTCGGCTGCTTACTTGAACAAGTTCCTCAAGAAGGCCAAGATGCAGGGCCAGATCACTCCCGAGCAGATTGCTGAGGATTGGGAAGGCTTCAAGGAGCTCGTTGAGAACAGCAGCATCCAGGACAAGCAGCTCGTGCTGAACGTGCTGAGCCGCATCAGCGATCCTGACCGTCGCGAGCAGGAGATCCGCAACCTTTCGGCTGCTTACAAGGAGCTGGCTGACGAGATTCTGCCACAGCTTCGTTATTCGAAGGTTACTGCTACCGTTCGCAACATCGGCCACACCGATGACGAGATTGCTGACCTCTGGAAGAACAGCAAGGACGAACTCACCGTTGAGGAGCTTCTCTATCTTGCCAACATGTCGAACGACAATGTGAAGGAGGCTATCTACAAGTACACCCAGGGCAAGTTCGGCAAGGACCTTCGTGCTGCCAACGACCTGGCTGACCTCTACTACACCCAGGGCAAGTATGCTGATGCTGAGAACCTTTGGAAGAGCATCCTCAACAAGGACGCCAACAACCCACAGGCTAACCTCAACATGGGTCTCGTTGCCATGAACAATGGCGATTGGCAGGCTGCCCAGACTTATCTCGGCAAGGCTGGTGATTGCGCTGAATATGGCGAGGCTATGGGTACCCTGCTCACCAACAAGGGCCAGTATGCACAGGCTGTACAGAGCTTCGGTGACGTGAAGACCAACAACGCTGCTGTTGCCAACATCCTCAACAAGAACTACAGCGCTGCCAAGTCGATCCTCGATGGCATCAAGGACAAGAACGCTATGACCTACTATCTGTCGGCTATCGTTGCTGCTCGCACCAACAACGCTACCAGCGTGGGTGACAACCTCCGCAAGGCTATCGGTATGGACAGCTCGTTGAAGAACAAGGCTCTGAACGACCTCGAGTTCGCCAAGTTTGCCAGCGTGCTCAACAATCTTTGATTGATTGACTGATAAATAGAAAAGCCCTCGCCAAACGGCGGGGGCTTATTTTATCGGACTTCGACAATGGATTCGTCCTTGATAAAAAGGAGGAAGCCTGAGACTGACGTGTAGCCCAATTGTCGAAGGAGGCGCATATAGCGGGACACTTGTCGGCGATATCCCGGATGGTTGCTGCCGGTCTTGAAGTCGATGACGATAGCGTGTCCATTGGGTGTGATGACAATGCGGTCGGGACGTTCCTGAACGCCTTGGGTGTTCATGATGGTGAGTTCGTTGAGCACTTGCAGGCCATGCCTGAACCAGGGAGCTACCTCGGGCATTGCAAGGATGCGGGCAATGGTCTGCTGCATCTGTGGCTCGGAAATGACAGTTTCGTCGATAGCGCCACGTGCGTAAAGATCACTTATGACTTGGGGGGCTTCGTCGGCGGTGCGTATCTCCTGCATGACAGCATGGATGTAGTTGCCTTTCTCCTTGGCTGTAATATCGGGTTTGGCTGGGTCGTGGAGGATGGTGAGATTGGGCAAGCGGGTAGGGTGAACAACCACGGTTGCCAGCGTTGAAGTCGGAGACGTCGATGTTTCGCGTTCGGTGGCAAAGTCGTCGGAACGTGGCCAATCTCCAAGGACGAGTCCATTGGAATTGCCTTGTGCGGTGCAGTATTGTTGAAGTCTTTCCTTCAAACCACTTCCTTCGGCCTTTTCGGACTTCGGAACCATAATGATGAGGGCCTCTTTTGCACGAGTAAATGCAACATAGGCTGTGTTCAGATTGTCGATGACGACACGTTCGCGTTCCTCGGCATAATCGGCTTTGAAGATGGTCTTGTCCAGTCCGCTGTTCAAGGAGATGGGGAGAAGGATATTCTGATTGATGTCCTGACCCTCTGTTCCAAGGTCGGAGAGCTCGACCTTGAAGGGCGGTTCCTTGGGCTCGCACCAGATGATGTCGTTGCTGCGTGTACTCAGGTCGAGGTCCCACGATGCATAAGGAAGGATGACGGCAGGTTTGCCTAGGCCTTTCGACTTGTGAATCGACATGATGAGGATGGCATCCTGTTCGGCCGGAGTGGTGATCGACTTGTTGCAACCCGTCTGCATCCACCAATCGAGGAAAGCCGAGAGGTCGCTGCCCTTGGTTTGTACGAATTCGAGCACCATGTCGCGGAAGGCTTGCAAGAAGGGGCCGTCCTGTTGTCGAGCATTGTCGGGTAATAGGGCAATGAGTTCCTCTGTCATCTCATATAGGGGACGGTGGGCCAATTCGGGATGGAAGGCACGCTTCGACTTGTCGAGTTGGAAATATTTTTCGATGGCCTCTTCGGGGGTGCTACCATCGAGTTGGAAGAAACTGCACCAGGCAATGGCACAGAAGATGTCGGATTCGGGTGATAGCAGATGGGCCATCAGATGGATGAGCGTCTGTATGGCGGGACGAGCTGAGAGCAGTAAGGCTTCGCCCGAAATGATGTCCATGCAATAAGGGCTATCGGGGTGCTCGTTCTTGAAGCGAAGCAGGGCCTCGGCCACCCAACTGCATTCCTTGTTCCTGCGGCAGAGGATGACGATGTCGCTGGGTCGGAATCCCTTCTGCTGCAATTCGATGATGGTCAAAGGCAGTTGTCGCGAAGCCTCGGCAATGAAGTCTTCGACGTGTGGCGATTTGATGGGAATGCCGTCTTCGTCCTTCGGTTCCAAAAAACTCACGTTGACATAACCTTGGGGTTTGTCGTCGCCCCGTTTGGGAGGCGCGATGCTTTGCTCGACGTCGGCATAGATGGCCCGTATTCGCTCGGAGCCAATCATCTGGTCGAGCTTGGCAGCAAGGTCTTGGAAGAAAGCATTGTTGAACTGCACGATGGCGGGCAACGATCGCCAGTTGGTGGTGAGCGAGGTGGAATCGTCGTGGTGCGCCCATGCCTCAAAATCGTTGATCTCGGAGTTCAGGAGGTTCCAGTCGCCACCACGCCATCGGTAGATACTCTGCTTGACGTCGCCGACGATAAGATTCTGATAGCCTTGCGCAAGAGAGTTGCAGAGCAGGGGTTTGAAGTTGCCCCACTGCATCCCCGAAGTGTCCTGGAATTCGTCGATCATATACGAATGGATGCGTGTGCCCGTCTTTTCGTAAATGAAGGGAGCATCGTCCTTGTCGATGAGTCGCGAAAGCATCTCGGTGGTGGAACTCAGCAGCATGATGTTCTGCTCGTTGCAGTAGGCGGTCACTTCCTTGTCAATGTTGGCGAGGATGCCCAGTTCGTAAAAGTTGCTCTGGATGACACGAGCGGTGAGGAAGTTCTTGTAGGTGTCGCCCGAGGTCAGGGCGATGCACTGCTGCATCAGTTGCTGGAATGCATCCTTGACGTTCTGTGGAATATCCTTGTTCTTGAACAGTTTGTCAGAGTTTTCTGCAACATCGACGAAACGCGGAGATGGTTGTTCGGAACTGCCTGCAAGAAGTTTGTCGAAATATGATATGGTACCTGAACCTTTCCATGCAAAATCGGTGGGTTGCAGACCGTTTTGCTCTATCAGCTGCTTGCCCTGTTCGCCCAATGATTTGGCCGATTTGCGCCAATTACGCACCAGTTCGTCGAGCATCTGGGCATATTTTCCGAGTTGTTCCTTGTCGGAGGTGAAGGCACGGATGGCATCGCTGTGTTGACGGTAAATTTCGCTTCCCAAGATTTTCTTTGCCAAGGAGATAAGGCTGCTTCGGAAATCCCATCCCGAGCCTTCCTCAATGCGTTTTTCCGAGAATCGAATCATCCATTTGAACAGGTGCGGATCGTCTTTGCTGTTGAGTTTGTCGAGGAAGTTGGTGACCGCAGCTTCAAGCACACGGTTGGAATCGAGTTCCACCTCGTAGTTGCCCGGGATATTGAGTTCGCGGGCAAAACTGCGGACGATGCGTTGGAAGAAACTGTCGATGGTCGAGATGTTGAACGATGAATATTCGTTCAGAATCTGTACGAGCAGTCGGGTGGCCTTGTCACGGATGACATCGCTGACGCGTTGGTGCTCGGTGGGGTCGGAGAGGTCTCCTTTGGCAAAGGCCGGGGTAATGTCATCGAAATAGTCGGAATGAGAGGGGTCCTGGCTGAGGAGAAATAGCTGGTCGATGATGCGGTTCTTCATTTCGCCCGTGGCCTTGTTGGTGAAGGTCACTGCCAGTATTTCGCTGAACTTCAATTCGCCCGAGTGGATTTCGGGCAGTAGTTGCGGCGAAAAGATGAGTTTGAGATAGAATCCTGTGAGCAGGTGCGTCTTTCCCGAACCTGCCGAGGCACGGTAGATGTTGAGCGGATGTTGTTTATCTTGGGTGATGGACATATTAGGAGGTCGGAGTATTCTGAGTATTCGGAGTATTCTGAGCACTCCGAGTATTCGGATTCTTTGGAATATGACCTTGCAAAGATACGCAAAAAATATGATTGAAGCATCATTCTTGCCCAATTAAATGATTAAATTGCCAAAATAAAGTGCTAATTTGTGCCATCTGTCAGCATTTTCGTGTAAAAATCTATTAAAACGCGCGCGTAAATTTTGCCGTTTGGTGGGAATTTAGTAACTTTGCGTCCGAAATATGGCCAATAAAACGTTAATGAACAAATATACTACACTTTGTATTGCCCTTTTGGGCATGTTTTTCCTGTCGGCTTGTGATGCCGACGATCCGTCGCTCGACTACACTGCCCAATACTACTCGGTGGGCAAGGTCAATCTGAGCAACTCACTGACCGAATCGCAGCGCACTGTCATCGGTCGTCTGCTCGACAATATGGTGAAGGTCGAGGCTTGCCAGTTCTATATGGGCGCTCAGTCGCGTTCGGCCTCTCGTGCCAACTACAATACGTCCTATACGACAGTGCGCGATTCGATGAAGCTTACAGCCTACACCGATGAGAATGGTGCGATCTCCTTCACCAAGAACAATCCGTTTGTCGATTACGTACATCTCACCGACAAGCGTTCCTATCGCCACACTCTCCCCAATGGATCGGTGAAAGTCGATACAATCTATTTTACCCAAATCTATCGTATGCCTGATGCTACGGGTCTTGACAACGGACACCTTTGGGTAGGCCCTGTGACCGAGATGAGCATGGCCAACGACTACTACATCGGCATGTATGAGGTTTCACAAGCCGAATGGACTGCCGTGATGGGCGAGGGCAATTGGCCTACGGGACGTCGCTGCATCGAAGTGCAGGCCAACGACCGTCGCGACAGCGCCTGGTATGCTGCCGTAGGTCGCGGCGACAACTATCCCGCCTACAATGTGTGGTACGCAGATGCCGTGGCTTTCTGCGAGCGTCTGAACCAGCTCTGCAACATGCCCAACAGCGAAGGCTATCGCTTCCGTCTGCCTACCGAGGCCGAATGGGAATGTGCAGCTCGTGGTGGTATGTACAGCCGCGGTTTCCGTTATCCAGGCAGCGACACCTACAACGATGTGGCATGGAATGCGGGTAATGCGTTCACCATAGGTCTGGGAGCCAAGAACTTTGGTATGCATCCTCATGGCGAATTGGAGCCCAATGAATTAGGGCTCTACGATATGGCGGGTAACGTATCCGAATGGGTGCTCAATACCTACTATCGCTACACCTATCGCGACAGCATTGCCGATGGCGCGTTCAATGCACGTCATCTGCCGTTGCATGCCGCCAACTTCTACGAGGGCGATACACTCGTCCTGCGTGGAGGCTCGTGGTATCAGTCTAGCACATCAGCCTTCGGTTCGGCCAGCCGTCAGGAATATACGCGTGGATCGAGAGATGCCGAGAATCTGCAAAGCGTCATCATGCACTGCGGTTTCCGCATCGTTCTAGGGAAATGATGGAAGATGTCAGAAGGAAGATGTTAGATGTTAGACGTAAGATGTAATTAGAATGGATTATGAGATCTAAATCTAAAAGATATTACGACATCAGCATCGCAACCTATGTGCTGGCTCTCTTGCCGTTCTTTGTCTATTTTGCCATCTACGGGTCGTTGGGCCTCTATCCCAACTACAACGTCAGTTCGATTGATCTGAAACCTCTTCACGATCTCGAGTTGCAACTCTTCGGCATTATGGACGGAGCGACGAAGGTGATTCCCGGAGCCTACTTCCAGCACCACCATCATGCGTTGCTCGATCTGATAGCGGGTTTCAGTTATCTGTGCTGGTTGCCTGTCCCGATGGGCTATGCCCTTTGGCTGACTCGTGAGGGACGCATCGACCGGGCTTTGCGCATGGGCTGGGGATTCCTGATGGTCAATCTTGTGGGCTTCGTCATCTATTATGTGCATCCCGCTGCCCCGCCGTGGTATGTCATCAATCACGGCTTCGAGGCTGACTTCACCACACCCGGCAGTTGCGCGGGCTTGGCACGTTTCGATGCCTTGACCCACGTCCCGTTCTATCATGCTTTCTACGACAAGAACGCCAACGTCTTTGCAGCCATGCCTTCGTTGCATGCCGCCTATATGTTTATCGCGACGCTCTATGCAATGCGTTATCGAGCCAATCGTTGGGTGCTCCTGATATTCTGGCTCATTACCCTGGGCACATGGTTTGCTGCCGTCTATTCGGCGCATCACTACATCATCGATGTGATTGCCGGTATCATTGTTTCACTGGTCGGCATCGCCCTCTTCGAATGGCTCAATCGCCGCTATAAACTTTATGTTTCACCATAGGGAACAGACCCCCTCTAATCCCCCTGCTTAGGGGGAAGAACTGAGTCCCGACAAGCAACCCCTCTTAACCCTTCGAACCTCTCGAACTTCTCGAACCCTTCATAACCCCTCAAACCCCACATATGTCTCGTCCTCGTCCTCTTGATGTATTCTTGGCCACCGGCTTCTACTCCGGTTTTATGCCCTTCGCTCCTGGAACGTGGGGGGCAGCTGCAGCCACGCTACTGTGGCTCATAGGTTTTGTGCTGCTCGACTTCTGGACCCTGCAGGTGGTAAATGCCATTTGTATCGTGGCCTTCACGCTGCTGAGCATCCAGCCCATCAACCGACTTGAGAAGTTCTGGGGTGAGGACCCGAAGCGCGTCGTCATCGATGAGGTTGTGGGCGTATGGATCTGTCTGTTGGCTGTGCCCAACGAACCATGGGGAGCTACACGCTTCTGGATCTACGTGGTGATGGCATTTGCATTGTTCCGCTTGTTCGACATCTTCAAGCCCCTTGGCATCCGCAAGATGGAGTCGCTGCCCGGCGGTTGGGGTGTGATGATGGACGACATCCTTTCGGGCATCTATGGCCTGATTGTTATGATGGTCTGCCGGCAGTTCTTTTGATTATGGGTGATATCATTGTCAATTAAAATATAAAGATATGAAAAAGAGTCTCTATGATCACCTTCGTGATGGTATTCAGCAATTTGTTTACCGAGTACTTGATCCAGGTATCCGTTTTATGATTCGTCTTGGTGTGACCCCCAATATGATCACGACCATGGGGCTGCTGGGCAATATTGCAGCAGCAGCAATTTTGATCTACTCGGCGCTCTATGTGCCAGCTACTTGCTACTGGTGGGTAGGCTTGGCCGGTTGGGTCATCATCGGTTTCAGCATCCTCGATATGGTGGATGGCCGTATGGCCCGCGTGGGCAATCTGTCGAGTACGTTTGGTGCTTTCTACGACTCGGTACTCGACCGCTATTCCGAACTCTTCACGCTTAGCGGCATCGCCTTCTACTTCATCCAGACAGGTCATCCTGTGGCCACGGTAATCACGTTCCTGTCGCTCATCGGTTCCATCATGGTGAGCTACGTACGTGCTCGTGCCGAAGGTCTGGATGTGGAGTGTAAGGTGGGACTGATGCAGCGTCCCGAGCGCGTCGTGCTCACCAGCGTTGGAGCCATCCTCTGTGGCCTTTGTGCCGATGCCTGCCGCGACAGTTTCGACCCGATGTGGTTCCTGCTCGTTCCGCAGATCATCATCGCTGTGCTCGCCAACTACACCGCTTTCGTCCGCATCAATCATGTGCGCAAGCAATTGAAATAATGGAATAAGCTAAGCAGGTAGAGTGTCTGCAAAACTCGAATAATGAAAGCACTATCTCGGTATGGGATAGTGCTTTTAGTTTTCTGGTTGGGGCGACAATTTTTTACCTTTTTTACCCTTTTTGTCGCTTTATTATCTTTCTTGTCGCGTATATTTTATATTTTTTTATTCTAATAGTTGGATTGTAATTCCTTTTTCGCTATTTTTGCAAACAAAATTATAATAATAAACAACTATGAAGCGATACAATCAACCCCAAATCATCTTTGTCTATCTTGACAACGCCGATATCATCGTTTGCAGTGATGGTTTTAGAGCCACCATGTCGGGATATAACAATGACGATGATTCCGATGGCGGATTCAGTCAAGGAGCGCCTTCCAGAAAAGGCCCTTGGGAAGAATAGGACTCTATGGGATTTCAGGAGAGATTTTTGATTAATTTATTAACCAAGGGATAATAGATCCATCGACTTGATACATATATATAATAATATGAAGTTATCCAGACAAAATATCTTGCAATCTTTGCAGTTTGTGATTTGCTGTACGCCCCTGGTCGTATGTCTCCCCGCTTGCTCGTCGGATGACGACAGCCCATTGTCGGGCATTGAGGAGGACGCCGACGGTCGTGCGCTTCGTCAGCTTACCATCAGTGACGCTTCGCTTACCAGGGCGACGATTGACGGCGAGACGCTTTCGGCAGCGTGGACTGAAGGCGACAAAGCGACCTACGTCAACCTGAGCAACTTATCGGGTGATATGTATTTTGGAAATCTGACAGCCGCTTCATCTACGCAAACCTCCTTGCTCGAGGGCAGTGTCAATTGCCGCAAGGGTGACCACCTGGCAGTGATCTATCCGTCGGTGACTTCCGTATCCGTCAATTCTGATAGCAAAGCTTCATACACCGTCGATCTAAGAGAACAGACGGGCACGCTTGCCGACGTGGGCCTGCGCTACCATTATGTTTTCGGCGTGGCAGATGTGACGAAGGTAGAGGGCAAAAAGGCCACGGGCACAGCCTCGCCGATGACGAGCCTGCTCGCCCTGTGTAAGTTCAAGTTTACCGACGGCACAAACCCCATCGCGGTGAAGGAGCTGAAGATAAGGAACGGCATAACTGGCGGTGTTGACTATCCGATGACGGGCACGGTTAAGTTCGATGTCAAATCGACCAAAGATAATGTGACAGTCGAGACTGCCAACTCAGTCAAAGGCACACTCACCATCACCCTCAATTCAGCTAACACCGACGGTGTCTATGTGGCCATGTTCCCTGTGGCCCAATCGTCCGACTTCCATTTCACCGTCCATGATGGTTCGGGCAACATCTACACCGGCACGGCCAAGGCTAAGTTGAATGCTGGCAAGTACTATGATTCGTCATTGAAATTAACAAAAAATAATTGAATATACCTATGAAAACGAAACTGTCAATCTCTTTGCGACATCGACTGTTCCTCATCGTCGTGATGCTCATCGCGTCGATGACGGTCGTGCATGCCGAGAAATATGTCACCGAAGTTGTGGTAATCGGATGCGAGGATGGTGACCAAGTCTCCAGCCTGCATAGTGAGTGGGAAAGAAAAGGCTATTCGATTCTCGACTATGACCTCAACAGGAAAGCTGGCGGATGGTTTATCTACCTGGCTTACAAGACCGAAGAAAATGCAGATCCCGAGAAGGAATACATCACCGACCTTGCAGTGAAAGACGTGAAGCATCCGTCATCATCGTATAACTGGAATGGCAAGACTTATCACCTCTGCGATCACAACGACGGATTCACTGGTAACTTGAACCGTGGAGCAAGCGGAGACAATCCCTACCTCTTTTATACCAAGGAGCGTGTCAACCTGACCAATCACGATTTCAACAACAAGAAGCGCGTCATCAAGGACTTTTCCATAGTAACCGGAAAGGGTAACGACAATGCCAAATGCATTTGTTGGGAAGATTCATCTAATCCTGCCGATCTCAATCGAGATGCTGGCGGTGAATATATATACGTCCAGATGAACTTCGTGGAGCAGAAACTTACGTTCAAGAGGAAACCCGCTTTTGCCTCAGGCCTGGTATATAACGGCGACACTCAGAACCTGGTTGCCAAAGACACTTGGAAGGACAACTATGGCACACTGCAGTATCGAGTCAACGGCGGCTCGTGGTCTTCGTCCGTGCCTGGAGCCATCTACGTGGGTGACTACAAAGTGGATGCCCGCCTTGATGGTGGTGACTACGCCAACCCCAGTGACATCATCACCGACACCGTCTCCATCGAACCTCCCATCGTCAAGGCTGCAAGCCTGCAAGGTGTGTTCAACCAGAGCGAGAAGAAAGTCAACTTGACCTGGACGGTAGGCTCTATTCCCGGCAATTTCACCTTCTACGACTGGGTAATCTATCGTGACGGTGAAAAGATCGCCAAACTCGGCCAAGGCAAGCGATCTTATTCGGATAGCGGCTATACGAATGAGGCCTCACCCGTCTATGATATCTATTACGTGCCAGTCTTCTGGGACGAGAATACGCAGCGCGAAGATACGAAAACCTCGACAACAGTGAGCACCGTACGCTCGGTGCCCGTCAACGACCTGTCGGTGGAGTGTCTCGACGACCGCATCGTGTTCACCTGGAAATCCGACGGTTATCCCGAAGGCTTCGGCAATCGATTCAAGATTTATGTGAACGATGAGGAGGATCCAGTCTGCACCATTACGCCATCCGACATGCAGACTGAATTCCGCTGGGAGCACCGCTCTACTGACGAGCACACTAACCGACAGAACAAGATCGACGAAGAGACGGGCATCCCCTACACCGAGGAACCACTCAATGCCTGCCAGCCGAATAACTATCGCATCGTAGGCATCATCAAGGATAAGGACGGCGATAAGGTGTTCAACGAGTATCCCGTCAGCATGAAGGCTATCGGCAATGGTACGCTGTTCAAAGAGATTGATGCCTCGAAGGGTGCCTACGACGGCTCGGTGAAGCTATCCTGGCACGTCAATACGCAAGGCTCCGTTGTGGCCAAGACCTACATTGTCGAGCGTCGCCGCGCTGAACAAGAGGACGAAGCCTGGGAGACGTTGACCCGTATGTCGAGCATCGACGACTACCTGTTCTATACTGACGAAACCGCCCTGCCTGGTGTTTATTACGACTATCGCGTCACAGTGCAGGACAAGTGCGACGACGGTGTCATTATCAACAATGAAATCACCACCATCGGATTCGCCAAGTGTACAGGCACCGTGGCTGGCCGTGTTTCCTACGGCTCGACTGGTACGGCGGTGAAGGGTGTCGATGTGGTAATGAGGATGACCAATACCGCGGGTGACGATCTGGAACAGTTCCACTCCATGTATTTCACCGATACCAATGGTGCCGTGACGTGGCAGTACCCTTCCCCAGGTTATGCCGATGAGTATTTCTCGACCGACAACTTCTCCTTCCAGATGTGGCTATTCCCCGAAGTGTTCAGCAACAGCAGGATTGCTGACTTTGGCAGTAACATTGGACTGAGCATGACGGCCGACGGACAGCTCGGCTTCACCGAGAGCCGAGATGACATTACCTATCAGGCTACCGCCGGCTCTATAGGCTTTAGTAAAAGCCAAAGCTATCAAGCCCTGGTGGACGGCAAAAACTACAAGTGGTGTTCGAGCAGTAGTCGAATGACCAACGGCGTATGGTTCTGCGAATTCACAGCCTCCGAGCTTGTCAACGTAACTGGCTATACCCTCACTACGGGTGACGACACTGAGACTTACCCCGACCGCAACCCCAAGGTCTGGACGCTGAAGGCCAAGCAGAACGAGAGCGATAGTTGGATCGTGATCGACCATCGCGACGTGTTCGCTAACGCCGACGATGCCCTGCCTGCCACCAATTTTACCGACGTGAGCTACGACATCGCCCCTGAAATGCAGGGCACGTACAAATACTTCCGCTTCGAGGTGAGCAAGAGCGGTGGCAACGATATGCAGCTGACCGAACTGAAACTGATCGGAGGTCATTCTGTCAATCATCTTTTCGAGGGCCTCACACTGAGGGAAAATACCTACAACCACGTGGCACTCATCCGCAAAGGATCGACGCTGACCTGTTACCTGATCAACCCCGAGTCGGACGGCAGTCCCACCATCCGGAAAGCAACCGCTACACTTGAAGGCAATCTTGGCTTGCGAGGTTCCAATCGATTCGTATTGGGTCACTTCAAGGGTGCCGTCGATGAGTTCCGCCTTTGGACCAAGTGCCTTGATGAGGAAGCACTATTGGAGAACTACGACCATCTGCTGGTGGGCAACGAGGACGACCTTGAGACTTACTGGACCTTCGACGAAGGCCTGCGCACACAGTTCTTCGACTATGCACGCGACGGATCCAACTATCACAAGCACCATGGTCGCGTGGGCAGCAACGCCCAGACCTCGACACTTACGCCTGATGCCCTCGAGTTGAAGGCCAAGACCGACAAGGACGGCAACTACATCATCCAGGGCATACCGTTCTCGGGTGAAGGAACGTCCTATTCCATCGTGCCCATGTATGGCATCCACGAGTTCAATCCCAACAAGGCCATTCTTTTTATTGGCTACAACTCGCTCGTCCACAACAAAACCGACTTCGAGGACGTGTCGTCGTTCACGATGAGCGGCCACATCTATTATGCAGGTACCAACGTGCCCGTTGAAGGAGTTCAGATGTACGTGGATGGTACGCTGCAGAACTCCAACGGCAAGGTGGTAGAGAGTGACGCAAGCGGTCGCTATGAACTTTCTGTGCCTATTGGCAAGCATTTCGTGGAGGCCAAGCTCGGCAGCCACAAGATGGTAGCAGGCGGACGCTATCCTACACAGGGAGTGTTCGACTTCGATCGCACCGTACAGTACGACTTTGCCGACTCCACCTTGGTGAACTTCGTAGGCCGTGTGGGCGGCGGCTTGTGCAACGACACGCTGGCCGTGGGCTTCGGCTTGTCGAGGAACAACATCGGCATGGCAACTGTCCAACTGGCACTCAATAATGAGTCGTTCTCGTTCAACTGTCAGGATGACCATATCAGCGATGCAACGACCAATCGCTCATGGGAAAGTGACACCACGAGTATCAGGAGTCGAGCATGGACCGGCACGAGCTACGATGCGAAGTATATTAAAATCCAGACCGACTCACTTACCGGTGAATTTTCAGCTTTGGTACCCCCGTTGAAGTACAAGGTGAAGAGTCTGCTCATTGAATCAAATCACGACATCGAGTTCGGTTCGCTGCCCGAAATCGACCTTACCAACGTGGCTCAGCAAAAAATCGATTCGATCAAGGTGATGTCCAGCGACAGCGTCGAAGTGACGAAGACCTACACCTACAACACGAAGATGATCAAGACTTACTTCTCGGAGCCGAAGTTGGAGCTGTGGCAGATGAGTATCAACGGCGAAGGTGACGCACCCAGAGGCGTGTTCGGCAGGACGAGCTTCGATGATTTCACCGATAGTTTCGGCACGACCAAGATTGATAGCCTTTGGACGATAGATAACGAAGGAAAGATCTCCTACACCTACAGTTACCCCATCTACGATGGTAGCGACAAGGTGAAGATGAGCGTCTGGGGCTATGAGGCTTATTCAAACTATGATAGCGGCGAAGCCGTGGCAGACACGCTTGCCTTGAACGGGCAGATAGTGACCATCACCAACGAGATAAACGACCAGCAGATGGTTGTAGCCCGCGTCGATAACGAATCATTGGGCTTGCAACCTGGCGACATCTACGACGTGAAGTCCGACCAGTTAATGCTCGATGCCCGAGGAAAGAACGAATTCACATTCACGACAGGATTACCCAACATCGTCAAGCCTTACACCCGTCAACTCAGCATGAGCATGGAGCGTAATAGCCGCACTTATACGTACGGTGGTGTCAACGCCATCGTTTTAGGTTCGCTGACCACCGGCAACAACTTCGTCACCCTTGGCCCCGACAAGGTGGCTATGGTGCTGCGCGACCCTCCAGGAGCCAACTCCAAGACTACGTGGACCACAGGTACCACAAAAACGAAAATGAGGAGTACGGCTCATGGTTTCTATGGCGACGAGACGATTACAACAACCAATGCCGGAGGTATAAAACTCGAGATATTGAGTGGCATTGGAGTCCTTGCAAGTACCACCAAATTATCACAAACCATTTCAAGTACAGGAGGAGTACATTATTCGGTAAACCGCAATAACCAGACCGACGAGACATGGTCTGTCACTGCTACGAAATCCATTTCGACAGGTACAGGGTCAGCCTACGTTGGCGCGTCAGGCGATGTCTTTATCGGTGCATCCACCAACATCATTATCGGCACATGCCGCAAGCTCGGCTTCTTCCGCAAAGGAAACAACTATCCATTCGAGCTCGACCTGAAAGATGCCCTGTCGATGGGCGACAGCATCACCACCTCCTTCATGTATTCGGCCTACGAACTGGAAAATGTGATGATACCCAAGTGGGAGGACACGCGCCTCTCGCTGTTCACTTTCGTCAAAGACGAGAATGAGGCAAGGAATTACGTGAACACCAGCGACCGCAGCGTCTATGCCACATGGCTGAAGAAGGACGACCCCAATCTGGGCGATACCACCACCTATCGTCAGATTGCGCCAAGGAACTGGGATGGCGAGACATTCCTCCCAGACAGTGTTTTGTGGTGTACCAATCAGATTGAAAGCTGGCATAAGCTGATGGCCGATAACGAGGAGGACAAGCTCAAAGCCATCAACGGAGCTGATTATTTCCGCGAAAATATTTCGTTCGATACAGGTTCGCCTAATTCATACAGCAGCCGCTGCGACACCACCTACCAGAAGAAACATAACTACAATCATAAGCTGGGAGGTATCATCAAAGCAGGATATTTATCCGAAATAAGCGAGACAGCTGCCTATTTGAAGTGGGGATTGGATGTCAATACCGAGAACGGCTGGACGATGGCAACATCTGAGAGCGATCCCGACGAGAACCATAAGGAATGGGCACAGTTCGACTATTCGTTCAGCGACAGCAATCGTGGTACCGACTTCAGTGTGAGCTCCTACAAGTCGCCCAGTGGATGGAGCGATAGCTTCTTCCTCATCGGAGGCCAGAGCTACAACCCCTACGAGGGTGAGGAGAAGACCAAGTACTTCGAGGCTGGACAGCACACACTCAGCAATGGCACTGAGCAGATGGAGCAACCCAGCATACGCATCAGCCTCGACGGTGATGCCGACAATAGTGCTAAATCGATTACCCTGAGTGATGTGCCCGCTGGAAAGACAGGACAGCTCACACTGCACCTCTCCAACCTCAACAACACCAATCAGGGTTTCGAGTTCAGCTATAAGATTATGGTCATCGAATCCTCCAACCAGCAGGCCTTGCAGGTGATGATGGACGGCTATCCTGCCGACGGACGCACTATCTTTATCCCTGCCGGAGAGACCGTCAAGAAGGTGATTACCCTACGCCAGAGCGACCAGAGCGTGCTCGACTATGAGGATCTCATGATCAAGTTCGCTTCGACCTATCAGCCCAACAAGATCAGCGACTTTGTGACGTTCAACGTGCATTTCAAACCCAGTTCGAGTCCCATCAGCTTGGTCATCAACGAACCGGTGTTGAACATCGAGCACATGCAGAACACCGACGGCAAGCTCGAGATGAAGGTGACCAACTTCGACCGCCAGTTCAAGAACATGAAGAAACTCGGCGTAGAGTATCTCTACGAAGGCTCCACCACTTGGTCACAGCCCTCTGGATTGCAGTTCGTGGTGAACAAAGAGGATACGACAAAGCTCGGCGGTCAACCGCTGCCCGACGAAGGCGACCTGCGACTCACCTACGACATGAAGGATGCCATCTCCTTCCCGCAGGGCACCTATACTTTCCGCGCCTATACGATGACGAAGTACGGCACTGAATCTATCTTTGCCTATAGTGATGAAGTTACCGTGGTGAAGGACAACATGGCTCCAAGCCAGCTCACCACGCCCACGCCTGCCAATGGCATTCTAAGCTACGGCGACGACCTCAGCGTAGAGTTCAACGAGGACATCGTCCCCGGCTACGTTTCCGACAAGAACGTCATCGTCACCGCCAAGCTCAACAACCAGACGGTACAGCACGAAGTGGCCAAGCGTTTGGGCGACGACAGCCAGGTCACCATCAACCCCATCTTCCTGAACGGTGATTTCACCATCGGCTTATGGATGATGTGGAACGAGCCTGGCACCTTCCTGATGCATGGTCGCAACCGCTTTGTTCTCGCTATCGACGAGACTGGACACTTGGTTGTAAATGTCGGCAATGATAAGCTTTCCAGCAACGAAGTGCTGCCCAAGAACGAGTGGACCTTCATCGCCCTCAACTTCAAGCTGTCCGATATGGCTATTTCGGCCATCGCCCAGGTAGGCAAGCAGAACATCAACCTCTTCAACAAGATGAAAGTGAACGAAGATGCTTTGGCTGCCATCGGCTACAACGACGACAACTACCTCTATCTCGGCAACATGCAGGGTGCAATGCACGACCTCGCACTCTACAGTAACTGTCGCGACCTGAACGATGTCGCTGCCAAGAAGTACCAGGCCAAGGACAGTTATGTCTATGGTTTGATGAACTATTGGCCGATGAACGAAGGCCATGGCAACGTGGCCGTCGATTCGCGCCACACCCATGACTTCCAGGTGAACCAGAATTGGCTGATCAACAACAAGAACTTCGCCTTCGGTCTGGAGAACGTAAAGGATGCCGCCGGTGTGAACGTAAATATCGGGAAGATCAATACCTACATCGACGAGAGCTACGCCATCGAACTGTGGAGCCTCAGCAACGCTGCAAGCGAAGGCGAGGAAGGTATATTCGAGGCAGGCTCGAAGGATGCCTATCGACTCAATCTCCACTACGATGCCGAGAAGAACATCGTGCTCGACTACGGTGCGAAGTCACTCATCGTGGCGACACCCGAAGTGGCGAAGCCCGGCGAATGGCACCATTTGGCCCTTAACGTTGTGCGCGGACAGTCCGTCGGCTTCTATGTCGATGGCAGGCGCACAGCAGTCATCGCCGAGCGCGAAATGCCCGTGTTCGATGGTCATACGATGACGATTGGACGCAACTCTAAGGGAATGTTCGACGAACTGCGTATCTGGAAGGCAACGCTCTCCGAGGAACGCCTGCTCCAGAACATGTACAACACCCTCGACACTGCCGACTTCTATTCGCGCGGCCTTGTGGCCTACTATCCATTCGAAGAGGAGGGCGAGGTCAATGGCGTACGCACCAAGGTCTTTACTCTCGCCGACATGACCCCAGGCTCCGACCAGTCTGTTCAGTATGTTGCGATGTCATCCGAGCAATCCGATCCTGCTGCCTCTATCGCTCCACCACTCAAGAACGCCGTGGTCGAGCAGCGTATCGACGCTGTACCTGTGGCCTCTGAGCGCAAGATGGTAATCAACTTGAGAAATACCGCCGGTGTGGAGGCTCGCGAACTCGAAGGCAGTACGCTCAACATCACCGTCGATCAGATTCACGACATGAACGGCAACAAGTCGGCTCCCATTCGCTGGACAGCCTATGTGCAGCTCAACACCTTGAAGTGGACCAAGGACAGCGTCACTGTCATCAAGCAGTATGGCGAGGACACATATTTCAATGTGGACATCGTAAACAAGGGTAGTAAGACCGAGTATTATACCTTATATAATATGCCAAGTTGGCTGTCGCTGGTCGATGCCATCGACGATTCTCCGCTCGAGAACATCGGCGAGCTGGCTCCGCAGTCCACTAAGACGCTGCGATTCTGGGTGAAGCCACTGTTGAGCGTGGGTAACTACGATGTCACGCTGGGTCTGCAGGGCAACGACGAGATTCTCGAGCCGCTGCGCATCATTGCAAAGGTACGCGGCAAGATGCCCAACTGGAGCGTCGATCCCGACAAGTATGAGAGTGCAATGAGCATCGTCGGTCAGGTCTTTATCAACGGTGTTCTCATGGGCAATCGTGAGAGTTGCGTGGCCGCATTCATCGACGGCGAATGCCGTGGCATAGCCAACATCGAACCCTTCCGAGGTTCATCCTACGTAGCCATGAGCGTCTATGGTACGCCGCAGAAGAGCGTGAACGGTAAGATCGTCGATATCGATCTGCACAAGCCTGTCACCTTCCGCATCTGGGATGCCTCTACCGGTGTAGCTTACTCCAGCGTCAACGTCTCCCTTGAAGGTGCTCCCATCGGCGTCAGCTTCGACCCCTCGGTAAACTACGGCAACTTCGACATGCCTGTCATCTTTACCAAGGGCAAGTTGATTGAGCAGCAGCTCGAACTGACGCCCAACTGGAACTGGATCTCGCTTGGTGTTGAACCCGCCAACACCTTTACGTCGGAAGTCTTTAACGACCTCACCTCGTGGAACGTCTATATCAAGGACCGTAGCACTGGCACCTACTATTGCAACGGTGTCTATTGGGACGGCGTGCTCGACCACATTCACTCCAATGTGATGTACAAGATGGCACTCACCGAGCTCGACACCAGCTCGCCACTGCCTACACCGCTGCCCGTGACCGGCGAACCTGTCAAGCTCTACGACACTCCCGTCACCCTGGCAAATAATCGCTGGAACTGGATAGCCTATCTTCCCACTTCTAACATGACACTCGACCAGGCACTGGCCGGCGCCAATCCGAAGGTGGGCGACGAGGTGAAGTCGCAGAAGGGCTTCGCCTACTACGGCCACAACGGATGGGAAGGCAACCTTCACGTCATGGAGTCGGGCAAGGGCTACCTCTACTGGAGCAACGACGACGTCGAGAAGGAGTTCTTCTATCCATCAGGTCCAGTCGCCAGAACTGTCCGTGCCCGCTACGAGGAAGACGAGCAGGCCGAAGATTCCTTGACTGTCTTCTCGCCTGTCGATCCCACTTTGTATCCCGACAACATGTCGATGGTGATCCGCCTCGTCGATGGCCTCGACGATGTCACCACAGCCGAGCTGGGAGTCTTTATCAATGATGAATGCCGAGGAGCAGCCGTCGCCTCCCCCAGCGATCTCTACTACCTGCTCATCAGCGGACAGGGCAACGGACAGCCCATGGAGATTCGCGCAGCGCTCGACGGCGACATCATCACCATCTGCGACGCACTCTCGTTCAGCACCGATGCCAACATCGGCACGCCGTGGGAACCCTTCGTCATCGACCTGGCCGAGCTCAATGGCATCAGTCTCATTGACCGTGAGACGACCGACGACACCGAGTGGTACACGCTGCAAGGCTTCCGTCTCGGTCAAAAGCCCACCTCGCCCGGCATCTATATCCATCGTGGCAGAAAGGTGATCTTCACCGAGGAGAACCGGCAATGATCCAGCGCATTCTTTTCTGAATACTCCGAGTACTCTGAATATTCCGAATACTCCGATACATGCGACAAACCAAAGGCCCCGACCATCCATCATGATGGTCGGGGCCTTTTTATGCTCAGCGTGCTGTCAGCGTTTTAGAGCACCAGTGTGCAGAGCGAAGCAGCAGGAATGGTGACGTTGAGGCTTTGCTTGCCCAAGGTGAGGGCGATGTTGGCATCGGCATCGGTCTGGTTGCCTGCCACGAGGATGATGCTGCCATCGGGATTGACGAAGCCGAGCACCTCCTCATAGGTACCTCCGAGGACGAGACGCTTGGCGCCGGGCTGTACGAAGTGGCTCAGGTGCTTCAACTCGTAGTATTCGGGCGTAAAGGTCCAGGTCTTGTCCGCCTCATTCACAGTGATGAGCGAGTTCTGGAACCAGCCCCAGCGTGAGGGTTTGTCGAAGAAGAGCGAAGTGTTCCAGTAGTAGTATTGCGTCACACCGTTGGCAAAGTATTCGCGTTGCAGATCCCACGAGTGCATGGCGCCCTCCCAGTTGTTCTTGCCGTTGCCGCACTCCTGTTCGCTCTGTACGAGGTCGATGTCGGGATAGTTGCGGTAGATGGTGGGAAGAGCTTCCTTGCCTGCCCACTGGAAACCTACGCCCTTGACGTACTTGCTCGACTCGGGATCCTGCAGGAGGGTGTCAATCTTGGCGGGATCGGGACGTTCGCAGGTGCCGAAATAGACCTGCACGTCGCGCTTTGCCATCTCGGGTCCGAGATACTGGCCTACGAAGATGTTGAGGTCGCGCGAAAGCCAGCAGCACGAAGGATAAGGCTGGGCAGAGTTGGGCTCGTTCTGCGGCATCACCACCTGGATGTTGACGCCTTCAGCTCGATAGGCATCGACAAACTTGCCGAAATAGCGGGCATAGGCATCAAGATATTCGGGCTTCATGTTGAACGAAGTCTTGCCTTCTGCACCTTCCTCGCCGGGGAGGGCATCGTTCTCCTGTGGCTCCATGCGGAAGGCAAGGGGACCATCGGAGAAGAATCCTGAGGTAGCGCTCACACCGCCTTCCTCACCGGGCTTGGGGCCCTGGGCCTTGGCAGCAGCCTCCTGTGCCTTCTTCATGCGTTCGATGAGTTTTTTCGAGATCGAGCGCTCGGCATAGTGCTTGGTCAGTTTCATCCATTTGGGAGGACACCAGGGCGAAGCAAACCAGTAGATGTCGGGATTGGCGGCCAGGGCAAGTTTCATCATCGGGATGACATTCTGCTTGTCGCGCTCGATGCTGAAATCCTTCAGTTCGAAGTCGCCGTCGGTGTCGTCGCACGAATAGTAGTCGAGGGCAAAGTCATTGGCACCTATCGACATGCGGGCACGATTGAAGTTGGCGCCCTTGCCGGGTTCGTAGAGTTCGGCAAAGATGTCGCGGAGCGTCTCTTCGGGCAGCGTCTTCAGGCTGGCCCAGCCCAGCTCGTTGAAGCAGGTGCCGAAGCCCTTGACGGTCTGTGCGGTGGCTGCCGGATCGATGGTGATGGTCTGGTGGGCCTGTGTGGGAGCTGTAGGCTGGACCGTCTGGTAATAGTTGTCACGGGTGGATTGGACCATCTCCTTGATGCTCATGGCAGGTTCCTGCTTGCAACTCGTGACGATAAGTAGCCCGGCTGCAAGCGGGAAGAAGAGTTTTGTTGGGGTACGCATAATAATTAAAAGAGGTTATTTGATGGGTTTGATGATGATGTTGCGCTGGTAGGAGGCGGGCTTGGTCTGATAAGGAGCCAGCACGTAGCAGGCATCGCAGCCTACGCCTGTGGTCGAATAGTCGAGGTTGAGGGTGATGCCCTGTTGACGCTCGAGCTGGTACTGATAGACCGCACGTGTCAGGTTGTCGGTGCTGTAGTTGTAGGCATTGAAGTTGAAGCGTTCGTCCATGCAGAATTGCAGGCCCGTGCCAGCCTCGTTGCGGAAGGTGACCCAACGGTTGTCGCAGCGCAGACCGAAGTCTTCGGGGAGCAGATAGGGTTCGAACATGTCGTCCACCGTGGTCTTATAGACGCCGAAGCGCTGTCCCGTCTTGCGGTCGGGATAGTTCTCTTCGGGGCCGCGTCCGTAGTAGCTCACCTGCTGCAGATCCTCGCTGAGTGTCATGGTCAGACCGATGCGGGGCAGGAGGTAAGGCTGCTGCGATTCGGGGGCCACGTTGTGCTTCAGGTGGATAGTGCCATCGCCATTGATGCGGAAGTTGTAGGTCTCTTCGTAGCCCTTGTAGTTGGTGCCGAAGATGTAGGCATCGAGGGCCTTCGACTCCGCTTCGCCGTAAAGGGTGAAGCAGCGCACCTCGAGATAGACCTGCCCGTCGAGTTCATAGGCTCGGCAGGAGAGGGGCATGCGTGTGGTCTTGTCGATGCTGTTGCTGAACCATTCATTCGAGATCCATTCGCCGTTCCACTTTTCCTGCTTGGTGTAGTTGATGTTGCGCGAACACCATTGGTCGAGTTCGCTGGCCACAGGAGCACGCCAGAAGTTGAGTTTGAGAGGCTCCTTGAGGAGTTCTTTCTCTGCCACCTTGATGCTGTTGAGCTGGCCGTCCTTGCTGAAGGTATAGACGAAGTCTGCTCCGTGTACACGGATGAAGTCGTCGTCCTCGTCGAGATGAACCTCACCCACGGCCTTGTCGCTCGTGATGGCTTCCTGGTGCCATGGCAGGTCGAACTGGTCGAAAGCCACCTCGTGGCCCTTTGCTGCCCAGATTTCGTCGTTCCTGAGGCGTGAACTGATGAGCAGACGATAGTCTTTGCCGGGTTTGATCTGCGGCATGTCGAAAGGCACCTTCACCACCTTTCGTGTCAATGGCTCGATGTCGAGCTCGAGCGTGCCTTCCTGCAGCACGTCGCCATCTTCCTGCAGTTGCCAGATGGTCTCGTAGTGGTTGGCGTTGAGGAAGTGGTTGCGGTTCCAGACTTCGACTGTGCGGTTTTCGACATTGACCAGTTTGCATGCGATGGGCTGCGTGCTCTTCTTCACCTGGTAAATCTCGGGTTGCACGGTGCGGTCGGGCCAGATGGTGCCGTAGGTACGTGCTCCGATGCCGTAGCTGTAATACTGTTTGCCCAAGGTCTCCTGTTCGAAGTCGAGGTAAAGCAGCGCATCACTTGGCTTGGGCGCACCGCCCTCCACCGCCTTGTCGCAGATGGCCACGTTGTCCATCAGGGCATCGCAGATGTGGACGTTGGTCTCCTGTCCATGCGCCTCCTCGTTGCGTCCGATGTTCACCGGGAAGGGAGCATTGATGATGTAGCCTGCGGCTTCGGTCTCGGCCTTCACGCTGCCGTCGATGCTGAGGCTCATCTTCGAACCGTCGTAGAGGGCAACCACGCGGTGCCAGTGCTGCTCCCAGTCGGCGGGAAGAGCTGCGGTGAGGGTGTATTTGTACGACTTGGGTGTCAGGCTTGCCAGTACGTAGTGGTAGTAGGGATGATTGGGGTCGACATACGGTATTGCCGAGGCAGGTGCCTTGTTGGTGTTGAGGTAGAAGACAATCGAATCCTTGCCCTTCTGCTGTACGCCGAATTGCCAACTGCCCTTGGTGACAAATGAGCCGCAGGAGCTTACAAGTTCGCGTGGGAACACGTCGAAGGCGATGGTCAGGGCCTGCCCCTCGATGTCGAGGTCCTTCGAACGATACACTTCCACCCACTGGTCATGTCCGTTCAGGTCGATGACGTGGTTTTTCTTGAGCATCTTCTTCTCGACCGAAGCGGGCTGCACGCTTGGGACAATGAGTTTCGCACGACCCATGATGTGGGCAGGTGTGTTCTTTGGCGAAAGGTCGGTGAGCGTGCGAGTGGCCTCGGCAAGGCCTGTCGAAACGAAATCCCAGAGGGCACCGCCCATGGTGCGGTCGTAGCTGTAGATGGTATTCCACATCTCGTCGTGGATGTCGCCGCCTTCGCCGGCCACCGAGATGTATTCGTCCATGAACGAGGGGCGAACGTCACCATCCTGGTGCTGGCCGACCTTCATTTCAAGGGCCATCGGGGTGGGGTAGCGTGGTCCGATGATGTCCTCGGCAGGATGGCTGTAGGCGTTGCCGCCGTACATCCAGTAGCGTGTCGGGTCGTACTTGCGTCCCTCCTTGATCACTTCGCCGATGTTCGGACCTTCTCCGCTCTCGTTGCCTGCACTCCAGAAGAGCACGGCAGGCTGGTTGCGGTCGCGCAGCACCATGCGGCGCACACGTTCCTGGTACATCGGTATCCATCGGGGATCGGAGCTGACGTATTCGGTGGCATGTGCCTCGTCGCCCGTCTCGTCGATGATGTAGAGGCCGTAGCGAGCAGCATACTGCAGGTAGCGGGGCACGGGAGGATAGTGCGAGGTGCGGACGGCATTGAAGCCGAACTGCTTCAGGATGGTCATGTCCTTCTGGACAAGTTCATCGCCGACGCAATGTCCGTTCACAGGGTCCTGCATGTGCGAACATTCGGCATTGACCTTCAGTTTCTTGCCATTGAGGTAGAAGACGTTGTCGATGATTTCCGTCTCCTTGAAGCCAAGGTCCTGGCGTGCGCGGTCGATGACGTTGCCCTGGGCATCGCAGAGCTGCATCTCGAGGGTGTAGAGGTTGGGCGTCTCGGCAGTCCACTTCAGCGGGTTGACGAAGTGCTGCGTCAGCGTGAGCTCCACCTTGTCGGCCTTTGCGTCGAAGGCGGCGGGCTGGCTCTGCATCGTGGCCACCTCCTTGCCCTCGGCATCCAGCACCTGGGCTTTCACGACGAGGTTGCTCAACTGTGTTGCCCCTTCGTAGCGACGGGCGGTGGCCGTCAGTTTGAGGTCGGCATCGCGGTAGTCGCCGTCGAGGTCGGTGGTGACATACCAGTCCACCAGGCGTGTCTTCGGTGCGGCATAGACATAGACATCGTCGAAGATGCCTGCCAGGCGCCAGTAGTCCTGTCCTTCGAGGTAGAAGCCGTCACTGTATTTGATCACGAGCATCGCCAGCTGGTTGCGTCCCTTCTTGAGGTAGGGGGTGATGTTGTACTCGGCAGGCTCTTGGGCTCCCTCGTTGTAGCCCACCTCGTGTCCGTTCACCCAAAGGAACGATGCCGAGGCAACCTTCTCGAAGCGCAGGAAGACCTCCTCGCCCTGCCAGCTGGAGGGAAGGGTGAACGAGGTGCGGTAGGCGCCCGTCGGATTGTAGTCGCGCGGCACGTAGGGCGGATTGGCTTTGAAGGGGGAGGAGACGTTGCGGAACATCGGGTCGCCGAATCCCTGCATCTCCCAGTTCGAGGGCACTTCGATGTTTGCCCACTTCGCGTCGGAGAACTTCTCTTCGAAGAAGTTGGCGGGGATGCCCTCGGGTGTCGGGGCAAAGCAGAACTTCCACTGTCCGTTCAGGAGTTGGTGGTGCTCGGGGATGTAGTAGGCACGACCTTCCTCCTGGTTGAGTTCAAAGACGTCCAGGTTCTCGATGTAGTCATACAGATGGTTCATGAAGTCGTGCTCGTTGGCAGCTGTCGCGTTGCTGGCCGTGAGCCATCCTGCCGTAGCAAGGCATAAGGCCAGGCCTTTAAGTGTGGTAAGTCGTTCCATCATTTATATTATTATATGATAAAGGATTTTTCAGGGAACACTGTTGTCTTTGCTGACGTGAAAAGCATCAAAGGTCCCCTATCCTGTTCTTTGCGGACCAGGACAGGAGACCTTGTAGGCATTATCAGCGCCGAGGCATCAATAGCCTTCGTGCTGGGTGATCAGGTTGTTGACGGTGAGCTCAGTCTCAGGATAAGGCAGGTAGCGGTTGTAGCTCTTGAAACCTGCATTGTCGGGAGTGAGGAACTGCTCGACACCATTCTCGAAGGTGCCGAGCGACACCTTCTTGCCCTGGTTGGCAAGCACGGTGGCAGCATCGCCCCAGCGGAGCAGATCCTGGTAGCGTACAAACTCGAAGGCAAGTTCCATGCGACGCTCCTTCTTGATGTCGTCAAGCGTAAGGTTGGTGAGGGCAGGCAGGTTGACGCGGCTGCGCACCTGGTTGACGTAGCTCAGTGCCTCGCTGACGTTGCCACCGCTCTGGAGGATGGCTTCGGCAGCCATCAGCAGTACGTCGGCATAACGGGTGATGCGGTAGTTGGTGCCACCGATACAGTGCCAGCCTTCATCGCTCGGATCGACGGTCTCCGAAAGGAATGCGCCGTACTTCATGCGAATCAGTCCGTCGCAACCGAACGGGATGCTGCCGTCGGCGGCATGCAGGCAGTTGGGCACACCGTAGAACTCCTCGAAGTACTCCTCGTCGAGGACGGTGCCTTCCATGCGGATCAGGTCACCCTCGTCACGATAGAGTTCGAAGAGGCCCGAGTTGTTGGGGTTGCAGAAGCCCCATCCCGAGATCGAGAGTCCCGAGGTGCCGGCATTGCTGAACCATGGCGAACGAGGTCCGCAGTAGGCCACAAGGTGGCACGACTCGTAGTGCGCGGTCTTGTCGCCCGTGTAGGAAACCTCGAATACCGATTCGGGGCCGAACTCCGACGAGACGCGGCATACCTGGCGGAAGTCGGGGATGAGCGAATACTCGCCGCTGCTGATCACCGCCTTGAGGTTGTTGGCAGCGTCGGCATACTTGGCAGTCTTGTTCAGGAAGCCCGGGCTTGCCTCGTAGAGTTGAGCCTTGCCAAGCCATGCCTGGGCAGTGCCCTTGCTTACGCGTCCCTTGTCCTTGGCGCTGTAGGCGCTCTTCACGGGCAGCACGGAGATGGCCTCGGTGAGGTCGGCCTCGATTTGTGCATAGATCTCTTCTTCCGATGTGACTGGCTGGTTGTAGTTGCCTGCCTCAAGCGGTTCGATCACGAGGGGCACAGGACCCCAGAGGGTGACGAGTTCGAGATACGATTGTGCACGAAGGGCGAGCGCCTCGCCGCGCCACTGCTTCTCGTTGGCAGTAGCCGTCTCGGCTGGGAAGTTCTTCAGATAGAGGTTGCAGCAATAGATCACCTGGTAGTAGTGCGAGAACACACCCGAGAGGATGGAGTTCGACGAACCGAAACGGAACTCGTCGAGCTCGCGGCCCATGGCGTTGTCCGAAGGCGAACCGCCGCCACCCTGTGCATCGTCGGCCAGGTTGTTCTTGTAGTAGAACATGTTCAGGTCGTCAGCCTGAAGCTTGTCGTAGATCGCATAGATTCCTTGCAGTGCCTCGTCCTCGTTGGAGTAGAAGTTCTCCATGGCAATAGCACCCTGCTGCTCGGTGTCCATCCAATCCTCGCAGCTTGCATAAGGCAGAATCATCAGTGCCAAGGCACCATAAATATATTTTTTCATAGTGTTGCAAAATTTAAGTGATTAGAAAGAAAGTGAAAGACCGAACATAACCTTCTTGGAAGCCGGGAAGAATCCGCGGTCGATGCCCTGGGCGTTGTTGTCGCCTGTCGAGGCTTCGGGATCCATGCCGGGATAGCTGGTGAAGGTGAAGAAGTCTTCGAGCGAGCAGTATGCGCGAAGGTTCGAGAGGAACATCTTGGCAAGCACGGGTTTGGGCAGCGTGTAGCCAAGCTGGATCTGCTTGATCTTGAAGTAGCTGCCGTCGAATACCATGAAGTCCGAATTCCAGAAGTTGGTGTTGTTCACCTGCTCGATGGTCGAAGGATATTTGGCGCCCTGTCCGGCACCTGTCCATGCGTCGTCGTAGAAGGTGGCAAGCTTGTTGGTGGTCGGGCGGTCGGGACGACGGAAGCCCATCAGCACCTCGTTGCCTTGTGAGCCTGCACCGAATACGGTGAAGTCGAAGCCCTTGTAGCCGAGGGTGATGGTGACGCCATAGGTGAAGTCGGGGATGGCTGAGCCGATCTCCTGGTAGTCGTCGGCATTGATGTTGCCGTCGCCGTTGTAGTCCTCAAAGATGGCCTGTCCTGTCGAAGGATCCACGCCCTTGCCCTTCAGTCCGCGGAAGTACCAGACGGGATAACCTTTCTCGAAGGCTGTTGCGCCGGTCCACTGCATCAGGTTGGCACCCGAGATGCGCGAGATCGACTCGTCGAGGCGTGTAGCTTCGTTGCTGAGGAACGAGATGTTGCCGTTGATGCTGTAGGTGAAGTCGCCGATGTGGTCGTTCCAGGCAAGTTCGATGTCGATACCCTTGTTGAGCACGTCACCGCCGTTGATGGGCGAAGCCGAGTTGCCGGCTTCGAGGGCGGGGGTGTTGTTGGTGATCAGGTCCTTGGTGGTCTTGCGGTAGTAGTCGAAGCCGAACGTCAGTCGGTCGCGCAGCATGCGCAGGTCGATGCCGAGGTCCCACTGGTCGGAGGTCTCCCAGGTCAGGTTGTAGTTGCCGAGGGTGCCGGGCTGTGCGGCGGTGCTGTACGAACCGTCGGCATTCTGGTACTGACGCGGAGCCACGATGGGTGACCAGCTATAGTAGGAGAAGGTGCTGAGTGTCGAAGAGATGGCTGCCGAGTAGCTGTAGCTGCCGAGGTTCGAGAGCGAACCGTTGCGGCCCCAGCTGGCACGCAGTTTCAGGTTGGTGATGAAGTCGGTCTTCGGGAACCATTCCTCACGGCTGATGACCCAACCCACAGAGGCTGCAGGGAAGGTACCCCAGCGCTTGTCCTTCGGCAGGATCGACAGGCCTGCTGCATCGCGGCGGATGGTGGCCTCGAAGAGGTACTTGTTCTTGTAGTCGTAGTTCACACGGCCGAAGTACGAGAACTTGCGGTCGATGATGGTGGTGCCGCTGGCGCTGGTGCCCGTCTGGCTGGAGAGGTAGCTCAGGTGTGCGAAGTTCTCCGAGTCGTTGAGCAGGGGATAGCCCGAAGCAGAGAGTGTCTCGAAGTTGCGCTCCGAAACGGCTGTACCCACAACGAACGCGAGGTTATGGACATCGTTGATCGAAGTGTTGTAGTTGGCGAAGTTTTCCCACTGGTAGTAGAAGGTCGTGTAGTCCGACTCGCTCACCATCGACGAGCTGTTGTTCATCTCGGTGCTGTAGTAGTAGGCGGGACGATAGGCGTGGGCGCGGTACTGGTTGTAGTTGGCACCGAACTTCGAACTGAAGACGAATCCCTTGAAGGGAGTGATTTCTAGGCCTACGTTGGCCATCATCGAGTTCATCACGGTGCGCGTCTGAGCAAGGTCACGCTGCACCATGGGGTTGATACACTCACCCGACACGTTGTCCGAGATGGCATAGTAGCGGTCGCCGTTCATCATGAGGTTGCGGCCTGCTGCGAGCATGTTGCGCATGTTGGCTGTAAGCTCGTCGGCAGTGTAGAAGGCGGGTGTCATGGGGTCGAGCATCAGGGCGTTGGCAATCACACCGCGGCTTTCGTCGTTGAGGCTGAACGAGGTCTTGACGTTGCGGTTCATCTGGATGCTGCTGGTCATCTTGAGCCCTTGGTGGCCTGTACCGAGCCGTTGAACATGCCGCTGTAGCGCTTGTAGTTGTCCTGGTCACCCACAACGATACCTTCGTGGTCGAGGTACGAAACCGAGCCGAAGTAGGTCAGTTTCTCGTTGCCGCCCGTCATCGACAGGCTGTGCTTCATCATGGGAGCTGCTTCGAACATCTCGTCGAGCCAGTCGGTGTCGTATTTCGAATCGACGATGTTCTGGCCTGCGCCGGTCATGTAGCTCTTGTATTTCGCTGCGTTCATCATCTCGGGCGTGCGGCCCAGGCTCTGGATGGCATACTGGAAGTCGTAGGTGACCTGTGTCTTGCCTGCCTTGCCCGACTTGGTGGTGATGAGGATGACGCCGTTGCCGCCTTCAGCACCATAGATGGCTGCCGAGGCACCGTCCTTGAGCACCTCCATCGAGGCGATGTTCGAAGGTTCGAGGGTCGAGATGTCGTCGGTGCGGAGGCCATCGACGATGTAGAGCGGGTCGGCCTTGCCGTTCGACGATACACCGCGCACACGGATCTTGATGCCTTCACCGGGGGCTCCCGACGACGACATTACCTGTACGCCCGAGGTCTTGCCCTGCAGGGCCTGTTCGGGACGTGTGTTGGCGGTCTTCATCATGTCATCGGGCTTCACCGACGAGATGGCACCGGTCAGGACACTCTTCTTCTGCACGCCGTAGCCGACGACCACCATTTCATCGAGCACCTGGCTGTCCTCGGCGAGGACGATGCGGAGAGGGGCGGTGGTGGCTTTCACCTCCTGTGTGGTGTAGCCCACAAACGAGATGACAAGGGTAGGATTGCTGCTCACGGTCTGGAACTCGAAGCGGCCGTCGAGGTCGGTGACGTTACCGTTCTGTGTTCCTTTTTCGAGGACGGATGCGCCGATGACTTCCATGCCGGCTTCATCGACAACTACGCCGCTCACCTTGATCTGCGCTTGGGCATAGGTAAATGCCGAAAGTGCAAACAGGGTCAGCAGGGCGTGCCTTTTCTGAAAAATTTGCATCATAATGATTAGATTTGAAGTTAGTAATTAGTATAGGGTGTTTGCATGTGATTTTAAATCGCTGCAAATATAACTTTTTTTTCGACAGATTGGATTTTTTTAGTGAAGAATTGCCGAATGGGTGCGAAAAGGAGAGTATTTTAATGAAAAAAGTTTCTTTTTGTAATCTGTGTGTGGAAGAATTGACCACAACGCGAAATCACGATGCTATATCTGCAATATGATATAGCATCGTGACACTCGACAATGTACTTGTGACGCTTGTGCGCTATAGATGTGCGTAGTCGAAATTGCGGTACTCGTAGTCCTTCACAGGGTCGAAGTATTCCTCACTCTCGTGGGTGCCTGTATAGACCAGATGCCCCTTGCGATAGACTTGCAGCCGGAGGAAGGGCACAGGTCGCCAGTCTTCGTCCGAAAGAGGTTGGGTCGAGAAGACGATGGTGTCGGCATCCTTTTGCAGCAGATGCAATGTGTCGCGATAGTTGGTGTGGGCGTACATGTATTCGCCGTCCCAAAGCAGGAGGTTGAGTTTGTTGTGGACCGAAAGGTCGGCTATGAGCTTGTCGAGCAGCGCGAAACGCTCCTCGGGCGAGAGTGCCCGTCCGAGGCGGTCCTGCTTGCGGTTGATCTCGTCGAGGAAATAGTAGAGTACGCGTTCCGAGTCGGTCTGTCCTTCTTGTGCCTCCTTGAAGTCGTCGAGGTGGGGGAAGTCGAAGATGGTGCCGTTGTGGGCAAGTGTCCATGAGCGTCCACGATTGTCGTGCTTCACGAAGGGATGGCTGTTCTCGTAGAACATGCGGCCTACCGAAGCCAGGCGTATGTGGGCAATCATGTTGTCGATGAGTATGGGGTGGGCGATACGCTGCATGAGGTAGTGGCTCTGATTGGCACTGATGGCTTCCTTCTCCAACGATACGGCATCGCCGTAGAAGAGTGCCAGTCCCCACCCGTGGCAATGTCGCTCACTGTGGGAATAAAATGTTCGCAGATAACCGTTTACCTCTATTCGCTTTCGGCTGCTAAGGCCGAGTAGTTCGCACATAATTGTAGTCCTTTTTTCTTGAAACCTTCCGAGAATACGCGCTTCACGATCCATGCGTAGCGGTAATCCTCGGGTGAGGTGATTTTACGATATTGATAATCCAGCACGTCCATGACCTCGCCTGTGGCGTCGATGCCGAGGAAGAAGTTGCGCATCGAGCCCAGTATCTTCAGTGCTGCTTCGGCTGCGGTGCTTACTTCACCATCGGGCATCACGATCTTCACCGTCCTCAGGTCATAGTGGGCGGCATTCTTGAAGTTGGCGATGGCCTGCATCTGGTCCTTCGAAGTGATGGGTTGGCGTGGTGTAGCGGCAAGCCAAACGAGGAGGAGCTGTGCAAACTTCACGTCGCGCACGTCGATGCCTTCTAAGCGCAGTGGGTTGAGGTCGATCATGCGCAGTTCGATGTGGTTGACCCCCTGCTCGCGCAACGTCTCCAGCCGGTTCGCGCCACGGGGTTTCAGGCGAATGGGGTAGTAGAGTTCCGAAGGAGCCTTGATCCAACCCTTGTCCACATAGTGCTGGATGCTGTCGGCATAGGTGCCGATGCTGCTGTAATCCAATTCGGGCGTGAAGGCGTTCCAATAGCCCAGTTCCGAGCATCGCACACTCGCCATGCCCACAAACGTGGCACCGTTCTTCTCCTGTTTCCCTTGTTCGAAGAAACTGGGGTCGAGGATGGGCGAAGCCGCTGTCAGCACGGTCATGATCCATCCGTACGACACAAGTCGCTCGGCAAGGTCGAGATAGAGGCGGCTCTCGTAGGCGCGGTAGGCAGCGGTCTCCTGGCCTTTCTTGACGTGAAAGCCCGTCTCAGCCTCGTAGTTCTGGCGAAGCAGGTCACCCGAAAAGGAATAGTTGAAGTGGATGCCCGAAAGCGTCATCTTGTAGCGTCCGTAGCGGTCGGAGAGGTAGTTGCGATAGGCGGTCTTCGACGAGCGTCCGCCCTCGAATTGCGCCACGGGGATGTCCTCCTCGTCGCGGATGTAGGGTGGATTGGAGAATGGCCACAGCAGTTCGCCTTGTTTGGCGATGCGCTGTTGTATGCGTCGAGTATGGTCGTAAAGGTTGCCCACCACTTCGTCGGCCGACTTGAACACTGCTGTGTTGATTTCAGTCTGGTTCTCGCAGAAGTCGCGCGTGATGTGCTCGTCGTCGGCGAAGGGATGCGGTGTGTGGGCCATGCGTCCGTCGGCCGTCACGCGCAGCATCTCCTTCTCAAGGCCGAAGTTGCCAGTCAGCAGCAGGCGTCTTACCTTGGCTTTGTCAATGTGTAGCATCGATTGATAAAATATTATAAAATCACATCCAGTTGCTCCCGTCGCTGCGCTCGAGGATGAAGCGGGCCTGTGCCTCCAGTTCGGGCAGCGATTCGCTCCAGGCCACGAAGACCTGTGCTCCCATTCCGCCCGAAATGCTCTTCGGAGGAACCTTCTCGAGCAGCAGTTTGTGTCCAAGCTGGGCACGTACCTCATCGGCCGAATGCCTGTATTCCACCTTCTCGCTTCGGCCGAAGTGGGTGACGTAGCGCTGGAAGTGATAGTTGGGGAACGAACGGTTTTCGCCCAGCGTCAATGCCTCGGCCCATATCTGATAGACATCGACGTTGTAGGCGTAGTTCATCTTGTCGGGAATGTAGCCGCCCGGTGCTCGCATGTTAACCTCCAGACCCAGCACGTCGCCTCGTTTCCCGAGGCCTTTCTTGTCCTCGTCAAGGCGGAAGAACTCGAAGTGGAAGAAGCGGTTGCGCAGGCCAAATGCCTTGACGACGCGCGGCCCGATGTCATTGAGGTCGGTGGCCTGCACGTTCTGCGTGTAGCTCACGTTCTCGCCCGTGCCTTGCAGCATGGCCAGTGGCGTTGCCATCATCACCTGTCCGGTGTAGAAGACGATGTTGCCCTGTGCATCGGTGATGCCGTCGAAGGTCTCGATGTGTCCGGGCACGAATTCCTCCATGATGAAATGATGGGCGGGGTAATGCGCCAATGTCTCGTGGTACAGGTTTTTCAGACTCGCCTCGTCGCCGATCTTCCACGTGTTGCTGGCACCCACGCCATTGTCGGGCTTCACGATGACGGGATAGCCCACTTTCGCGGCAAACTGCAGTGCCTCGTCCGGCTGGTCGATGAGATGGTGGCGTGCCGTCTTCACCTTGGCACGCCGATAGCCGAGTTTCATCTGCGACTTGAGTTTCACGCTCTGCAGCTCGTCGGTCTTCCATCCGCTCGTGATGTTGAAGTCGGTGCGGAGCCGTGCCTCCAGTTCGAGCCAGTATTCGTTCTGGCTCTCTACGTAGTCTATCCTGCCGTAGCGGCCGATGTAGTAGCCCACGGCACGATACACCTGGTCGTAGTCTTCGAGCGAAGTGACGTAGTAATATTCGCCTACGGAGTTCTTTACCTCGGAGGCCAGGCTGTCGTAGGGTGCATCGCCAATGCCGAGCACATTGACGCCGAGTCGCTTCAGGCGGTCGCAGAAGTTCCAGAAGTGCAGCGGGAAGTGTGGGGAGATGAATATGACGTTCATGATCTGTTGCTTATTATGAGGTTGTGGTTATTCCCAAAGGAAGTGCATCCACGTGGGCACCTCGTGCTGCCACGATGCCTCGTTGTGGTTGCCTCCTTCGTTGCGGAAGAGATAGGTGCTAGCACCCTTCTGCTGCACGAGCCATTCCATCTCGCGGATGCGGTCCTCGAGTCCCGGATTGCCCTGCTGCTCCACCGTGCCCCATGAGAAGAAGATGCGTGTGTCGTGGGCGATGTCGGCCTTGCCGATGTCGTTGCGCAACTGCTGCATGGCGGGTTGGATGGCAGGCGAAATGACGGCAGCCTTCGAGAAGAGGTGGTTGAACCTGACAATGGCATAGAGCGACATCATGCCTCCCATCGAATAGCCTGCTATGGCAGTTGCCTCGCGATGGGGCCATGTGCGATAGTTCTGGTCGATGAAGGGTTTGAGCTCCTGCTCGATCCATTCCAGTGTCTGATGTCCGAGTCCCGGGATGCGGCCATAGATGCGGCTCACGACATCGTACGGACAGTATTCGCGGATGCGTGCCCAGTTGTCCTTGGCGCACTCCATGCCCACCACGATCAGGTGTTTCCACCAGCCGTCGAGGAACTCTTTCAGCCCAAGGCTTTTGCCGAAGGTGGCATCGCTGTCGAAGAAGAGGTTGTGGCCGTCGAACATATAAAGGACGGCATATCGCTCGTCCGACTTGTCGTAGTCGTCGGGCAGAAAAAGGTGTATGCGGCGGTCTTCACCGGCCGGCTTGCAGAAGATGTTGAATTTCTGTATCATGTCGTAGTTTGTTTCTTTTCATGGACAAAGCGGATGAACTCATCCTTCTCCTCCTCGGTTCTGAGTCTTGCGGTGTACATCTGGTTGCCCATGGCTCCCGAGAGTATGTCGGGCATGCGCTCGCACATGACAATGCTGCCCGCATATCGCTGTAGGATTTCCTCGTGAGTGTGGACGTACTGGTAGATGTCCCTGCGTGAGGCGAAGACGCAGTAGTACTCGTCAGGCCACGCCTTGCTCAGCGCGTTGCCCGCATCGTGCTGGCTGTCCTGTGCCAGGCGTGACTTGCCGAAGGCTAGCATGTCGGCCCAGATCTTATATACGTCGGTCGAATGTGCGTAGTTGATCATGTCGGGGGTGTAGCCTCCAGCCGGACGCATGTTGACTTCCAGTGCCACGAAGTCGCCCGCTTCGCCGAGGTTCTTTCTTGCCTTGTCCAGACGGAAGAACTCGAGGTGTACGAAGCGGTTGATGACGCCGAAGGCCTTCACCGTCTCGCGTCCCAGGGTACGGAGCGACTGTGGCATCTCTTTGCCGATATAGTACGACAGGTCGAGGCGCTTGTTCACGATGTCCATGATGCTGGGTGGCCAGACGGTCATCGACTCGAACATCGCCTTGCCTTCGGCATCGACGATGGCGTCGTACGAACAAATCTCGCCAGTGATGAACTCCTCCACGACGTAGGGCTGGTTGCCGTATGCCCCGAAGAAGTCACGGAGTTCCTGCTCGTCGTGCAGCTTGTGCGTGCCTCCTGCACCTACGCCCACATCGGGCTTGGCGATGAGCGGATAGCCGCATTCGTCAGCAAAGCGCAGCAGGGCATCCAGTCCGTTGGCGGTCTTTTCCTGTCGTGCCGTGGGTATGCCGCCCTTGCGGTAGTATTTCTTCATCTCCGACTTCTCCTTGATAGCGGTGATGTTGGCATACTGTATGCCTGTGGTGACATTGAAGTCGGTGCGGAGTCGGGCATCCTGCTCGAGCCAGTATTCGTTGTTCGACTCTATCCAGTCGATCTTGCCATATTTGTGGGCAAGGAAGGCTACGGCACGGTACATCTGGCCGTATTCCTCCATATTATCTACGCGGTAGTATTCGGTGAGTGCGCCCCGGAGTTCCGGGCTCAACGTTTCGTAGGGCGCATCGGCTATGCCAAGCACAGTCACGCCGTTCTGCTTCAGTCGAATGCAGAACTCCTGATAAGTGCGCGGAAACTGGGGTGAGATAAAGATGAAATTCATAAATGTTTAATTTGAAGATTCGAAGGGATTCTTAGGGATTTTAAGGGATAAGAAGGGACAAATGTTCTTGGGACCCATTCTCTTGAGGCGCTTCTCTCGGACGTGACCGAACGGAAACAAGGTAACGTCCCTAAATATCCCTTACTATCCCTAAATATCCTTTAATATCCCTTATTTTTTACTTACACAACCTTGCGTCCTCCTTCCTCCAGGATATGTTCGAAGAAGTATTTCGCCTGCTTGCGCCACCACTCGAAGCTGTGGCTCACGTCGCATCCCCAGATGTCGGTCCAGTGGGGGATGCCCTTCTCGGTCAACAGGTCACCGAGGCAACAGGTGCTCTCGTTGGTGATGCCCTCATATTCACCCTGGCCGCAACAGAGGATGATCAGCTTGTCGCGGTAGGTGTCGAGCAGCACGCTCGGGTCGTTCTGGTCGCGCAGGTAGTGGAGCGGAGAGTTGCGATAGATGAGTTCCTCGGTGAATCCCGGGAAGAAGTAGTCGGCATGGAAGAGGCCGCTGAGCGAAAGCAGCGTGTCGAACAGGTCGGGACGACGGAAGAACACGTTGCCTGCATGGTAACCGCCCATCGAACAACCCGTGACAATCAGTCGCTGTCCACCGTTGACTGCCGGGATGAGTTCTTCGGTAATGTACTCGTACCAGCGCTCGTGCAGTTCGATCAGCTGCCGGTAGTCGTGCTGTTCCTGGGGAGTGGCATTCACCAAGCTCCAGGTCTCCTTGTCGATGCTGTCGCAACAGATGAGGTGGATGAGCCCGCTTTCGATCATGGGAGCAAGCACATCGATCATGCCATTGTCCTCCCACTCCCAGAACCGCTGGTCCTGACTTGGGAACACGAGTACACCACGACCCCGATTGCCGAAGGTCTTGTACTCCATCTCTCTGCCGAGAGCTGCACTCCAATGCTTGTAGTATCTTGCTTCCATCTTATTCTTCGTTTTTGCGAAATTAAAGAATTATTTTCGGGTGCAAAGGTAAGGATGGAAGGTATTATATGCAAGGTTTGGCGAAAAATTTAGAAAATATCACTTTTATTTAGGAAAAATCAGAAAAATATTCTAATAATCCCGAATAAGCCGCTCGGGGGCTTTCATGATGTCCTGCAGATCGGGAGGAAGGACCATGAGGAATGTTCCGAAAAGACGGCCGTTCTCGACTTGCATTTCATAGCCCTCTTCACCCTCCACAAACAGCGAATCGCCGCGAACCAGTAGATAGTGGGTGGGGCCGCCCACCGGCTTCGGGTCGAGGAAGGGAACCTTCGTGATGGAATGGTTGACCATCCTGGCAATGAATTGCTCGTACTGCCCCGCCTGCAAGGGGACGATGGAGTCATATTTCTGCGCTTCCCCATACCCCTTGATTACACTCAGTCGCACGGAATCCTTGAAGACCGTGACCCGACAGTCATACCGCCAGTCAGGAGCCACCGTGCCATTGTCGAACGAATAGGTCACGCTCGTCGCCTGGCTCAGCAAGGCTTCGTCCAATAATTCGTTTGGTTTATCCGTGCGTTGTGCACAGGCGGTATTCGAAAGTGCCATGGTCAGCACGCCGATGATGGTCAGGAGGTGTCTCATATTTCTTGATTAAAGGGTTTTGAATATGCAAATCTAACAAGATTTTTCCAATTATTGCCAATCCGGGGCCGAAAAACATCAGTTATACAACTTCAAAACCCATAACAACCGATTGCGCAAAGCCAAATTCGAACAAAAACGGGCGGATGATTGCGAAAAAGTGGGGATAAATTTGGTATTCTCGGAATTCTGTCCTATCTTTACCGCGTCATTTCATTTGTCAGACAATTAATATATATAGGAATATGCTGGGTGCAATCATTGGCGATATAGTGGGCAGCCGCTGGGAGTTCCATCCCACCAACGACTACAACTTTGAGATGTTTTCCGACAGGAACAGTTACACCGACGACACCATCTGTACCATTGCCGTGGCGGATGCGCTGCTCCACGGGGCACGCGACTTCGGCGGGTACATCCACGCCTGGTGCCGCAAGTATCCGCATCCCATGGGCGGCTATGGCGGACGATTTGCCCAGTGGGTGAGGAGCAACGACCCGCAGCCCTATGGCAGCTTCGGCAACGGTGCAGCCATGAGGATCAGCCCCGTGGCGTGGTTCTCGCTCAATGGTCACGCCCAGATGTATTATGCCGTGGAGGCCACATCGTGCACCCACAATCATCCCGAGGGAATCAAGGGCGCGAAGGCGGTAGTCTCCGCCATCCACGACTGCCTTGAGATGCACGGCCTCTTCGAACATATCGGCAGGGAGCAGATCATGAACTATGGTCTCAAGAGGGCGCTCACCAACTACGGCTATTCCATCGACTTCGAGGAGAAGGACGTGCAGAACCGTTTCGACGAGACCTGCCAGGGCACGGTGCCCGTCGCCTTTTGGGTCATCAGCCGCAGCAGTTCCTTCGAGGACGCCATCCGCAGGGCAGTCATCCTGGGTGCCGATGCCGACACGCTCGGAGCCATCGTCGGAAGCATCGCCGAGGCCATTTGGGGCATACCCGAATGGATGAAGCAGAAGGCCCTCACGTATCTGCCGAAGGACATGAGGGAAGTGCTCGAAGCCTTTCGCAAGCAGTGTCCGTGGCGTCATACCACCCGCTTGGCGAAGAAGCAGGAGGAGCAGCAGAAGCAGCAGTCCGAGGCCATCGAGTATTGGACGCTCGGGCTTGGCGACTCCAGCAAGGCGCTCAATGGCGAGAACCCGCTCCCCGATAAGCGCAAGACCGCCACGGCAAGCTCCTGGAAGACCATCCCGATGCCTGAGGATTCCGACGAGATAGCCCAGGTGGCGCTCGACTTCTGGATTCCCGCAGCCGCCATGGCAATCATTCGCAAGGGCCACATCCCCGCAGCCATGGAGGACCACTGGTTCATGTATTGCGACGAGGAGTACATCCGTTACTTCCGCAGCTGGACGGGCATCTGCGCCTTCGAGGCACATTACACGAGCGATGGCAACGATTACCGGGTGGATCGTCTGCGCATAAGCAGTGACTTCGCCCAGTATGGAGCCAATGGTGCGGCAGCAGGCGCCGCCCTCTTCCGCTATCTTGTCCTTGCCGAATCGGGCGGCAACTCCCACCTCGCCTGGCAGCAATATATCGAGGCAAAGGAGAAGATGTAGGGCTTTTGTTTAATGGATTAAATAAAAATGGGCCAATTTTGTTTAATGGATTAAATAAAAACGGCGAAATATTTGCAAATTCATTAAATATGTTGTATCTTTGCACCCAGATTCACAATAAAACAAGTGTATGGATAAGCAAATACTAAAACAGATACTCCGTGATAACCAGCAGGAAGTGGAACGATATGTTGTCGAACCTCGTCAAATAAGGTTGGATGATTTCCCATGCCATGTATTGGTGGGCGTACGAAGGGCAGGTAAGTCATTTATGCTATATCATCGTATCCAGCAACTGCTTGCCGAAGGACGAAAATGGGATGAGATACTCTATATGAACTTTGAGGACGAACGTTTGGAGGATTTCGGCACGGAAGACTTCAATCGGTTGTTGGAGTGTCATCAGGAGATGTATGGGAAACGTCCTATGCTTTTCCTCGACGAAATACAGAATATAGATGGATGGCATAAATTTGCACGTAGGATGGCCGATAGCAAATATACTATTATTATCACGGGCTCCAATGCAAAGATGCTCTCCGGAGAGATAAATACTACATTGGGCGGTCGTTTTATGACAGCAGAGGTTTATCCGTATAGTTTCAAGGAGTTCCTGTCGGTACACAAAGTTCCTGTAAGCGATCTTGTCATTCTATCCACAGAAGAACGAGCAAAAGTGGTGCGCCTGTTTGACGAATATTTGCATTATGGAGGCCTTCCCGACACCGCTCTTTTGCCGGCTAAAAGAAATTATTTGAGCAGTGTTTATCAAAAAATCTATATGGGAGACATCATTGCTCGTAATAAAATAACGAATACTGCAGGTATCAGGGTACTGGTCAGGAAAATGGCAGAGAGTGTATGTCGCCCGATTTCCTACAATCGCATCAATAACCTGCTTTCGACCGTAGGAGGCAAACTAAGTTTGGCAACGACCATAAAGTATGTGGAATATTGTGAGGATGCATGGCTGCTATTGCGGTTAAGAAATTATGCAACTACTCTTGCAGAGAAGGAGGGTAACTGCAAATACTACTTTATTGATAGTGGAATATTAGGTCTCTTCTTGATGGACAAGGATGCTATGTTGTTGGAGAACCTTGTCGCCATTCAATTGTTTCGCCTTTATGGTCATGACTTGGATAATGAACGGATTTTCTTCTACAATGACAATTTTGAGGTAGATTTTTATATTCCAGAAGATGAACTCGCAATTCAAGTATGTTATTCACTTCGCGATGAGGAAACCCGCAAGCGGGAAGTGGATGCCCTGATGAAACTGCCAAAGTTCATGCCATGTCGCAGAAGATTGATTTTGACTTACGACGAGGAAAATACCATCCCCGATACCTATGGTAATGTCGAAGTCATCCCGGCATGGAAGTGGTTGTCAGTTTGATTGTCGAAGGCTTTTGTTCTAAAATAAGATGAATAGAAATCAGTACGTTATTACTACAAGATTTGTAATTTATGATAATTCGGAAATAATTAGAATTATACATGAAGAAAATGGAGATTGGCAGTTTCTTGGGCGCGAAGAGGATCTTGAAGAATCAGACGCAGTGGTTATATCATTAGGTGAAATGATGGATTTTGACGATTCTCTGAGTATCGTAGAATCTTTGCCCGAGGGCAAGCAGGCATTAAGAACGGATAAAATGTCGCCATGGTATATATATGATATTGTCCAATAAAAAGACAATTTTTGTTAATGTAAATAGTTGAATATTAATATACTTGACGAGTGAAAATATGCCGCGGTGGTTTTGAAATTTAATTCTCAAATTCGATAATTCGTGATAAATAAATCGGGACTGGATGGCATCTTCTCCCTTTAATTAAATGGGACCGAGGGGGGCTTTTCGTGATCATGTCCCCCAACGAACGTTAGGGGACATCATTCTATAGAACCATATCCTCCAGCGACCGTTAGCGGACATCCTGCTATCGTCGCATATCCTCCAGCGAACGTTAAGGGATATGCCCCCACCTCCGCATGTCCTTCAACGAACGTTAGCGGACATCCTCCCGTCGTCGCATGTCCTTCTGCGAACGTTAGAGGACATCCTCCCATCGTTGCATGTCCTCCCGCGAACGTTAGCGGACATTCCTCCATCGTCGCATATCCTTCAACGAACGTTAGGGGACATGCCCCCAGCTCCGCATATCCCCCAACGAACGTTAGCGGACATCCTGCTACCTTCGCATATCCTTCAACGAACGTTAGCGGACATACGACAATCGTGGCATATCCTCCACGGTACCTTGGGGGACATGCCACGATCTGAAATAGGGTTTCATTTTCGCCAAGCGAATAATAATTCATGTCGATTCACGACTATTCGTGTATCCTCGGCAATATTCAATCGCCTCAAGCACTCTGTCGGCCGAGAGGATGCTTTCTCCGATTGCGAAAGTACTCTGTCGCCCGTCAGAGTACTCATTCCTGCAGGAGCAAGCATCGTGTCGCCCGTCAGGATGCTCTATCTAATCGAAGCATAACCAATCTTGGCCAAGAATGGCCATTCTCCGATTGGAACAAGTACTCTATCGCCCGTCAGAGTACCCGATTCTCCAGAAGTAAGCATTCTGTCGCCCGTCACGATGCTTCCTCCATTTGCGCAAGCACTCTGTCGGCCGTCAGAGTGCTCAATCCTCCTGCATCAAGCATCCTGTCGGCCGTCACGATGCTTCCTCCATTTGCGCAAGTACTCTGTCTCCCGTCAGAGTACTTCTTCCTCAATAAATCAAAGATCGTGCCGCAAAGAAACAACTAATATTTTTGCCATTGTCAGTCTACGCATAAAAAGCAAACCGCCCTTTGTGGGCGGTTTGCATATAGAAGTGATTGCAAAGTTGACGAATTTGACTACATTGTTGCCGTGAGGAAGGTGGCGTTGCCGAAGATGTAGAGCGTGTTTTCGGAGGCGGGCACGAGCAAGGTCTCGCCCTGGCGCACCTTGACGCCGTTGATGTTGGCTTCACCCCACAGGCAGACCACCACGACGAACGAGTCGCAATGGAAGTCGATCTGCTGCGCCACCTGCACGACCACGCGATGCACGATGAAGTAGGGGCAGTTGATGAGCTGCGTGATGGGACGTGTGCTGTCGTAGGATGTCCTGTACTCGGGCCACACCTGGTAGTCGATGGCATCCTTGGCCTGCTCGATATGGAGCTCGCGCGGCTTGCCATGGGCATCCTTGCGTCCGAAGTCATATACGCGATAGGTGATGTCGCTGGTCTGCTGGATTTCGGCGAGGAAGCATCCGGCACCGATGGCATGCAGACGTCCGGCAGGGAGGAAGAACAGGTCGCCTTGATGTGCCTCGTGGGTGGCTATGACATTTGCCATGGGATTCTCGCCCTCGCGTGAGTCGGTGGTCACCATCTGCTCGTAGTCCTCGGGCGTGATGCTCTTCTTGAGGCCTGCATAGATCTTGGCGCCTACGTCGCTCTTGATGATGTACCACATCTCGGTCTTGCCTGCACAGCCGTGACGCTCCTGGGCGAGTTTGTCGTCGGGATGCACCTGCACGCTCAGATCCTGGCGCGAGTCGATGAACTTGACGAGCAGGGGGAACTTGTTGCCGAAGCGCTTATAGACCTTGTTGCCTACGAGCAGCCCCTTGTACTTGTCGATGAGCTGCGTGAGGGTGAGTCCCACATCGACGTCGTCGATAAGGCCGCGTTCGATGGCCACGCTGTCCTGACCGGGCACGCCACTGATCTCCCAGCTCTCGCCGATGTTGGGCTGCGCGGTGTAAATGCCCTTGAATGGGGCAATCTGATATCCTCCCCAGATGGTGGATTTCAGGATGGGTTCAAACTTGTATGGTTTCATTGCAGTAGTAATTAACGCCGCAAAGATAATCAAATTCGTGCTTACCACCAAATCCAAACAGGAAAAAATGACGAATCATTTCATTTTTTCTTCCCAAGACGGGTGGAAACAAATTATTTTTGCGTCGTGTCTGTAGCGGAATCGGGCTTGGAGACCATTGTTTCCAACGGGCTGCGCAGGGCCTGGAGGACGGTGTTGATGCGGGCCTGCCATTCCAGCTGGTTGCGGACGTCGTATTTGCTCCAGGCGGAACCTGCATAGTAGGTCCAGTGTTCGCCCACCTTGAGTGTGGTGACGCCGATGGCGTGTCCGAAGTCGGTGCGTGTGCTCACTTCCCCCTCAGGGAAGAGGCAACCTACATAGAGCTGAAAGGCATTGGCTGTAGGATTGTCCGTCGGGTCGGCATACTGGATAAAGTCGTTGCCAAGCACCACGGTCGATTCGTTGGGCGCATGGAGCGGGAAGCCGGCACAGACGGTGAGGGGCTTGTCGTGGCGATTGCCGGAGGAAAGGTCTTCGTACCACACTTCGACGCGATTGAAGTTGGAGCCCTTGTCGAGCGAGATGATGCGATGCTCCTGCAGGCGGCGACCTTCGATGAGGGTGTCGCCGAAGACGAGGCTCATCGTGAAGCGCAGCGGGCCGTTGTCGAGTATCTCGTACTGCTGCCAGGCGTAGGGGAAGCAGATGTTGCCGTCGGCCGACAGGATGGCTGGTGCTCCGCATCCGAGGGTGGCACCTACGGCATAGCAGTCGTTGCCCATGCCGTGGTCGATGTGGAACGAGTTGTCATCGACCAGCTGGTCGGCTTCTGCCTTATAGCCTGCACGACTGAGCTGGCGCTGCGTGGGCTTGATGTCGATCTCCATGCTGAAACGGCGCGCTACGACGAGTTCGGGCGTGTTCTTGACCCACACGTCGGGGCCATAGCCGATGCTGCCGTTGCGCTGGAAGGCGGGTCCATAGACGCGATAGGCGCCGCGATCGTTCTCCCAGGCGATGTCGTCGAGACGTTCGGGGTAGAGACGTCCTTCGGTCCATACCTTGCCCACGCCCCATCCGCCTGCTGCTGTGCGCTGGGGCAGGGTGTCGTAGGAGCGCATCCTGCGGGGCACGCCTCGCTCCACCACGTATTCTGTCGTCCGACCGGGCTGCACCGATGCGTCGATGAGCAGCTTGCCGTCGTAGGTGACCTGGAAATCGACTTCGCGCAGCTTGTCACTTCCGTCGGGCTTTTGCCCCACCACCTGGCTCACGACGAAGGGCTCGCCCTGACTGATGCCCACGAGGTCATAGACCTGCTGCGCATCGATGGCGACCAGTTCCTGTCGCTGCAGGCTGCTGGGGTTGGTGACGGTCACCCGTGCCTGCGCCATCAGTTGCGAGCATGGCAGGAATGACATCAGAAGAAGAATGATTCTGCTTTTCATAAACTTTTTATTGATAAATACGAATGAAACGATTTTTCTACCTAATGCATTTGCAAATTTCGGACCGTTTTTTCAAAAGAATGTTGTCCTTTCTGATGTTATAAAGCTGCAAAGGCACAGCACCACGCGATGCTGCGCCTTCGGTTTCGGAGGATAGAACGAGAAAGGACTGATTCCATTGCCAGCTTCTGTCACGGCTTCTTGAAGTAGTCGTTGTACATTTTGATGCCAAAGATGATGACGCTACATACGAATGTGATGAAGTTGGTGAGCGTGATGTAATAATTTGCGCTGATAAGACCTTGTGTCAGAAAGCCGAAGGCACCTACGGCCATCATGATGAAGCCCGGCAGTGAGATGCCGTCGGTGTTGCGTGTGCGAATGGTCTGAATGGCCTGAGGGAGATAACCCAGCACAAGGCCGATGCTGCCAACAAGGCCGCAGATGTCAAATAGTGATTCCATAGTCTGATTTATTAATAATGCGCCGCAAAGATACGAATAAAAAGGGGAGTTTAAAAAAAATCCTATGCAGAGTAAATTCCACATAGGATTTTTGTGGAGCTGGAGGGGGTCTCGCGATTCGAGGCTCCCTCTATTGATGCGTGATTGGTGGGCATGGGAGTGGGGTTGATGGTGTGGCGGTGATGGTGATTCGGCGAGGATTTGGCAACCTTTTTGGCGAGAAGTTTCCACCATTTTTTTTTGCTGAAGCCAGCAAAATGGGCGTGGTGGATAGTTACCTGGTAAAGTTACCTACTATAGTTACCCAGTATGGTTGCACGATGTGGGTCATTCCTCGTCTTTCTTGATCTTCAGGGCAGAGGATATGGTGGCGCGGTAAAAATCTATCTCCTCGTTCTTGACTTCGAGCCGTTCTTTCAGTCGCTCTACTTCGTTGCGCAACTGCTTGATTTCTTCCTCTACGTCGAAGTCGTATTTTTTAGATTTATTTAACACGTCGTGATCGTCGGAGTTGGCATTTGTGCCTCCTTCTTCTTCCTGATGTGCCTCTGAGGAGATGTCCTTCTTAAACATTGGCCCTTCTCCGAGAACTAGCCAGGTGGGGGAAATGTCGGGAAATACTCTAAGTATCTTTTCGATTTTAGTCGAGCCGATATCTTCTTTGATACTCTTAATGTAACCATTTGAGAAACCGCATTGACGCTCGAAAGAGTACAGATTTGTATTCTTGGCCTCAATTATTTCGATGATTCTTTCTTTAATTGTGCTCATTTTGCTATGTTTTTAGTAAATAATCGATGTTTTTTGAACTTTTTTAGAGAAAAATCAAAAAAAGTTCGGAAAAAATTTGGAGGTAATTCTAAATGTCCTTATATTTGCACCGTGAAAAAATACTTTGCACCACGCAAAAATATTTTTCCTATTGCAAATATAAGAAAGTTTTTGAAAAATGCCAAAAGTCATCCAGGGCGGCCGAGACCCAACAACCGGCTACGACAATGTACCCTGTCCCTATGGGCTGACCCATGAGACAATCAACGGGTACGACTATCCCTACATGGTGGGCAATGTCTGCGACTGCTGCCGATATGTAGTTCGTGATTCATCAGGTCATTACGTCCATCGAGGCAACGCCGTCAAGTGCGGCTACGAGGACGCGACCAAGTAGTTTAATTCTTATTATTGTACTTATGAAAAAGTTAGTTAAATCCTCTATTATTGTCCTGCTGCTCTTTGCAGCCGCGAGTTATGTAGCGTTCTGTGTGTGTCATCAGACCCAGTTCCTCACACAGACCATCGTTGGAGCCGCCCTGGCTGTCTATGTTCTACACGTTAAATACAGATTGATCAAATGATGAAGATTCACGATATCACCAAGCCATATCCGTGGCCAGATGCAGAAGTCAAGTATGTCGATGCCCCCGAGACTTCATTCGAGTCATCAGCTCTCGAAGAGAACTGGCTCAATGCCAAGGCCAACGCCCAGGGCCGACAAGTGTTCAAATACATCCTGCTGCCGACGGGCGAATACGAATGCCACGTGAGCGCATTCCTCTACCGAGTGAAGCAGGTGCAGTTCGAGATTTTCGCCGATCATTTCGACCTCGACCCAAAGCATGACTTCCTGCTTCTGATGAAGGGCCTCTCCCGGATGGGCATCTACAAGGCCGACAATGGCGACTACTACTTCCACCTGATGGACGTGGACGGCAACGTCTGCATGGGCACACGAAGCGCTGCCATCACCAAGTGGATAGACTTGCACCTCGACTGGATCTTCTACTATGAGCACGATTGGCTCATGTGCCAGGAGAACCCCAAGACGAAGCCCATGTCGGTGACCATGGCCTACGCCCAGTGGCTGGGCAAACCTTCGGACGTTCAAGAACTGAAATGATGAAGGTCTACGTCCACGACTACACCAAGGCTGCAGAAGCCCTCGCCCTCGTCGGCAAGGCCCTGCGCTGCGCTACCTCACAGACAGAGCCGCCACCGTGCGAACTCCGTGACCTGCTCGAGCAGGCGGTGACGGCTCTCGACAGTTACCTCGCCTCTGACAACCTCGTCGAAGAGGACTCGGAGGAGGTCTATAACGGCCTCGTGCCGTACAACAACATCAGTAAACTTTTCCAATAACTTCAAAAACTCAAACTCATGCTTATCCAGAATGCAAAAGTAAAGGTGCTCAGCGCACCACGTAGCGGCATCAGCCGCACAGGCAACTCGTACACCGTGTCAGACCTCATCCTCGGCTGGAACGAACAGACCCGGGACTCGTCGGGCAACCCCATCGACGTCGAGAACTCCGTGCAGATCACCCTCGGCTCCCAGTGGGTGTCCTACACACAGCAGATGGGACTCAAGGTGGGTGACACCGTGAATGCCGACATCCACTTCGTCTGCCGTTCCTCCCGTAACTTCTACAACAACGACGTGAGCATCGTCGGCCTCGAGAAGGTGCCAGTACAGGGCTAACACTAAAACGGTAAAGACTATGAATGCAAATCTGATTTTCGTGCTTGGCCTGGTCATGATGGCCATCGCTCTCTTCGTCTTCATCATTACGGTGCTGATTCCTGCCAAGTGTGAGAAAGACGTGCTTTTCACCGGGTGGATCGTCACCGACGAAGATGGCGAGTCGTATGTGTGCTTGAAGCGTCCATGGCGTCAGAACTGGACCGACAGCAAAGGGCAGTCTCATGGCATGTGGTGGAACGATGATGCCAGTTTCCTGTCGCTTGGCGATGTGCTCTCACGTGAAGAGCTGGCACAGGTCGAAGGCCTCCCCACCTGGGATGACGAGCCGGTACGTGTCGAGCTTGTATTGAGCAGAGACGTCAACGATGGACTTGTGCCCTCTGAAATGATGGAGGATGAGCAACCCTATGAGGTCTGATAAATCTCCTCAAGATGGCAGAGCGTATTTCCCCAGGTCTCTATGATGCCTGGAAGGTGGAGCCTCCTTGCTCCAATGGCGGCGAGTGCGACTTGCGCTGTCCTTACTCCTCAGATTGCTGGGGATCTCCGGAAGAGGAGGAGGAAAATCCCGATTGAGGCATCAATGTTAGTTTAACTTATTATTCAAGACAAAAGCAATGAACATCAAGAAAGAAGAGCAGGGCAAGCAGCAGGCCGAGATGTCGGCCGCTGTTGCTGCCCATCAGCACAGGGTGCGCCAGCTGATGCGGGCTGCCGTCGATGGCGGCTTCATGACCGAGGCTGAGCTGGAGCGCTGCATAGAGCATGCCGACGGCTCCCGTTGGTGCGATATCGACCACTCGAGGCGCGAACGTGCGGATGCAGTGGTCATCGATGGTCGGCCAGTGTGGACGACTTACGACTACAACGCCTTCTCGCTCATGGACGAGGGCCTTAACCGCGGCGTTGACCACTGGCTGACCATCGTCAAGTCGATGGCACGTTGCCCGATGATGTCGCCCATCATCGTCAACGACAATTTCGAGATCATCGACGGGCAGAACAGGTTCTTCGCCCGCCGATACCTCGGACTCCCCATCGACTACATCATTATGAGCGACTACGGCGTTGTCCAGGCACGCAACTACAACACGTCGCACAAGAACTGGACCAAGTCGGACTTCGTCTCGTCCTACTCGGCAGAGGGCGTCGAGAGCTACGTGTTGCTCGAGCAGCTTTACCTCAAGTTCCCCAAGATCCCCAAGTCGGTGATTGACGTGGTGGCCACCAAGGGCGTTGCCGCCAATCCCAACCAGGTTATCCAGAGCGGACAGCTCGAGATGGATGCCATAGAGAAGCGCGAGAAGGTCTGCAACCTCCTCATGGAGTATGCCACATCGCCCAACTACATGACGCCTTCGCACATGATCATCGAGTCTACCAAGTGGTGCCGCGCCTGGCTGACAATATATTTCAACAACCCCGACTTCGACCCGAGGCGACTGCGCCGCAATGCCATCGCCTATCCGTCCTACCTCTACCCGTCGGCCACCGTCAAGGATACCTGCGAGATGATGGAGAAGCTCTATAACCGCCGTTGCCAACCCGTCAAACTGAAATATTGATCCATGGAAGTCGAGACCAAAAGATGCCGGTACTGCGGGAAGGAACTCCCGTTGAGCGAGTTCTACAAGTCGAAGATCACAAAAGATGGTCACCAGGCATATTGCCGTGAGTGCATGAATACATATCACCGCATCAGATATCGGCGCATTGTCAGCTTCGGCGGCAAACAGATGCTCCGACTTCGTGATATGAGAAGCAGATATTATCACAAGAAAAAAGCCAAGCAAGATGAAAATAAGAGTTAAGTCCCTGCACGGGCATGTAATCGTCACCGTCCCGGACAGCACACCAGTCAATTCCCAGGAACTTGGGGAGGCCGCCTCCTTCCTCGACAAGATAGGCTCCAAGTGCAATGCGGGGACCGTCAAGTTCCATATAAAAGATAACAACGGCAAGGTCCTCGGTTCGTTGAAGTGGTCACCAGATAATGAACCTGAGAAATGAGCGAGAAAAAGACCATCAGATTCCATATCGGTGATTACGTCGTTTGTCAAAACGGCATCGGCAGGATCGAGGATATGATAATTGATGACCGCAAGCCAGAGTTCCTTATTGATTACCTTGTGTTAGCCAAAGGGCAGGACTGGTCTTATCGCAATGGTGTCATCGGTACCCATCTGTGGATCTCCCCCTTGGAGGCAAGCAAGGTGTTCAGTCCTGCTACTGCAGAAGATTTTGCAAAGGCAAAGAAATTTGTGGACTTATGCGATGAGAGCTTCCGGTCAATATTGAGCAAATACAGCAAAGACAGTGTAACTTCGTAACAATTCTTATCTACTTATGACATTCTATATATCACTGCCCATGAGCGGGCACACCGACGATGACATAGAGCAGCGTATCGACATGGCAAAGGTGGTCATCGAGAAATACGTGAAGCATATCCAGGATAAAGATCTCGAGGCCGCTGGCGCCTATACCAAGTCGATAGTTGGCCAGCTCGACGGCTTCAAGGCCTTCGATGACATCTACGACCCTGTGCGCCTCAATGACAATCTCGAGCTCTCGGACGATGCCACCGACAACAGCTACGACAACCCGTCATCCATCGTCGCCCTGGGCGAAGACATCAAGTTCATCATCTCCTCGGTCGATATCCTGGTACTATGCGACGGCTGGCAGGACTCCAAGGGCTGCATCCTCGAGTTCATGACCGCCCTCCTCTTCGGAAAGAAGGTGTTGCAGGTGGTCGATGGCTCCATCGTCTGCCCCAAGGGACGCGAGGTGCTCGAGCAGATGATGACGGGTTCCGGCATCCTCGACAAGTCGGCCAGAGTGTGCCGCGCCATGCCATTCGGATTCTACAACTTCAAATAAGATATGAACAAGACTTACACTCACCAACAGCAGAGCATAATAGATGGCATCCGTCAGAACGGCTGGTGCCATCTGCAGGGCCTCGGGCAGAACGACTTCCGGATGCTTGCATCCTATTCTGGCCGCTCTGCCTGGACCATCAAATACCGTGATTTTGCCACCGCCGACGCGATGCCACCAGCAGCTACCATCACTGCGCTGTCGCTGATGACGGGCATCGACCGCGATGATTTCGTTAATTTGGGCTCTGACCCGCGTTTGAACTGACAACTATGGCGGAAGTAAAAGACAAGATCCGTGAACGTAGCCACGATGGTCTTGACATCCTCATCAAGGTCCTCGGCCTCTCAGAGGACGTCCGGATGCACTGCCTGAACCACAACCAGAGCCCTGCGTTCCAGAACCCCACCTACAACGACAAGCACGCCTCCTGCTTCCTCTTCTATGCCAGGCAGAACGAACCACGCCAATGGATGCTCAAGGACCACGGGCTGGGTGAGTTCGCCCAGACATGGTGGCAGGTCTATTGCACCATGCGCGGCCTCGCCGATACGCGCGACGACTTCGGCAAGAATGTCAGCGATCTCTGTGCCTACATGGGCTACGATGACATCATCGGCAACGCCAGGCGCAAGGGTCCCGATACGGAAACCCGTTTCGCCACGCTCGACGAGCCTGAGCATAGCGACAAGTGGGAGGCCCGCGAGGAGATGACTCCGCACGAGCTGCGCTGGCTGTTCGGTCCCGCGGTGAATGACCCCGACGAGATGGCGCGTGCCCGCAGCGTGGCCGCCGAGCTCGGCTGGGTGTCGTGCAAGTGGATATCGCATACCGGTGGGCGCAAGATGCACCGCAACCCTGTAACCGGCAACTATGAGGAGGGCGTGAAGACCATCATCAAGCATTGCGACGATGACTACATGGTCTTCGTGCGTTCGTGCCGTACAGAGGATGGCCATATCTTCTACAAAATCTACCGCTCGAACCCCGAGTCCTGGATCGACCGCGACGGCAAGCCCCAGTCTGAGGCCAAGTGCCAGTACACGCCCAAGGGGTCGAAGGTGCCCAACTTCGTCAACGGCCTGTTCGAGCTGAGTCAGTCGCTCAAGACCTACCTCGCTTCGCACAGCGACGCCTCACGTCTGCCTGCCGTGACCATCTGCAGCGGCGAGCGTGACGCGCTCTGCTGCCGCTTCTACGGGCAGTATCCGGTGTGGTTCAACAACGACACCGACCTGCCGACGGGCGACATGATATCGTCGATCAAGAAGTTCTGCGACACCATCTACCTCATCCCCGACGTCGATGGCGCAGGCATTAAGGGCGGCATCCTCAAGGCGCTCACCTACATCGACATTGCCACCATCTGGCTCAACGAGACCGACATGTCTGGCACCAACGACCGAGGCAAGGCGTGCAAGGACTTCCGCGACTACGTCGAGGATCATCCGCGCCAGCACGACATCGACCTGCTGTGGCGCCAGGCACGCAAGGCCAAGTTCTGGTCGGTGGAGACAAAGAACGACACGACCAAGTTCAAGCTCCTCATGGTCAACATGAGGTATTTCCTCACGTTGAACGGCTTCTGGCGCTACGATGACGGCAAGTCGGAGCCCGTCGATATCGTCCACGTCGATGGCTACGAGGTTGAGAAGAGCTCCGAATCGGCCCTCTACGACTTCGTGAACCGCTACGTGCAGTACGTCAACCCGCAGGTGACCCCTATCCAGGAACTCGTGGCCAAGGTGCAGACAGCTGACCTCAAGCGACTGCCTGCCCGCAGGTTCAACTTCGTGGATTGCACCCCTCACTCTCAGATGATCTTCTTCGACAACTGCATCGTCGATGTGTCGGCCAAGGGTGCCAACATCATCCGTCGTGAGGACAATCCGCAGGGCCACTACGTGTGGAGCCAGAACATCATCCACCGCAACTTCCGTCGCCTCAAGGACCCCTGCCATCGCATCTACGTCGATACCGATGACCGTGGCCGCAAGCGCGTGCGCGTCAAGATCAACATGACAGAGACCAACGATGACTTCGGTTCCATCCCTTGGCCGGTAAGCAACGTGCAGGGCGTATATATCAACTCGTCGCGCACCGAGTGGCGAACAGAGCTGCAGGATCCCTACAACGCACCTGGTATGGAGCAGGAGCAGGAGGCCTATCGTCGTATGCACCGCTTCGACCTCTTCGGTCCCAACCTCAATGCCGATCAGCAGCAGGCACAGGCCGAGTCGTACATCGCCAAGGTCTTCGCCACTGGCTACCTTCGCCATCGTGAGAAGATGCCTTCGCTCGCCCTTGCCGTGATGTGCCTCGACAACAAGATCGACGAGGAGGGCCACTGCAACGGCCGTTCGGGCAAGTCGTTCATCTGTACGTTCATCTCGAAGCAGGGCATGACGGTGACTGCCCTCGACGGACGCGTCAAGAACCTGATGGCCAACCCTCACGTCTTCGCCGACGTGACGCGCGACACCGACATCATCTTCATCGACGATATCAACCCCGACGTCAAGGTGATGGACTTCTACACCGCCATAACGGGCACCATGCGCATCAACCCCAAGAACCGTGACCCGTTCTCGCTGGACTTCGACGAGTCGCCGAAGTTCCTGCTGTCTTCCAACTACGTCTTCTCAGACCTCTCGTCATCGACGCTCGAACGTGTGCAGCCCGAGACGTTTGCCGACTTCTACCATGGCGAGAACACCGAGACGGGCGAGCAGCGCTGGAGCATCAAGGATGACTTCAACATGGAGCTGCTCACCAAGCAGTACTCTCCCTACTACTGGAACTGCGACGACAACTTCCTCGTCGATTGCCTGCAGTCCTACTTCGTGCTCCTCGAGGAGTTCGGCTCCAAGATCAATCCTCCGATGCGCAACATCCTCAAGCGCCAGGATCTCGAGACCATGGGCAAGCACTTCCACCAGTGGGCGGTCAAGTGGTTCAAGGGGCAGGACCGCATCCCCGCCATCGGCCTGCAACCCGAGCAGCCTGCCATCCCTTCACACCTCGACCAGGAGGTGGTCAAGGCCGAGGCCTATGCTGCCTGCATCGGCACGCGCGGCCTCGAATACCTCACCGCCCAGAACTTCATGACGAAGCTCAAGGCGTTTGCCGACTACTACGACTACGAACTCAACCCGCGCGAGTTCGGCAACAAATCGACCGACAACAAGAAGCCTGGTGCCATCAAGACCCTCCGCAACGCGCGTATGCCAGGATATGACAACGCCGTCGAGGTTCTGATCATGATGGACAACCGCGACCACCTCATGGACTACTTCGCACGCAAGCGCCAGAACGTCGTCGATTCGGCCAACCCACTCGACCAGGGCGATGCATCTTTGCCATTCGTCCCGACTCAAACTGAAATTGACTTCTAAGAAAACAACAAGAGATATTAACAACTAAAAAACGATGCCTATGATGTAAGACGATGACGGGTAAGGCACGCTCTTTATTGAGTTCTTTATTATTAACTAGCAATCACATTTCGGTTATTGTGTGCAATATTGCAACAAGGGCGTGCCGATGCCTGTCGGATCTTCAGGCAAGAATGAATGTTTAACATGGCTTACGGTATTTGTAAAATATGCGGATGCAGGGACAATGATCCCTGCTGGCATCCCCTTCACGGGTACTGCTGGTGGGTTGATGACACCCATGAGTTGTGCAGCCATTGCGCTGACAAGGTCATCGCCGATGATCCCTTGACCCAGCATTGCATCAACAGCAAAGGCTTCGACCCGTTTCAAGGTGTAGAAAACAAGGATATTGCAGCCCTGGGATGTCCGTTCCCGGACGATGAAGCGGCTGCCTGCTACGATTGTAGCAGATGGAGCCCTTTGTTCGGCTGCCGGTTGGGGATTTATAAGTCGAATGTGATATGATTATAGCCAAATTATAGCCTATTAAAAACCATAAACGAGATGAAACTTATCTGCAAATTGTTCGGCCTCGTTCCTGAGGCCCCAAAAGACGGACGCCCCTATGTCCGTTGCGACAACAAATGGGTAGCCATTGCCGATGTCGCCACCGATTCTGAGACCAAACAGCGCATCGACGATGCTCTGAAGTTAAACCATTAATTATTTAACCGCTATGAACAAACTTATTACACTCGGGCAGCTCGTCAGTGCAGTTGCCTCGGTTGTCGCCTGGCTCGGCGGCGTAGTATCCAAACAGGACGAGGCCATCAAGGGCAAAGCTGATAATGCTCCTACCGATGGCTCGATTTACGGCCAAAGGGGAGGCAAGTGGGAGAAACTGCCCGAGCAGCAGGCTGTGGAGGTGGCCTCTGACAAAGATGTAACCGAGGCCATCGACGGACTCTTCAACACCAACAAGTCATGAAGGTGTTAGCCCTTTCTTCGCTGCGGATCATCTTCGAGAAGGTCCGCAGCATGATCTCCAGTTCCATCGGCACGGCGGCACAGACCGCCGCTGCCGAGGCTTCGGCCGGGTGGAAGGATTTCGTCAGCGATGGCCGCCCCATCCACAACATCGTAAATCCCCTTGTAGATTACTACTTCAAGCTGCTTCCCGCCCTTGGCTATAAGTTCTCCGACGTCTCGCGAACGTGGTATTTCACGGGGTACGTCAGCGGATCTGGCGAGAAAAACAGGGCTGACCGGAGCAACCCCTATCTCGTGTTCTGCAAGGGAGATTATCTCCTTCTTGAGTGTGAGGGCGAGCCATCGCAGACAATTCAACAGGATTATAACTACTTCGCGTGCTACAATCTGCTTCCGGGAAAGGTTTGTCGTTGGGCGGTATTCAAGGATGGAGAAGTCATCAAGGACGGGGAGTTCAAGACCATCGGCTTCGCTCGACTGATCAATATTCGGACGTGGCCCAATGTCCGCGACATTGCTTATTATCCTATCATGAAAATGAATAGAGTATTGAGCGGTGCAAACCCCGACAACGTAGAGGTCGGCAGCGACGACTACAACTTCATCAAGTCCCTCGGCATCGATTTCCAACTGAATTTGCGCACTCCTAAGTCAGGATCTTCACAGGATAAGGCTTGGAGACCAGATCTTTTCGAGCGTGGCACCAATATTAATATACCTGCCTATTCTGCATCCCTGACTTCCGGACAGGCCAACTTCAAGAAGGTCATCACGACACTTATCTCAGAACTCAAGGCTGGCCATCGCGTCGCTTTCAATTGCTGGGCTGGCGCGGATCGCACAGGCACCCTCCGCTACTACCTTCAGGGCATTTGCGGCGTACCCAAGCGTATAGCCCAGGGCTTTTATGAGCTGACCTCATTCATGTTTTGGGAAAACTTCAAGCGATGGGATGATAAAGACGGTGAGGATGATTTCCGCTACTTAGACAAGGATCTTGAGGCTCGTTTCGGCCCCGACTTCTACACCCAGTGCTACCTGTTCTTCACTGAGATCGTTGGCGTCACGGACGCTCAGATCAAGGAACTGCAGAAAGAGCTTATGGTAGACCCGTCAAGTGCCCCAGAGCCGAAGCTCGATAGCGTGCCCTGACATTGCGCTTCGTTTCATCAGTTCCAAAACAGACACCATAACCCAATAAGCCCCGACACCACAAGTGCCGGGGCTTGTCATATCCACATTCCCTTTATAGGGCGCAAAAAGGCGCATACGTTTCCGCGGCAAAGATAAGCATTTTTTTTGATTTTTCCAAATCTTTTTTGGATTAATTTCGACACGACTGCATCTTTTCTAACTTCCTCTCCTCCAGACATCTGAGGCCCGTTCGTCCGTGGCGTGTCGTTTGTTGCGCAGTTGCGCATTGTTGCGCAACCGTTCCACCCCTTTTTATCCCCAAAATAATTTGAAAATTTCTGTAACATTGTAACAAGGCACACGGAGCGGAGATAAAGCGCTGACAATCAATATATATTTTTGTTACAACTTTTTTAAATCATTAAAAAAAAATTGTAACATTTTAGGGTTATTGATAGGGTCCTGGCTTTTAATCACCTGTTATGCCGTTACAATGTTACAACTTTTTTCGGCCGTTTTCGGTCGATGGTTCGCGTTAGTCCCCGATTTTCAATTAGTTAGACTCCGTTACAAAGTTACGGAAATTTTCAACCAAATCAGCACAAAAATATAGAAAAAAATGTCGAAATGGTCTTTTCGAGGCCTTTTAGACCCCTAATTTTCACTTTTTTGGAATATTGTTGCACAACATATCTGAATTTTTAGTATCTTTGTAGCGAAATACTCTCTAACCAGCATCCGTATGATATATCTCTATCTAACATTCCGCGAGTACATGCGTGATTTCGTATATCATGTGTGGGGCGCTGACCGTGATGACAATGCCATCGCCTTTCCTCGCAAGTCTGCCGAGCATGACCTGCTCTATCGCCTGCTGCAGCCGATGCCTGTCGGCACGGATCCCGTTCCGAAGTCCTGGAACGTCAAGCTCGTCATCCCCGATTACCGCAACAAGCCGCCTGAGAAGTACTGCCATCTGACAGTCTCCGGCGAACGTGCCCTCGAGGATTCGTGCGCGACGCTCGAGGCTGTCATGCTGACCAGCCACGTGCGTGCGCTCATCGAGAACCAGATGGCCGACCGCAACATCTCTGCCGAGCGTGCCATCGACATGATCAACTGGAAGATCCAGACACGGGCGTGGATGGAGTGCCACGGCATCAGCATCGACAGTGAGGATACCATCTACAAGCAGGTGATGCGACTGCTCAAATACTACAGAGAGATTCATCTGATAGAGTCTCCCCAGGAGATTCCGGTAAAATAAAAATTTTTTTCCAAAAAAAATATCTACGGCAATGCCCGTTTTAGCAATGTCGGGCAATGCTGTCTTTTAAGGGTTTACGTAATAAAATTGTTATTATGAGCAACACTGTTTATTCAGGTATCAAGCACGTCGAGTACACCTCAGACCCGTTGCAGGCCGAAAGCCTTGTGCCGTTCAGTCATGGCGCAGTGGTCGAACCTCTGGCATCGTTCCAGGTGGTCTGTGTCCCCGTGCCGGGTGACATGCGCATCGAGAGCCGTCAGGAGAACGGCGAGACCATCTATACCACTACGCTTGCCTTCAAGACGGAGGACGAAGTGCCGACCAATCGCGCCCTGTGCTTCCGTGCCATCGACAAGACAGGCCGCAGCTTCCTCATCGGCGTGGGCGAGCAGCCGCATCCGGTGGTGACGGTGGTCGATGACAATCCCGCGGATCCTCAGGCTCCGCGAGTCAAGCATGTGACCGTCACCTGGACCTCCAAGATCGGATATCTACTTTGTGCGACATAATTGCCATTGTTGAGATTGTGTGTGTGTCGGGCACCGTGCAGCATTGCGCGGTGTCCTTTTTATTGTAATTACGCGCGTGTATCTTTGCATCGACAAAAATCACATTTCAAATTCTACCGACATGAAGTACAATTTTGGACTCGATGGTGACATTGGCGGCTGGGTGTACACCAAAGAGTATGTGCGTTGGAAACTCCAGGGCATGGAGGGCAAGCCGGTTACCGTGCGCATCAATTCGCTGGGTGGCCGCGTTGATCACGCTCTTGCCATCGCCCAGCAGTTCCGTGACCATGGCGACGTGACCTGCGTCATCGTCGGCATGTGCGCGTCGGCCGCTACCATCGTCTGCATGGGTGCCGCCAAGGTTATCATGGACAGCAATGCCCTGTTCCTGGCTCACAAGTGCCGTAACCTGGTATCCTCGTGGAATATGATGAATGCCGACGAGATCCGCGACTTCATCTCGAAGCTCGAGAAGAATGCCCAGGACAACGAGACCATCGACCGCGTCATCGCCACGATGTATGCCAACAAGTCGGGACTCCCCATCGACCGTGTGCTCGAGGTCATGAAGAAGGGCGCTTGGCTCGATGCCGTTCACGTTGGTCAGCTCAAGCTCGTCGATGAGGTGCGCAGTGTCGGCGGTGAGAAGACCAATGCCAAAGAGAACTTCGCCCAGGTGCAGGTTGCCTACGGTCTGCCAGACCTCCCGGAGGGCAAGAAGTGGTACCAGCCTCTCGTCAACTTGTTCGGCCGTGATGTCCCCGTGGCCGAAGAGCCTGTTGACGATCCCGAGAACAATAACCCTGCCCCCTCTGCAGCCGAGGATGGCAACAAGTCAAACCAAACAACCCAATCTTCCAGCATTATGAAGAAAACTTTTAAGTTCGTCTGTGCCCTGCTGGCCATCGAGGCGATCAACATCGCAGAGGGCAAGGCCAATGAGATCACCGAGCAGCAGATGGATGCCATCGAGGGCGAACTTGCCCGCCTCAATGCCGAGGCTGAGAAGGTGCCCGGTCTCGAGCAGCAGAAGAAAGATCTCGAACAGCAGATCGCCACCCTCACCGCTCAGGTCAACGCTCTCAAGCAGGCTCCCGGCGATAAGTCGCCTGGCGTGCATACCGAGGGCCAAGGCACCGTTGACTACAACGACGACGCTACGGCAGCACGTCTCGCCAGCGAACTCGTCGATTCGCTTCGCTAACGTCTAACTCTTAAACATCTTTTCCGATATGTTTAACATCGTCAATTCCAACATCACCATCAGCTCTGATGACCTCATTGCTGCTTCGAAGAAGTATGACAAGATCCTGCGTAGCGTCGCAGTCTATGCACTTGCCCACATCCTGCAGCACATGACAGTGGTCGAGGGCGTGCGCGGTTCTCTCACCTGGGGCCAGCTCAAGGCCAAGGCTTCGTGGGCTCTCTACAAGAAGAACTCGCAGGACAACAGCTCGGCCGAGATCCTTGGCCGCACTCTCACCACCCGCCTCATGTCGCTCATCGACCAGTTCGATCCCAACGAGGTGGCTGGTACCATCTACCACGAGGGTCCCAACAGCGGCGACGCGCTCAAGAACCTCCCCATCACCGTGCAGGTCATCGCCCGCAAGCTGATGGAGGCCTCTGAGGAGCTCTACTTCGCCATGTTCAAGGGTGCCTACGACGAGAACACCGGCACCACGCCGATGACCTCTATCGAGGGCTTCGACACCATCTGTACCAAGGAGTCCACCGGCGCATCGGCCGCCATCTCGACCACCAACAAGAACCTCATCGACCTCTCTTCCTACAGCGACCTCGATGTGACCAACACCTTCGCTGCCATCAACTACATCTGGCTCTGCCTCGACCAGAAGATGAAGGACTTCGGCACACAGGCTCAAGCCCGTGCGCTTCTTCGTCGATCCTCTCATCTGCGAGTACTACAACCGCGGCTACAAGGATGAGATGGGAAGCGTGGTGTACAACACCAAGTGGAACCAGACTCAGGTGCTCGGCTCTGAGGGCCGTGCCATCCTCCTGCCTCTCGCTGCCAAGAAGGATTCCAACTGGATCCAGGTCACCCATCCCGCCAACATGCTCTTCGGCTGCGGCACCAAGACGCAGATGGACAGCCTCACCGTCGACCGCATCCCGCCTTTCGACGTGATGGTAAGCGGCACCATGTGGGCAGGCGTCCAGTTCAAGTTCCTCGATTCTTCCGTCTTCACTGCCGTCAAGCTGCATGGCGTCAAGGCTCCAGCTGTCGCAGATCTCCTTCCCACTCCCTAACCCGAGTCCGTCCCCGGAGGCATAAGACGTGCCTCCGAGGATATAACCTTTAATTCCTATTCATCATGACAAATTGCGTTACTAACAACGTCTATAAGAGTCTGCCTTTCTGCCCCGGCCAGACTCGCAAGCCTGGCATGCGCAAGACTGGATACTTCATCCAGAAGAGCAAGATCGTGACGTGGCCTGCAGCTGTCAAGGGCGTCATGTCCGAGGACTTCGTCCTTGCTGCTGATGCACACTGGCACGAAATCGACATGATCCCCCGTCGTAGCAGCCTCCAGTCCACTCCACAAGGCGAGTGGCCTAGCCGTTCCTACGACGTGACCGCTGTCACCTTCATCCCCGATGATGGACCCGACACCGAGGACTTCTGCAACATGGCCCTCAACGAGGAGCTGGTGCTGCTCATGCCTCGTAAGGATGGTACGCTGCGCGTGATCGGTTGCGAGGAGGAGATCATCGAGGTCTCTGCCGAAGGCAATGCCGGGTCTGAGGCTACCGATGTCATGGGCGAGACCGTCACCTGGCATACCACTATGGACCACAAACCGTACATTTACAACGGCACTGTCGCTCTGGAGACTGAGCCCTAACCGTTGACGAGCCTGGAGTATTTTTCTAAACACGTGTCGGGGTGGCATCAGGTCATCTGGTGCCGCCCTTTTTAAAATACCCTAAAAATGGATCATAAATTCACAGAACAACTCAAGGCATACCTCGACCTTCCGGAAGAGGAACGCAGTATCGAGGTGGGAGCTAACCTGCTCCTGCGCCTGGACCTCAACAAGAATCGCTACAACACC
>CACXTQ010000006.1:0-156785 GCA_902770595.1 uncultured Bacteroidales bacterium | reverse complement strand
GGTGATTACGAGGGGTACTTTATCGGAGAAGTTCTGCTTCAGCATGGTCTGTGCGGTAGCGGGCAGACGGTCGAAGGTGATCACTTGGTCGTTGTCGGCCATGAGGGTCAGAGGAAGACAGATACTCATTACGAGTGCGAGAACGAAGAAAATAGACTTTTTCATAATGTTGTTTTTTTAGTTGTTAATATTATTTTGTTTTGTTATTAGCTTTTTTGTTTTTGCTGGTGCAAAGGTAGGGCCTATTTCGTTGCTCTCCAAATATTTTTCCTAATTTTTATTATGTATATAGCGACAGGGGGACGAAAGGGCGACAGGGGGAAGGAGGGGAATCGGGATTTGTCGCGTGAGACCCTCTCAATCCTCCGCACCCCCTCTATCCCCCGAACAGCGGGGGCAGAATACCTGCTTAGGGGGAGGATTCCATCCGGATCCCAATTCTTTTAAGCCAAACATGGCTGCGACTCAAACTAGGCTTGACGATTAATGCTAATGGAAGAAATCGCAAGATGGGGGCTTACGAGAGTTCCTTGAACTCGCGGTTGAACATGGTGCGGATGGAACATAGGAGGTGGAGGCTGCGCTTTATGTTGTCTTCGAGGGATTCCTCGTTGATGTAGTAGAAGTCGCAACTGGCCGTGACGTTCTTGAACGTGCGGTCGATGTAGACCTTGGCGAGCTTGAGGTCGCGGGTCAACTTGTTGCAGACACCCAGCACAAGCAGTTCCTTGCCGGACTCTACTTCACGGAACTGCGGGAGCAACAGGGTGACGAAAGGTTCGTCATCGCGGGTGTTCATCACATACAGGTACTTCATCTGATAACGGAACATGACGTCTCCGTCGGCATCCAGCTCCGGATGATAGCCCAACTTTTCGAGGGTATTGATTATCAATTCTTGTTTGGTCATAGAAACTAAGGGATATTAAGGGATTATTGGGGATATTAAGGGATATTAGGGGACGAATGTACTTGGGACTAATACTCTTCAAGAGGGAGGTAACGTCCCTTCACATCCTTTAATGTCCCTTAATATCCCTAAATATCATTTATTCTTCTTCATCTTCTTCCTCATCGTCATTTTCTGCGTCTCTCACTTGACCGTGAAGGTTGATGAGGGCGGCTTCGAGGGCCATGATCATGGCGGTGAGCAGGGCCTCGAGGTCTTCGTTGCCTTGCAGTTCGCGCTCGTAGAACAACCAAATGGCATCGTGGATGCGCGAGGCCTTCACGTATTTGATGGTGGAGTTCAACTCGTCCATCATCTCGTAGGTGGCGGGATGCTCTTCGTCGTTGAAGTTGAGCACGGCGGGTAGTGCAAGGCTCAGGAATTTCTCGTCGTTGTCGCTCGGGAGGAACAGGTAGTGCAAGTCCTCGTACTCGAATTCATAACCGAATGACAGTTCCTTGGGGTCAAAGCCCATGGTTTTGAGCATGTCTAGAATTTTCTCTTTCATATTCCAAAAATTGAGGACCCTCTTCTGTCCCCCTGCTTAGGGGGACGTTTTAGGCGGGTCGAAATTAAACAATGAATGGTGGGAAGATGGCAGCCATAAACGGCTGCCACGGGAACAAAGGGGCGGGACGAGATGGCAGCCAAAGATGGCTGCCACGGGGACAAGGGGGGACGGGGGATGTTGCGATGACATCGCAACATACGGAACGGGGGGCGGAAGGGGAAGATGGCAGCCATACACGGCTGCCACGGGAACAAAGGGGCGGGACGAGAGGGCAGCCAAAGATGGCTGCCACGGGGACAAGGGAGACGAGGGGGGGCTAGTGGAAGCCGATGGCCTGGCGGCGAGGAGCGACATCCTTGGGGGAGAACATGCCGCGGAGGCGCTCGAATTCGCGAAGGTCGCGGCTGGTGACGGAGGGCGACTTGGAGGCGATGACCTCTTCGAGCAAGGCCTGGGTGATGGCCTTGTAGGGCTTGTTCTTTTCGCGGATGCTCTCGTTGAACATCTTGCGCGAAGCCACCTTCACGATGTAGGTGATGTCGCTGCAGTTGTAGCCGCCTGTGAGCGAAGCGAGGCGCTGGTAGTCGATGCCATCGGCTACGGGGAGTTTGGACAGATGCAGGCGGAAGAGGCTCTCGCGAGCCTTCTCGTCGGGCATGTCGATGTAGATCATCTCATCGATGCGTCCTGTGCGCAGCACTGCTCTGTCGATGCGCTCGGGATGGTTGGTGGCTGCCAACACATAAACGCCCTTCTCGGCGGCGTTGTTGAGCTTGCACAGAAACTCGTTGGTTTCGCCGTTCTGGTGGCAGCTTTCGTCGCTGGTGCGCTGGGGCACCAAGGCATCGAACTCGTCGAAAAAGATCAGCGTAGGCGCCTTCTTTTCGGCTTTCTGGAACAGTTCGCCGATCTTCTCCTGCGAACCATGCACGTAGGTCGATGCCAAGTCGTCGGGAACCACCTTGATGAAGTTGATGCCCAACTCCTCGGCGATCTTCTCGGCAAAGAACGTCTTGCCGCATCCGGCAGGACCATAGAACAGTATGCTGGGCGGCGTGATGCCATAGGCCTCGGCACACTCACGATTGTTGAGCACGTTGATGAATCCCTCGGTCACCAATCGCTTCAACTCCTCCATACCAGCCACATCATCAAATCCACGAGCTTTTTTGGGCGCGGGCTGCTTTCTCTCCTTGCGTGGGGAGACACGTTTGGGTTTGGGTTTCTCCTCTTCCTCAGCTACAAAGTCATTGAGCAGTTTTTCGAACTCTTCCTCAAGTGACGGTTCAGGGTTCAGGCTATCGAGCCATTCCTTTTCGGGGTCCTTCTTCTTCATACTTTCTCCTTTCTTTTTAAGGTGTGTCTATCTATTTATGCAAAATGAGACCTGATGTAAACAATTCCTATCATCAAAAACCGGAAATTCGGTGCAAAACTACGCCTTTTTTTCGACAGGAGCAAACTTTTTTCGAAAAAAATGAAACAAATTTTTCAAAAAATGTGCTTTTTGTTCAAAAAGATACAAACAAAAAGACGGGCGAAATGTTACATTCCGGCATTTTGATGAAAATATGGGTTGAGAATATGAAATATATTTATTATATTTGCGGCAAATATTTAGATTGCAATGAAGAAAACTGCATTGATAGCATCGATGATGCTGACGGGTTGGAGCCTCATGCAGGCGCAGAACCCTGTGATTGGAACGGTCTATACGCCTGACCCGGCACCTTACGTGCATGGCGACCAGGTGTATCTGTTTGTGGATCATGACGAGGACGATGCCACGTACTTCAAGATGAAGGACTGGCTGCTCTTCTCGACAAAGGACATGGTGAACTGGACCTATCTGGGCACACCGGTGAGCACAGCGACCTTCGAATGGGCGCAACAGGGCGACCAGGCGTGGGCTGCACAGGCCGTGGAAAGGAACGGGAAGTGGTACTGGTACGTGTGCTGCAACACGGCCGAGGGCCAGAATGCGCTGGCTGTGGCAGTGGCCGACAAACCGCAGGGACCCTATGTGGATGCGCTGGGCCAACCTTTGGCTGTGGGCTTCGGATTCATCGACCCGACCGTCTTCATCGACGACGACGGCACTCCCTACCTCTTCTGGGGCAACAAGGGCTTCTGGTACGGACGCCTGAACGAGGATATGAAATCGTTCAAGGACGGTTACCGCGAGGTGCCCGGATACACCGACCCGAAGAGCTTCGGCGAACTGCAATCGAAGATGGATTGGTCGATTGGACGTGAACGCATGATGACGCAGTACGAGGAAGGCCCCTGGGTGACCAAGCGCAACGGTACCTACTATGCAGTGTATGCTTCGGGCGGTGTACCCGAGCACATGGCCTATTCGACGGCTCCCACCGTGGATGGCCCTTGGACCTATCGCGGCAAGATCATGGGCGAGGCCGAGAACAGTTTCACGATACATGGCGGCAACATCAACTTCAAGGGTCACGACTACATGTTCTATCACAACGGTGCCCTGCCCAATGGAGGCGGCTTCCGTCGTGCAACCTGCGTCGAGGAGTTTGCGTTCAATGCCGACGGTTCGATTCCCTTCATTCCCTTCACCAAGGAGGGCGTGAAGCCTTTGGGCACTGTCAATCCCTACGAGGTGGTGCAGGCCGAGACGATGGCGCAGAGCTGGGGCGTGAAGGTGGACCGACTGGCAGGTGACCGCCACTATGTGACTTCGATTCACAACGGAGACTGGATCAGGGTGCGCAACGTGGACTTCGGTGACGTGCCAGCTACGCTGGTGACCATGGAGATGCTGAACTTCAAGAGCGAGGGCACGATAGACTTCTTCCTCGACAAGATTGACGGCAGGGCCTTTGCCAGCATTCCAGTGAACAACGATAACATGATGATCAAGGCTCCCGTCAGGGGCAAGGCTACGGGCGTGCACGACGTCTATCTGCTCTTCCGTGGTGGTGATGGCGAACTATTCGACCTGGACTGGTGGAAGTTCAATACGACCGTGAACCTGCCCATCATCCAGACGAAATATACAGCCGACCCGGCACCGATGGTCTATAACGACACCATTTTCCTTTATACAACCCATGACGAGGATGGCGCCGACGGCTTCATGATGAAGGACTGGTTGCTCTACACTTCGACCGACATGGTGAACTGGACCGACCACGGTGCAGTGGCTTCGCTGAAGGACTTCAAGTGGTACGACAACGACAACGGTGCCTGGGCCGAGCAGGTGATCGAAAGGAACGGCAAGTTCTACATGTACTGCCCGATTCACGGACATGGCATCGGTGTGCTGGTGGCTGATTCGCCCTATGGACCTTTCGTCGATCCTTTGGGCGAACCCCTGCTTTGGCAAAAGGAACACTGGTACGACATCGACCCGACAGTTTGGATCGATGACGACGGACAGGCCTATCTGTACTGGGGCAACCCGAACACCTATTGGGCACTACTCAACGAGGATATGATTTCGTTGAAGAGCGAGATACACAAACTCGACTACCACATCGACCACTATCAGGAGGGACCCTGGCTGTATAAGCACGGCGAGCACTGGTACCTGGCCTTTGCCTCGACCTGCTGCCCTGAAGGCATCGGTTATGCGATGAGCGACAAGCCGACGGGACCATGGCGTTCGATGGGACACATCATGGACCGCACGTGGCGTACACGTGGCAATCACCCGGGTATCATCGACTACAAGGGCAAGTCGTACGTCTTCGGCCTGAACTATGACCTGATGCACCTGGAGACCTTCCGTCACCATGAGCAGCGCAGCGTGTCGGCTGCCGAGATGCACTACAACGCCGATGGAAGCATCCAGAAGGTGCCCTATTGGATGGACAACGTGCTGGAACAGATCGAGACCTTCAACCCCTATCGACGCGTAGAGGCCGAGACGATGGCCTGGGGCTACGGATTGAAGACCGTGCCTTCGGAGAACAACCGCAACCTGCTGGTGACCAACGTCAACGACGGCGAGTACATCAAGGTGGCAGGCGTGGATCTGGGCAAGGGAGCCAAGCGACTGAGTTATCACATGGCAGCTGTGCCCGGTTCGAGCATCGAGGTGCGCATTGACAGCGAGGATGGTCCATTGCTGGGCACCATCAAGGTGGGCAAGTCGGGCAGCCTGGAGCGCTTCAAGACGTTTACGACGGGTTTGAGCAAGACTGCGGGCGTGCATGACCTGTACTTTGTCTTCCATGGCGAAAAAGGTGTTGAGCTGATGAGGCTGGACTGGTGGAGGATGGAGTGAGGAGAGCGATAGTGCGATAGTGGCGATAGTGACTATAGTGGCTATAGTGACTATAAAATACTATAGGAACTATTAAAAAAAATGAAAGCTAATTACCCTAAAGATAATAAAACCATTATGAAAAAGACTGTAACGATTGTAGTGACGATGGCGATGCTCTGTGCCGGTGCTTCGGCACAGGAAATGCTGCCATATCAGAATCCCGAATTGTCGCCCCGTGAGCGTGCAGAGGACCTGCTGGGCCGCCTGACGCTGGAAGAGAAGGCGACGCTGATGCTCGACGTGTCGGATGCCATTCCGCGCCTGGGTATCAAGAAGTTCAACTGGTGGAGCGAGGCCCTGCACGGCATCGCCAACATGGGCAACGTGACCGTTTATCCAGAGCCTATCGGCATGGCTTCGTCGTTCAACGACGAGATGGTGTATGCCGTCTTCGACGAGGTGAGTGACGAAGGACGTGCTGCCTACAACAAGTGGCTCAGCGACGGCAACGAGGACACACGTTTCCATAGCCTGTCGGTGTGGACACCTAACGTGAACATCTTCCGTGACCCACGTTGGGGACGCGGACAGGAGACCTACGGCGAGGATCCCTACCTCACTTCGCGCATGGGCGTGCAAGTGGTGAAGGGTCTGCAGGGACCTTTGGACACCAAATACCGCAAACTCTATGCCTGTGCCAAGCATTATGCTATCCATAGTGGTCCCGAGTATTCGCGTCATACAGACAACATCATCAACGTCAGTCCACGTGACCTTTGGGAGACCTATATGCCCGCCTTCAAGGCGTGTGTGCAGAAGGGTGACGTGCGTGAGGTGATGTGCGCCTACCAGCGTTGGGACGACGAGCCCTGCTGCGGAAGCCAGCGCCTCTTGCAGAAGATCCTGCGCGACGACTGGGGCTTCAAGTATATGGTGGTTTCGGACTGCGGTGCAGTTTCGGACTTCTGGACAAGCCACAAGAGTTCGAGCAATGCCACCCTGGCTGCTGCCCATGGTTCGCTGGCAGGAACGGATGTGGAGTGCGGTTACAACTACGCTTATCGCAGCATCCCCGATGCCGTAGCCAATGGTCTGATCACTGAGGCTGACGTCAACAAGCACATCGTGCGCCTGCTGGAAGGACGTTTCGAACTGGGTGAGATGGATGACCCGGAGCTCGTCTCGTGGTCGAAGCTGGGTCCTGAGATACTCAATTGCAAGAAGCACCAGCAGACTGCTCTCGACATGGCACGTCAGACTATCGTCCTGTTGCAGAACCGTGGTAACGTACTGCCTTTGAAGAAAGGCAAGAAGGTGGCCCTGATCGGTCCGAATTCCGACGACGAAGTGCTGATGTGGGGCAACTACAACGGCACGCCCAACCAGACTTCCACCCTGCTGGAAGGCATCCAGATGCAGGTGGGCAAGAAGGGCATGGTGAGCTTCAAGGGCTGCGACCTGGTGAACGAGAAGGAACTGGTGTCGTTTTACGACCAGTGCAGCATCGACGGCAAGACGGGCTTCCGTGGCACGTTCTGGAACAACCCCAACCGCGAGGGTGAACCTGTGGCTACACGCCAGCACGTTCGTCCGATCAACGTCACCACCTATGGTAACTACGCTTTTGCCCCTGGTGTGAACCTGACCGCATTCTCGGGCCTTTATGAGACGGTGTTCCGTCCGAAGCAGACCTGCCAGGTGCTGCTCGACGTGGAGGGCTGCTCGTATTTCGAGGTGCTGGTGAACGGCGAGTCGAAGAACAGAATGCGCACATGGCGTACGACCGATACACGCACGATGATCGATGCCAAGGCAGGCGAGGAGTACCGCATCGAGATCCGCTATGCACAGGTGGAGAACTGGAATGCCAACCTCCGTGTGGACATCGGACGCGAGGATGACGTGAACTACGACGCACTGATTGCACGCCTGAAGGGCATCGAGACCGTGATCTTCGCAGGAGGTATCTCGGCACGCCTTGAAGGTGAGGAGATGCCTATCAACCTGCCAGGATTCAAGGGCGGTGACCGCACCGACATCGAACTGCCGGCAGTACAACGTCGTTTCCTGCAGAAACTGCATGAGGCAGGCAAGCGCGTGGTGCTGGTGAACTTCTCGGGTTCGGCGATTGCATTGGTGCCTGAGACGGAGTCGTGCGATGCCATCGTGCAGGCATGGTATCCGGGCGAAAGAGGTGGCGAGGCCATTGCCGAGGTGCTCTATGGCAAGGTCAATCCTTCGGGCAAATTGCCTGTGACGTTCTATCGCAGCGTGTCGCAACTGCCCGACTACAAGGATTATTCGATGAAGGGCCGCACCTATCGCTATATGACCGAGGCGCCCTTGTTCCCCTTCGGATTCGGACTTTCGTACACCACATTTAATATCGGCATCGCCCAGATGGTCGGCAAGACGGCCGTGGAGATACCTATTACTAATACGGGCGCGCGCGAGGGCACGGAAGTGGTGCAGCTCTATGTGCGCCGCGTGGATGACCAGGGCGGACCTGTGCGTGCACTGCGTGGCTACAAGCGCGTGACACTGAAGCCGGGCGAGAGCACACGCGTGAGCATCCCGATCGACGATGAGACGTTCGAGACGTTCGACCCATCGACGAACACGATGCGCGTCTTGCCTGGGCAGTACGAGGTGTTCTATGGGACGAGCTCGGATGCAAAGGACCTGAAGTGCCTGGATGTGACGCTGTGATGGGAAGAGGGCAGCCATGCACGGCTGCCGACGGAAACAAACAAGGCAGCCATCGATGGCTGCCGACGAAACGCGAAGGGCGGCCAAGAATGGCCGCTGACGGAGACAAAAGGGGCAGTCAAGGACGGCTGCCGACGAGAACAAAAGGGGCAGCCATACACGGCTGCCAGCGGAAACAAAGAAAGGGCAGCCGGATGGGCTGCCCTTTCTTTATGGGTCGGATTGGGAGTAGTGCTGCTCGTTGTAGTCCTTGGGGGTCATGCCGTACATTTCCTTGAAGAGGGCGGAGAAGTTGTCGGGGGAGGCGAAGCCGACCTTGTAGGCGACTTCGGCGATGGACATCTTCTTTTGGGAGAGGAGTTCGGCGGCCTTGATGAGGCGGATGTTGCGGATGTAGTTGCGCGGCGACTGGTTGGTGAGTTCCTTGAGCTTGCGGTAGAGGTGGACGCGGCTGAGGCCGACTTCTTCGGCCACCTTTTCGCCCGTGAGGGAGGTGTCGCTGAGGCGATCGTTGATGACCTTGAGGACACGTTGGAGCAGACGCTCGTCGGGCGAGAGAAGTTCGGGTGTGTCGACCTTGTCGGCAGGGTTCTGTGTTCCGCTGTAGGTGGTGCGCAAGCGACGTTGCTGCTCGAGGAGGTTCTGGACCGTCTTGAGGAGGATTTCGACGTTGAAGGGCTTCGAGATAAAGGCGTTGGCACCCACTTCGAGGCTGGCGAGACGGTCCTCGTCGCTTGTCTTGGCGGTGACGAGGATGATGGGGAGGTGGTTGAGCTGGACATTGCTACGGATGCGCATACAGAGTTGTATGCCGTCGATTTCGGGCATCATGAGGTCGGTGACGACGAGCGAGAAGGCATCGAGCTGAGCCAACAGGATCTCGAGGGCTTCGCGACCGTTGGCACAGGCAGTGACGCGGTAGCGTGTGCTGAGTTCCTGTTCGAGGTAGGAGCGCACCTCATCGTCGTCGTCGACCACGAGGACGCGTGGGCCGTGTGCATTGTCGATCTTGGCAGCGTCGGCATCCTTGCTTTCGAGGAGCGAGTCGTGGAGGATGGTGGCGGGGTTGATGGACGTGGGCAGGCCAGCTTCTGCGGGGTCGTCGGTAGAGGTGGCGAGTTTCTCCTCATGAGCGTAGGCATTCTCGTCGGTGGGCAGTGTTACGGTGAAGCGTGTTCCCTTGCCCACGGGATTGTCGTCCACTTCGATGTCGCCATGATGGAGATGGACGAGGGCGTTGACGAGGTTGAGGCCGATGCCTGTGCCCAGTGACGAAGAGCCCGACTGGTGAACCTGATAGAAACGATTGAAGATCTCCTTGCGCTCGGAAGGTGCAATGCCAATGCCTGTGTCGATGACCTCGATGGTGAGGTTGTTGTCCTTGATTTGCGAAGTGACATCGATCTTGCCGCCCTTGGGCGTGAACTTGATGGCGTTGGTGAGCAGGTTGAGGATAATCTTGGTGAGTGCCTCCTCGTCGATCCACAGTTGGGTGGAAGGGGGTACTAAGCTGAAATGGGACAGGGTGATGTTGCGTGCCTCGGTGAGGTCGAGTACCGAGTTGCAGAGGTTCTGCAAGAGTGGTACGGGCGACTGGAGGTGGCACTGCAACTTCATCTGCGACTTGTCGATCTTGCGCAGGTCCATCAGTTCGTTGACGAGGGCAAGCACACGATTGGCATTTCGGTTGATGAGTTCGTAGGCCTGCTGGTCCTCGGGGGAGTTGTTGCGCTTCATGAGTTTCTGGAGGGGGCTGACGACGAGGGTCATTGGGGTGCGGAACTCATGGGCGATGTTCATAAAGAACTGCAGCTTGGCATCGTTGATGGCATTCTCGCGCTCCTTTTCGGCCTTGAGACGACGTTCGGCACGCTTTCGGCTAATGAGTTGATAGTCGAGCCAGATGATGAATGCAAGGATGGCACTCCACAGCAGGATAGCCCACCAGGAGAGATACCATGGGCGCTCGATGAATATGTCGATGGTCTGCACTTCGGAAGTGACGCCTTCCTGTTCGGACTGGAAACTGAAAGTGTGGTGACCGGAAGAGAGGTGGCTGAACGAGACGAGGTTCATGGCAGGAGGCAAGGTCTGCCAAGCATCGTTGTCCATCGAATAGCGGTAAACGACGGTTCGCGTCAGCAGGATGGGACGTGTAGCCAGTTCGATGGTGAACGAGTTGTCCTGGTTGCTGATGTTATAGTAGCCGTTCTTGTCGGGGCGGATGTTGTTCTGGGCTGCAGTGAGGCGAACGACACGTGGCGTGCTGTTCTGCACCTGATGGGAAATCTCACGAGGATTGAACCAGGTGATGCCCATGGTGCCACCGAACCAGAGTGTGCCATCGTCGTCGCGCAACGATGCGTTCTTGTAGAACTCGCTGCTTTGCAAGCCATCTTGGGCGGTGTAGACGCTGAACGTCTTCTGCTGCAAGTTGAACTTGGCGAGACTGGTACCGCAACTTACCCACAGGTTGCCTTCGCCGTCGGTCTGGGAGGCAAATACGTTGTTGCTTGGAAGACCATCCTGCGAGGTGTAGGTCTGGAAGTTGCGTGTCTGGGTGTTGAACATAATCAGACCATTGTTGGTACAGAGGCTGATTTCGGTGGCCGAACAACGAGTGATGCTGTAGATGACGACGGGGCTGAGGAAGTGTTCGGTTTCGCGGCTTGGATCGTCGGGATGATAGATGACCAGACCATCGTATGTGCCAAGGTAGATGACATCCTGGATGGGGTCGTAGCAGAGGGCTCCGCTCCAGTCGGCTGACGAGATGGTCGGCTGCGAGACAAAGATGCCCTGCTTCTCGTCGTAACGCAGCAGGCCTTGGCCCATGGAGGCCGCCCACAGAGTGCCGCGCTTATCCTCGGCAAAGTCGTAGACATTACTGTTGGGGTTCCTGGAGTCGGTGACGGGAACATTATGGAAAACGCCCGAGCGACGATCGACGGTGCCTGCACCTTGGCGATAGGAGCCTATCCAGAGGCGATGGTGCTGGTCTTCGTAGATGTTCATGATGGCAGAGGGGATGGACCATGGGTCGGAGGTGCAGGGGAAGTGATGGCGAGACTGACCATCGGCATCGAGACAGAAAAGGCCTCCGTTGTCGGTGCCTACCCAAAGGTAGCCCTCGTGGTCGCGCAGGAGCGTGGTGATGCAATGGTCGCCCACGGTGTTGTAGCGAAGCGACTTGGGACCATAGTAATGGAAATCGACGGCATTGTGGGAGATGACGAAGACGCCTTTCTGATAGAGAGCCATCCAGACGTCGCCATTGCGCGAGACGGCCACGGAGTGTACCTTCTGCGTGCGGGAGTCGATCTGCGCATCGTCGAACTCACAGGGCGTCATGGTGCCGAACTGACAGTCGTAGATGAAGATGCCGTCGCCATCGGTGCAGACATACATCTGCTGCGTGCCCGGGATGGTACGCAATTCGCGCACGGTATAATTATCGGTAGGAGCCGAAACCTCCTCGACGTCGTTTGAGCCAGATTCGAACCGGTAAAGGCCGCGCACTTCGCCGCCTGCATAAATCTTGCCGTCGGGACCAAGACCAAGACTGATGAAACTCTTGATTTTGTCGTTGATGGGAATCAGGCTTACGTTGCCCTGCTTGTCGAGGCGATACATGCCATCGTCGAACTTGATGACCCACACGTTGCCGGAATAGTCCTCGCAGCAGCGATAGGCCATGGAGGCATGGGACGTGAGCGGATTGGGTATGGCATGGGGCTGTCCGTGCTCGTCGAAATGGATGGTGAAGGTGACGTTGCCTGTGGCCATGAAGTCACCATTGGACAACTTGCAAAGGTCGCTGATGTTGCCCGAGCCGATCTGCTGCTCCGGGTCGATGATGATCGGGGTGAAGTCGTCGGTTTCGGGACGGTACATCTGCACACCCGACAGTGTGCCGACCAGGACGTGACCTTCGTCGTCGGTACAGAGGGTTCGTACGAAGTCGTTCTGAAGGGAATTGGGGTTGGCGGGGTCGTTGCGATAGGTAATGAACTGCGAGCCATCGAAACGGCAGAGGCCGTCCTCGGTGGCTATCCAGATGGTTTCGTCGGCGCCTTCCTTGATCTCGTTAATGAGGCTATTGGATAGATTATCGTCGGTCGTAAAGAGCAAATTCAGATTTGCCCACGACTGCATAGTGAGGGCAAAAATGAATGAAATGGTGCATAAAAATCGCTGCATCCGATGTGTTAAGCGTGGCATCTTGCGTGTTCTATTTATCCATTAACGGGTGCAAATATATGGATTTTTTTGTGAAAATTCCAAAAAAAACGTTACAAAAACAATTTAATTTGTATCATTTAACCTAATTTTTGCGTGTGTAACACGTGTGGGTGTCAGTGATAAGGTTTTTTTTGGCCAGTTCGCGCGAAATAATTATCTTTGCGCCGCTAAAAAGCCAAATTTTACATGAATTCTATGAAAAGTCAACGGAAACGAATGAGCATGGCGGCCAGTGCGGCTGTCATGGCATTGGCATGGCTCGGAGCAAGTTGCACTGCCCCGAAGGACCCTATGCCTACGGAACCTACTGGAGAGGCGATGTTCGACGACTTGACCTATGTCGGCAATGACAGCTACTATGCCGAGCATCCTCTTGCTGGAGAATCGGAATTCTACAATCCAATCCTCCCCGGATTCTTCTCTGATCCTGCCATCTGTTCGAATGGCAAGGGTGACTATTATCTGGTCACCTCGACCTTCACCTACTTCCCTGGTGTGCCCATCTTCCACAGCCGTGACCTGGTGAACTGGCGTCAGATCGGACACGTGCTGAGCCGTGAGTCGCAACTGGTGAACATGGTTGGCCAGCATGTGAGCGGAGGTATCTTTGCACCGGGACTGAGCTACAATCCCAAGACGGGAACCTACTACATGATCACCACCAATGTGGGAGCCGGCAACTTCTATGTGAAGACGCAGGATCCCGCTGGTCCGTGGAGTGACCCTATCTATGTGCATTCGGTTCGCGGCATCGACCCTTCGATCTTTATTGACGACGATGGCAAGGCTTACGTGGTGAACAACGACGATGCACCCAACGACAAGCCCGAATATCCCGGACATCGCACCGTGCGCCTTCAGGAACTTGACCTGGCCACCGACCAGATGGTGGGCGAGCGTCGCATCCTCATCAACAAGGGCTGCCGACCCGAGGAGAAGCCCATCTGGTGCGAAGGCCCGCATATCTACAAGATCAACGGCTATTATTACCTGATGACAGCCGAGGGCGGAACAGGTGACTGGCATTCGGAGGTTATCTACCGCTCGAAGTCGGTGTGGGGACCCTATGAGGCATACAAGGGCAATCCTATCCTGACGCAACGCACGCTCGACAACAATCGTCCCGACCCGATTACCTGTGCAGGCCATGCCGACCTGGTGCAGGCACAGGAGGGTGACTGGTGGGCCGTGTTCCTGGCTTGCCGCCCTGTGAAAGACAACTTCGAGAACCTGGGTCGCGAGACCTTCATGCTGCCCGTGATGTGGACCAACGACGGATGGCCCCTGATCTGCAACAACAACGAGATCGTGAGCCGCACCATTCGTCGTGAGGGCGTAAAGCCTGAGCACCGTGAAGGAGGCGACAACTGGGTGGGCAACGGCAACTTCGGCATGCAGTTTGACTTCGATGCCGAGCAACTGCCCCTGCAGTTCATGACCCTGCGTACGAGCGGTGCCGACAAGTATTCGCTCACGAAGCGTCCGGGATGGTTGACCTTGAAGGAAGACACCATCGACCTAGGCGACAAAGATACGCCAAGTGCCGTCTTCGTGCGCCCGCAGCATCATCGTTATACGTGTCAGACGCGCATGCAATATGTAGCAGGCAGCGAAACGAGCCAGGCAGGCTTGACACTCTTCAAGGACGAAACGCATTACCTGAAACTCTGTGCCACCCAAGGCAAGCTGCAACTTCTTAAGATGACTCCCGAGGGATGCACTGCTCTGGACGAGCAGCCCCTCCAGCAGGGTGAGGTGGAACTGCGTGTCGAGAGCGACGGACTACAGTTCACCTTCAGTTACAGCCTCAATCGCGGAAAGGATTGGAAGACGATCGGCGAAGCTCAGCCCACGGCATTCCTTTCGACACGTGATGCCGGCGGATTCACAGGCACGATGATCGGACTTTTTGCAAAGAAGTAAAAAACTTTTTTTACATATATATTAATATTAACAAACCAATGAGAAAAGCAATGCACAAGCAACCTTCCCTTGGACGTGACCGAAGGGAACAACGGCTACTGACCGTGCTGGTCGCTTTCTTGTGTCTATGCCTTAATACGGCATGGGCGCAGACAGGTACAGTAAAGGGCGTGGTCGTGGACACCAATGGCGAGACCGTCATTGGAGCATCGGTAGTCTTGAAGTCTGACAAGACACAAGGCACAATTACCGACCTTGACGGCAACTTCTCACTCAAGTTGCCAAGTAGGGAATCGACCCTGGTGATCTCATACGTAGGTATGACTACCCAGGAGGTCAAGGCTACTGTTGGTCAAACACTGCACATCGTGCTCGAGGAGGACAATGCCCAGCTCGAGGAGGTGATTGTAGTGGGCTACGGCCAGCAGAAGAAGGCATCGGTAGTAGGTGCCATTACACAAACCACCGGCAAGACGCTGGAACGCGCCGCCGGTATCTCGAACGTCGCACAGGCCCTGACCGGTAACCTGCCAGGCGTCATCACAAACCAGTCAGATGGTATGCCCGGTGAGGAAGAACCACAGATCGTGATCCGTGGCTCCTCAACCTGGAACAACTCTGCACCACTCGTCCTCGTGGATGGTATCGAGCGTCCCCTTTCGTCGGTCGATATGGGTTCGGTAGAGAACATCTCCGTACTGAAGGACGCATCGGCAACTGCCGTCTATGGTGTGAAGGGTGCCAACGGTGTGATCCTTGTCACCACGAAGCGTGGTCAGGAAGGTCGTCCACAGATCAACGTGAGCGCCAATGCCATCATGAAGATTCCTTCAAAGCTCCCTGGCAAGTATGATTCGTACGATGCGCTGATGGCACGCAACATGGCTGCCGAGCACGAGTTGAACCTCAACCCTGACTCTTGGGCAGATGTTCATTCGATGGACTTCATCAGCAACTATCGCAACCAGACCACTATCGAGCAACAGGAGCGTTATCCTAACGTCGATTGGCAGAAGGCCATGTTCAAGGACTACACCATGTCGTACAACGCTGCCGTCAACGTGAGCGGTGGTACGAAGGACGTCAAGTACTTCGCTGCCGTCGATTTCGTGAACGAAGGTGACCTCTACAAGACCTATGACTCAGGTCGTGGCTACAAGGCAGGCTTCGGTTACAATCGCTTGACTGTACGTTCGAACCTTGACTTCAAGCTCACAAAGACCACTACCTTCAAGGTGGGTCTCTCGGGTTCGTACGGCGTATCTGAGGCTCCATTCTCCTATTCGCAATATGCCGATGCCGGCGACAGCTGGCAGTTGCAGCAGCGCTGGGCAGGTGCCTACAACATTGCTCCTGACGTGTTTATGCCACAGTATGCCGATGGTTCGTGGGGCTTCTATCCTCTCGTTTCGAACGTTTCGAACTCCATCGAGGCAGTGACTCTCGGTGGCACCAATAAAGCCACTACCACACGTATCTATACCGACTTCGTGCTCGATCAGGATCTCTCGTTCATCACCAAGGGCCTGAGTTTCCATGGCTTGTTATCTTGGGACAACAATTTCCGTGAGACCAACCGAGGCATCAACGACCTCTATAAGTCGGCATCGCGCAACAAGTGGGTCGATCCTGAGACAGGTATCGTCCAGTATAAGAACAGCTACGATGCAGCCAACCACTTTGACGAAGTGACTACTGTGACTTGGACCACCAACAATGGTAGTGTTCAAGATTGGAACACCTATCGTAACTTCTACTATCAGTTGCAGCTCAACTGGGCACGCCAGTTTGGTCGTCACGATCTTACAGCAATGGGTGTCTTTACACGTAGAGAGCATGCATCGGGTCCAATGATTCCAAGTTATCGTGAGGACTGGGTCTTCCGTGTGACCTATAATTTTGCAGACCGCTACTTCGCTGAGTACAATGGTGCATACAATGGATCAGAGCAGTATGGCCCAGAGAATCGTTTCGGATTCTTCAATTCAGGCGCCCTCGGCTGGATGATCACCAACGAGCCTTGGATGAAGCGAGTCACCGACTTCAAGTTGTTTGACAAACAGTTCCTCGACATGCTGAAGTTCCGTGTTTCCTACGGTGAGATTGGTGACGACTCGTTCCCACAGCGCTTCCTTTATCTTACTCAATGGGCATATCTTGCCGACAATGCAGCCCGAATGGACAATAGTGATGGCAAGAGCAACTACAAGTTCTATCGCGAATCGCAGGTAGGTAATGCCGATATCCACTGGGAAGTGGTTCGCAAGTTCAATGTCGGTGTCGATTATTCGTTCCTCGGAGGCACGTTTGCTGGTTCGCTCGAATTCTTCCAGGATAAGCGTAGCGACATCATCATCGCCGGTGACGTGCGTTCAGTGCCTGCTTACTTCGGACAAGATGCACCTCCTGCCAACCTGGGTAAGGCTACCACCAAGGGTTACGAGTTGGAACTTCGCGTGAACCACACCTTCGAGGGCGGACATCGTGTGTGGGGTAACTTCAATATGACCCATGCTGCCAGCAGAATCGATGCTCGTGAGGACGCCCAGTTCCTGCAAAGTTATCGTAAGGCTTCGGGCTATGCCATCGGTCAGCGTGGTGCCGTGGTCAATGGAGACTACCTCAATACACAGGATGAACTCTATGGTTCGCCTAAACATGATTCATCGGACGGCCAGAAACTCGTGGGTGACTATCAGATAGTTGATTTCAATGCTGATGGAAAAATCTCGAACGAAGATACCGCTCCCTATGGTTTCACAGAGATACCTGAGAATACCTACAATGCTACTATCGGTTACGAATGGAAGGGCTTCTCGTGCTTCGTGCAGTTCTATGGCGTAAGCAATGTGACCCGTGACGTGAACCTCACTTCGTTTGGCAGCAAGCTCAACACGGTCTACGACCAGGGCAGCTGGTGGAGTGAAGCAGGCAATAGCGCCGATGTCGTTACTCCTCGTCTGAATACTACGCCTACCTATTACTACGGCACTCAGATGATGTACGATGGTTCATACGTCCGTCTGAAGAACGTCGAGATAGCATATACCTGGAGCAAGAAGGACTGGATCCGTCATCTTGGAATCTCAAGCCTGAAGCTTTTCGTCAGCGGCAACAACCTGTGGATGTACACCAATATGCCTGACGACCGTGAGTCCAACGGTTCGTACAGTGGCGGTGGTGGTGCCTATCCTACCGTGAAGCGTATCAACTTCGGTCTTAAGTTCAGTCTCTAATCCTTGACAAAACGAATTGAAACTCTTAATGACGATTCATCAATATGAGACATACATTATATAATATATTATTAGGAACGGCGATGGGCACCCTGGCACTGATGGGCAGCTCATGCACCGACTACCTCGACAAGGAGCCCAGCTCGGAGGTGTCGGCAGAAGTTGCCTTCCAGAACTTCACCAACTTCCAGGGATTTGTCGAGGAGATCTACAACTGCATCCCCGACAAGGAGAGTTGCTACTGGTGTACGACCTTCAACTGGGGTGAAGACGAGATTATGAATGCAGGCGAAGGCGATTCGCACTTCAGCCACCAGATGGACCTGGGCAACCTGAAGAACTGGTATGGCAATGCACAGACCTATTTCGGAGGTGCCAGCGTTGACCCCACTTCCGACAACAAGTTCAGCCACCGCACTTGGGGCCATGCCTTCTATTGCATCCGCAAATGCAATCTCGGTCTTGAGAACCTCGCACTGATGACCAGTGCCACGCAGGAGGAGCGTAACCTCATCGAGGGTCAGCTCTACTTCTTCCGTGCATGGTGGCACGAGGAACTGGTGCAGTATCTTGGCGGTCTTCCCTATATTGACAAGGTGCTCGATGGTGGCCAGGCTTTTGGCGAACCACGTCTCCCATATCGCGAATGCTGCGAACGCATCGCTGCCGATTTTGCCAAAGCTGCTGAGTTGCTCCCCATCAGTTGGGAAGAGACTGCTCCTGGCAAGGCCAATTCGGGACACAACCAGGTGCGCGTCACCCGTGCTGCTGCGTTGGCATACGCCGGCAAGGCACTGCTTTGGGCTGCATCTCCACTCACCAATGGTGATCCTGATGCTATCGCTCCACAGCCAGGTTCGTCGAACACTTACGCTTATAATCAGGCTACTGCTGCCAAGGCAGCCGAGTATCTGGGCAGGGCATTGGTTACTGCCAACGACTCCAAGAGCCCTTACGCTCTTGTGAAGTTTGACTATAGCGACATCTACAATCACACAGAGACCAGTGCTTCGGACAACAACTACCACGAAATCTTCTACACCGTCAGCCAGAACTGGATGCAGCCCGGCTCGACAGAGTGTGTCTTCCGAGGTCCTGGTCACGAAGGCAATGGTACCAACTGGAACTTTGCAAAGCTTTGGGGTTCGAAGATCAACTCACTCGTTGAGCATGACAAGATTATCCACATGCCTACGGCCAACTACGTGAACTATGCCTACGGTATGGCAAACGGACGTGCCCTTGATGATCCGCAGTCTGGTTTCGACCCAGCTCATCCATTCAAGGACCGTGACCCACGTTTCTATCATGACATCATCTTCGACGGCTTCCGCTTCGTGACCACTACCATCGGTGAGGAGGGCGACGATGCCCAGTTCCGCGAGCAGCAGTACTGCGACTTCGAGACCAATGGCACCATGCGTGACAACAACCTGGGTTCGCGTACGGGTTACTTCTGCCAGAAACTCATTCCTCACCAGTGCAACAAGTACGACAACTACTATGGTTGGTCGTTCAGCTTGCAGGCTTATCTGCCCTACATGCGTCTGGCAGAGATTTATCTGCTCTATGCTGAGGCCTTGGCTGCATCGGGTCAGAACACCGCAGGAGGCTGCGCCCTCACGGCTGTCGATGCCATCAACGTGCTGCGCAACCGCGTAGGCTGTGCCGAGGTAGCTGATGACCAGAAGTCGGGCAATGCCCTGATGGAGACCATCCGTCGCGAGCGTGCCTGCGAACTTGCCTTCGAAGGCTTCCGCTGGAACGACCTGCAGCGCTGGTGTCTGCTCGACAAGGCTCCCTACAACCTGAAGCAGAGTGCCGAGTTCTCGCGCGTTATGCCCAACGAAACCATTACCGTCAAGGATGCCAGCGGCAACACCCTTACCATTAGCGTCGAGAACGAGTGGTATCGCAAAAACGACCCACGTGATGCTGAGGTTAGCGGCTGGAGCCTCAAGACCATCGTTGAACGCCCATTCACAGCCAAGCACTACTGGTTCCCCTTCCCCGACAGCGAAGTTTATCTCTACGAGGATTTCAAGCAGAATCCCGGCTGGTAATGTTTAGAGAAAAGAAAGACAAAGTTTTTCCTAATAAAAAATATTCATTCGCATGAATACAACATATTTCAAATACCTGCTGCTGCCTGCAGCGTTGCTCTCGACCGTCAGCTTTGCACAAGAGCTTGACGAGGAAAACGCAGCACAGAAGGTGAACGTCGCCTTCCGCAGTGTGCTTCAGGAGGATTTGTTGGGTGGTGTGTCGGTGCTCGACTACGAGGAACTTGCCGCGAAGAACAACAACACCTACAGCCTCGACAATATGCAGGGCTATGTCTCTGGTTTCAACGGAGCCTCTCTGTGGGGCCAGACCGATTATCTGGTGCTCGTTGACGGTGTACCTCGTGATGCCGACAACGTAAAGCCCGACGAGATTGCTCAAGTCACCTTCATGAAGGGCGCCCAGGCCGTGGTTCTCTATGGTAGCCGTGCTGCCAAGGGTGTTATTCTGATCACCACCAAGCGTGGCAACGACCAGGATCTGCAGATCAAGGTGAGTGCCAACACCGGTTGGAACGTGGCCAAGTCGTTCCCCGAGTATCTGGGTGCTGCCGAATACATGACCCTCTACAATGAGGCCCTTGTGAACGATGGCAATGCCAGGAAGTATAGCGATGAGGCCATCTACAACACCTATGCAGGTGTGAACCCCTATCGCTATCCCAACATCAATCTCTATTCGAGCGATTACCTCAAGAAGGCCTACAACCGCTCGGAGGTCGTTGCTGAGTTCCGTGGCGGTGCCAAGCGTACCCACTACTACACCAACATCGGTTATATGCGTTCGGGCGACAACCTGAACTACGGTAACACAAAGGATGACTATACCGACCGTCTCAACGTACGTGGCAACGTAGATATGCAGATGGCCGACTGGATCAGCGCTTTTGCCGATGCCAATGTGACCTTCTATAGTGCCCGTTCGGCTGCCAACACCGACTTCTGGGCTGCTGCCGAGTCGCTGCGTCCCAACCGCGTGGTAGGCTTTATTCCAATGACTTATCTGGATCCTCTCAACCCGACGACATCCGACCTGATGAGCACGGCTCGTCTGTTCGATGGCGCTTTCATCGGAGCTCCTTCCGACCCCGTAGAGAGTGAGTACACCAACGTCATTGCCAATGGTTTCGCCGCAGGTACAAGCAAGTACAACAGCCGTCACTTCGAGTTCTCGCTCGGTATCAACCTCGACCTCGACCGTGTGACCAAAGGCTTGAGCTTCTCGACGATGTTTGCAGTCGATTATGCTACTGCCTATTCGACCAGCTACACCGACACCTACGCCATCTACATTCCACAGTGGGGCAACTACAATGGCAAGGAGGTGATTACCTCGCTTGTAAGGCAGAATAAGGACCAGCATACGGGTGTTCAGGGTGTAGGAGGTTCGACTTATAGGCAGACCATTGACTTCAATGCTCATTTCGACTACAACCGTACCTTTGCCGATGTGCATAATGTGAGCGCGATGCTGCTTGCCAACGGCTATCAGCAGTCGCAGTCTGGCCAATACCACAGGACCAGCAACGTGAATGCCGGCCTGCTTGCCTCCTACAACTATGCACACAAGTACTATGCTGAGTTCGGTTCAGCCTTGATTCATAGCGCCAAGCTTGCTGAGGGCAACCGCAAGGGCTACAGCTACAGTGCTACCGCCGGTTGGAACATTGCACGTGAGGCCTTCCTCGAAGGTTCGATCTTCGACGACCTCAAGCTCAGTGCTTCGTACAGCGTCCTCAGCCAGGATATCGATGTCGAGAACTATGGCATGTATGCTCCTGACTTCAACAACAACCACGATGTATGGTGGGGTTGGGGTGTAGGCGATTCCCAGCAGGCAACGACTTCGAAGCGCGGTTCGAACAAGGACCTCGACTACATCAAGCGCAAGGAATTCAGCGTAACCCTGCAGGGTGCATTGCTCGAGAAGGCTCTCACCTTCGAGGCTTCCTACTTCCGCACCACGACCGAAGGTCTGATCATCGTGCCCAACAACCTCTATCCAAGCTATTTCTCGACCTATTGGCCTGAAGCATCGTTTGTGCCTTATACCAACTACAACGATGACCTCCGCTATGGTTTCGAAGTAGCTGTCAACTACAAGAAGCAGCTCACCGACGACTGGATGGTGGGTGTGGGTGCCAACATGACCTGGTACGACACCGAAGCTACCAAGCGCGACGACTCGCAGTTTGCCGATGCCTATCAGTATCGTCAGGGCACGCAGCTCGATGCCATCTGGGGCTATGAGTGCCTCGGTCTCTTCAAGAGCGACGACGAGGTGACTGGTGCTCCCGAGCAGAAACTCGGTGAGACCCCCAAGGCCGGTGACCTCCGCTACAAGGACCAGAACGGTGACGGTGTGATTGACAACAAGGACCAGGTGAACCTGGGTCGTGGCGGCTGGTATGGCTCACCACTCACCCTCGGTGCCAACCTTACCCTCAAGTATAAGGGTATGAGCCTCTTCGTGCTCGCTACCGGAGGCTTCGGTGGCCAGGCTGTCAAGAACAACTCCTATTGGTGGGTTCATGGCGACTCGAAGTACAGTGCTGTGGTACGCGACCGTGCCATCGTCGATCCCGCTACTCGTCAGGTGACCAATGCTTCGTCGGCTACCTATCCTCGCCTCACTACCGGCAGCGGTGCCAACAACTTCGTGACCTCCGACTACTGGCTCTACGATACCGACCAAATCAACCTCCAGAAGGTACAGATCACCTACGACTTCCCCGCTTCGATGTTCGAAGGCAGCAAGGTGGTCAAGGGTATCAGCCTCTTCGCCAATGGCAACAATCTGCTGAAGATTGCCAAGGAGAAGGAGATTCTTGAGATGAACGTAGGCTCTGCTCCCCAGAACCGCTTCTACCAGATCGGTGCTTCGGTTAAGTTCTAAATTAGATTGTAAGGTTTTATCAAAACCCAAAAAGATATAAAGAAATGAAAACTATCAAACATATACTGTCCGTAGTGCTTATGGGTGTAGCCCTTGCCTCTTGCGACGACCTCTTTGAGCCTGCTCAGGAGAATCTCAAGGACGTCAGTTCGATGTATGGCGACGCCAGCTATGCGCAGGGTATTTTGGGCAATGCCTACATTCTGCTGCCTTATTCCAACTCTCCGCAGACCGACCTTGCTACCGATGATGCTGTTTCGAACGACCAGACGAACAGTTATCTGCAGATGGCTACCGGTGCGTGGAGTTCACAGAATGACCCCACTTCCCAGTGGAAGAACCGTCTGAATGCCATCCAGTATGTCAACATCATGGTGGCCAATGCCGAGAAGGTTGCATGGAGTACCGACGAAGGGCTGCAGCGCCTCTTCTCCGACCTTTTCAAGGGCGATGCCTATGGTATGCGTGCCCTCCAGATGTTCTACCTTCTTCGTGCCCATGCCGGCATGGTCGATGGTGTGAACGAGATGATGGGTGTGCCCATCCTTCGCGAGTTCCAGGAGGCAGGTGCCGACTTCAACCAGCCACGTGCCACCTTCCGTGCCTGCATCGACTCCATCATGGTCGATATCGATCGTGCTCTCGAGTTGCTGCCTTACGAGTATGAGGATGTCACCGACGACAACGCCGTGCCCGAAAAGTATAAGAGATACTACATCTCGGCCGGTAAGTACACCCGTGCCTTCGGTTATCACCAGAAGGGCAAGATCAATGGTATGATCCTTCGTGCCCTCCGTGCCCAGGTGGCTCTCTTCGCTGCCTCTCCCGCCTATGCCCAGTATTCAGGCGTTACGATGGAGCAGGCTGCCCGCTATGCTGCCGAGCTCATCAACACCAAGGAGATGCCAGCCGACGGCTACAAGTGGTTTGCCAACACTACCGAAATCGGTGGTTTGAACAAGGGTTACAACTCGAGCGAGAGCATCTGGCAGACCAACGTCAGCGAGCGTCACAGCCTGGAGGGTGATTTCTATCCTCCGTCGATCAACGGCCTTGGTCGCTGCAACCCTTCGCAGAACCTTGTCGATGCTTTCCCGATGACCAACGGTTATCCTATCACCGACAGCCGTTCGGGCTACAATGCCAACGATCCTTATGCTGATCGTGATGCACGCCTTGCTGCATACATCCTCTATGATGGCCAGACCATCGGTTCGGGCAACACCACCATCATCACCGGTACCTATGGTGACAACAATGTCAATGGTCTGAACTATACCGTTGGTTATTCTACCCGTACCGGTTACTACATGCGCAAACTCCTTCGTCCTGATGTGAACCTCAATCCTTCGAACATCACCAACCAGAAGAGCTACGACGCACGTATCCGCTGGACTGAAATGTTCCTCGACTATGCTGAGGCAGCCAACGAGGCCGTAGGACCTGAAGCAGCCGTGGCAGGAAGCAAGTGGACCGCCAAGAGCGTCATCAAGTCTTTGCGCGAGCGTGCCGGCATCTGTGCCGGTGTCGATGACCCCTATCTCGACGAATGTGCCCAGAACAAGGACAAGATGCGCAAGCTGATCCGCAACGAGCGTCGTCTGGAGCTTTGCTTCGAGAACCATCGCTTCTACGACCTTCGTCGCTGGCAGGTGGATCTGAACAAGCTCAACGAGACCGTCAAGGGTGCAGAAATCAGTGCCCCCAACGCTGGCTTCAAGACCATCGACGTCGAGCAGCGCAACTACAAGCAGCACCAGTTCTTCGGCCCCATCCCATACTCCGAGATCCTGAAGTATGATGCCCTCCAGCAGAACAGCGGATGGTAATCCCAATTATTAATTGTTAATTATTAATTGTTAATTGCAATGAAAAAATCATTATATATGTCACTAATGCTTCTTGCAGCCGTCGCCACGACGGGCTGCAAGAACGGCGACCGGGATTTCGACGATTTTGCGGGAGGCACCACTGTCTATTTCCCCTATCAGTATCCCGTTCGTACCATCCTGCTGGGCGACGGCGTGGAGTACAGCACCGAGCTCGACAATGCTCATCGCTTCAAGGTGATGGGCTACGGAGCCGGCACCTACGATTCCTACGAATTTACCTTCAACGTTGCCGTTGACGAGAGCCTGGCTCAGGGTGTCACCTTCAAGGACGGCCGTGCTGTCACCGTGCTGCCATCGAGCCATTATCAGCTGGTCAGCACCACATCGACCTATGCTGGTAACCGCATGAGCGGTGTGGAGGTGCAGCTCACCGATGCGTTCTTCCAGGATCAAGCTTCAATCGCCCAGACCTATGTCCTGCCTCTCCGCATGAGCAATGTGAAGGGAGCAAGCAAGATTCTCGAGGAGATGGACTACACACTCTACTGCGTACGCTACGTCAATCCTTGGGAGGGCTACTACCTCGTCAAGGGTACTGCCGACCAGCTTGAGAAATGTACTATCGTACACACCGCTACCACTTCGCTCACCACTTGCGAATACGTGAACAAGGATGGCGTGAAGATGACGCTGAGCTTTGGTAGCGAGAAGGACGACAACTGCACCATCAGCGGCGATGGCGTCACGGGTAGCGGCAACTACGGTCACGGCACCGAGGCCAAGGCCTGGGGCAACAAGGACCGCAATGCGCTCTACCTCAAATATACTGCAGGTGGAAAGTCGTACGATGAGACCCTCGTTCTCCAGCGCCGTGGTGAATTTGCTGGTACTGTCAAAGAGTTCAACTAATAAAATAGTACGAAGATGAAAAATATCAACAAATGGCTGACAGCTGCCGCAGGTGTCCTACTGCTGACCTCATGCGCCGACTTCCTGGAAACCAACGACTACGCTGTTTCCCGTCCCGGCAATGCTGAACTGTATGATTACCTCAACGAGTACCAGCCCCTCAAGGAATACCTCGATCGCTCCGCTCACCCCGGTTTCAAGGTGAGCGCAGCGCTCACTGCCTCCGAGTTCAACAACAAGGGAATGCTCTATGCCCTCACCACCGCCAACTTCGACGAGATTGTCGCCGGCAATGCCATGAAGATGGCCTCTTGTGTCGATGACAAGGGCAATATGAACTTCTCGACCGTTACGGCGTTTGTCAATGCTGCCGAAGACGCTGGCCTGACTGTCTATGGCCACACCTTGGCCTGGCATTCGCAGCAGCCCGTGAAGTGGCTCAATTCGCTTATTGCCGACGTCGAGCTTCCCACTCCCGAAGGCGAAGGCAACCAGTGCCTCAAGATGACCACCACCGGACCCAGCGAGAACGTCTGGGACTACCAGCTCAACTACACTCTGCCCCAGCCCCTTCAGGCGGGCAAGACCTATAATGTGTCCATCAATGCCAAGGCTACCAACGGCCTCGAGTCTGTTCCCTTCTGGCCATGCGATGCCCAGGGTGCAGTGCTCTACACGGGCTTCGGCGGTCTGGCTGCCGAGGGTGACATGACCCCGCTTTCTTTGACGTTCACCGCCGAAGCTGACTACAAGTACCTGCAGTTCTCGCTCGGCAAACTTGACGGCGACTTCTTCCTCGACGACTTTGTAGTCACCGAGCAAGGTTCGGACGAGAACCTGGTTGCCAATGGCAGCTTCGACGAAGAGGTCAAGCTCAAGGACGTAGGTTGGCAGCAGGATGGCGACGTGCCAGGCAACACCTGGTGGAAGTATTCGTGGGTGAACTTCATGGTAGGTATGGAGTCGCTTGGCGGTGCCAGCTTCACCATCGAATGGGTCGATCACCTCACCAACGGCGAGATGAATGAAGGCGGCTCGATGGAGAACTTCGTTGTCCGCGAACCCGGGAAGGGCGACGTGTTCGGTGCTCCCATCCCCGGTGGTCCCGACGGCAAGAACTGCATCAAGATCACTTCGATCGACAACCCGACCAACTCGTGGGATACCCAGTTCTTCATCTACACTCCCGACAAGGCATGGGCAGGAGGCGAAGCCTACAAGATTTCGTTCTGGTATCGTGCCAGCCAGGATGCAGGCTGCGAGACGCAGTGCCACAACACCCCTGGTGCCTACTTGCACTGGCAGATGCTCCCCAGCACCCCCAACTTCACTCCCGAGTGGCAGTACTACGAGGCTCAGGGTACCATTCCCGGCGAGGGTGACGGCATGCATGCCATTGCCTTCAACCTCAACGTTTCGGCAGTATCGACCGACTATTACTTTGCCGATATCCACTGGTGCACCCAGGAGAAGATCTTCAAGCCCACTACCTATTGGGTGAATGCCATCAGGAACAGCGACATGACGGGCGACGACTTCAGCAACTTCATCGTACGCAACGGTGGTGGCGGCGGCGACACCCAGGGTCCCGGCTATCCTGGCGAGGGTCCCGATGGCGGCGTCTGCGTCAAGGTACAGTCGATCGACAATCCTGCCAACTCGTGGGATTCGCAGTTCTTCATCTACACTCCCGACAAGGAGTGGGCAGCTGGCGAGAAGTACCGCATCGCTTTCGACTACAAGGCCGACAAGCCTGCCGGATGCGAGACGCAGTGTCACAACACCCCTGGCGCTTACATCCATTGGGCAATGCTCCCCGGCAACCCCAACTTCACACCCGAGTGGCAGCACTACGAGGCCGAAGCAACCATCCCGGCTGAGGGTGCAGGCATGCATGCCATTGCCTTCAACCTCAACGTACTGACCGAGGCCAACACCTACTACTTCGCCAACATCAAGTGGGAGTACGAGATGTCTTCATCCGGAGGCACTCGCCCGCAGACCGACGAAGAGAAGCACGATACGCTCACCTACGCCATGAACCTTTGGGTCAGCGGCATGATGAATGCTACAGCCGGCAAGGTGAAGGCTTGGGACCTGGTCAACGAGGCCATTTCGGGCGGTGGCAACATCGACGGCTTCTACGACCTGCAGCACGCTACCGAAAGCTCTGCCAACGACTTCTTCTGGCAGGACCACCTCGGCAATGTCGATTACGTAGTTACCGCCGAGAAGGCTGCACGCAGTGCTTACGCTGCCATCGAGGGCACCAACCCTGCCGACCTCAAGCTCTTCATCAACGACTACAACCTCGAATCCACCTGGGACAACAACCACAAGCTCGAATCGCTGATCTACTGGATTGGCAAGTGGGAGGAGGCAGGCGCAAAGATCGATGGTATCGGTACGCAGATGCACATCAGCTACTACATCGATGCCGAGAGCCAGGCACGTCAGCAGGCTGCCATCACCCGTATGCTCCAGCTCATGGCTGCGACGGGCAAGCTCGTCCGTATCTCTGAGCTCGATATGGGCATCAGCGACAAGCAGTTCGGCACAGCCCTCAAGACCGAGGAGGTAACCTTCGATCAGCTGAAGGCTATGGGTGAGTACTACAAGTGGATCATCCAGGAGTACTTCCGCATCGTGCCACCGGCACAGCAGTACGGCATCTGCCAGTGGTGTCTCACCGATGCTCCTGCATCGAGCGGCTGGCGTGGCGGTGAACCCGTCGGACTCTGGTTCGAAGACTATACCCGCAAGCCCGCCTACGCAGGTTGGGCCGAAGGTCTGCAGTCCAAATAAAGAAATTCGGGGGGGAGATGCGCCAGGAGCATTCTCCCCCGCGATTCTATTCATTTCGTTATTGTTACAGCATGAAGCACGTGAGTTATCTGTTGGTCTTTTTGTTGGCGCTCCTGTCGGCGGGAGGGCTTTGTGCACAAAGTGCAGAATTGCAGGCATTGCATGTCGAAGGACGTTACCTGTGTCTGCCCGATGGCACTCCCATCAACCTCCATGGATTTGGTCAGACCTACTCTCCCTGGTTCAACGAGCAGGGCAGAGGCTGGGGTTGGAGTTATAACACCGACGATTGTCTCCGCTACAACCAGGGCCTTATCGACAAGATTCTGGATGCTGGTTGGCAGATGCGCTGGCTGCGCCTCCATATGGATCCGTATTGGAGCAATGAACCAGGAGTCTCGACAACGGGCGAAAACGATATTTCGGCTTTCAGACTCACACGCTTCAAGAAGTACCTTGACGAAGTATTCGTGCCTATGGCCGAATATGCCATCAGTCACGGACTGTATGTCGTGATGCGTCCCCCTGGAGTATGTCCAAAGGATATATTCATTGGAGGTGAATACCAGAAGTATCTGCTCACCGTTTGGGGTGTGGTGGCATCGCATGAGAAGCTGCGCAACAATCCTGCTGTGATGTTCGAACTTGCCAACGAGCCCGTCAATATCATGGGAACCAATGGAACCATCGGTTCGTCGGGCGATGCGCATGCCGAGGCTTGCTCGCAGTTCTTCCAGGCCATCGTCGATAGCATCCGCAGTTGTGGTGCCGACAACATCCTTTGGGTGCCTGGTCTCGGCTATCAGTCACAGTATGCGGGCTATGTAAAATATCCCATCCAGGGCGACAACATCGGCTATGCCGTGCATTGTTATCCTGGTTGGTACGGTTCGGACAGCGAGAGCGACACTGGCAGCGCCGAGCAAGGCGTAGTGACCAAAGGCGCCGGTTATCTCGAGTTCCAGTCGGGATGGAATGCTCAGGTGGCCCCTGTGGCTGAGATTGCTCCCATCCTCATCACCGAAATGGACTGGGCTCCCCAGAAGTACAATGCGTCATGGGGCAAGGCCACCACAGGCACTGCCGGTGGAGTAGGCTTCGGTGCCAACTTCCGTTACATCATGGACCGTACGGGCAACGTCTCCTGGATGCTGTTTACGGGTCCTGAGCTTTTGGCCAAATATGATGACAGCTTGCCCGATGGACAGACGTTCCTCACCGATCCCGAGGCGTGTGCACGTCCTTGCTATCGTTGGTTCAAGGAATATGCCGATCCGAACTGGCAGTTTGAGGACACATTGGCAATCCGTACGCTCTCGTTCCCTGGCAGTGATGCGCTCTTCAATCCCTCCATCTGGGAAAAGGGAAGTTTTGATGCTTCGACGGGATGTCTCATTACAGGCCAATATGGCTTTGGCGGGTGGAATTTCCCGCTCGGCATTGATTTGTCGGCATGGAAATATCTCGTGGTTGTGATGCGTCAGCCGGCAGCCTCCAGCAGTTGGTCGTTTCGCCTGTTCGACGAAAACAACTATTGGACAGGATGCTATCAAAATGACTTCGGACGAGCTGAGCGCTGCGTCGTTCCCCTGCATGAGATGTATCGTGCAGGCACCAATGTAGCCGTCGATCCAAGTCACATCTACATTGCTGGATTCTGGAGCTATGGCAACACTCCCATCTATATAGATCATCTATATCTGACCAATAATGATGACTACAGCGAGCCCGAAGGGTTGGAGACTATTAATGTCGACCCGATAGCCGAGCCTCGTTATTACACGTTGCAGGGCTTCCCTGTCAGGCATCCTCAGGCGGGAGGCATTTACATCAAGGCCTCGCGACGCACCACGGTCAAGTGACCCTCCGACATGGGCCAATCCGTTGGCCCATGTCTATCTTCAAATTTTTGATACATTACCTAACTCAATACCTTTTCATGAATCGACGTCTATTTTCTCTCGTCGCCGCGTTGTTGATTTCGAGCAATCTCTTCGCACAGAATCCGCTTATCTCAGGACAGTTCACGGCCGACCCTACGGCACGTGTCTTCGGCGACAAGGTCTATGTTTATCCTTCCCACGACATTCCTCCTGTCGAGGCATTGAAGGGTTGGTTCTGCATGGCCGATTATCATGTCTTCTCTTCATCCGATCTCACCCATTGGCAGGACCATGGCATCATCTTGAGTCAGGAACAGGTCCCTTGGGGCAATCATGAAGGCTATTCGATGTGGGCACCCGACTGCGTTCAGGGCAGTGACGGGCGTTACTATTTCTATTTCCCTTGTGGCTTGAAACCTGAAAAACCCGGTGCAAGGGCAGGTTTCGGTGTTGGTGTGGCCATCGGCGATCGTCCGGAAGGCCCCTTTGTGGCACAAGAGAAGAACATCGAAGGCATCATGGGCATCGACCCTTGTGTGATGCAGACCACACAGGGCGAACAGTACATCTTCTGGGCAGGAGGTGTAATCCGCGGCGCTCGTCTCTCTCCCGACGGATTGGCACTTGCCTCCGAACCACAAATTATGGAAGGACTTCCTGATGGATTCAAGGAAGGACCTTTTGCCTTCGAGCACAATGGACAATATTATCTGACCTTCCCATGGGTTCGCACCGAAGGGGGCACCGAGACTTTGGCATACGCCATGAGTGACCAGCCTCTTGGCCCCTGGAAGTTCCAGGGTGTAATCATGGAGGAATCGCCCACAGGTTGTTGGACCAACCATCACTCTATTGTTGAGTACAAGGGCCAGTGGTATCTGTTCTATCATCACAACGACTATTCCCCACGTTTCGACAAGAACCGCTCGATACGTTGCGATTCTTTGTCGTTCAATGGCGATGGCACCATCAAGCCCGTACGTCCCACTTATCGTGGTGTCGGCATCACCGATGCCAGCGAACTGGTGCAGATCGACTGCGGAGACCTTATGGGAGGTGCTACCCGAGACTTGCGCGACACGCTTCATCCTTTCGAAGGTTGGCAAGTGACCCTTCCTCCCGGTGCATCGGTATACTATGGCAATGTCCGTATTCCTACGGGTGACTACCGCACTTGGGTCTGCACAGCAGGTTTTTGGGGCCGCACACAGGTCCAGCAGATTGAGCAGACTTCTATGAAACTAGATGTATTGCCCCAGGACAATGGGCTCCACACGCTCGTGTTGAGCAATCCCGGACAAACTCCCGTACAGGTCGATTGGGTGTCGCTCAATGCCCGTCAGCCGCTTTCTCCCTTGACACAGGGAGGACTCGTCACAGGTCAGTATCGCAATCTTTTCCTCGAAGCAGGTTATTCACAGGCACAGATTGACCAGAAGGTCGATGAGGTGTTCAACGATGTCTTCTTCGGACCCAACAAGGTCTATTTCGAAGTGGGTAACGACATGGGATACATCAGCGATGTCAAGAATAACGATGTTCGCACTGAGGGCATGTCATATGGTTTGATGATTGCCGTTCAGTTCGGTCGAAAGGATATCTTCGATCGCCTTTGGCGCTGGAGCAAGAAGTATATGCAGATGACGGATGGGCCGATGCAGGGTTATTTCCGTTGGAGTTGCAAGATCGATGGTACGCCCAATGCACAGGGTCCGGCCAGTGATGGTGAACTTTATTATATCACTTCGCTTCTTTTCGCCTCCAACCTATGGGGTAATGAAACCGGCATCAACTATCTGGGCGAAGCACAGCACATTCTTGATGCAATCCAGCCCAAGACCATCGAGGTCAAGATCAATCGCGATCGTCAGGGTAATCTCTTGAAGGAACCCATTACCATGAGCCGTGAGGTGAGCCTCATCGACACCGCCACCAACCTTATTACTTTTGTACCGGGAGTTCCATATACCGATCCCTCCTATCATCTTCCTGCCTTCTATGAGGTATGGGCTCGTTATGCACAGGATGGACGCAGCAGTTATTGGCAGGAGTGTGCACGCGCAAGCCGTGAATACCTGCATCGAAGCATCGATGGAGCTACTGGTCTCAATCCCGACTATAACAACTTCGATGGTTCCCTGCTTCGCAACGGACATCTCATTGGCGATGCCTTCCGATATGACTCTTGGCGTGTGCCCATGAACATCGCTCTCGACTATTCGTGGAGTTGTTCCGACCGCGTTTGGCAACAGAACTACGGACATCTCATCCAGAACTTCCTTTATTCTCAAGGTCTCGACACCTTTGTGGACCAATACAATGTCGATGGAACACGTCCCGAGCGTTTGCTTCGCGCGGGCAATTATCCCGAGGCTTTGCGTCACAGCATCGGACTTGTTGCCACTTCGGCAGCCGTCTCGCTGGTTTGTACCCATGCCAAGGCATACGAGTTTGTCGATGCCTTCTGGAATGCGCGTCATGAACCCGATGAGAGTGGCTATTTCGATGCATATTACGATGGCTTGTTGCGTCTTTTCGCTTTCATGCACCTCAGTGGTCGCTATCGTGTCATCGAACGTACGATGCAGTTCTCGCAGTACTTTGCTCCTGCGACCGAAACGGGTATTTCGCCCGATGAGCAGGGCTTCCTGCATCGCTGGAAACTTGCCGAACCACTTTCCCGTCCCAATGCCAGCAATACGCTCTTCACCGACACCTATCTGCGTGACATGCTTCAATGGGATCCCAAACAGCAACTCACCTGGCATCATTTGGATTCCAAGCTTTATAATGTAAAACTCTTCCGCTTTGCTACATGCCAGGAACTACCCTACTATGGCGTGTTGTTCTGGGTGGAAACAGTCATCGACTGTCCCGAAGAAATCCGAGACGTTCGTCTTTCTGTCGGCTCTAACTCCGCTTCCCGCTGGTGGCTTGATGGAGAAGAGGTGCTGATGCTCAGCGGTGACCGAAGGATGGTGCAGGACGATGCCATGTCCCATCGCCTCACGCTCCATAAGGGCCGCAACGTCTTGCGTGGAGCCATTATCAATGGTCCCGGCATGAGTGACTTCTGTGTGCGTTTTATTGATGAATCCGGTTCACCTGTCCTTAAGTATTCCATCCGATGAAGAAGTTTGTTTTCACCCTCAGCTGCCTGCTCGCACTTTCATCCCTTGTTCTCAAGGCCCAGACAGGCGCTCCATTCATACACGATCCCTCGACCCTTGCCGAATGTGACGGCAAGTACTATACCTTTGGCACTGGTGGCGGTGGCCTCATTTCCGACGACGGCTGGAGCTGGCATAGCGGAGCCGAACGTCCCGGAGGAGGTGCTGCTCCCGATGTTGTCAAGATCGGCAACCGTTATCTCGTCGCCTACAGTTCGACGGGAGGTGGCCTTGGAGGACGACACAGCGGACGCATCCTCACGATGTGGAACAAGACACTTGATCCCTCGTCACCCGATTTCCGCTTCACGGAACCCATTGAAGTGGCATTCTCCGATGGACTCGAAGACAATGATGCTATCGATGCAGGTCTCTTGCTTGACCCTACTACTGGACGCCTATGGTGCAGTTATGGAACTTATTTCGGACACATCCGCATTGTCGAACTCGACCCAGTTACCGGTGCACGTTGTGCGGGCAATGAACCCAAGGATATTGCTATCGACTGTGAGGCTACCGACCTCATCTATCGTGATGGCTGGTACTATTTGCTTGGCACGCATGGTACTTGTTGCGATGGCGTCAATTCGACCTATAATATTGTGGTAGGACGTTCGCGCAGCGTCACTGGTCCATATCTTGACAATGTCGGGCGCGACATGCTGGCAGGCGGTGGACGTATGGTCATTGCTGCTCGAGAGGGTTTGGCAGGAGCCGGACATTTTGGTCGTACCATCGTTGACGAAGGCGTCGAACTGATGTCGTGCCACTTTGAGGCCGACTTTTCACGCAGTGGACGCAGTGTCCTTGCCATCCTTCCTCTTCTGTGGAAGAACGATTGGCCCATTGCCGGTGAACCAGTTACAGAAGGTACCTACGAGATTACGTCCGAACGTCGTGGTTATTCGCTCGAACTGGCAGTTGACTTCGTGCGTATGCAAGTGCCTCGTATGCGTTTCTGGGACGACTCCATGCCTTCCGATAAGCCGGTTGCTCCGCAGACGTTGGAGGATGTCGTCGAAACGTGGCCTAAGGACGACATAGCAGTACGTATTGGCGACTATATGTTCCGTCCTCATCAGCGCTGGACCATCACTGCTGTTCCCGAGGCTGGTGGTTACCTCACCGCTCCTTATTTCAAGATCTGTATCGAAGGTACCGACCGCGCACTTTGTGCCACTTCTGAAGGTGAAGTTTCCACAGTGCCTCATTTCACGGGTGCTCCCGAGCAACTTTGGCGTATCGAGCAGCTTACCGATGGCACTTTCCGCATCATGCCTCGACATATCCCTGGCACAGAGGGTGACAATACTCGCTATTGCTTGTATTCCATCGCCGACAGCACTCCCACATTGGCACGTTACGACTTCAATTCCGATAACTCCAAGTGGAACCTTAAGAAACTGTCGTCGCGATAATCCGTATAGATTTATAAAAGAGAATCGATATGCAACATTCCTTCATCTTCTCACTTGCCCTTTTGGGCCTTGTTTCACTGACTACACCTTCGTGGGGCGGGGAACCTGTCACACGCAACGAAGTGACAAAGTCAAAGATTGTCGAAGAGGGCGGTACTGGGCCTTATAAGGCTGTGATGCAAGAGGTGCAAAGCCTTGAGGCTCATACGATCTTTCTTCCTTCTGACTTGAGCTGTTTTGGTCCTGCCAATCCTTTGCCTCTGCTTGTTTGGGGCAATGGAGCTTGCACAAATTCTCCTTGGGAGCATTTCAAGTTCCTTAATGAGATTGCTTCGCACGGATATCTGGTCATTGCTACGGGCTATTTCCCCGAAGAGGAGGAGCCCTATAGAGGTCCTATGTCAACGCCTGAGCAGCAGACACAATCCATCAACTGGGCCATCGCGCAGAATCGCGATCCGCACAGTGCTCTCTATCAGAAGATTGATGAGCACGCCATCTGCGCGTCGGGTATGTCATGTGGAGGTCTGCAGACACTCTACAACTGTGCCGACACCCGCATCACACTGCTGATGATTTGCAACAGTGGTCTCTTTATCGATCCTTCCATTGCCATGCCAAACATGCCGATGCCAGGCAAGGACCAGTTGCTTCGCATTCATACGCCAGTCCTCTATATGCTTGGTGGCGAGAGTGACATTGCTTATGCCAATGGCATGGACGACTTCCATCGCATCAACCACGTGCCGGCTATTGCTATCAACTATCCGGTTGGGCATGGCGGAACCTATCGTCAGCCTTATGGTGGCGAGTTCAGCATCCCTGCCATCGCTTGGCTCGATTGGCAACTTAAAGGTAAACCCGAAGCCCGACAGATGCTGCTTGGTCAACCTTGTGGACTGCAACAACGTGAGGGATGGACAGTAGAAACCAACCAGTTGTTCCAGCAGTTGTCCGACCAGCCAGCAGCCTATATCCAGCAGTCGCCCAATGGACGTTTCACCAGTATCGCTCGCGATGGCAAACTCAGCATCTCCTATCTTGGCCAACGTGATATCCTCACCATCGATGCCAATATCATCTCGGCCATCTCGTCAGGATATGGTACCGAGGATTATGATATGGTTATGGGCAAGCGCAGTCATTGCAGCAACCGATATACTGAATGGAAATACCTGCTGTCGGATGGTAAGACCATTGCCTTGCGTCTTTATGACGATGGCTTTGCATGGCGTCAGTCGGGTGCATCGACCATAGGTGTGGCCTCTGCCCGCAAAGGCTGGCTCATGAAGTGGTCGGATGCCTACGAGGGATTCTTCGAATGCAATCCTGTTCAGCAAGTTGGTGACCGTTGGGGGTATCCCGCCCTCTTCGAGATGAGCGACACGTGTTATATGCTGCTTTCCGAGTCGAATATGACACGCGAAAGCGCAGCTTCCAGCCTTTATTCGACCGAAAGTAATGCCGTCTTTGAAATTCGCCCCGATGGTGAAGAGGATGGCGGGTGGCAGGTTGCTATCGTAGGAAGTCTTTCGGATGTGGTAGAAAGCACCCTTATCACCGATGTTGCTGCACCTTGCAAGTTAGACGATACTTCGTGGATTCATCCAGGTGTGGCCAGCTGGGTCTATTGGGCATACAATCACGGTTCAAACGACTATGACATCATCAAGCAGTACACCGATATGGCAGCAACCCTTCATCTTCCATACGTCTTGATTGATGCCGAATGGGACGAGATGAAGAACGGAAAGACCATGGAGGATGCCGTGCGTTATGCTGTCTCGAAGGGTGTCAAGCCCTTGATATGGTATAGCAGCAGCATTGGTTGGATTGATGGTGCTCCAGGACCTAAGTTTCGACTCAATAAACCTGAAGACCGTGAACGCGAATTCGCATATATCGCAGGCTTAGGGGTAGTAGGAGTCAAGATTGACTTCTTCTCGGGCGATACCAATCAAAATATGGCCTTTATGATCGACCTGCTTGAGAGTGCTGCTCGTCATCATCTCTGTGTCAACTTCCACGGAGCTACCATACCGCGTGGTTGGCAACGGACCTATCCCAACCTGCTGAGCACAGAGGCCGTTTATGGAGCAGAGTGGTACAACAATCGTCCCACGCTTACCAAACGTGCCGCCGCCCACAATGCCACATTGCCTTTCACGCGCAATGTCATCGGTTCGATGGACTATACACCTTGTGCCTTCACCGATTCGCAGCATCCGCACATCACCACACATGCCCACGAATTGGCTCTCACTGCCCTTTTCGAATCAGGCATACAGCATTTAGCCGATCGTCCCGAGAGTTTCCTCGCTCAGCCACAAGAGGTGAAGGATTATCTTGGTACACTTCCTACGGCTTGGGATGAGACCCTTCTTCTCGCTGGCTATCCTGCACAGTCGGTCGTTATGGCACGTCGCAAGGGTACTACCTGGTACATCTGCGGCATCAACGGTACTGACAAGAAGCAGAATCTCACGTTCTCAACAGAAAGACTCCAGAACCTCGGGACTGACATCACTTTCTTTGCCGATGGCAAACCGTGGAAGATCACCCATCCTACAAGTGTCCCCACCTCGATATCTTGCCATCCAAGAGGAGGTTTCATCATCGTGGTCAAATAGATAGAGATTTACAATATATACACCTCATTTTTATTCTAATTCATAAAAGGTATGAAGAATCGTATTTTATCACTCCTCTGTGTGCTTGGCACACTTATCCCCACCACCTTTGCCCAGGGCCTCAAGGATGCCTACAAGGACTACTTCAAGGTGGGTGTGGCACTCAACGTCGGCAACCTCACCCCCGAACAGGAAGCCATCGTGGTGCGCGAATTCAACAGCGTGACTTGCGAGAACGCTATGAAGCCCGTATCGGTACATCCAGCACCCGGCGTATGGGATTGGGCTCAGGCCGACTCGATTGCCAACTTCTGCCGTCGTAACGGCATCAAGATGCGCGGCCACTGTCTGGTGTGGCACAATCAGTTCTCCGACTGGATGCTGAAGGACAAGAAAGGTAACCCCGTGAAGAAGGAAGTGTTCTATCAGTTGATCCGCGAACACATCCACACCGTTGTCAATCGTTACAAGGACGTGGTATATTGCTGGGACGTGGTGAACGAGGCAATGTCGGACGACGGTCGTCCACGTCGTTGGGGCGAGGCTCCCAATCCTTATCGTGAGTCGGAGCTATATAAACTGTGTGGCGACGAATTCATTGCAAAGGCTTTCGAGTTTGCCCGTGAGGCTGACCCCAATGCCCTGCTCTTCTACAATGACTACAACGAATGCGACCCTGGCAAGAGTCAGCGCATCTACAACATGGTGAAGAAGATGAAGGAGGCAGGTGTGCCCATCGACGGCATCGGTATGCAGGGACACTACAACGTGTATGGCCCTTCGATGGAGGATGTCGCAGCTGCCATCGAACTCTATGCGTCGATAGTCGACCACATCCACGTCACCGAACTCGATATCCGCGCCAATGAGCAGATGGGCGGTCAGTTGCAGTTCAGTCGCCAGGGTATGGAGATCAAGCCTTATGTACGCACCTTGCACGAAGACCAGTACAACTCGCTCTTCCGCACCCTTCGTCGCTATAAGGACAAGATTGACGTTGTCACCTTCTGGAACCTTTCGGATAAGGATTCTTGGGTAGGCACTTCGAACTATCCGCTCCTCTTTGACAAAGACCTCAAGGAAAAGCATGTATATTATACCGTGCGTGATTTCGATCCAGCTCTCGACAATGCCGTGGTCGTCGAGGACTTCAAGCCATCGGAGCTCAATCAGCCCGGACAGGAGTACCCAATGGTGAATTCGCAGGGCTATGCCCGCTTCCGTGTAGATGCTCCTCAGGCTCGTTCGGTGATCGTCAGCCTCGGTCTGGGTGGACGTGGCGGCACAGTGCTCCACAAGGACAAGGACGGCGTATGGGTAGGCACAACTGAAGCTCCTATGGATGAAGGTTTCCACTACTACCATCTCACTATCGACGGCGGCACGTTCAACGATCCCGGTGCTTGCAACTACTATGGTTCGGTACGTTGGGAGTCGGGCATTGAGATTCCTGCCCACGACCGCGACTTCTATGCTATGAAGAACGTTCCTCATGGCCGCATACAGGAGGTGCTGTTCTGGAGTGAGAGCACGCAGACCGTCCGTCGTGCCATGGTCTACACGCCTCCCTTCTATGGCGAGCAGGTGGGCAAGAAGGCCAAGAAGCCCGTTCGTTATCCTGTCCTTTACCTGCAGCATGGCTGGGGTGAGGATGAGACCGCTTGGAGCCGTCAGGGTCATACGGGTCTGATTATGGACAACCTCATTGCCGAAGGCAAGATTGCTCCTTTCATCGTTGTGATGACCTACGGCATGACCAACGAGCTGAAATGGGGACATATGCAGGAGTTCGACTGGACTGCTTTCCAGCGCGTCCTGATGGATGAACTTGTTCCTTACATCGACCAGCACTTCACCACTATCGCCGACCGCGACCATCGTGCTATGGCGGGCCTGTCGATGGGCGGCATGGAGACACGCATGGCCACATTGGCACGACCGGAGATGTTCGGCTATTGGGGCCTGCTCAGTGGAGGCATCTACGAACCCAAGGATCTGGAAGGCATTGCAGCTCCACACCATATCTTTATCTCTTGTGGCAGCAAGGAAGGTCCCGATCGCGTGAATGCCGCCGTCGAGAGCCTCAAGGCTGCGGGCTTCAATGCCACCAGCTACATCTCGGAAGGCACTGCTCACGAGTTCCTGACCTGGCGCCGCAGCCTGAAGGAGATGGCTCCGCTTCTGTTTAGATTCTAAGGGCATCTTAGGGATTCTAAGGGACTTTAAGGGATTTTAAGGGACGTATGTTTCTTGGGTCCCATTGGGTCCCATTTTCGACAAGGCAATGGTGTCGTCCCTTAATATCCCCAATATCCCTTAATATCCCTTAATATCCATCAATTTGTAATTGCTTTTGCTTCTTTAATAATCCTCTGATGTGGCATGGTTGTCCGTTTTTTTCGGGCAGCCATGCTTTTTTTATGCAAATTTTATATCATTTGGTATAGAATATCATTCTTTTTTCACCCATGTAACCAAATAAGGGGAAATTTGGAACATAATTATTTGCATCACATCCAAAAACTCCTTATCTTTGCATCGTGAAAAATGAAAAAATTTGATTATAAAGATGTGTTAAGAATTTATAATAATGTGTGTTAGAGGAGCAGGGAGGCCGTGAGGTCTCCCTGCTCTACTGTTTCTCTTCTTTTTTCAAAAAGAATTATGTAAAAGGTTCATAACCCTAATTGTTGTTAAATTTTTATTGATATTTTGTTGTAAATTTAAGGTAAAAAGGACATATTTTGCTTTTTTTAGCAATTTTGTGTGTTAATAACTTATTTTTGAGGTGTTTTTCTTGGAGGGTAACTGAAAAGTAGTTATCTTTGCCACGATTTATTATCCTTCTTACTATGAACAAATCCTACACCTCTTATTTGCGTGACACGTTTACGCAGCATTGGCAGTTGACTGCGCTTACCGATTATCCGGGCATCCAGCTCAAGTATTGCGAGGCTGCCCAACGGATTGAATCGCTTCACGTCCTGTTCCGTGACCTCGGTATCAAGCCTGGCGACAAGATTGCCCTTTGCGGTAAGAACAGCAGCCATTGGGCTGTTTGCTTCTTTGCAATCACTACTTATGGTGCTGTGGCTGTTCCCCTTCTGCATGAGTTCACCCCTGACAACATCCAGAAGATTACAACCCATTCCGAAAGCCGCGTGCTCTTTGTTTCTGAAAAGATTTACAAGGAGCTGCAGCCCGAACAGATGTCCACCATCGAGGCCATCGTCTGCATCGACGATCTCAAGTTGGTCTATGGCAAGGTGGTCAATGTAGATATCCTGAGCCAGGAATGGGAAGAGCACTGCAAGGAGATCTATACCGATGCCTTCACTTGCGAGGCATTCTGCAGCAAGTTCTATGAGTATGAGGCCGACGAGATGCTGATTCTCAATTACACCAGCGGTACGACATCCAACCCCAAGGGCGTGATGATCCCGACGCGTGCAGTTGCTTCAAACATTGAGTTCGCTTTCGAAGTTATCCCGATGGTCAAGCCAGGCGACAACATCGTTTCTGTTCTCCCTATGGCCCACGCCTACGGAATGGCCTTCGAGTTCATCTTCATGTTCGCAAGCGGAGCAAATATCAACTTCCTCACCAAGCCGCTCTATCCCAACTACATCCTCGCTTCGTTCAAGGAGTTGCGTCCCAAACTCATTATCCTTGTTCCACTCATCCTCGAAAAGATTGTGCGCAAGGGTGTATTCCCGCAACTTGAAAAGTTCTCCATCAAGACCATGCGTTCCCTGCCGTTGTTGCGCAGTATGGTCAACAACAAGCTTCGTGAGAAACTCATCGAGGCACTGGGTGGCAACTTCTATGAGGTTATTGCGGGAGGTGCTGCCTTGAGCCGCGACGTCGAGGAGTTCCTGCGTGGTGTCAAGTTCCCATTCACCGTGGGCTACGGCATGACCGAATGCGCCCCCATCATCGGCTATGCCGACTGGAAGGTGGCTCGTACCGGTTCTTGCGGCAAGGCTGCTCCGCGTATGGAGGTCAAGATTGACTCCGAAGATCCCGTGAATGTGCCTGGCGAGATTCTCACCCGTGGCGAGAATGTCATGCTGGGTTATTTCAAGAAGGAAGACGAGACACAAAAAGTGCTCGATGCCGATGGATGGCTTCATACGGGCGACATGGGCGTAATCGATCGTGATGGATTCATCTATATCAAGGGTCGTTGCAAGACCATGTTCCTGGGCCCAAGCGGACAGAACATTTATCCCGAGGATATCGAGTCGCTGATGAATGCCAATCCTTATATCTCCGAGGCTATCGTGGTTCAGCGCGAGGGCAAACTTGTAGGTCTCATTTATCCCGACTTCCAGAACCGCTCGATCAACGCTGTCAAGAACGATCCTGCTGCCATCGAGAAGATTATCGACAAGCAGCGTGCCAGCATCAACAAGAACCTGCCTCAGTACGAGCAGGTGGCACGATTCGAAATCGTCGAAAAGGAGTTCGAAAAGACACCAAAGAAGAGCATCAAGCGCTTCCTTTATAAGTAAGTAAAAAAGGGTTCTGATAGTTTTTACAAACATTCAGAACCCTTTTATCACTTTTCGGAACCTTTCAGAGCCAGTCGGAATTCATCCGGGCTATTCGAAAACTTTTAGAGCGAGTCGGAATCCATCAGAGCTCTTCAAACCCTTCAAACCGCTCAAACCTTTCAATCCCTTAGAGGAAAGCTTGTGCAGCCTGATTGGCCTCGCGGATGGTTTCAACCGAATGGCGGAACTGCTCCATCTCTTCATCGGTGAGGTGCAGGTCGATGATTTCGCGCACACCTTCGCCGCCGATGATGGCAGGAACGCTGGTGAAGACGTTGCTGAATCCGTAGTGTCCTTCGAGATATGTGCACACGGGAATGACGCGACATTCGTCGTAAAGGATAGCACGTGCTATTGCGATAGCCGAAGAGGCTATACCATAGTTCGTGAATCCTTTTTTGTTGACCACTTTTGGCCCAGCCACCTGCACCTTCTTGAGGATGCTTTCGTATGTGTGGTCGGCAAAACGATCGGGATTATCGGCCTTGATGGTGTCCATCGACTTGCCTCCCACGCTGGCTATGCTCCAAGGAATGAATTCTGTGGGTCCATGCTCACCGATGACGTAGGCATTGATGCTGTGCGGATCGACGTTGATGATTTCGCCAAGGATGCATTTGAGACGTGCTGTGTCGAGAGACGTGCCGCTGCCGATGACGCGGTTGCTGGGCAATCCCGAAAGTCGCCAGATGAGGTGGGTGATGGTGTCGAGAGGATTGGTGATGGTGATGATGTAGCCATTGAAGCCCGAACGCATGAGTTCCTCAATTGCAGGGCGCACCATCTTGCAGGCCACCTCGAGAATGGAACTGCGGATGACGTTGCCCTCGGCATCGCGCTTGAGCAGGTTCTGAGGTGTGCCGAGGCAGATGATGGCAATATCGGCATCGCCGCAATCCTTGTATTCGCCGGCGCGGACCTTCATGTTTCGGCCCATGTATTCGATACTGTGGCGCAGGTCCATCGCTTCACCGATGGCCTTGGTCGCATTGACATCCACGAGGACGAGGTCGTCGCAGATTCCCTGATTGATGAGTCCGTAGCATACGGCCGAACCCACTGCACCGATACCGATGACAGCGATCTTGTGTCTGTGATTGAGTGACATATGTTAAGTTGGTATTATTGGTTTTATACAATAGTAATGATTGTGTTCTCGGTGCAAAAGTAACAAAAAAATCTGATATATCCAAGCACTGGGTATAAGGAATTGATAATATCGGCTGTTTTTCGGTCCAATAGGCAGAAATGCATGTCAATTTGCAAACAAATTCTTCATGGAAACCATCTCTCCTTTTTCAAAACCGCTCTACGTGATGGCGAAGCCGGCAGGTGCACAATGCAACCTTCGATGCCGCTATTGCTACTACCTTGAGAAGTCGAGGCTCTATCCTGAGACGACGCATCATCAGATGAGCGACGAGCTGCTCGAAATGTTCACGAGGCAGTACATCGAGGCGCAGACCCAACCCGAGATCGTCTTCACCTGGCATGGGGGAGAACCTCTGTTGCGGCCTATTGGTTTCTATCGCAAAGCGTTAGCCTATCAGCGTACTTATTCCAGAGGCCGAAGTGTGAGCAACAGCATTCAGACCAATGGTACCTTGCTCAACGACGAATGGTGCAGGTTTTTCCACGACAACGGTTGGTTGGTGGGCATCTCGATCGATGGCCCGCAGGCATACCACGACCAGTATCGCCTTACAGCCGACAACCGTCCGTCCCACAGCGAGGTGATGCGAGGCATCGAGTTGCTCCAGAAGCATCAGGTCGAATGGAACGCGATGGCCGTGGTCAATGCCGCAAATGCAGACCATCCGGACGAATTCTATCAGTTTTTTCGGGAAATAGGTTGCCAATATCTCCAGTTCGCACCCGTTGTAGAGCGTATCGTCGCGAATGCTGATGGTCGCCAGCTTGCCGCCATGACCAACGAGGAAGCTCCCTTGACTCCTTCATCTGTTCGTCCCGACCAATGGGGCGATTTCCTCATCGCACTTTTCGACCAATGGGTGCGACATGACGTGGGTCATATCTTTGTCGAACTCTTCGACTGCACGCTTGCCAACTGGTGTGGCGTGCCTCCTGGCATCTGTATCTTTGCCCGCGATTGTGGACATGCCGGAGTGATGGAATACAACGGAGACGTCTATTCGTGCGATCATTTTGTCTTCCCCGAGTATAAACTTGGCAACATTCGCCAACAGACGCTCACCGAAATGCTCTATGGGCCGAAACAACAGCAATTCAGCGACATCAAGCATGGTTCCTTGCCTCGCCAATGCAGGGAATGTCGCTATGAATTTGCCTGTCATGGAGAGTGTCCGAAGAATCGTTTCGTTCGCGATCGATATGGCAATCCCGGTCTTAATTACCTGTGCGAGGGTTACCATCGTTTCTTCGACCACGTGGCACCCTATATGGATTTTATGCGCAACGAAATACAGTATCAGCGACCTCCTGCCAACGTTATGCTTGTGGCCGACGAGATAGCACGAAATGCAAAAGCCCGCACATCGCGATGATATGCGGGCTTTGCCTTGCTTTGTCCAAAAGGTTATATTTGTCCAAAAGGTTATAAAAGACTTTAGAACTTATACTGCACGAATGCCTCGATGGCCTCATAACTGGCCAGGCCAAGGGCGTCATAGCGATTGGCCGTGTCGCGGTTGCGGTCTTCGGCACGTTGCCAGAACAGGCGCTCGTCTCCACCCAGGAATGGGGCGAACTCCATCTGCGACTGGTGCTTCAGTATCGAATTACGTTTTTCGCGCAGTTCTTCTGGGCTCATAGGCACAGCCATCTCGATATCCTCAATATCCCATTCTGCCCAAGCACCACGATACATCCAGATGCGACAGTCCTTGAGCCATTCGGCTTCAGCCTGACGCTCCAGGTCGATGGCAGCAAGCACAGCATCGGTACAGATGCGATGAGTGCCATGTGGGTCGGCAAGGTCGGCAGCGATAAAGATCTGATGAGGCTTTATTTCGCGCAGCACGTCAAGAATAATCTGCACGTCGTCCTTCGAAAGTGGGCGCTTGATGATGCGGCCTGTCTCGTAGAACGGCAGGTCGAGGAAATGAATCTTCTGCTTCGGCACACCATTGTATTCGCAGGCAATGCGGGCCTCGCCACGACGAATCAGTCCCTTCAAGGTCAGCACGTCCTTGTTGTCGGGCTCATCTTCCTTCTTGCTCTTCAGGAATTGCTTCACCTCCTTGTATTTGGCACGCACCACCTCATCCTTGCTGTCGGCAAAGAGCTGGTTGAAACCATTGACGAAGTGCATGAAGCGACGAACCTCCTCATCGCCTACGGCAATGTTGCCCGAAGTCTCGTAGCAGATGTGTACGTCGTTGCCCTGCTGCACCAGACGACGGATGGTTCCTCCCATCGATATGACATCGTCGTCGGGATGGGGAGCAAAGACAGCCACACGCTTTGGATAGGGATTGGCTCGTTCGGGACGCTGGGTGTCGTCGGCATTGGGTTTGCCACCAGGCCATCCGGTGATGGTGTGTTGAAGTGCATTAAATATAAAGAGGTTGGCATACTCGGCCTTTCCATACTCGTCGAGCAGTTCGCGAAGGTTGTTCTTTTCATAGTCGAGCGCGGTGAGCTTGAGCACGGGTTTGCCCACGCGCTGGCTGAGCCAGATGATGGCACGTTTCTTCATGCGGTCGTTCCACTTGGTCTTCTTATTGTAGGCCCACGGGTAGCGCTGTTCGTCCTCTTCTTCGGGAGTGACGAGCTTGTTGGTCAGATGCAGATTCAATTTCATAGTCTTATTATAAATAGGTAATCTTCTTATCTTGATGCCGCAAAGATAATAAAAAATACCAAAAGTAATCCAATCGTCTTCACTTTTTTGTGTCATATCGGCAAAAAATACCATTTCCGCTATCTGCAATTACCATAGATTCACGACTAAATCCCCAAATGGAACGCGATTTGGCGTGCCGTTATCCGATGCGAAACAAGTATATTTCATTTGCAATGTTTTTTTGTTTTCCAAAATTTGGATAATCACAAATAATTCCTTATCTTTGCACCCGAAAGCTTGAATCACATTCATAAACCTATAACAACATGAAAAGAACAGCAATTCTCGGTGCTTGCCTTTTGGCAGCCTCAAGCCTTTGGGCACAACGCCCTATGACCGCTCCTGCTGGCGGCAAGGCTATTAGTGATCATTTGATTGGAATCTTTTTCGAAGACATCAGTAATGCTGCCGATGGCGGACTCTATGCCGAACTGGTGCAGAACGGAGCCTTCGAATACAACGCTGGCGAACGTACCGGCTGGGGCCCTGGTACTGCCTGGCGATTCATCCGTCCCGGACACTCTTCGGGCAACATCACAACCTTGCAGGCCTATCCTCTGCACGTCAACAACCTCAACTATAAGCGCATTCTCATCGAGCGTGTAGGACACTACTATGACTTCGATGGCTGGACAGGCGTAGGCCTCCAGAACGATGGCTTCAACGGTATGAACGTGAAGGCGGGCGCCAAGTACGACTTCTCTGCCTTTATGCGCAACGTGAGCGGCAAGGCCAAGGAAGTGCGCATCGCTCTTGTTGTACCCGGTCGTGAGCAGAAGTTGCTGGCCGACCAGACCGTAAAGGTCGTAGGTCCCGATTGGAACAAGGTGGAGGCCGTCCTCGAACCTGTTGAAGATTGCCCGAATGCTGTCCTCCAGATTCTCGTGCTCACCGTGGGCGAGATGGACATCGATGCCGTATCGCTGATGCCCGAAGATACCTTTATGGGCCATGGCCTTCGCAAGGACCTTGCCGAGACATTGCAGGCCATGCATCCACGTTTCATGCGTTTCCCCGGCGGTTGCGTGGTTCATGGTGGCGGCGACGGATTCTGGAACACCTATCGTTGGAAGACCACTCTTGGTCCCAAGCACGAGCGCAAGCAGCTCAAGAACACCTGGAGCTATCACCAGAGCATGGGCCTTGGCTACTTCGAGTATTTCCAGTTCTGCGAGGATCTCGGCATGGAGCCACTTCCCATCCTTCCTTGTGGTGTCAGCTGCCAGGGCGTCAACGGCGGTTGGGGCATGAAGGACCAGGCACAGGACGCTTGTCCGATGGACGAGATGGACGAATGGGTGGACGAAGCACTTGACCTCATCGAATGGGCCAATGGCGATGTGACCACCAAGTGGGGCCGCGTGCGTGCTGAGGCCGGACATCCCGAGCCATTCAATCTGAAGTATCTGGGTATCGGCAACGAGGAGCGCATCTCTCCCGAGTTTATGGAGCGCTTCAAGTACATCTACGACCGTGTAGTGGCTGCTCATCCCGAAATCATCATCGTGGGCACAGCTGGTCCTGGTTCGCACCCCGGTAACCCCGACTATGATAATTCGTGGAAGTTTGCCGAAGAGATAGGTCTCCCCATCATCGACGAGCACTACTACGAGCCTACACAGTATTATCTCGACAGCCGTCAGTACGACAACTATCCCCGCGACCGCAAGACCAAGGTTTATCTGGGCGAGTATTCTGCACAGAATCGTGGACGCGACAACCAGCTGCTCGATGCACTTGCCGAGGCTGTCTATCTGATGCACGTCGAGCGTAATGCCGATGTTGTCGAAATGACATCCTATGCCCCGCTCTTCGCCAGCAAGGACAACCGCAACTGGACGCCCGACCTCATCTATTTCGATACCGAGCGCGTATATCCTACATGCAGCTACTATGTGCAGCAGATGTTCGGCGAGTCGGCAGGTCAGTATTACTACGGCGATTGTGTCAGCATCGAAGGTGCCGACAAGCATCAGGAGCAAAGCGTTGTGCTCAACGTGAAGACGCGCGAACTCTTCGTCAAGGTGGGCAATGCCAGCGCCGACAAGAAGGTTGCCAAGGTCGATCTTTCCCGTTTCAAGGGTATGAAGAAGGTTGCCGAGCGCACAGTCCTTTCGGGAAATCCTGAGGATGGGAACACCTTCGGCAAAATTACCGTTGAACCGGTACGCGACGTTGTCAACGTGAAGCCACGCATGACGCTCGACATCGAGCCCTATAGCTTCGTGATGCTCAAGATCAAGCTTTGATGCCGCATGAACTGCAGGATAATCTTCACTACGGTTGTCGTCCTCGGTCTGCCGCTTTTGCTCTTTGGCCAAAGCGTCAAGCCTGCCGAGGATGATAGCCCGTGGCCTAAAGAACAGGCTTATCGACCCACTGATGCCAGCGATGTTACCCGGTACAAAGGTTATCGGCTGGTTTGGCACGACGAATTCGAGGGCAAGGGTCGCCCTGGTAAGGACTGGACCTACGAGACGGGCTTCGTGCGCAACGAGGAGTTGCAGTACTATCAGCCTGAAAATGCCACGGTGCACGATGGCGTGCTCGATATCGAAGGACGCGTCGAGCGGGTGATGAACAAGAAGTATTATCCTCAGGTCGATAACTGGCGCCACAATCGTCGCCATGCCGACTATTCGTCGGCCAGTCTTACCACACAAGGCAGGCACGCCTTCCGCTACGGCCGCTTCGAGATTCGTGCAAAGATCCCCACGGCATCGGGCTCCTGGCCCGCCATCTGGTTGCTTGGCAACAAGCACGAGTGGCCCGAATGCGGTGAGATTGACATTATGGAGTACTACATCAAGTATGGAGGTCCTGGCATCCTGGCCAATGCCTGCTGGGGTGGTACAAAGCGCTATGACGGACAATGGGACGAGGGTTACGTGGCCGTGAGTCAATTCGAGAAGAAGGATCCGCATTGGACTGAGAAGTTCCACGTGTGGAGGCTCGATTGGACTCCGAAGTACCTCAAGATCTATGTGGATGGAAAGTTGCTCAACACCATCGAACTTCGGAAGACCCGCAACCAAGGTTGGCAAGGCAATCGCTGGAATCCCTTCAAGTCAGACGAAGAGGACTTCGGACTCTATATGATTCTCAATCTCGCCTTGGGTCGCCACGGAGGTACTCCCGACAACACTCGTTATCCCATCCACTATTACGTCGATTATGTGCGCGTCTATCAGCCCGTCAGAGTGGCTTATGAATGCAGGCATATTTTTTAGTCCGGTTTTATCAGATGTTTCTCCTATGAATAATAAAGAGGGCTGCGATTTTGCATCGCAGCCCTTGTTTTAAGGCAATAAATGTTGATATAGTCTTACTTCTTTGTAGCGAACTTGTGCGACTGAAGCATGTTGACTGGATCAAGCGCAGCGTCGAGTTCCTCCTTGGTCATCAGGCCCTTCTCGAGCACGATGTCGTAAACCGAACGGTTGGTCTCGTTAGCCTCCTTGGCCACCTTTGTGCTGGCCTTGTAGCCGATGATGGGGTTGAGGGCGGTAACGATGCCGATGGAGTTCTTGACCATCTCCTTGCAATGTTCCTTGTTGACGGTGATGCCAAGGATACACTTCTCGGTGAGGGTGTTGATGGCATTGGTCATCCAGGTGACGCTCTCGAAGATACACTGGGTGATGACGGGCTCCATCACGTTGAGTTCGAGCTGTCCGTGCTCGGCTGCAATGGTTACGGCTGTATCGTTGCCAATCACCTTGAAGCAGGTCTGGTTGACTACTTCGGGGATGACAGGATTAACCTTGCCTGGCATAATTGAAGAACCAGGAGCCATAGCTGGGAGGTTGATCTCGTGCAGACCGCAGCGAGGACCGGAAGCCATGAGGCGCAGGTCGCTACAGATCTTCGACAACTTCACAGCCAGACGCTTCAGAGCACCCGAATAGCTGACGTAGGCACCGGTGTCGGGCGTAGCTTCTACGAGGTCGTGAGCAGCGATGAAGCTCTCGCCGGTGAGCTTGCTGAGGTTGGCAGCACAAAGCTTGGCAAAGCCGGGAGCTGCATTCAGGCCAGTACCGATGGCGGTGCCGCCCATATTGATTTCGTGCAGCAGGTCGATGTTGCGGCCGAGGTTGAGGATTTCCTCCTCAAGGTTGTTGGCATATGCGTTGAACTCCTGTCCGAAGGTCATAGGCACGGCATCCTGGATCTGGGTGCGACCCATCTTGATGTCGTTCTGGTACTCGTCAGCCTTATAACGGAATGCCGAAATCAAGCCGGTGAGGGCACCGATAAGCTTCTTGTTCATCAGGATGAAGGCGAGACGGAACGAAGTTGGATATGCATCGTTAGTCGACTGTCCGCAGTTCACGTGGTCGTTGGGCGAAATGATGGTGTACTCGCCGCGCTTGTGGCCGAGAATCTCGAGTGCGCGGTTGGCAATCACCTCGTTGGCATTCATGTTGACCGATGTGCCGGCGCCGCCCTGCATCATGTCAACAGGGAATTCTCTGTGGAACTGGCCGTCGATGATTTCGCGGCAAGCTTGCTCGATGGCACCCGAAATCTCGTCACCGATCACGCCCAGGGTGTGGTTGGTCTGGATGGCAGCCAGCTTGACATAGGCGATGGCCTCGACGAATTCGGGGAAATGATACATTCTGCGCGACGAAATCTGATAGTTGTTGATGGCACGCTGTGTCTGTACGCCGTAGTATGCGGTTTCGGGTACTTTGAGTTCGCCGATAAGGTCAGACTCAACACGGTATTTTACTTCACTCATAGGTAAAAAGGGGGTTAGTATGGTTGTTTATGTTTTTTTTGTTGATCCAGATGCTCTAGAAATCCAGATAGTCTAGAATATCTAGAGCATCATTAATTTAATATTAGAATGCCTTAATGCGGAACATGAATCCGAGTTCAATACGATTGGTGCTGTAGTCATCAAGACCGGCAGCATACTTGGCATCGTCAGTAAAGCTGAAATTGCGACCCACGTACGAAAGGAATACGCGGAAGTCCTGGCTTGGGTCGGGATAGTACTCGAGGTTGGCCATCCAAAGGAGCGATTTGCGGTAGCCGTCGAATTCGGCCACATCAGCTACACTTGCGGTCTCATAGCAGCCCTTGAGCATCAGGTTCCACTGTGGAGCGAACTGCCAGTTGGCCTTGGTGATGAGCGAGTGATAGGTAACGCCGCTGAAATAGCTGGCATTCCGTGTAGCAAGGAATCCTGCACCGTCGGCAGAAGCAATGCCCAGACGATCAATGTCATCCCATTCGCCCATGTAGTCGATGTACCACTGGAATTTGGGCAATACGAGTTGCTGGCCGAGGCAGATCTTGTGGTCGTTGGCATCTTCGGCCTGGTTCTGCAGCGAGTACGACCAGCGTGTCTGGAGCATACCATCGAACATGTTGCCAGCCCACAGGAAGATGTAGGTCAATGGGTGCTTTGAAGCAGAGTAGTATTCGAGCTGCTTGCCATAGAAGCTGTTGCTTCCATAGAAGGGACCAAAGCCGTCGTTGTACGAGTTGGTGATGTTCAGGTCGAACTCATGGTTGGGCACAGGCTTGAAGCTCAGGTTCACGCCGGCCATGAAGTTGTCCATATAATCGACCATGTCCGAGTACTGGTAGATGTACATTGGGTTCTCGTCGAACTCGAAGCCGCCGTGGTTCTGGCACATCTTGCCGCCCTGGATGCTCCACTTGTCGTTGAACTGATAGCCCACCATCAAGATGTCGGTAGCCTTGGCAAAGTTGTCGGTACCCATGGCGGTGTTGTTCTTGTTCAGACGATGACGCCAGCGGTAGCTGATCTTGTCGGTCAGGTTGCCCTTGATTTCGATACGGGCCTGCTTGTTGGTGAACTTCGAGAAGTTGTCATCTTCGGTAAACAGCTCCTGGAAGGCAGCAGCATAGTTGAAATACACGTTGAAGGCGTCGGTCTTCTTCTCGAGCTTGAAGACGCGCTCCGAGAGGCTCTGGTAGTCACCGTCCGAGCCGCCCATACCGGTATTGCGCCCCTGTGCGTTAGCCCCGAGGGCGAGCACCATGGCAACAGCAATGAATAAGATTCGTTTCATATCGGATAATGGATTAAAGTGTTCTGAGGGGTTCTGAAGGGTTCTGAGGGCAACAACCCTTCGAACTTTTCAGAACCTTTCTTAACTTTTCAGAACCATCAAAAATTAATACTCTGCAAAATACTTCTGGATTTCCTGCCAATCGTGGGTCTTGGTGAGGGCGAGCATCAGGAGGATACGAGCCTTCTGTGGGTTGAGGTTGAGCGAAGCCACGAAGTGATACTTTGCGTCATCCACCTCGGCGTCCTGGTTGGTGGCACCAGTAGGAACGCGGCTCGAACGAACGATCTGTACGCCCTTCTCCTGGGCCTTCACAGCTACCTCGAATACGTCCTGATAGAAGTTGCCGTCACCTACGCCAGCGAGTACGATGCCGTCGAAACCAGCGTCAACGAGAGCCTGCATTGGGATTGGAGAAGCATTGGCATAACCATAGACGATACCTACCTTTGGCAGCTTGGTGTCGGCGGTTACGTTGAACTCGGAATTCAAACCGAACTTGTACGAAGGAATATTGTCAACATAGATGGGCTTGCCGTTGTAGATGTAACCCATAGCTCCGAAGACGCCACCCTTGAAGGTGTCGAGGTCGGTGGTGTGTCCCTTGTAGACAGCCTTGGCAGAGAAGAGCGAGTTGTTCATGCTCACCATCACGCCACGACCCTTTGACGAAGGATCAACCAGCGTAGCTACGCCATTGTAGAGGTTGGCAGGACCATCGGCCGAAATGGCGGTCGAAGGACGCATGGCACCAGCCAGTACGACGGGCTTGTCGCTGTGAACGGTGAGTGAAAGGAAGTAAGCGGTCTCTTCCATGGTGTCGGTACCGTGGGTAACAAGTACGCCATCATAACCCTCCTCGTTGAGGAGCTGGTTGATGCGAACTGCAAGCTTGAGCCAAACGGCATCGTTCATGTCCTGGCTGCCGATGTTGCAGAGCTGTTCGCCTGTCACGTCGGCAAGATCCTTGATTTCGGGAACGGCGTTGATCAGGGTCTCGATGCCTACCTGTCCGGCTGTGTAGGCCGACGAAGTGGCTGCGGTGCTCACACCTGCGATAGTGCCACCGGTAGCGATGATACGAACTTTTGGCTTGGCCATGGCAACTGATGCAACCATCACGAGGAGCATCATCAGAATGGAAATTCTCTTTTTCATAGTGTTTTGTGTTTGTTTTTAGTTAGTTAATATGTTAAAGGGTTTGTAGTTTTCAGTTACAGTACCAGCGTGATGGCGTAGGCCACAGCGATGGCAACCACCGTGGTGATCCATCCCGGCAACTGGAAGGAGTGGTTGATCACATACTTGCCCACATGGGTCGTGCCTGTGCGGTCGAAGCCGAGGGCAGCAACCTCAGTCGGGTAGTTGGGAAGGAAGAAGTAGCCGTTGACGGCTGGGAACATAGCTACGAGCAGCATCGGGTTCATACCCAGGGCGATGCCTACAGGATAAAGCGTGGTGACGGTAGCAGCCTGCGAGAAGAGCATGATGCTCATCAGGAAGAGGGCAACGGCAAAGAGGAACGGAGCCGACTCGACCATACCGGCCAATGCGCCGTTGATGGCTTCGGCATTGCCTACGTAGAACGTCGATCCCATCCAGGCGATACCGAAGATGGCTATCACGGCATTGATGCCGGCGGCAAAGATGCTGCCCTTGGGTACATTCTTCAAAGGCACCTTGCCTGCCCAAACGATAAGGATGGCATCGCTCATCATGATCATCTCGATGGTCTCCGACATCGATACGCCCTTTGGACGAAGCTGTGGGAAGAAGCCGAAGAGCACTACCAGGGCAACGCCGAACAGGAATGCCCAAACCGAACGCTTGGCACGCGGATCGCTGCTGTATTCGGCACTCTCTACCTTGCGCTTGTCCTCCTCGGGGTCAATCAGACCCTCACGCACTCGACGCTGGTATTCAGGGTCATCTTCCAGTTCCTTGCCCCAATGGTTGGCCACAAATGCAGCCACCAGAATGGCGATGAAGCCTGCGGGAACGCAGGTCAGGATGATGGTGCCCAGTTCGATGCCTTGTGCTCCCAGCAGGTCGCGCGAGATGATGGCTGCCGTAGCTGCCGACACGGGACTGCCCGTGATGCCCAGCGAAGCCGATACCGTGGCCAGTGCTACAGGTCGCTCGGGGCGGATCTTGTTGGCCTGGGCAATCTCAGAAATGATGGGGAGCAGAGAATAACTGGTGTGTGCTGTGCCTGCAACGAGGCAGAAGAGCCAAGTGCAGAGGGGGCCATAGTAGGTGATGTGGTCGGGGTGCTTGCGCAGGAACTTCGCCGCCTGACCTACCAGCCAGTCAAGTCCTCCTGCTGCCTGCAGAGCTGCCGATGCCACGATCACCGCCAGGATGATCATCATCACGTCGATGGGTGCCTTGCCCGGCTGAAGTCCGAAGATGTAGACCAGGATGAACACGCCCAGCATACCGAATACGCCAAGGCCAATGCCACCCACCCTGGCTCCGATGAAGATCAAAGCGAGGACAATGGCCAGTTCTACAAAGATTAATGCAGTTGCCATACTTCAAAGGGGGTTGTTTTTTGGTTTGAATTTTTAGTAATTGTTCGCGTTTCGTGATGCAAAGATAAACACAAATACATCCACAATGATTCATAAAGATGTTAAAAGATGTGAAAATATGCCGAAGAACATATTATCACAACTCCAAAAATTGCGTTTTTCTAGAAAATAATGAAAAAATGACAGAAAACTCCTATTTGTCTCCAAATTTCAGCGCACGTCGTTCAGATTCTCTCGAACCCTTCGAACTTCTCGAACCTTTCGAACCACTCAAACCTTTCGAACCTTTTGAGCCCTTCGAACCTCTCTTGACTTCTTTCGGCACGACGAGCTTCTTCACCTCGGCAAGTTTGTCGAGCGCAGCACGCCCAGCCTCCTCGCCGCGTGCTATCAGCTGGCGCGTATCGTCTTCCGAAAAGCTCGCACCATGGTAACCCTCCACATCGGGGTGAATCAGCACATCGGCGTCCCGTCGGTTCACCTGGTATTTGTCGAGGTCGGGGCGCACGTATTTCCATTCCAGAATCGACACAAGGCCACGCGTGTGCATCTCGCCACGCGACTGCTGGGTTGCTCGTTTTGCATCCATCAGGTCGATGGCAATCACATAGTCGGCACCCATACTTCGCGCCACATCGACGGGCAGGTTGTTCAGCAGGCCTCCATCGACCAGCAGCATCGAGTCCTGTTCCACCGTTGTGAATGCCAGGGGCACCGACATACTGGCGCGGATGGCTTGAGCCACGTTGCCGCTGTCGAGTGTCACTTCGCGGAAGTCCCTCACGTCCACCGCCACGCAACGCAGCGGGATGGGCAGCGAGTCGAAGGAGCAGCAACGTCCGCCCAGCAGCGAGTCGAGCTTCTGGGTGAATCGTTCGCCGCGCATCATTCCAGGCACTCCTTTCACCTTGCTCCAAGGTTTCCAGCGCGGAGACGCCATGTCGCTGAGCAGATAGATCCAGTCCTGCGCACGGTAGATCGAGTCGAGTTGTTCTGCGTTGTAGCCTACGGCATAAAGCCCCGTGATGATGGCTCCTGCCGATGTGCCCACCACCATATCGATGGGGATGCCCGAAGCCTCCACGGCCTTCATTGCTCCGATGGCAGCCGCTCCTTTCGCGCCGCCACCACCCACCACTAGTGCTACGCGTGGGCGAGGAACCTGATGTTGTATGGTCTGCCGGGTGTTTCTTGTGCGCGCGTTCGTCTTGCGCGGACTCTCAGCCTGCGCAATCTGGCCAATCAGCAGGGCCAGCATCAGCACGTACAAAATCTTCTTCATCTTTCCAACAGTCGAAGTCCCTTCATTCTCAGCGGAACACACATCTTATTATATTTAAAAGCGCCGCAAAGATACGCATTTTTCTCCAATTACGCATCATCCGTTCACGATTTTTAGCATAAGTGCAGAGATTTTTTGTTTTCCTTTGCTGCGGAAGTACTCTGTCGGCCGTTGGAGTACAATTTCCGACCGAAGATTGACCAATCTCGGCCAAGAATAGTCTTTCGCAAATTGCGGAAGTACTCTGTCGGCCGTTGGAGTACAATTTCCGACGGAAGAATGACCAATCTTGGCCAAGAATGGACTTTCGCAGATTGCGGAAGTACTCTGTCGGCCGTTGGAGTGCTTTTTCCGAAAGGAGAATGACCAATCTCGGCCAAGAATGGGTTTTCGCAAAATGCGGAAGTACTCTGTCGGCCGTTGGAGTACAATTTCCGAACGAAGGATGATCAATCTCGGCCAAGAATAGACATCCGCAGATTGCGGAAGCACTCTGTCGGCCGTTTGAGTACTTTTTCCGAATGGAGAATAACCAATCTCGGCCAAGAATAGACATTCGCAAATTGCGGAAGTACTCTGTCGGCCGTTAGAGTACTTTTTCTTTGCTGCAACTGAAGGAAGTGGCGTTCACCAGGCTTCTTGGCTGAAGAAAGCGTAAAAGTAAACGAAAAAAGCGTAAAATGATATATATTTTGTATTGTTATGTAACTATTCGGAATTAACCATATGTATTTTTCAACACAAATTATCGCGTATTAACGCAAATTTTTCAGTATGTATGTCTGTTTTGACCCATCAGGCATAGATAATTCATATGTAATTTATGATAATTCTTTTTAAGAAAAACACATATAATTATCTTTGATTATGGTAACGTGCTTATTGATAGATAGTTATGTTGTCCTTATAGTATCAGTGATTGTTGTAGCGTTGCAGCGTTGCAGCGTTGCAGTTCGAAAAATGATTATCGAAAACCATCAATTTTATATACATATATATAAATATATATATAAATATATAATATATAATAATTTAAATAAAAAATTATTAGTCGTCAGCATTTTTGGGGAATGGTTCTCACTAACTGCAACGCTGCAACGTTGCAACGCTGCAACACGCGAGTACAAACATCAACATGCTACATCATTCCTCCCTCTGCAATCCGATTTCGCGGATTTTGTCCTCCAGCTCATCGCGACTGCCGGCGGCACGGGACTTCATGCGCGCGCGATAATTATATATTGTATTTGGGGTGAGGTGAAGGAATGCGGCGATGCGGGCAGAGTCGTCGATACCGAGGCGGATGAGTGCGGCCATGCGCATGTCGGTGGTCAGCTCGCTGTCGGGACCTAACTGCTGATGGAACTCCGGACGGAGCAGGGTGTTGAACTCTTCGACGAAGTTGGGGTAAAGGCGCAGGAAGGCGGCATCGAAGTTGGCAAAGAGTTCGCGCGTCTCGGTTTCGCGCAGCTCCTCGCTGCTGGTCATTCGCTGCAGTTCCTTCAGTTGGTTGGCCTTGAGGCGGCGATTGACCTTCAGACGATAAGCGTCGAGCTTGTCTATGTAGCGCGAACATAGGTCGAGGAAACGGCCGATATATTCGTCCTTGACGCGGTTGGAGTCGTGCAGTTGCGCATTGACCTGCATCATCTGCTGGTTGGAGCCGTTGAGCTGGGCGTTGAGGTGGTTGAGTTTGCCGTTGATGCGGCGCAATTCGTTACGTGCAGCGGCGAGCAGCTTGTTGCGCTTGTAGAGGAAGAGGAAGGAAGCAAGCAGCAGGGCGGCCAGAACGCTGACGGCACCGAGCAGGATGCTGAGGTTTCGGTTGTTCTTGCTGAGTTTGTCGCGGTAGTTGTTGTTGATGGTGGTGATGACGGGCGACACCTGCCACGAACGTGTATGTCCGCCAAACTTGGTGGTACACATCCAGGAGTATTCGATGTAGCGGTTGGAGCGTTCGAGGTCGCTGTCTTTTCCGACGAGTTCGGCAAGGGTCCAAAGCGAAGCCTGGTTGGTCACGGCATTTCGGCAGTCGTCAACAGCCGACACGGCAAGCCAGTAGCGCCTCCCTGCCTCGTCGTTGCGCAGGCGGCAGCACTCCGAACGGAAATAGGCCATGATGGCATGTTCGTGGCTGCCGGGCTCCACCGTCGCCGACCATTGCTGGCATCTTGCTTCGGCTTGATCGGCCTGTTGCGAACTCAATAGATACAGCAGCTGACGTTCGTAGAAGAATGTCGAGGTGGTATCGGCCACTTCGAAAAACCTGTCTCGATACCGGTCGGAAAGCCCGTAGTAATACTGGCTCATCGTCTCGTCGTCGCTGTAGCGGCCCAATTCGCCGTAGGCATGGGTGCTGGCATAGTAGAAATAACCCACCGCAGGACCTTCGAGCTCCTCTTCGTTGATCTCTGTGAGCCAGTGGATAGCCTCCGAATAGTATCCGCTCAGCGAATTCTGATAAGCCAGGAAGCACAGGGTAGTGGCTTCGCGTGCTGCATCGCCCATCTCTCGCGACAGGTCCAGGCACTCGGCCAAGGCACGTTTCGCCATCCGATCGTCGTACGAGCTGTACTCTTCGTAGAGTTGAAAAGTCATTTCATATTTCGATTCAAGCGTTCGGCTTCTCCTGATCTGTTCACGAAGCGAAGAGAGGTGCTGCTCCTTCATCCCGACATATTCATCGGCCAGGGCAATCTCCCTGTCCAGAACGTCGTAGATCGAATCCAGGTCATAGGCGTGAACGCTCGTCGTCAGGACAAGCAGCCAGCAAATGGCAATAATGTTCTGTGTTTTCATTTCGGTGGGTCTTCTTGGATTGATTGATGCACAAAGATAGAGATCCTGAAGATTGCCTCCAAACTTTTCGCGCTATTTCTACCCATAAGACATCCGTATTGCGCACATTCCCCTGCATTTTGTTGCGCAGAATTGGCAAATAAAGGCACGATAATGAACCAAATAGGGCTTAAAGGGCGTTCAAAAAAATAATTTACAATCCACTTTTAAATGCCAATAAATATTTTTTATCGACTTAATAAACAGTTTATTGTACAAATTTACACCTCTAATTTATCCACATCAACACCTTTGTTGATGTGCAAATGTCAAAAAAATGCCGTATCTTTGCAGCGCAAACCAGCATCATGGACTTGTTTAATCACTCGCGTGTACATTATCTATAATATATAACACTAACTAAAATCTAACAGTTATGAAGAAAATTTTTACGCTTCTCATGTCTGCCTTTACCCTCGTTGGTATGGCAAACGCACAGGACACCTACATCGTGACTGGTGACTACAACAGTTGGAGTCTTTCCGAGAACTGCATCACCTTCGTAGAGGCTGATGGTGGCTACGCAGCAACTGCTGCTGAGTTCACAACTGGTCAATGGGGATTCAAGATCATCAAGAACCCCGCTGTCGATGGCTGGACCTATCAGTATGGCATCAACGAGCCTATCGCTACCGGTACCGACTATACCCTGAAGTGGATTGAGGATGGCCAGGGCAACAACATCTACCTCGGCGCAGAGAACAACAATGTGACCCTTCACAACGTGAAGTTCGAGTTCTATCCCGGTTCCGACAATACCCTCGACTATTTCCGCATCACGGCCGATGAGGTCATCACCGTGGGTGAGCCAGGCGAGAAGGTCGATGAATACATGATGGTAGGCACCTGGCAGGGCTGGAGCTTCGAGAACAATCCTCTCAAGTTCGAGTCGCAGGGCGAAGGCGTCTATACCGCTTCGATTGACGAGATCTATGGCGACTGGAAGATTGTGAAGAACAACTCCTGGACCGATGCACTTGGCGGTGGCGGCATGAATATGCAGCCAGGCAACACTTACAACCTCTACAAGGGCGGCGACAACACGGGCTTCGCTGCTGGCGTGGTGCTGAGGAACGGCAAGTTCACCCTCACCATCCTTGAGGACGGCAACGCTACCCTTTTTGTTGAAGGCAGCACCGCTATTGAGCACTCGTATGGTCTCGTAGGTTCGTTCCAGGGCTGGAACACCGGCAACGCTGCATTCCTTGAGCAGCAGAGCGACGGCAGCTGGACCACCGATCTCGAGTCGTTCCCCGGCGGTCAGATGTTCAAGGTTTCCATCGACAAGACCTGGGAGTGCTTCCTTGCCCAGGATGCTCCTACTCAGCTCACTTTCGGCAGCGCCTACACTTGCGCTCGTGGCAACAACGACAACAACTTCACCATCGGTGAGGAAGGCAACAACTACAATGTGCATGTCGTTCTCGTAGTCGCCGACGACGAGCAGAGCGCTGAGCTCACCATCACCGACAAGACTTCGGGCATCACCCTGCTGCAGACAAGCGTAGGCCGTGGCTCTGTTTACGACGTGATGGGCCGTAAGCTGCAGTCGCGTCAGGCTGGTCTGAACGTGATTGACGGCAAGGTTGTTTTGATCAAATAAAACACTATTTATATTATAAAATGAAACACAGGACATCGGTGGCCCGACGCGTCCTAACGACGCTCGTGGCCATGATGTTCGCCGTGGCTCTCTCAGCTCAAAATCTTACAGTGAATGGTGTGGTGACCGATTCGCACGATGAGTCGGTCATAGGGGCCTCTGTCTTTGAAGTTGGTACACGCAATGGTACTGTAACTGATATTGACGGAAAGTTCTCCCTCACTGTCTCCAAAGGAGCCACGCTGCGAATATCGTACATCGGCTACACCACTCAGGAGGTGAAAGCCCAGACAAACATGAAGGTGGTGCTCGAAGAGGAGCGCACCGACTTGAACGAGGTAGTGGTAATCGGTTATGGATCGGTAAGGCGCAAGGATGTTACCACAGCCGTATCGACCGTATCGACCAAGGACCTCGAAACCCGCCCCATCGTGAGCGCAGTCTCTGGTATGCAGGGCAAGGCTGCAGGCTTGCAGATTACGCAGGCCAACGGACAGCCTGGTTCGTCGCCCACCATCCGTGTGCGCGGTACCACTTCGCTCAACGGTTCGAACAACCCGCTCTACGTGGTCGATGGAGTACCGCTTACCGACATCGACTATCTGAGTGCGGATGACATCGAGAGCATCCAGGTGCTCAAGGATGCCTCCTCCGCAGCCATCTACGGTTCGCGTGCAGCCAATGGCGTCATCATCATCAGCACCAAGCAGGGCAAGGAAGGTGTCGCCAAGGTGAGCTTCAACGGACACGTGGGCATGAACACCGTCCGCAACAATCAGACTCCGCTCAACGCCCAGCAGTACAAGGCTCTGCAGGACGAGATTGGCCTGGTGAAACTGCCTGCCAACCTCGTGGATCGTACCGACTGGCAGGATGAGGTCTATCGCACAGGCCTTACCCAGGACTACCAGCTTTCGGTGACCAATGGCAACGAAAAGCTTCGCTACTACCTCTCCGGTGGTTATACGGGAGAGAATGGTGTGCTCAAGAAGAGCGATTTCAGCCGCTACAACGTGCGTGCCACCATCGACAACGACATCAGCAAGTGGCTCACCGTCAGCGCCAGCGTCGCTTATAGCGACTATACGTTCAAGGGAACAGGCATCATTTCGGGTACAGGTTCGAATCGCGGTGGCGTCATCACCTCCATCATCAACACGCCCACCTATGCCCCCGTCTGGGATCCCAAGAACCCAAGCCAGTACTATAACAATTTCTATGGTGTCAACATCACTTCGCCTGCCGAAAACCTTTCGCGCACCGAGGACAACAAGACTTCGTGGAACAAGTTCCTGGGCACAGGCAAGGCCGTCATCACCCTGCTCCCCGAGAGCCTGACCTTCACCAGCCAGTTCAACTTCGACCGCACCCATGGCACTACGATGAACTTCCTCGACCCGATCAAGACGGGCGATGGTCGAAACAACTACGGTACGGGCTATGACTCGCGTTCCATCAATACCGTAATGGTTTGGGACAACGTGCTCAACTACAAGCGTAAGTTCGGCATCCACAGCCTTGACTTCATGGCTGGTTCCTCGTGGACAGGTTCGAAATACAGCAACAACTGGATCAATGGTTCCAACTATGCCGATGCCGACATCAAGACGCTGAACGGCGCCAACAAGATCAGCTGGACAGGCACAGGTTCTTCGGCATCCGACTGGGCTATCCTTTCCTACTTCGGACGTCTGAGCTACAACCTCAAGGACACCTATCTGCTCACGGCCAACTTCCGTGCCGACGGTTCGTCGAAGCTCGCTCCAGGTCATCGCTGGGGTTACTTCCCCTCGTTCTCGGCTGCCTGGCGTCTCTCGCAGGAGAAGTTCCTGAAGGACATCGACTGGCTTGACGACTTCAAGATTCGTGGCGGCTGGGGACAGACCGGTAACCAGAGCGGACTGGGCGACTATTCGTACCTCGCTGCCTACAACATCAACCGCATCCAGTGGTTTGGCGAAGGTCACGATGCCAATGCCGTGCCTACCCGTTCGCAATCGACCTTGAGCAATCCTGAATTGACTTGGGAGACCACCACCCAGACCGACATCGGCCTTGACCTGACTGTGCTCCGCAGTCGTCTGACCTTCACCGTTGACTATTATTACAAGAAGACCTCCGACATGCTTATGACTGTCACCCTGCCTGCAGGTTCTGCAGCTGCTACCAGCCTCACCTACAATGGCGGCGACATCGAGAACAAGGGTTGGGAGTTCAGCGTCAGCTCGAAGAACTTCACCGGCAATTTCCAGTGGGATACCGATTTCAATATCAGTTTCAACCGCAACAAGCTGACCCGTCTGATGCTGACACAGGTTTATTACAACGCAATGACCACCGATTACGTCAACGAATATGTGGTACGCAATACGCCCGGTATGCCTCTCGGCAGCTTCTGGGGTTACATTGCCGACGGCGTCGATCCCGAGACGGGTGAACTCAACTACCGCGACGTAAACGGAGACGGCATCGTCAGCGCTTCCGACCGCACCTATATCGGCGACCCGAATCCCGACTTCACCTATGGTATGACCAACACCTTCCGCTGGAAGGGCGTGACGTTGAGCATCCTCCTGCAGGGAACCTATGGCAACGACGTGTATAACGTGAGCAAGATGGAGACCCAGGGTATGTACGACGGCAAGAACCAGACCACCGAAGTGCTCAACCGCTGGCAGGTGCCCGGACAGATCACCGACGTTCCGAAGGCTGGTTTCGACCTGCGTAACTCGACCTACTTCCTCGAGGATGGTTCCTACCTTCGAGTGAAGGATATTTCGTTGAGCTACGATGTGCCTCGCAAGGTGCTCAAGCCTTTGCACCTGACCCGACTGATGCCTTACGTGAGTGCCACCAACCTCCTGACCATCACCAGCTATTCGGGCATGGATCCCGAGGTCAACCAGTATGGCAACAGTGGTGCCGTACAGGGTATCGATTGGGGTACCTATCCGATGTGCCGCTCGTTTGTTGTTGGTATGAAAGTTGAATTCTAAAATAGCGTAATCCGTATGAAGACAAATAATATTTTAGGTTCGAAGGGTTTGAAAGGTTTGAGTGGGTTGTTGGGCGCTATGGCGCTATTGATGACAGCCTGCACACTCGATTATGAACCCATTTCAACTCCAACAGAGCTCACAGAAGGTTCGCAGACCGAAGAGAGCACAGCCGTCTTGAAGGACAAGCAGGCTGCCGAAGACCAGCTCACCAACCTCTATGAATTGTTCCGCAGCCGTGTGGAGCATTGGTATGTCGATAAGCTTCTGCTTGCCGAGTCACATTCCGACAATGCATACGCCGGTACCACAGGTGCCGAGGTGGAGCCTTACGAGTCGAATGCCATCGATGCCAGCAATTCGGTATTGAGCCGCGACTGGACCCGTTTCCTCGAAGATATCGCACAGTCGAACGTCCTGATCAATGGTTTGGACCAACTGCTCGACAACGGACAGGTCACCCAGACCGAATACAACCAGCTGAAGGCACAGGGTTGCATCTTCCGCGCCATCGTGATGTTCGACATGGCCCGTGAATGGGGCTCTTTCCCCATCATCACCTCCATCGCCAAGACCATCACCGCCGAAAATGTCGAAGAGGTCTATCCCACCTATTTCCCACCTAAGAACACTCCCGAGGAGTCGTATGCACAAATCATCGCCGATCTCGAGTTCGGTGCCCAGTATGCTCCTGAGTTTTCTGTAGGCGACCGTACCATCATGACCAAAACGGTGGCCCAGGCTTACCTCGCCAAGGTCTATGCCGAACGTACGCCACAGAATCACGCCAAGGTCATCGAATATGCCGACAAGGTGATCGGTACCGCAGGACTGGCCCTCGAACCCAACTACGAGACTTTGTGGGGCTTCGACAATGGTGACTGCGTGAAGCGCAACACGTCGGAGGGTATCCTCGAACTGCATTGGAGCGTGGGTGCCGGCACATGGGCATCGTGGATGTTCGGACGCTGTCTCGAGAACCCCGACTACTACTTCACCTGGGCAAAGTGGGTGACTCCCTCGCGTGACCTTGTCAGCGACTTTGAGCGCGAAGGCGACCAGATCCGTCTCGACCAGACCGTTCACTTCGAATCGTGCACCTGGAGCAACTACTATCCTGCATCCAACTATGCTTTCATGTACAAGCTGCGTTCGGGCTACAACAACATCTACAAGTGCCGCCTTGCCGACATCATCCTCATCGAGGCCGAAGCTTATGCCTATACGGGTAACCTCGCAAAGGCTGCCGAACTGGTCAACCAGATTCGTGCCCGCGTAGGTCTTGCTCCTCTCTCGGGCGACAAGACTTCCAGCCAGGAGGCCATGATTCGTGCGGTGATTCATGAACGCCGCCTCGAGCTTGCCATGGAGGGTGAGCGCTGGTACGACCTCTGCCGCAACGGCATGGTCGAAGAGGTGATGAATGCAGTCTATGCCCGCGACAACGGCCGCCTGGCACAGAAGAAGCCTTTCGACGCCAATTCGTACCTGCTGCCCATCCCGCAGACTGCCCTCGACCAGAATGCCAACTTAGTACAGAATCCAGGATATTGATTGTTAGGTTAATTTCAGTAAGATATACTTATGAACAGAATGACAAACATGATCAGCATACTTCTTGCTGCCTGCCTCTCTGCCTGCAGCAACAATTCCGAGACGGTAGTCGACGATATGACCGAGCCATATCCGACGGGTAAGCCCACTTCGGGCAAGGCTGTGGTCTTCACCACGACATCCGACGGTGCCTACAGTCTCTACGAAGAGATTGCCGATGTGGTGAGCGGACAAAGCCTTTCGCCCCTCACTATCCAGCTCGATCCCAGCCAGACGCAACAGTCAATCGACGGGTTCGGCTACGGCATCACCTATTCTTCGTGTTACAACCTTTTGAAGATGACTCCCGAGGACCGCAACGACCTCCTGACGCGCACCTTCTCGACCACTTCGGGCTACGGCGTGAGCTACTGCCGCATCTCGATCGGCTGCAACGACTTCTCGAGCACCGAGTATTCGCTGTGCGACGTGGAGGGCCTCGAGCATTTCGCCCTCTTCAACGATGAAGTCAACTACGTGATCCCCATCCTCAAGGAGATCCTTGCCATCAATCCCGACCTCAAGATCATCGGCAGCCCCTGGACTCCCCCCAAGTGGATGAAGGTCGACAATCTGACCAATATGCGTCCTTACGACTCGTGGACCGACGGTCACCTCAGCCCCCTCCACTACGACACCTACGCCGAGTATTTCGTCAAGTTCATCCAGGCTTTCCAGGGCGAAGGCATCCGCATCCATGCTGTAACTCCCCAGAACGAGCCTTTGAACCATGCCAACTGCGCCTCGTGCTATATGCCTTGGGCCGAAGAGGCTCAGCTGGTGAAGAGCATGGCCCGTGCCTTCAAGCGTGCCGGCCTGCAGACGCAGATCTACGTCTTCGACCACAACTACAACTACGACAACGTGGGCGATCAGGACGACTATCCGGTGAAGATCTACAACACCCTCGGCGAGGATTACGAAGGTTCTGAACTGGTGGCTGGCGCAGCCTATCATGACTACGGCGGAACAAGCGACGAGCTCGTCGACATCTACACGAAGGCTCCTCAGAAGGCGCTGATCTTCTCCGAGAGCTCCATCGGCACCTGGAACGACGGTCGCAACCTCGCTACCCGCCTGATGGCCGATATGAAGAATGTGGCCCTGGGTACGGTCAACCGCATGTGCAAGGCCGTCATCGTCTGGAACTTCATGCTCGACACCAACATGGGTCCGAACCTCGACGGAGGTTGCCAGACCTGCTTCGGTGCCATCGACATCGATCCTTCGAACTACCGCACCTACACCCGCAACTCGCATTACTACATCATTGCCCATATGAGTGTGGCAGCTGCCACGGGTGCTGTCCGCCTGGGCACAAGCCGCAACATCGCCAGCCAGAACATCATCAGCGCCTGCTTCCTCAATCCCGATGGAACCTATGGCGCCGTGATCCTCAACACGGGCGATGAGGACAAGACCATCAATGTGGGCGATGGCAGCAGTTATGTGCGCGTCAATGTCCCCGCAGGAGGTGTATCTTCGGTGAAGTGGAACAAGTAAATTTTTGGTTGATATGAAATACCTATTCCATTCCCCCATGGCAGCCTTGGCAACAATGTTGGTCATGACAACCATCCTGACCACCGCCAGCTGCGACGATGACGACGACAATGCCGTAGGTCAGCCCGTCCTGCTGGTAAGCGACCTTGTACCGTCGGCACATTATGGCGACAGCATCTTCTTTTCGGTGGCATGTTCGGATGCTGAGGGCGTAGGACTCTCGACGTTGAAGGCTTACCTGGAATACAGTGGTCAGCAGGTTTCGACACAGACCATCCGTACGCGCACCGACGGCACCTACGGCGTTAGGCTCTATGCCCCGCTCTATAAGGCTGTGCCCGATGGAGCTGCACAGATCCGCCTCGTCTTGCAGAACATCCGCCTGGCGAAGACCGAGCAGGTGATTGACCTTCCGCTTACCCGCCCCCATTACGAATATCTGACGTTTGTGCCCTCGGTGGGCAGCCCCGTCACCCTTTTGCCCGACGCTTCCAACCCGTATCTCTTTGCAGGCAGCTACACGAGTTCCAATCGTTCGTTCAAAGGCTACTTCGTGGCTCCAAAGGACGGTGCCAACGGTACGGAGATCTCCTTCGGACAGGGCAACGACGACATCAGCGAAGGCATCACCGATGCCATCACCTTCAATGGTAACAAGGGGGCAAATAACGTCAGCTTCAATGTGCTGACCTACGCGTATGGTCCCACGGAGTCTGACCCAAATGCTTCGACCGAGATTGTGCTGACCAAGACCGACAACGTCTACCAGGGCGAGCTCGTGCAGGGTCATCAGTATGAGTTTGCAGGCGAGTCGATCATGAATTCGAGCCGCTGGTTCTACGACCGCGACTGGTTCCAGAAGAACGACGACGGCACCTATACCTTCCTGGGCATCACCGGCACCTATAACATCAAGGCCGATTTCAGCAACCTGGCATTCCGCATCTGGGTGATGGATGGCACATCGAGCGGCAAACTTAATGCCGACGGTACGGGCGCCATCTGGATCATCGGCAACAATGGTGTGGGCAAGCCCAGCTACAAGGCTTCGAACGTACAGAGTTGGTGGACAGGCGAGGAATATGACTACTGTCTGACCCCAATCAGCGAGAAGGTTCACCAGATTACCCTTACCGTAGGCCAGCAGCTCAACGGTGCCGACATCAACTTCAAGTTCTTCGGACAGGCTGCCTGGGGCACCGAGTTCAAGGGTTCGGCTTCGGCTTATCACCTTTCGACCACGAGCGATGTCTTCGGCATCGGCGACGGCAACGGTCACGACGACGGCAACCTCTATCTGCTGCCCGACGTCACGCTCACCGATGGCGACACCTACGTCTTCACCATCGACCTGACGAGCGGTTGCGCCAACGGCGTGCTGACCATTACCCGCAAGTAAGTTCCCGCTTTTACATCAATCTGCTACTCAATCGAGTTGAGCAGACCCAGTTTACCCTCTTCGACGAGTTTGATGATCAGTTCGCCGAAGAGGGTATTTGCCCATGCAAACCACGAGCGTGTGAAGTGCGTGGCATCGTTCTTGTGGAACGACTCGTGCATCCGTCCCGTTCCGGCATCGGTGCGCATCAGTTGCTCGATGCAGGCTCGGATTTCGGCATCGTCCTGGCTTGTGAAGGCACGCATCATGATGCTCATGGGCCAGATGTAGTCGTGACCGATGTGCGGACCTCCGATGCCTTCGCCTGCCTCACCACGGAAGAAGTAGGGGTTGTCGTCGCTCCAGACGAAACGACGTGTGTTCTGGTAGATGGGGTCATCGATTGCGACATCGCCCAGATAGGCCATGGCCAGTAGGCTGGGCACGTTGGCATCGTCCATGAGCAGATGGTTGCCGAAGCCATCGACCTCGTAGGCGTAGATCTTTCCGTATTTGGGATGGTCATAGATGGCGTGCTCCATCAGGGCGGCATGCACTTCGTCTGCCAGGGTTTTGCAGCGGCTTGCCAGATCTTCGCGATGGTTGACGGTGGTGAGTATCTCGGCGGCTTTGCGCAGGCTGCTGACGGCCATAAAGTTGCTGGGCACAAGGAAGAGCAGCGTCGTGGCGTCGTCGCTGGGTCGGAAGGCGCTGGCGATGAGGCCGCAGGGACGCACAGGGGCACCCCAACCCTCGTTGTTCATCGTGTCGAGTGCACGGTTGCTGGAACGCAGGAAACGGTAGCTGCCGCGTCCCTCGCGTCGCTGCTGTTCGGTGAAGACGTGCAGGATGTTCCCGATGGCCTCGATCCACTCGGGGCCGAAGACCGACGTGTCGCCTGTCACCTGCCAGTAATGGTAGGCAAGGCGGATGGGATAGCACGACGAGTCGATCTCGTACTTGCGTTCGTGCAGTTCGGGATGCATGCCTGTGTCCTTCATCCACGGTCCGTCGGGATTTGGTTCTCGGTTGAAGGCATTGGCATAAGGGTCGCAGTTGATGCACTTCCATTGGCGCAGGATTACCCCGGCAAGCATCCGACGTAATGCCTCGTCCTCGCCAGCAAGCTGCACGTAGGGCCAGACCTGTGCGCCACTGTCGCGCAACCACATCGCGTGGATGTCGCCCGTATAGACAAAGGTGTCGGGTGTCCCGTCCTCGTCCTCCTCAAAGTGGACGGTGGTGTCGAGCGTATTGGGATAACAGGCCGCGAACATCTGTGCCAACTTCGGGTTGGTGAGCTGGGCTACAATCTCGGCAATCTGCCTCTCGACCGCCTCCGAGCGGAAGAGGCGCTCTTCTGCAGGGGTACGAGCAGAGCTCGGTTCGAGGGATTCTGAAAGGTTCTGAGGGGCTCTGAAAGGTTCTGAGGGGTTAAGAAGGGCCAAAAGAAGGGTTAGCAAAAGTGTCATGGTTGTTATAGGGTTTTATTAATTTTTTACTGCTCCCTTCGAAGCGTCAGGACATTGATTTCGGGCCAGGCACCAAGGCGGAAGGCGAGCATACCGCCAATGCCGGAAGAAATGAACAGTTGCTGCGAACCCTTGCGATAGAGACCGCGCCACTCCGAATAGACCAGTCGCGAGGGCGAGACGTCGCCAATGCGGAAATGTGCAGCATGGGTGTGACCCGAAAGGGTGAGCTGGATGTTGGTGGTTCTCGTCACCTCGTGGCGCCAATGCCAGGGGTCGTGGGTGAGCAGAAGTTTGAAGCAGCTGTCGGGTACGCCCTCGATGGCTCGTGGCAGGTCAGCACGTCGCACCTTGCCCGACTTGCCTTCGTTCTCGACACCGATGACGGCTATCTGTGCGCTGTCACGCCTGATGAAGCGATGCTCGTTGAGCAGCAGATCCCAGCCTATCTGTCGCTGGTACTCCTTGAAGAGGTCAAGATCGTGTTCGATGGCCTTCGGACTGCCGTGGAAAGGTCCATAGATGCTGTAATCGTGGTTGCCCAGGATCGACATCACGCCGTAGGGCGCCTTCATCTGCGAAAGGATGTCCATAAAGGGAAGCATCTCCCGGCTCTGGCGTGACACCAGGTCGCCTGTGAAGACGATGAGGTCGGGACGTGCTGCGTTCACACTATCGACGAGCGAGCGTATAAACGCCTCCTGCCCCTCGAACATTTCAAGATGCAGGTCGCTCACCTGAACGATACGGAACCCGTCGAACTCTTTGGGTAGGTCGGGCACCGTGATGGTTTGCTGTCGTACCACGAGGTGTCGCCACCCCCAAACGAGCCCGTAGAAACTGGCTGCCGAGATGCAGAAGGCCACCACAAGGCCTATCGTTCCTAATGCTGAGGCCGCACTGGTGAAGATCTTGCCCGCTCCCCAGAAGCAGAGCAGGATCAGTTGAGGCAGCACAACGCATAGCAGCACGATGAAGATGATGCGGAAGAGCAGGGTGTTCATTCCCCGGAAGGCCAGGATGATGATGGCCACCATCAGAATGGTGACGGGCAGAAAATGCAGTACCTGCCAGCCTACGCCAAGTTGACGCAGATGGGTGTCCCAGATGTACAGGTCGGCCAGGATGGCCACAAACAGGACGACGAAAAACAATATAACTTGCAGCATACTTTTCGAATAGTTAGGATGTTTTATCGAAACTAAACATCGAAATCACCGCAAAGATATGTCATTTGCGGGAAATAAACAAAAAAAGGGTCCAAAATTTTGCTTTAATCCTTAAAACTCCCTATCTTTGCGCCATGACATTACCGATTTGGCTGAACATAGTGGTCATCATTTTTGCGCTTATTTTGCTCTATTATTTCTTTGGCGTGCCTGCGATGCTGCGTCCGCTCATCAGTCGCGAACGTCTTGCCGAATTAAAGTCCCATACTGCGGCCTATCGCACTTCCCACCCTGCTGAGGAAGGGGAGGGCTGGACACGCCTCATCAAGATGCTCGAAAACAACAACCGTGCCGATCTCGTCGGGGGCAACAGCATCCGCGTCTTCACGGTCTGTGGCGACATGTTCGAGGCAATGAAGGAGGACATCCTTGCTGCTCGTCATCACGTCCACATCATGTTCTTTATGATCGAGCACGATATCGTAGGCGATGCCTTTGCCGACATCCTCATCGACAAGGTGCGTCAGGGCGTCGAGGTGCGACTGATGTACGATGCCGCCGCCTGTATCGGTGTGCCGCGCAGTTTCTTCCGTCGGATGAAGGAGGGTGGTGTCCAGGTCGAGGCTTTCAGTCCCCTCTTTCCCCACCTTTCGCCTTTCTCCAACTACCGCAACCACCGCAAGGTGCTCGTCGTCGATGGCGTAGTGGGCTATGCTGGCGGTATGAACCTGGCCGAACGTTACTTGAAGGGCATCCGTGGCGGCGTTTGGCGCGACACCCATCTGCGCATCGAGGGACCGGCGGTAACCGAACTCCAGACCACCTTCCTTACCGACTGGCAGTTCGCAAGCGACAAATGGGTGCACGACAAGGCATACTATCCTCCCCAGCCCAAGGCAGGCAATCTGCTGATGCAGGTGGTGACGTCCAACCCGACTGCCAAGTTCCGCATAATGGACCTTTCCTACTCCCAGATCCTTTACACGGCCACGCGTTACGTCTATCTCCAGTCGCCCTACCTTGTGCCCTCTGAGGCCATCCGCAAAGCGCTCTATGCCGCCGCCTTCTCGGGTGTCGATGTGCGCGTCATGATTCCTACCTATCCCGACAAGGGCTGGGTGGTCATCTATGCTTCGCGCTGGTATATCGAGCAGATGCTCGACGCAGGCGTTCGTGTCTTCTTCTACGACAACGGTTACCTGCACTCCAAGACCATCGTGGCCGACGACCGGATTTGCACCGTGGGCAGCGTCAACATCGACCACCGCAGCATCAGTCAGTCGTTCGAAGTCACCGCCTTCATCTACGATGCCGAGACTGCACAACAACAACGCCAGACCTTCCTCGATGACCTCCGCTATTGCCATGAGATCAAGAAGAACGAATGGCGTCGTCGCTCCCGTTGGCAGCGCCTCAAGGAAAGCGTCTGCCGTCTGGCCGCTCCAATCCTGTAATTTTTTCTAACACCTTTAAATATATTATTATGAAACAATTCCTATTATCACTTGTTTTTTTGATGAGTTGCTGCCTTGCCGTTTCGGCGCAGTGGCTTCGCAAACCCACTCCCAATGACACATTGCAGTCGGTGCGCGTGCTCGACAACGGCAATGTGGTTTATAGCATCTATGCACCCAAGGCGCATATCGTTACGCTTGCTGGCGATGCCATGCCGTGGGGACAAAAGATTGAGGCGAAGGAACAAAAAGACGGCGTGTGGACCATCGAGGTGCCCAACGTCAAGCCGGGTGTCTATCGTTATCACTTTGTAGTGGATGGCTTGCCCGTCTATGATCCCAAGGCTCCGGCTACCACCGAACTTACCGCCGTCGCTACCGTTGCCCCTACGGGCAAGGAGTTCTTTGCCTATCGCAAGGACATCCCGCATGGAGCCATGGCTGTGCGCACTTATGAATCGAGGACCATCGGCGAGACGCGCACCATGCGCGTGTGGACTCCGGCGGGCTATGAAAAGGGCAAGGAAAAACTGCCCGTGCTCTACCTGATCCATGGTGGAGGCGACACTGACACCAGTTGGCCCAATGCGGGAGCTGCCGGCAACATCCTCGACAACCTTCTGGCTGAGGGCAAGATCAAGCCGATGATTGTGGTGATGCCCAACGGTACCATTGCCGGACCGAATGTGCAGGACGAGGTGGCTCCGTTTGCCAAGGATATGATCACCGACATCATCCCCTTCATCGAAAGCAACTACCGCGTTCTTACCGACAAGGATCATCGTGCCATCGCCGGTCTTTCGATGGGCGGCATGGAGACGATGGAGACTGCTTTCCAGAACATTGATATCTTCTCCTACGTGTGGGTACTTAGCAGCAGTTTCAGCCCGATGGCCGAACCTGCCAAGGAAGCAGCACGTCTGAAGGTGGCCGAGAATGCCGCCAGAATGAACAAGAGTTTCAAGGTGCTCGTCTTCACCCAGGGCGGACCTTCGGACATTGCCTATCGCAACTGCGAGAATACGCGCAAGGAGCTCGATAAGGCTGGCGTGAAGTATCTCTATGAAGAGAATGCCCAGGAAGGTCACAGCTGGGGCACCTGGCGCGCCGACCTGTATAACCTTGCACAACGCATATTTAAATAGAATACAATGTATAGATTAACAATCTTGTCCGCTATTTGCAGCCTGCTGCTGTTTGCTGGCTGCAAACAGGGCAATCCAGACAATGGCGACCAACCCACAGCCGACAACATGGAAGAAGCTTCGGCCGACAGTGTCTTTGTGCCCAAGCAGGAACCCCAGAAGATTCCTTATCTTTTCAGTGGTGACCTTTCGAAATATTATTTCGTCCGCATGTGTACGGTCACTCGTCTCTCCCGTCTGGAACTGGAGACTCTCGGCGTCCCTGTCGAGAACGACCACCATTACTATATAGCATCGGTGGGACTGGTGAGGAACAATGTGCCTTTCGACTTCCCGGTGGATAACATCGAGTGCATGTATGACGTTTGGCTGGTGCCCTCGAGTTTCCCGGATGGCAAGTTCAACATTCATGCCCAACTGATTGATTCGCACAACAACAGGGTCTCGCAGCTCGATTTCAGCAAAGCTGTGGAACTGAAGGACCTGCTGCGCAAGTGTCCTGACCAGGGCGACTTCATGGTGATCGAGGACCTTTTCTCCGTGGAGCGTTATTTCGACCATCCTTCCAACAAGCTTGATATTCGCGGTTACATCAAGCCCGTGAAGGAAGGCGTTCAGAAAAGAAAGAAAGCCAGAAAAGGATAAAAAAATCCCCCTATCTTGAATAGGGGGATAAATGGGCTGATTCAAAAATCATGTCCCATCGGATTCTCCTTGATTCGCCTGCCGCGCAAGATGCTGCTCTTTTCCTTGGCCTCAGTGCGCTGTTCGAGGGTCCATTCGTTCCATACCTTGGAGCATGCAGGATACTTTTTCCCAGTGATGGCCTCCTTGTCGGCGATTGTAAGGGAGGTGTACCATTTGTTAAGTTCGATTTCAGACATATCTATATTTTTTTGATAGTTTGTTTTCGTGCTATTCTCTGTTGGTACTGCAAAGATACGCATATTATTCCATACCTCCAAATTTTTTGTGAAAATATTTTCATTTTTCACCATTATACTTTGCTTCTGCTCCGGCCTTAGGGCAGAACATGTGCTGCAAAGCCGTCACCTCACAACCGCCGACGGCCTTGCAGCCAATACTGTGCGCCATATCTTCCAGGACGAAGAAGGATACCTTTGGTTCAGCACCAACAACGGCTTGAGCCGATATGATGGTTATACCTTCCGGAACTACCGTCAGGAAGCAGGCATCGAAGACCTGCGCATCAAGGAGGTGAAGGAAGACGAAGAGCATCACATCCTTATCACCACCATCCAGGGCGGTTACTATTGTTTGGACAAGCAGACTGGCCATACAATCTTTTCCCCCAAGAATGCGACGGTAGCCGACAGCATCATCGAAACTCGCAGAAAGACTCGAGCCGACTATGTGGCCAGTGACATCAGGGATGACAATGGTAACTTGTGGCGACTGGAAGACGATGGTGATCTGCGGTTTGTCATGGTGAAGGAGAACAAGGAGTTTACGCTTCCTCAGGTCATCGACGACCGGATATCGTACGGAAGTAGTTCCATTTTCCGAATATGCTACACCAGCAAGGGTCTGATAGCCATTGCCACGACAGGCAACGGCCTCTTCATCCTTGACCCAGAGACAAGCCATCTGGAGCACTTCGTGTGTGAAGAGCAGAATCCCACATCCCTTCTTGCAGGCAATAACATCATCTCAATCATGGAGGACCGTACCGGCTCTCTTTGGTTGGGTTATGAATTGATGGGAATCACTCAACTGCAGGCCTCCGAAGAGAAGGGTTTCCAATTCGTCTATCCTTCGGGCAACAAACATTCTCTTGGCACAGAAGCCGAAGCGGTACGTGCTGTCTATTATGATGAGCAAGCCGACCTTTTGGCGATAGCCGACAAGCAACATGGCGTGGCTTGGTATGACTCCGCATTGAACAAGCGGCGCACTCTTCATATGGATGACAATGTCTATTGCATCACGCAGGACCCTGAGGGTGGCTTCTGGCTGGGCACGCGAGGGTCGGGCATCTGGCATGAAGGCAGATATTTGCACCATAATACCGACGATGATTCTTCTTTGTCAGATAATGACATCTATTCAGTCTTCTTCGACCGGAAAGAAACCCTTTGGGTGGGAACTTTGGGTGGCGGCCTTTGTCGAGCCCGAGATTGGAGGGCCGAAAAGGTTGAGTTCGACCGATTCTTCCAGGGAAGTTATGGAGAACGCCGTGTGCGTTCGTTGGCTCAGGATGCCAACGGGATGATTTGGGCTGGTACCAGTCATGGCGTGGTGGTTTTCGACCCTGAACATCTGGACGAAGGGGAGGACGGCATCATCAGAATGACGGCCGAAGATGGTCAATTGAAAAGCAACGAGGTGCGCAGTCTGTTTGTCACAAGGCATGGTCAGGTCTTTATCTCGGAATTAGGCAGTGGCTTTGCCATCACGCAGGTGCCCGAATCGAAAGAAGGTTATAGAACGCTTCGATTCGAACATTTTGGCAGTGGAGAGGGATTGTGCAACGATATGGTGCAGTGTTTCGGCGAAGATCGTTTCGGCAAGATCTGGATATCGACGGAACTTGGGCTCTCTCGTTTTGACCCTGTGGATAATCGATTGGAGGAGAGTTTTACCCCATCGCCTGTCATGAGCGGCAATGTTTTCAGCGAGGGTAGCAGTAGTATGTTGCCAAATGGACAGATAGTCTTTGGTAGCAACAGAGGAACTGTAATCATCGACACAGAGAGCATCAACAATCGAGAAGGCAAGAAGCCTGTGGTGCACGTGGTCGGGCAGGAGGTCGATGGTCGCAATATGAGCGTCAACTTCACTACGTTTGACTATATAATATTCGTCCTATGGCGATACGTTACAGCTATCGTCTGGGAAGTGATGAGTGGAGTCCTTTATCTCCCGTCGGCAGACTTGATCTTAAACATCTCGGCCCCGGGCATTATTCGCTTTTGGTGCGTGCTGTCAACGAGACCGGGCATTGGAGCGATCCGATAGACGTCTCGTTCAACATTGCATGGCCATGGTATCTGCGCGGATGGGCCATCTGTCTTTGGACCTTGCTCCTGGCAGGTGCAGCTTGGTTTGCCTACAGCCAGATACGTGATCGTATGCGCTTGCGTCAGCATATCCGTATGCAGGAGCAACTGAATGAGGCCAAGCTGGTGTTTTTCACCAATGTGAGCCACGAATTCCGTACGCCGCTTACGCTGATTCGTGGCGCATTGGAGCGCATTCGCGAGAGTCGTCAGTTGCCCGATGCCTTGGAGCAGCCGATGACGTTGTTGGAACACAATTCCGACCGATTGATGCATCTGATCAACCAGTTGCTGGAATTCCGTCGAATGGAGAACAACGTGATGAGCCTGCGATTGGAGAAGATGGACATCATGGGTCTGCTGCGCGAACTCTTCGATTCGTTCTATGACGTGGCCGAGCAAAAGCATCTTGATTATAGGATTACCACACAGCCCGATGCCTTTATGGGTTATTTCGATCGTTCATGCATCGACAAGGTGATCTACAACCTGCTTTCGAATGCCATCAAATACACTCCCGAAGGTGGTCATATATTGTTGGAAGTGCGAGCCCATCCGGCACCGGTCAATGAATTGACGATACGTGTCGTTGACGATGGTGTGGGTGTTCCCGAAGAACAACGCAGCCATCTCTTCGAACGTTTCAACCGCAGTCATTACCTTAGTGGCAGTATGGGCATCGGTCTCAATCTGTGTGCCGCCCTTGTCGAAGTGCATCATGGCGCCATCAGGTATAGTCCTAATCCGATAGGTGGATCGGTTTTCACGGTCACTTTGCCCTTGGGAGAAGAAAACTATTCGAAAGAGGATTATCTTGCTTCCGACGCTTTGCTTGCCGAACCGGAGCCGGCAAATGTCGAGTTGCCGACATTGATTGCCCCTATCAATAGCCAGCATGTGCTGCTCATCGAGGATAACGAAGACTTGTGCGAATTTGTGAAGACCGAATTGATGCGCTATTTCAATGTCGATACAGCAAAGGATGGTCGGGAAGGATTGGCAAAGATTGAAAGTGCAGAAGACGGATACGACTTGGTGATTACTGACATTATGATGCCTGACATTTCGGGCATTGAGGTGATACAGCTTTTGCGTCAGAACTTCAATACCAGCCATATTCCGATCGTGGCGTTGACAGCCCTCGACAGTACGACAAGCAAGATCAAGGGTTTGCAGGCTGGTGTAGATGCCTATATCACCAAGCCTTTCAGTACGCAGCTTCTGCTTGCTACCATCATCAATCTGATGAACCAGCGCAGTCGGTTGAAGGAGAAGTTCAGCGCCGACAAGAGTTTGCAGCCGACAATGATTACGACAAGTGAACTTGATCGCGAATTCCTCGACAAACTCGATGCGGTGATCGACAAGCATATTTCGGATGCAGACTTCGGAGCAGATGACTTTGCTGGTGAGATGGCGTTGGGACGCACCATCTTCTTCCGCAAGGTGAAGGGGGTGACGGGCTTTTCGCCCAAGGAGTATCTGCGCATCCGTCGTATGAAGCGTGCAGCTGCGTTGCTCACCGAGGGTCGGCTTACAGTACAGGCTGTCGCCTACCAGGTGGGCATCAGCGACCCGTTCTATTTCAGTCGTTGTTTCAAACAACAGTTCGGTATGACTCCTACGGAGTATGTGCGCAAGGCGCGTGAAGAAAAAATATAATCTATGCGTGAATTATTGTTTGTTTTTCTGGGTGGAGGTATCGGTTCGGTGCTTCGTTATGGCGTCAAGCTTATTCAGACGCATCTTAGCCTCAATCCTATAAGCACATTGGGGCAAACCATTTTCCCATGGCCCACTATGGTGGCCAATGTGTTGGGATGTTTGTTGATTGGCTTATTTTATAGCATTTCGGAGCGGACGGGAATGAGTCCGGAGGTGCGTCTTTTCCTCACCACGGGGTTGTGTGGAGGATTTACAACCTTCTCCACTTTTTCGAGCGAGGGCATCGACTTGTTGCGAGGAGGACATCCCGGACTTTTCGCGGCATACTTCCTTTTGACCTTGGTGCTGGGCTTGGGGGCTGTGCTGCTTGGAGCTTGGCTTGGAGGCAAATAAGCAACCCCACTTTGCACCCGTACATTATTTATATATATAGCTATAAAAAAATGCCATTGATATTTGGTGTTTTGGCTGAAATAAACTACATTTGCAGCACATTTCCCCAATAGGGGAATTCGTCAAAACTCCTAATTGTTAATTATTAATTATTAATTGTTATTTGAATATTATGTCAAAAAAAGCACTTTTGCTCATCCTCGATGGCTGGGGAATCGGTGACGGTTCGAAGTCTGATGCCATCGCCAGCACCCCGACTCCATATTGGGATTCTCTTCTTGCCGATTATCCTCATTCACAGCTCCGCACCGACGGTCTCAACGTGGGCCTGCCTGCTGGACAAATGGGTAACTCGGAAGTGGGTCATATGAACATCGGCGGCGGTCGTGTCGTATATCAGGACCTTGTGAAGATCAACATGGCCTGCGAAGATGGCTCCATCGCCAAGAATCCTGAAGTTGTAGGCGCCTTCGAGAATGCCAAGAAGGGTGGCAGCATCCACTTCATGGGTCTTACTTCGACCGGTGGCGTACATTCGAGCCTCGCTCACCTTTTGAAACTTGTTGACCTTGCCAAGGCATATGGCCTCGAAGGCAGGACTTTCCTCCATTGCTTTATGGATGGTCGTGACACCGACCCACACTCGGGTATCGGTTTCATCCAGACCGTCAAGGATCACTGCGACAAGGTAGGTTGTGGCGAAATCGCTTCCATCACCGGACGTTTCTATGCCATGGACCGCGACAAGCGCTGGGACCGCATCAAGCGTGCTTATGATCAGCTTACCGCTGGTGTGGGCAGTCAGTATGCCGATCCTGTTGAAGGCATGCAGGCTTCGTATGATAATGGTGTGACCGACGAGTTCGTTGAGCCATGCGTATTGGCACGCGACGGCAAGGCTGTGGGTACCATCCAGCCAGGCGACACCGTCATCTTCTTCAACTATCGTAATGACCGCGCAAAGGAGATTACTTCGGTGCTTACCCAGGAGGATATGCCAGAGCAGGGCATGAAGACCATCCCGCTCTACTATTGCTGCATGACTCCCTACGATGCCAAGTTCAAGGGTCTGCACATCCTCTTCCCGAAGGAGAATGTCGAGATGACGCTGGGCGAAATCGTCAGCAACGCAGGTCTCAAGCAGCTCCGTATCGCCGAGACCGAGAAGTATGCCCACGTGACCTTCTTCTTCAACGGTGGTCGTGAGGCAGAGTATGCCGGTGAGGATCGTTGCCTCGTTCCTTCACCCAAGGTTGCTACCTACGATCTGCAGCCCGAGATGTCTGCCCTCATCGTGAAGGACAAGCTCGTCGATGCTATCAAGACGCAGCAGTACGACTTCATTGCCTGCAACTTCGCCAATGGCGACATGGTAGGTCACACAGGTGTCTATCCAGCCATCCAGAAGGCTGTCGAGACCATCAATCTCTGCTGCCACGATGTAGTTGAGGCTGCCAAGGCTTGCGACTATGAGGTGCTCATCATTGCCGACCATGGCAACTGTGACTACGCCATCAATCCTGACGGAACTCCCAACACAGCCCACTCGCTCAACCCCGTTCCTTGCGTATATATCAGCAAGAACAAGGGCGTGAAGATTGCTGATGGCCAGCTCTGCGACGTGGCTCCCACCATCCTCAAGATTATGGGCATCCCACAGCCTAAGGAGATGACGGGCAAGTGCCTGATTGAAGGTTAAGAAGGGTTCTGAAAAGTTGCTCCCGTTGGTCGCGTCCGAGGGAAGCGAAAGGTTCGAAAGGTAATGAGCCAAAGGCTTTCATTTCAGTCCATACTACTCATCGGCATCTGCGCATCGTGTTGCGCAGGTGCCGATGCTGCTTCTTACGAGCATGTCTCGTTCGACAGCACGCAGCGCTATTCCCGCCTCGTCATCGATGCTCGGCTCAACGATTTCTATGCCAATAAGAATCAAATGGGCTTCCAGACTTACACCGAGGATGGTGCTGTGGTCAGCGCACCCAAGGGTGGTTCGAAGGTGAAGTTCGATTATGTGCCAGGACTTGTGGCAAAAGCGCTTATCGAGGCGGTTGATTATTATCAGACGCAGTCGTGGGCTCGTCCCTGGTTCTATAGCGTGGAGTGGTATGGAAATACTTTTTTGAATGGTGTTCCCTCGGCAGGTGGCAGTCTTGACGACTTGAATGCCACGAAGATGTACTTTGGGCTCTATGAACTGACTTCCGAAGGCAAGGCTTTCGAAAACGAAACGACGGCATCGAATGCTCTTTTTGCTATGGAGACAGCCGTCAAAGGTCTTTCCGACCACAACAATCGCTATTCGATAACAGCATCGACACTCGAAGGTGCTGCAGGTGGGTGGTTCCATAAGAAAAGCTATGTCAATCAGATGTGGCTTGATGGGCAATATATGGGGCCAGCTTTGTTGGCACAACTGAACAATTACGGATATGGTATCGATGGCACCAACGATGCCGAACTGATTGTCCGACAATTTGACATCTGCTGGAATTATCTTTGGAATGACGAGGAAAAACTGCTCTATCACGCTATGACTGCCACACCCGGTGACTCTTATTCACGAGACTGGCAGGGCTTGTCGGCAGCCGAAGGCATCTATCATTCGGCCGAATATTGGGGACGTGCTTGCGGATGGTATTTCCTGGCGCTTGTCGATGTGCTGGAGCAATTGGAGATATCCGCAACAGCTAAAGGCGAAGAGGCGGATGATGAACTTCGAGAAAAACTGCGTACCCAGCTCAACAAATTGGCTGCAGGCTTGGCAGCGCGGCAAGACCCTGCGACTGGTTGTTGGTATCAGCTCTTGGGACACGATGGCTCGTTCTATGCCGACAGTTACCAGGGTTGGCCCTATCCGAAGACCTATAATTACCTGGAGTCTTCGGCTACATGTATCTTCACTGCAGCCTATCTCAAAGGTATGCGCCTCGGCTTCTTTGACGAAGATTATACCGATGTGGCAAAGAAGGCATATCAAGGAATCATTGAACAGTTTCTGGTAAAAAACACGAAGAATTCAGATGACGTTCACCTCATCAGTTGTTGTCGTTCGGCAGGTTTGGGAGGTTCGGCTCGACGCGATGGTTCTGCTGCCTATTATCTTCTGGGCAGCGACGTAAGCGTGACGAGTATCGATAATCCACAGACCGAAGGTAAGGTCTTCGGTGCATTCATCCTCGCCTCTACCGAGTATGAGCGTCGCTTCTTACCCATTGCAGAAGAAGGCATCGAGAAAATTCTTCCCGATGCAAATCCTCATGGTTCAATCCTCCATACTTACGACCTGCATGGTCGAAGAATCACCAATGATTTAAGCCGCACTTTCAAATGTCAAGACGGTCGTGTTATTTTTATTACGAAATAGAGAAAGGAAATCACAAATTCATTCCCCACTTCCAAAACTTCTGCCCAAACGCATAGCAATCTGATTCATATTGGAAGCCGAGTTGGGAGTATAGTCCTTGGGCATTCGGATTGACGGGATCGACAAGCAGGGTGAAATGCGTGAAGCCCAGCTGTCGGCCCCGTTCTATTTGTGCCTGCATCAGTTGCCGTGCGATGCCACGCCGGCGGTATTCGGGCAGGACGGCCAAAGAATCGATGTAATATTCGCCGGCCTGTGTCTCGTCTTCAGCATGTTCGAGGTCCATGTCATCATTTGGTTCGTCATCGAGTGCGGCAAAGAGTGCAAATGTCCTCTGTCGGATTTCATGATAGTTATTCCCATCGTAGGCCAGACAAAGTCCCAGTGGCTTGTCGTCTTCCCAGGCAATGAGGGCATGTCGGTAACTATAGAGCACGTCTTCCCGTGCACAAATTGAAGCAACCCCAGGAAGCCGCTCTTCCGACAGCTCAACGTGAAGAGCCATGCCGATGCAGCGTGCTACAAACAGGCAATCTTCCAATGTTGCTGGACGTATTTCAATCATTCGATTTGGTCTTTTAGGATATGACAATTTTTTTGAATCAACCGTGCTGCAAAGTAAGTGCTATTTTTTGACAAAAGCAAGAAATCGGTATGAAATCTTGCCGATGGCCAAGAAATTTAGTTGTAATTGGATTATTCATAACTCACAAAGATTGCGATTTTTCTTAGTATTGCAAATAAAAAAGTTAAAATAATCACCGATAATTTGGAAATATCAACAAATAATAGTATTTTTGCACCATAAAACAAGAACCAATAACCTTCTTAGAATGAAAAACGTTATCATATCATTGCTGCTTGTTGCAGGTCTGCTTGGATCTGCTATATCGGCCGAAGCTGCATCTGCCCCCAAGATGGAGCAGGCTACACCTGGCACCTTCGAGGCCGGCAAGGGAACCTTCCTCCTCAATGGAGAACCATTTGTTGTCAAGGCTGCCGAGGTTCATTATCCTCGCATCCCTCGTCCCTATTGGGAACATCGTATTCAGATGTGCAAGGCACTTGGCATGAACACGCTGTGCCTCTATGTTTTCTGGAACATCCATGAACAACAGGAAGGAGTGTTCGACTTCACCGAGAACAACGACCTTCGCGCTTTTATTCAGTTGGCCCAGAAGAACGGAATGTACATCATCTTGCGTCCTGGCCCGTACGTTTGTGCCGAATGGGAGATGGGTGGCCTGCCATGGTGGCTGCTCAAGAAGAAGGACATCCGTCTGCGTGAACTCGACCCCTATTTTATGGAGCGCCTGAAGATCTTCGAGTCGAAGGTGGCCGAGCAGGTCGCCGATCTCACTATCGACAAGGGAGGCCCCATCATCATGGTGCAGGTCGAGAATGAATATGGTTCGTATGGTGTCGACAAGCCTTACGTGAGTGCTGTGCGTGATGCCTTGCGCGAAGTCGGTTTCGACAAGGTTCAGTTGTTCCAATGCGACTGGTCGAGCAACTTCACCAACAATGGTCTCGATGATCTCATCTGGACTATGAACTTCGGCACGGGTGCCAACATCGACAACGAGTTCCGTCGTCTTGGCGAACTGCGTCCCGATGCTCCCAAGATGTGCTCGGAGTTCTGGAGCGGATGGTTCGACAAGTGGGGAGGCAAGCATGAGACACGTGGAGCCAAGGATATGGTCGAAGGCCTTGACGAAATGCTTTCGAAGGGCATCTCCTTCTCGCTATATATGACCCATGGTGGCACCAATTGGGGACACTGGGCCGGTGCCAACAGTCCTGGCTTTGCTCCCGACGTGACCAGCTACGACTATGATGCCCCCATCAACGAGGCAGGTCAGGCCACGCCCAAATACTATGAGCTGCGCACGATGATGGCCAAATACATGAACGGACAGAAGCAGGCCAAGGTACCTGCTGCCATCCCCACCATCGCTATTCCCAAAATCCAGTTCACCGAGGTGGCTCCCATCTTCGACAACCTCCCAGCACCCAAGATCACCAGTGGCATCAAGACAATGGAGGAGTTCAATCAGGGTTGGGGAAGCATCATCTATCGCTACACCTTCGATCAGGATATTCCTGCCAGCGTGCTTCGCATAACTGAGCCTCATGACTATGCACAGATTTTTGTCAATGGTGTGAAGGTCGGTGCCCTCGATCGCCGTGAGCATGAGAAGGAGATGAAGATGCCTGCTGTCAAGAAGGGCGATCGTCTCGACATTTTCGTAGAAGCTATGGGCCGTATCAACTTCGGTCGTGCCATCAAGGACTTCAAGGGCATCACCGAAAAGGTGGAGTTCATCTATCAGATCGGTGCCGAGCAGTCGGCCACAGTTACTGTGGAACCAAAGCTCTGGACGGTGTATAATATCAAGGATGACTACGAGACCGTGAAGGCCATAAACTGGCAGCCTCTCGCCAAGGCCGAGCAATATCCTGCTGCAGCCTATCGCGCTACCTTTAAATTAAAGAAGGTAGGTGATACTTTCATCAACCTGGAGACCTGGGGCAAGGGCCAGCTTTATGTCAATGGACATCCGATGGGACGTTTCTGGCAAATTGGACCTCAGCAGACACTCTATATGCCGGGTTGTTGGCTCAAGAAGGGCGAGAACGAAATCATCGTAGTCGATATCGTCGGTCCCGATGATCCTGTGGCCGAAGGCCTCAAGGAGCCAATCATCGACCGCCTCAACCTCAAGGGTCCACAAACGCATCGCAAGCAGGGCGAAAACCTCGACCTCAGCGGCGAGAAGCCTGTCAAGGAGGGAAGTTTCGCTGCAGGAAACGGCTGGCAGGAAGTTCGCTTCGATCAGCCTGTCTCGGGTCGTTACGTCTGCATCGAGGCACTCAATGTGCACGATGCAAAGGCAGCCGAAGGCAAGGTGGCCAAGGGCATCGCCTGTATCGCCGAATGGTATATGCTCGACGAGCAGGGTAAGCGCCTGAGTCGCGAGCCTTGGCAGGCCGACTATGCCGACGACGAGAACATCACCGACGGCAACCAGACTGCTGACAAGATCTTCGACCTGCAGGAGAGCACCTATTGGAGCACCAACCGCAGGTCGGCCTTCCCACACCAGCTCATCATCGACCTGGGCAAGGACTACACCTTTGGCGGATTCCAGTATCTGCCTCGTGCCGAAGCTGGCGCTCCGGGCAGCATCTGCGACTATCGCATCTATGTGAAGTCGGGAGCATTTAAGAAGTAAGGATTGGATTTCTAGAAAATCTAGATGATCTAGAATATCTAGACTGTCTAGAATTTCTAGTTCTCTAAAATTTTAGTTATGTTTGACGAAACTCATCCTTTCTATCGCTTCCACTTCTGCCCGCTATGCGGCAGCAATCGCTTTGTGGAGCATGGCCCACAGGCAAGGCATTGCGAGGATTGCGGCTTTACATATTATACCAATCCTCGCGGTGCTACCGTCGCTGTGATAGTCAACGATCAGGGCGAAATACTCTGTGGGCGGCGTGCCAACAATCCCGCCAAGGGGACACGCGACATGGTGGGCGGCTTCCTCGACCTCGACGAGACGGCCGAAGAAGGGATGTGCCGCGAAATAAAGGAGGAAACAGGTCTGGAGGTCAAGCCCGAAGACCTGCACTACCTCTTCAGTCAGCCCAATCGTTATCCCTATTCGGGCATTATGTGCCGCACCATCGATCTTTTCTTCGAAGTGCGTGTCAAAGGGCGTCTCCGGGTTGGCGGTCTGGATGACATCTCCTTGCTTGAGTGGATCCCACTCAAGAACCTCAACCTCGAAGAGTTCGGCCTCGCCTCCATCCGAAAGGGGCTGGCAAGGTATCTGGAGGAGAGGGGTTAATATACAAATTTTCTAAATCCAAGAGAAAATGAAACGTTTTTACTTTCTTCTCGCGCTATTGCTTTTATTGCCTTGCTCCCTCGTGGCGCAGGACAGTGTGCTTGTGACCTTGCGCGGCATCGTCACCGACCATGACAATGGCCGGCGATTGCCCGATGTGCAGGTACATGTGGGTGGCTCGAACGTAGCCACGATGACCAATGCTGATGGGCGGTTCAGCCTTCGACTTGCCCAGATGCCCGAGCAACTGCTCTTTTCGTCGATAGGCTATGCCACGGTGGTGGTCGGTCGTGACCAACTTGAGAAGACGCAGCAGGTGAAGGAAGGAAAGCCCGTGGAGGAACTGCAAATCTCGTTGCAGCCACGTTTCACGTTTCTCAACGATGTCTTTGTCTATTCGCCCGAAAACATCCTGAATGCTGCCATCGAACGCATCCCCCAGAACTTCCCAACCACGCCACAAAGCTACGAGGCCTTCTATCGCGAGACGATTCAGAAGCGAGGCAAGTACGTAAGCGTCTCGGAGGCCGTGATGGAGCTTTACAAGACGAGCTATGAGGACAGTCCACAGCGCGACATGGCCGTTATGGTCAAGGGACGCAGCTTGATCAGCCAGCGTGCGAAGGATACCATTTCTGTCCACGTGATGGGAGGACCTTTGGAGTCGCTGATGCTCGACTTGGTCAAGGACCGTGAACTGTTCCTCAATCCCGAAATGCTGCTGCGTTATCAGCTGGAGATTGAGACGCCGCAGACCATCGACAATCGACCCCAGTACGTCATTTCTTTCCGCCCGGCTACGACATACATCGATCCGTTGTTCTCCGGAAAGATCTTCATCGACTATGCCAACCTCACGTTCACACGCATAGAATATAATATGGACATGAGTGATGTGGCCAAGGCTTCGGCAGCTATCCTTGCCAAGAAACCTTTCGGTATGCGTTTCAAGGCTCGTGGCCTTCACATCGTGATGAATTATCACAACGATGGACGGCTCAGTTATCTGCGTTACCTTGGCGTGACCTATATGTTCGATTGCGACTGGAAGAAACGTGGTTTCGCCACCCATTATGAGGCCAATTCCGAGATGCTGATAACCGACATCAAGCCTGAGGCTGTTCGTCCCAATCGACATGATGCCTTCCGTCATCACGACACCTTGGCACGGCAACTGACTGATTTTGATGATCCGGATTTCTGGAAAGATTACAACATTCTGCTGCCCACCGAGAGCCTCGAAAATGCTTTCCGCCGCATCAAAAAGACCTATAATCAGTAAGTTGACTTGTCCTTTTTTGCCAAAACATTCAAAAATAACGGCTAAAACAGTTATACTATTTGCAACATCCCAATTTTTTCCTTATCTTTGCACCCCTAAAACAATACACGTTATTGAGCAAGATAATCTATATATTGGATGAAACCATATAAGTTTGAATCATTTTTGAAAACCACCATTTGGGGTGGCGAACAGATAGCTGCGTTCAAGGGAATCGATACCGACCTGCATAATGTCGGCGAATCGTGGGAAATCAGCGACTTTCCAGGGCAAGAGAGTGTCGTGGCAACAGGAGAAGACAAGGGGCTCAATTTGTCGGCCCTGGTCGAGAAATACAAGGAACAGCTCGTCGGCGAGAAGGTCTATGCAAAGTTTGGCAATCATTTCCCATTGCTTGTCAAGTTCATCGATTCTCACCAGAACCTCTCGGTGCAGGTGCATCCCAATGACGAACTGGCGATGAAGCGTCACGGCTGCCGTGGCAAGAGCGAGATGTGGTATGTCATCAAGGCCGAGCCGGGTGCCAGAATCTATACAGGCTTGTGCAAGGAGATTACCCCCGAACGATATGAGCAGATGGTCACCACTGAGACCGTTGGCGGGTATTCACCCATTATGGATGTCATCGCTACATACGAATCGCATCAGGGCGATGTCTATTTCCTGCCCGCAGGACGCCTTCACGCCATCGGTGCCGGCAATTTCGTTGCCGAAATACAGCAGACCAGCGACATCACCTATCGCGTCTATGACTATGGTCGTCGTGACGCCAACGGCAATACCCGCGAACTCCACATCGAACAGGCGAAGGATGCCATTGACTATCACGTTTATCCCGAATATCGCAGCACCTATGACAGCACTCTCCTTGATGCGCCATTGGTGCATTGCCCCTATTTCAATGTCAATCGTGTGGTAGTGCATGAGACCATGGATGTCGATTACCAGGTCGATTCGTTCGTCATTGTCCTCTGTATGAGAGGAGAGGCAAACGTCAATGGCGTGGATGTATGCCAGGGCGAAACAATCCTGGTGCCAGCTTGCGATAACAAGCTGCACTTTGTGGGTAACGGCACGTTCCTCACAGCAACAATGTAAAATAAATGAGAAACATCCTTCCTATCCTAATCGCAAGCTGTCTGGCCATGGGTCAGACAGTTGTTGCTCAGACCTATACGGTCTCTTCACCCGAAGGCAATATCGTTCTTACTATCGACAATGGCCAGGAGCTCAAATATAGTGTGAGCCTTGAGGGTGATGTGATGATTGCCCCCTCACCTATGGGCTTCGAATTCAAGGGAGAGGCACCCATGACAGGTGGCTTCAAGGTGCTGGGCGAGCCAAAGCAACAAGGCAAGGTGGAGGAGTGGACACCTGTGGTGGCCAACAAGCATTCGTTCATCAGCGTGCCTTATAACGAACTGGTGCTCAATCTGCAGGAGGGGGAATCTCCTTATCGCAAGATGGACCTTACCTTCCGCGTGATGAACGACGGCGTGGCCTTTCGCTATACGCTCTACGGCACACCCGTGCTCGGCAATCGGGAGATCACCCGAGAGGTGACAGGATTCGCTGTGCCCGAAAAGGCAACCCTGCGCATCCCCAATTTCGCCTACGAACAGGAGGGTAAGAGCTACAAGTCGTCGCAGGAAGGGGAGTACGTCAAGACACCGGTCACCGAAATCCGCAGCGACCAGCATTGCGGCCTGCCGGGACTCATCGAAATCGACGACAACCACTGCATGGCCATCCTCAATGCGGCGCTCGACAACTTCCCTGCCCTTTATCTGGGTCGCAGCGAGGCTCCGAAGGATGGATTCCAGCTGCTTCAGACCAAACTCACGCCCATCTGGGGCGAAACAGAGAATGGAGTGAAGGCTCGCTTCAGTGAGAAGCAGGATACCCCTTGGCGCGTCGTTATGGTGGGCCACCATCCCGGCAAGTTCATCGAGTCGGAGATCCTGCGTTCGCTCAATCCCCCGTGTGCCATTGAGGATCCCTCGTGGATCAAGCCCGGTATGTCGGCTTGGGACCACTGGTGGAGTGGTGAGGTGCTGATGGAGCAGGAGGTGATTAAGCAATACATCGATTTCGCCTCCGTGCAGGGCTGGCCCTACATGCTCATCGACTGGACTTGGTACGGACCTTATGCCACACCTGAGGCCGACATCGTGAAACCCGCTCCGCAGCTCGACATACCTGAGATTCTGCGCTATGCCAAGTCGAAGAACGTCGATATCTGGCTGTGGCTGCGCTGTGAAGACGCCAACCACAACGACCAGTACAAGGCCGCCTTCCCGCTCTATCATCAGTGGGGCGTGAAAGGTGTGAAAATCGACTTCATGGATCGTGATGACCAGGATATGGTGAATTGGTATCGTCGCGTGGTCGAGGCTGCTGCCGAAAGCCAGCTGATGGTCGATCTGCATGGCGCCTATTGTCCCGATGGCATCGACCGCACCTATCCGAACCTCCTTACCCGCGAGGGTGTGATGGGGTCGGAATACTATAAATGGTCCGACCGCGTGACACCCGAACACAATGTTACACTGGCATTCACTCGCCTATTGGCAGGACAGATGGATTATACGCCCGGAGGCTTCCTCAACGTGACAAAGGAACAGTTCAAGGGTCAGTCGCCCGCCCTCGTGATGAATACGCGCAGTGCCGAGTTGGCGAAGTTCGTGATTTATGAGAGTCCGTTTATGTGTTTCTGTGACCATCCCGACCACGTCTTGGGACAGGTTGGTTCGGATTTTGTTCAGATTGTCCCCGTCGTTTGGGACGATATCCGTTTCCTCGGAGGTGCCCCCGACGAGTACGTGGCTCTTGCTAAAAGGAGTGGAGAACAATGGTTTGTGGGTGTCCTGAACAACAGCATCCAGCGTGACCTTAATCTCGATCTCAGTTTCCTTCCCACGGGAACCTATCGCCTCGAATACTGGCGCGATGGCAAGCAGGCCAACAAGGATGCCACTTCCTGCGAGCACAAGGCCGTAGTCATCCGTTCCGACAAGCCTTTGAAGCTGAAACTTGCCAATGCAGGAGGCTACGTAGGCATTCTCACGAAGGTGGAAAAGTAACATATTATGGCAAAACTCTTTCCTTCTTTCCGCCATAGAATTTAAGAAAATGCAGAAACGCGTCCGATTTCGCGACGCGTTTCTGCATTTTGTTGGTGCTTCCTATGATTTTAACGGAGTGTCTTTTATAGTTTGCGCGACTTCAGCCATAAGGCCAGAAGTGGGTCAGAGATACTGTAGTACCCATACCCATCACGTCGAGTCAATAGGTCATATTCCATTAGCTTCTTTGCAGCCGATTGGACAGCGCTTGTCGATTTCATGCGATGTCGCTTGATAAATGCCGCCGTAGTGTGTTTTTTATGTTGAAAAAATTATTTTTTTTACATAAAATTATCGGTGTGCGTGCAAAAATACACATATTCTCCAAGAAATAAGGCAATATTACCTACTTTTTTGCTCACAAAAGGTTTTTGAACCAGATTTAATAAGCACGATTGTTAACTATGAAAGATAAAAAACTTAGCTGCTTGGGAGCTTTGATTAATATCTGCTTGACGGGTCCAATTTACTAAATGGAATTGGACCCGTCTGATTGTCTCGGTCCAATTTAGTAAAGGGAATTGGACTCATCCGATAGTCTCGGTCCAATTTGCTAAATGGAATTGGACCCGTCCGATAGTGCCGGACCCGTCCGATAGTGCCGGTCCAATTTACTAAATGGAATTGGACCCGTCCGATAGTGCCGGTCCAATTTACTAAATGGAATTGGACCCGTCCGATAGTCTTGGTCCAATTTAGTAAATGGAATTGGACCCGTCCGATGGTCTCGGTCCAATTTAGTAAATGGAATTGGACTCGTCCGATGGTCTCAGTCCAATTTAGTAAATGGAATTGGACTCATCTGATAGTACCGGTCCAATTTAGTAAATGGAATTGGACCCGTCCGATAGTGTCGGTCCAATTTAATAAAGAGAATTGGACCCAAACGATGGAAAGTCGTCTATTGGAGGGTTTTGTCTATTTTTTTATTAAAAAAATTTGGAGATATTGAAAATAAGCCGTATATTTGCGCCCGAAAATAGTATTTACAATATGGGAACATCAAGTATGCCTGTGGGGCGCCGTCCTCACGCAGTAAAGAAAGAAGACCGTAAACCTTTCACACCGCCTTACACTATTGGTGACCTTTTCGCCTATCCGGAGAAGGTCACTGGAAACCAACTACTCGATGCTGTCAGCGAAGCAATCTACAGCCACAAGTTCACAACAGCCAAGGAAGTGGCAGAATATCTCAATCTTGATCAAAACAAACTCAATAGCGTTTTGCAGATCTTTGTAGGCAGCAATTTGGGTGAGATTGTAAGCACATCCGTCTTCATCCGCGTTGAAAAATACCTTAAAGAACATCCTGAAGAGACCCTCGACCAGGTAGCTAAGGCAACGGGATATAACAGCAAAAGCGCTGTGGCTTACATCTATAAGCGTTTTGGAAAAGGTACTCCACGTGCAGAGGAAAACAAAAAATAATGTTAGCAATTAACAATGAATAATTAACAATTAACAATTGTTGGATTCAATTATATACTATGAAGAAGCTTTCACTTCTGGCTTTGGCTGGAGCGCTTGTTTTGTCGGCATGTACCGAAGACAATCCGAAGGATAATGACCAGCGACTCTGGTATGACGAGCCTGCTACGACGTGGCTCGAAGCACTTCCATTGGGTAATTCCCGTATGGGAGCCATGATCTATGGTGGCGTGCAGGAGGATGAAATCCAGCTCAATGAAGAGACATTCTGGAGCGGTGGACCTCATGACAATAACAGCACAACGTCGCGCTACTATCTGAACGCTGTGCGTGATATGGTTTTCCAGGGTCGTGAAGACGAAGCCCAGAAAGTCGTGAATCGCCGATTCATCGTGGGTCCCCACGGCATGAAGTACCTCACGCTGGGCAGTCTGAAGATTCTGAACGACAGCCTTGGCGAAATCACCGACTATGAACGCGAGCTCAATCTCGTGGATGCCACTGCCGAAGTGACGTTTCGTGCCGATAATGCCCTATTTACCCGCAAGGCATTTGCTTCGATGGCCGACAGCATCATCGTGGTTCGCTTCAAGGCAGGCCCACCCGCACGGATGAGCTTCTTCCTCGATCATCAGTGTGACTACGACTACGAGACGGTGGTCGATGGTGACACATTGATTGCCATCATCGAAGGTGTGGACCACGAAGGCATCGTTTCGAGACTGACGGCTCAGTGCCGCACTGAAATTGCATGCGATGGCGAGGTTTCGACCCGAGAGATCGATGGGCGCCAATGCATCCGTGTGGATGGAGCCACGGAGGTGACCCTCTACATCAGCGCAGCCACCAACTTTGTGAACTATCATGATGTGAGCGGTGACCCTGCTGCCAAGAATGCCCGTCGCCTTGCCGCTGCCCGTCGCCATAGTTACGATGACCTGCTGGCGCGTCATATCGCCAACTATCAGGGGCTCTACAATCGTGTGAAACTTGATCTTGGCAGTCATACCGGCAACTACGAGTTGGCAACCGATGCACGTCTTGCCTCGTTCTACAACAGCTTGGATTCAGTGCCCGACCTGGGCATGGTGTCGTTGCTTTTCAACTACGGACGTTACCTGCTCATCTCGTCATCTTGGGGTAAGGATGGACAGCCAGCCAACCTGCAGGGCATCTGGAACGACAAGAAGAATGCACCTTGGGACAGCAAATACACCATCAACATCAACGCCGAGATGAACTATTGGCCCGCCGAGGTCTGCAACCTCAGCGAGACTGCCGAGCCGCTCTTCTCGATGATTCGCGACCTGAGCGAAACGGGCGCCAAGACGGCGAAGGTGATGTATGATTGCGGGGGCTGGGTAGCTCACCACAACACCGACCTCTGGCGCATTGCCGGACCCGTGGATGGAGCTCCATGGGGCATGTATCCCAGTGGAGGCGCCTGGCTTACCACACACCTTTGGGAGCACTATCAGTTTACACGTGATACCCTGTTCCTCGCTGAGTATTATCCCATCATGAAGGGTGCCGCCGATTTCTTCCTCGACTTCCTGGTGCAGCATCCCGACTCGGGTTATCTGGTGGTGGTTCCTTCGGTAAGTCCTGAGCATGGTGGCGTGGGCCGCAAATCGAACCTCTGTGCAGGCTGCACAATGGACAACCAGATTGTCTTCGATGTGATGAACAATGTGCTGCAGGCTGCCCGTATCCTTGGTCGTGACGAAGCCTATCAGGAAACACTCCAAAAGACTATGGCACAATTGCCTCCGATGAAGGTGGGCCAGTATGGACAGTTGCAGGAATGGCTGGAGGATATCGACGATCCGAACGATCAGCATCGTCACATCTCGCACCTCTACGGCCTTTATCCATCGAATCAGATCAGCGCCACACGCACTCCCGAGCTCTTTGCAGCAGCTCGCAAGACGCTCGAGCAGCGCGGCGATCAGGCCACTGGATGGAGCCTTGGCTGGAAGACCAACTTCTGGGCGCGTATGCAGGACGGCAACCATGCTTTCAAGATTATCAGCAACATGCTGCGCATTCTTCCCAACGAGGGCATGGAGCGTGAATATCCCGATGGACGCACCTTCCCCAACCTCTTCGATGCGCATCCACCGTTCCAGATTGATGGCAACTTTGGTGTGACTGCCGGCATCGCCGAAATGCTCGTGCAGAGCCAGGATGGCTTGGTTCATCTGCTCCCCGCTTTGCCCGATGCTTGGAAGGAGGGTAGCGTCTCCGGTCTTTGTGCCCGTGGCGGCTTCGAGGTCAGCATCAGCTGGAAGAATGGCAAGCTCACTTCGGCCTCCATCAAGTCGAAGATCGGCGGCAAGCTCATCCTCCGCAGCAAGACCGCACTTTCCGGTCAAGGCGTGAAGCAGCTCGAGAATGGCGATTACGAGATTGACACCACGCCGGGAATGGTGGTGAAGGTCAAGGCGTAGTCTCTGATATTACATAATACAATCAAGGTGCATCATCGAGGTCGTATGACCGATGATGCACCTTGTTTTTTTATTTTTATATCAAGAATTAGTCACTATCCCACTACATGAATCTTCTTGAACTTGCCTGACTGGCCTTTGGGGACTTCGAAATTCAGGCCTGTGAGTGGGGTGATATTGAGGAAAAAGACCTCCTCTTCAGGGTCATATCCCGTTTCGACCTTGAACGTGCCTTTGATGTCACATTCCATCTGCTTGAATTGGTCGCGGCTGTCGTTCTGCTCGGTGAAGTGATATTCGAAGGTCTCGAAGTTCTCGTCGGCGGGCCAGATGGTGCCATAGTAGTTGTGGATATAGCCTCCATTGTCGGAATTGACATCGTTGTGGAAATCGATTTTCCATTCGGGCGAGATGCAGATCCAGGAACCTGCGGGAGTGCCGTCTTCGCGAACAACCTTGTCCATCTCCCAGTCGCCATCGAGGGTGCAAATGTATATCTCGTGATACTTTCCTTCCTTGTCAATGCCATAGAATGTCGTATAATCAATCTCTGCATCGGGGTCGATGAAAGCAAACCTCACGATATCCTTCTGGTCGGGCAGCGGACGTGAAACCCAGGTGATTCCTTTCGGAGCCGAATTGATCAGCGAAAGAATCTGGACGGTGCCGTCCTGGTTGAGGATGCCAAGCACGGGGTTGGTGTCCTGTCCGATGTCGGCGACGAAGATGTCCTTCACACCGGGTGTCACTTTTTCAAGATTTACCCAACCCTTGCTGGCCATGATGTCGTCTCCCTGCAAGTAGGATGATTCAACCACAAGTTCGGGATTGTTGTAGATGCTGACCACACCGTCCACGAGACGTGCGGCTGTGATGTTCTCGAAATGATCCTCATGGAAAGCGGGCCAGTTGATGATCTTTTCGTCGGGCTTTCGGAAATAGAAATTGCTGATTGGTCCTATCTTGCTCAATGCTTTCTCCGGGTCAGCAATGACGTAAACATAGACGAAATTGCGGAAGAGACGCACTTCCATTGCAGTCGGTTGCAAGTTCTGGTCCTGTGGTACGTATATGCGGCTTGGGCTTGTCCGCGCAGCAACCATCTGATGGAAGTTTTCGGTCTCGGGGTTGACGAAATTGAGGGCGAAATAGGCATAGCCGGTGCGATTCAGTTCCAATCGGGTGAAGGGGGAAGTAGAAGCATCGAAGCGATTGGTGCTGACATAGACACCATCGGCATCATCACCTTCCTTCAGTGGCTGGAAGTAGGTTTGCACTTCGTCGAAGGGGAAGGCGCGCGTCTCCTTGAGGTTGAAGTTGTAGCGCGTCTTGCTGTCGGGACTGCTCCAGGTAAAGAACTGGGGCTGTCCGTTTTGAATCGTGATGCTGATGATGCCGGTGTTCTTGCCGCTGGGCAGATACTCGAAGAGCTCGACGTTGAGGCCCTTGCCGGTCTGCTTGATGGTGCCGTAGAGCGAGATGCTCGACGTGTTGCCCTTCTTGCGATAGTAGATGATCTCTCCCAGGGCAAGATGGTCGTTGTCGTGCTCCATGCGAATCTCGCAGTCAATGTTCTTGGCGAGCGAACCCCTCCAGCAGTAATACTCGTGTCCCTTGACCTGGGCTTGTGCACCAAAGGTAAAGAGCACGAGGAACAGGATGAGGTTGAATAGTCTTGACTTCATGATGTTACGGTTTTTTATTCTTTCTCCTCCTTGACGCCAAAGCTGCCCCAGATGGTACAGCCTTCGAGCACGATATCCTCGATGTCGCCGAGATGGCCGAAGTCGTGGCTGATGTTGCAATTCTCCATCTTGACATTTTCACAGGCCGATACGCTGATGAGCGACCCCTGGTTGTTGAGGATCTGGCAATTGCGGAAAAGGATGTTCACGCTGCCACGAAGGATGAGCTGGGTGAATTCCTTGTTACGGGTGAAGATACAGTTGTCGAACAGGATGTCGCGACTCGTGTCGATATCCATGATCTGATAGGTGCAGTCGCGGATGATGCTGTTGGTGAACTTGAGCTCCATGCTGCGGGTGAAGTTGATGCCTTCCATACCGCATCCATAGAGGTCGCAATGGTCAATGGTGACATCACGGCAGTCCTCGAAAGCAACTACGCCACCCTCGCAGTAGCCGCCTTCGGTATGTCCCATGACGAGGTTCTCGAGCCGGATGTTGTCACTGTCGGTAAAGCGCAGCACGTAGGCATAGCGGGGCTGGATGCGCAGCAGGGGCTTGGTGCCCTTGGGACCGCGAATGGTCAGGTTGTGAACCTCACGCAGATTGAGCTGCATGCCATCGTTCTCCTCTGTGAGATAGGGATAGTTGGTCATTTTGACGAGTTCCTTCAGGTCGCCCTTGTCATATTCGCGATACACCTTGATCTCGTCGGGGTTGTACTTCGCAAGGTTCTCGAGTTCGTTCTCAAAGTCGATGTTGTTTTCCACCACGACGACACGGTTGCTGCGCAGGGCATGGACGAACGAGATGGCATCATAGACATGGATTTCCTCGACCTCCTGCGAGAAGGAAGGAACACACAGCATCAGCATGCTTAAGGCAGTCAGTAGCTTTTTCATAGTAATGTAAAATTTTATGTTATTTCGCGACAAAGATACAAAATAAATTTGACAATGAATGATTTTTTTATGCCAAAAATGATGCAATAGGTTTATTTTTGTTCAAAAATTTGGTTTTTTGCGTTATTTATACTATCTTTGCGCACACTTTTTATTTAACATTGAATAATTAACACTTAAAAATCATAGATTCATTCGATGAAGAATTTCGTAGAAGAACTTAGATGGCGCGGCATGATTCAGGATATGATGCCTGGCACCGAAGAACAGCTTCAGAAGGAGATGACCTCCGCATATCTCGGTATTGACCCCACAGCCGATTCACTGCACATCGGCCACCTTGTTGGCGTGATGATGCTCCGGCATTTCCAGCGTTGTGGTCATAAGCCGTATGCGCTGATTGGTGGTGCCACGGGTATGATTGGCGATCCTTCAGGCAAGTCGAAGGAGCGCGTGCTCATCGATGAGCCGATGCTTCGTCACAACCAGGAATGCATCCGCAAGCAGCTGGCCAAGTTCCTCGACTTCGAGAGCGATGCTCCCAACCACGCCGAGCTCGTCAACAACTACGACTGGATGAAGGACTTCACGTTCCTTGACTTCATTCGCAACATCGGCAAGCTCATCACCGTCAACTATATGATGTCGAAGGATTCGGTAAAGCGTCGTTTCACGGGCGAGAATGGTGCCGAGGGCATGTCGTTCACCGAGTTCACCTACCAGCTCCTCCAGGGCTACGACTACCTCTACCTCAACGAGCATAAGAACTGCAAACTGCAGTTGGGCGGCGCCGACCAGTGGGGCAACATCACCACGGGTACCGAACTGATTCGCAAAGTGACCGGCAACGAGGCTTTCGCACTTACCTGCCCCCTCATCACCAAGGCCGACGGTAAGAAGTTCGGCAAGACCGAGCAGGGCAACGTGTGGCTCGACCCCAAGCGCACCTCGCCTTACAAGTTCTACCAGTTCTGGCTCAATGTAGCCGACGACGATGCCAAGCGCTACATCCGCATCTTCACTTCGCTCGAGCGCGAAGAGATTGAGGAACTGGAGCGTCAGCAGGCCGAGGCTTCGCACCTCCGTCCTCTCCAGAAGCGTCTGGCCAAGGAACTGACCATCATGGTGCATTCGCAGGCTGATTGGGAACTTGCTGTAGCCGCTTCGGAGCTTCTCTTCTCGAATAGCGGTGCCGAGCAGCTTCGTCAGTTCGACGAGACCACCTTGCTCCAGATCTTCGAGTCGGTTCCTTCGTTCGAGGTGAGTCGCGAAGTGTTCAACGAGGGTCGTGCCGTCGATATCCTTGCCGAGGGCATGGGTGTTTCGAAGGGTGAGTTCCGCAAACTCGTCCAGGGTGGCGGCATCTCGGTCAACAAGCAGAAACTTGCTGCTTTCGACCAGCAGCTCACCGACGCTGACCTTCTGCAGGGCAAGTACCTTGTGGCCCAGAAGGGCAAGAAGAACTACTTCCTCGCCACAGTGAAGTAAAAAACCTTGAGCCTTCGGAGTATTCGGAGTTTTTCTGAATGCTCCGAAGGCTCTTCCTTTTTATTATTATCTTATACCATTCCTTTCACACATGAAATCCATCTTACTCTCACTTCTTTTTGCATCAACCCTCTCGTTGGCCGCTTTGCAGGCACAGCCGATGGCTTCTGACAACAAGATGGCACGGCCTTTGGGCCAAGTGCTCGATCGTGTTGAGCAACAGTTCGGTGTGCGCTTCAAATACAACGTCGATACCATAGGGTTGGTCTTGAACTATGCCGACTCACGCATCCGTCCTTATAGCCTCGACGAGACCTTACGCAATATCCTTTCGGTCTTCGACTTCAAGGCGTGGGACCAGGGAAAGGGCGTCTATAAGATCAAGCCCTACGAATACCCACGTCGATTTGACGAGGATGGCGAGAAGATGGTCAACTATCTGAACACACTCTATAGCAATAAGGAGGAATGGGAGGCCCGACGTGTGGCTTTGCGTCGTGAAGTACGCGAGCGCCTCGGTATCGACCCGTTGCTCGAAAAGTGTGTGCCCATTCAACCCATTCTGGGCAAGCCGCGCCGATATGACGGCTATAACGTGCAGAACATCGCGCTTGAGACGTTGCCTGGATATTATGTGTGCGGCTCAATCTATTTGCCCAACAATAAGATTGCCAAGAAAGCTGTTGCGACACGCGATGGCCGTTATCCCGTCATCATCTGTCCCAACGGACATTGGGCTGACGGTCGTTACAACCAGGACCTGCAGGTGCGTTTTGCGACGTTGGCCCGCATGGGTGCCATCTGCATCAGTTATGACACTTTCGGATGGGGTGAGTCGGAACTTCAGGTAGGCAAGGAGTCGCACCAGAGTTCGCTGGCCCACACCTATCAGGCTCTTTGTGGAGAACGTCTGCTCGACTATGCCTTGACACGCCGTGACGTCGATGCTGCCCGCGTGGGCGCCAATGGAGGTTCGGGCGGTGGTACACACGCCGTGCTTTTGGCCACCATCGACGACCGATTCACTGCCCTTTGTCCCGTGGCTTCGGTGTGCAGTCATTTCGATGGAGGTTGCCCCTGCGAGAGCGGTATGCCCATCCAATATAGCCAGGGTGGAACCTGCAACATCGAACTTGCTGCCACCTTTGCACCCAAGCCCATGCGCCTGATAGGCGACGATGGCGACTGGACCCACACCTATCCCACCATTGAGGAGCCTTATATGCGCCGCATCTATGGCTTCTACGATGCGCAGGACCAGTTGTCGTTCTTTTTCGAGAAGAATGGCCGTCACGACTTCAAGCCCAAGAAACGCAACGCCGTCTATTCGTTCTTCCAGGAGGTCTGGAACCTCCCGACAGAGAATATGAATGAGGAACCTGTGACCATCGAAACTTATGACAAGCTATTCAGTTTCGGTGGTGCCCAGGATGCCGAAGGACGTTGGTATCCAACAGGTGAAACTGCGCCTGCCAACTTCGAGACCAATGTGAAGAACCTCGTGGAGCAGAACTTCGACAAGGACGGCAAGCAACTCTACTTCGACTTGCGTTGGGCAGCCGGGCTTGAGGAGAAGGCCGACGAGTGGGCAGCATCGTTGAATCTTGGTGATGCACAGAAGACCAAGCGCGTTCGCAATTATATCATCAATCATCTCAAGGCCGTCACCAAGTGGCATAACGATCATCCGGGTCAGACCACAGTGCCCCACGGCATCAATCCCCGTACAGGAGAACGTCTGCGTCCCGTCGATCTTGACATCATCGCCGATGGTGCCCAGCCTCGTGCCTATCACGACAGCATCATGGCACAACTTCGCAGGGAACTTACCGAAGAGCAGGTCGAGCAGGTGCTCGACAAATACACCATCGGCAAGGTAGCCTTCACATTGAAGGGTTACCACGACATTGTACCCGAGATGACTGCCGAGGAGGACAGCGTTTGCCTGGCTTATCTGAAAGAGGCGCGCGAGGCAGCCATCGATTACAAGTCGATGAAGGAGATGCGAGCTCTACTTCAACACACATGGTCGCAATTGGAAACAAATGTATTCAGACTACGTGAAGAAACGCCGCGCAGAGAAGAACAAGTAATCAGAAACTAATATTTCCCCTTTTATGAAACGCACATTATTTTTGACACTTATTTTGTCAGTCTGTTCGCTGGGTCTGCGAGCTCAGTATCCTCAAGTGACGAGCGAAGCCAATGCCCGATGGGCAGCCAAGGCCCAGTATGAGGATTCAATGTCGAATATCGCATGGCAAAAGGCGCTCCCCATCATCGAGGAGGAGGCGCGCGAAGGTCGTCCCTATGTCAAGTGGGCACATCGTCCTTACGACCTGCCGCAGGCCGATATCCCGGCTTTTCCCGGTGCTGAAGGCGGTGGTATGTACACTTTCGGAGGCCGAGGCGGCAAGGTTTATGTCGTAACGAACCTCAACGACCGCGGACCTGGTTCGTTCCGTGAGGCTTGTGAGGCAGGTGGCGCGAGAATTGTGGTATTCAATGTCGCCGGTGTCATTCGACTGGAAACTCCCATCAATGTTCGTGCTCCATATATCACCATAGCCGGACAGACAGCCCCTGGCGATGGTGTCTGCATTGCAGGAGAATCGTTTGCCGTCAATACACACGATGTCATCGTTCGTCACATGCGTTTCCGTCGTGGAGAAACGGGTGTAGAGCATCGCGAGGATTCGTTCGGCGGCAATCCCGTGGGCAACATCATGATCGACCACTGCTCGTGCGAGTGGGGACTGGACGAGAACATTTCGTTCTATCGCCACATGTATGACGAATCGGAGGGACAGTACAAGACTACGCCCTATAAGTATCCCACGGTGAATGTGACTATTCAGAACACCATTTCGGCGAAGGCGCTCGACACCTACAATCACGCTTTCGGTTCGACATTGGGCGGCGAAAATGCAGCATTCATCCGTAACTTGTGGGCATCGAACTGCGGACGCAATCCTTCGATCGGCTGGAACGGCATCTTCAACTTTGTCAATAATGTAGTCTATAACTGGGTACATCGCACAGCCGATGGCGGCGACTACTCGGCACAGTTCAACTTCATCAACAACTACTACCGACCGGGCCCGGCTACGCCAACCGAAGGCCCTATCAGCCACCGCATTCTCAAGCCCGAGTCAGGACGTTCGAAACTCGATCATCATGTCTATGGCCGCGTATTTGCCGAAGGTAATATAATGGAAGGTTTCCCTGCCATTACAGCCGACAACTGGGCAGGCGGTATTCAGGTGGAAGACAATGACGGTTGCGATGGTCATGAGTCATACATGCGTCAGGTTCGTCCCGCTGCCATGCCTTTCCTGCATATCCTCTCGGCTCAGGAAGCCTATGACTACGTGCTGCAGCATGCTGGAGCCACTGTTCCTTGTCGTGACATTGTCGATGAGCGCATCATCGAGGAGGTGCGTACCAAGAATCCTTATTATGTTGCGGACGCCGAATCGTATCAAGGCGATGTGTCAGGTCTTTCACCCAAGTCCCAGGCAGAGGATGGTTCGTTCAAGTTCCGTCGTATGGGCAAGGACAGCTATAAGCTCGGCATCATTGTCGATCCTGCGCAGATGGGCGGTTATCCGGAATACAAGGGAGAGCCTCGTCAGGATACCGATGGCGATGGCATGCCCGACGAGTGGGAGAAGGCCAATGGTCTCAATCCCAATGACCCCAGTGATGCCAATGGTGACATCAACGGCGATGGCTACACCAACATCGAAAAGTGGATCAATGGCATACCTACTTCGAGCCGTATCGATTGGCATAATCTTGCCAACAATTATGATACGCTGAATGCGTATGGAATCCGATAGGTCTATCTATTTTCACAAAAAAATGGGCAAAAACACTGCGTTTTTGCCCTAAAGTGCAAGAAAAGACAAATTTTTTGATAAAAAAACGAAAATTCTATATTACTTTTAAATAAAAAGTTGTATCTTTGCACCGAAAAAGTATTTATACACAAAGAAATATACCTTTATTACTAACCACATAATTAAATTATTAGCTCATGAAGAAATTTTTCCTTTTTGCTGCCGCCCTCATGACCGGCAGCGCAGTTATGGCTGACACCGAAAGCTATGTTGCTGCTATCGATGCAAGCACCATGGCAAGTGTATTCCCAGTTGAAGAAATTACCAGTGGCTCGTCTGTAGTTTCTTTCGGCACAGCCAACATGGACGTTCTCGCTGTGGGAGGAGCTACTCCTAAGACCATCCTTGCCGATGGCACTGTTACTGAATGGAATGCCATCTCCTGGCAGCCCAAGAACACCAACCTTCAGGACGTTAAAGACGGTCTTGAGACTCCTTACTTCTTCTATGTACTGGGCACAGGTAATCCTTGCGTAGATATGGGCGTCGAGGAGATTATTCGCGATGGCGAACCCACTGGCGAATATCGTGCAACTTACGTTTACTATGGTCCCGAGGATGGCGGCAACTACAAGAACGAGATGCCTATCCAGGGTCTTTACTACAAGTTTACTCCCAAGGTAGATGGCACCCTGAAGATCCAGGTTTGGTCGAACAAGGGCAACCGCAACACCTACGTTGTTGAGGAGTCGAGCAAGCAGCCTGTTGCTTACACAGCTGAAGGCTACATCAACGGCCAGAACGAGCAGAAGGAAGCTATTATCGGTGGCGAAACCGTGACCTACAATGCCAAGAAGTACCTCTCCGCTGCTGAGATTCAGGAGATCCACGATGCAGCCAAGGTGAACGAGGAAGGCGTTGATACTGCCCCTTATGTAATTGGTGCCGGCAACCAGCCATTCTGGGGCTATCTCTTCGTTCAGGTTGAGGCTGGCAAGACCTACTGGCTCTTCCAGGACTCTTCGCAGATCGGTTTCGGTGGCTATGAGTTCACGTTCGAAGGTGGTGGGCAGCCACAGGTGAACTACACCTATTATACCCTCACCTTCCCCGAGGTTAAGGAATCTTACGCTGATGGTGACTTCTCAATGGTTATCACCGACAACAATGGCAAGTTCACTGTTGATGACAACTCGCAGTATTTTGGCAACGAGACCTCTTACGAGCAGTTTACCACTCGTCTGAAGACCGGTGGCAAGAGCAGCTCCAACAGCTTCATCACCGTCAACATCCCAGTAGCCGGCAAGCTCCAGATTATGGCTCGTTCGGCTTCCAGCTCTTCGGTTCGCGCTCTCGTCGTTACTCAGAACGAGGCTGAGATCTACAATGGTCTGCTTGATGAAAGCAATGTTGAGGTAGAGATTGAAGGTGCTGCCAAGAAGGTCTTCAAGGTACATGAGACCAACGTTGAGGCTGGCACAGCCGACATCACCTATCCTGATGGCGCAGTCAACTTCTACTGCATCCGTCTCGCCATTCCCGAGGGCGCTGGCATCGAAGCCATCGTGAATGATGTGGTTGCCAATGGCGCCATCTTCAACCTCCGTGGACAGCGCGTCAACGAGATGACTCCTGGCCAGATCTATATCGTAAACGGCAAGAAGGTCATCCGTTAATAGTCCGATCTGACAATACAAGACTCTTGGCTGGACATCCTGTGCCCTCGCCAAGGGTCTTTTCCCTCTTTTCACCACTTATAAATCATCACACACTATGTACATCACCAAGAAGTTTATTATGGCTGCAGCCTGTGTCTCGTTGGCATGGGTTGCCACTTCCTGCGCTGATGGCGTAGAGCTCGAAAGCTATGATTCTGGCGTACGTAACCAGCAGTTGAGTGCTCCTCAATTGGATGCCTCATGCTTCACCACTCAGAACAGCACCGATGCAACCTACACCGTCATGTCGTGGCCAGTGGTTTATGGCGCCGGTGGTTATCTGGTCAATGTCGATATCGTCGATGACCCGTCCAACCCGATTGCCGTAGTCAATGACAGCATTGTCGATGGCTGCTCTCTCACTTTTGTGCAGCAGGAAGACACCAAGTATCAGATTTCCATCCAGACCATGGCCAATGAGAAGTTGGGCAACTCGGCTTCCGATGTCCTGGTCTATAATGACTACACCACCCTCGTGGCTGCTGTCATCGTGCCTCGTGGTCAGGACCTGGCCGCCTTTGTGAAGGCTAATCTGAAGACAGGAACCCAGGATGTACAGGCCTTCGAGCTGGAGGCAGGTGCAACCTATGAGGTGAGTGACACCGTTGCATTCGGCCTGCAGCCGGTTCAGCTTCGCAGTGATAAGAATTCTCATGCCACCATCGTCCTGAAGGACAAGGCCTGCATCACCACACAGGCACCTTTGACTGTGAAGTTCCTCAACTTCGACTGCGAGAACACCACAGCTGCCCCCATCAGCCTCGATCCCAATCCTGATGCTTCGCTCTACTACGACCAGCCGACATGGCAGGCCAAGTATGGCGGCACCCAGAAGGTTTATTATATTGATGGCGACGTCATCCTCAAGGATTGTATCTTCCGCGAGGTCAAGGGTAGCCTTTTCAGCGGCAGCAAGGCCAACTGGGCCCTCACCAACCTGACTATCAACAACTGTGTCATTGAGGCAGACTACAGTACCAACCCTGCCTTCATCAGCATGTATGGCGCTTCGACGGGTACTATCCTCAACTTCACTGTTGCCAACAGTACCCTCTACAACCTCCAGGAGAATGCCAGCGGATACTTCCTCCGCTTGTCAAATGCCTCTAACGCTACTCCACAGAAGATCTATGGCCCCGCCTATGCAGGCAGAGGCGGCGTAGTCGTGCAGAATAGCACCTTCGTGCGTATGCTTTCCGGTGCACACTGGTTCAACAACTATCCTCAGAGCGGTACTACTTTCACCTTGAAGAAGAATGTCTTCTACGACACCTATCTCCTGCAGAAAGCCATCCGCAACAACACCGCAGATTTCACGGTCGATGACAATGTGATCTGGGGTGTCAGCAACGAGGTGGATGCCACCGACAAGGGCAAGTATGCTACCGAAGACGATCCCGGTATGACCATGCCATCATCTTCGGCTATCAACTTTGGTGACCCCTACTATGGTTTGAAGTCCTATTTTACCCCAACCAAGGGCATTGCCGCTGCCAAGCAGTTTGGTGACCCACGATACTTTGAATGATTATGAATAGCGCAATCAAAAGAATACTTTTGCCAGTCGTTTGCAGCATCCTGTCCCTTTCGGTCATGGCTCAGACGGACCGTACAGTCAAGGGTACTGTAGTGGATGAGTTGGGTGAACCCATCATTGGCGCAACCGTTCAAGTAGTGGGAACCACCACAGGAACCATTACCGACGTCGACGGTAATTACGTGATCCAAGCTCCTGAGAAATCGACCCTCAAGGTGATGTTCCTCGGTTATATTACCGAAACCGTGCCCAGCGACACCAAGCAGGTTGTCCTCAAGGAGGATGCCCAGCAGCTCGAAGACGTGGTAGTCGTAGGTTACGGCGTACAGAAGAAGGCACACCTCACTGGTGCTGTCGCTACGGTACAGATGGATGACATCCAGGACCTTTCGAGCGGCGGACTCGCTTCTACCCTCAGCGGTATGGTCAATGGTGTGAGCGTGAGCGGTGGTGATGCCCGACCGGGCGAGAATGCCACCATCAAGATTCGTGACACCAATTCACTTGGTGACGTGGGCGTAACAGCTCAGGAACCTCTCTACGTCATTGACGGCTATATCTATCCAAATGACGTGAAAGTGGGCAATACTACCGAGAACCTTGGTGCTACTGCTTTCAATAACCTCGACCCAAGCGTCATCGAATCGATTTCCGTGCTGAAGGATGCCGCAGCTGCAGTCTATGGCGCACGTGCTGCCAATGGTGTCATCCTTGTCACCACCAAGAAGGGCCAGCAGGGTGCTCCGAAGATCAGTTATTCGGGTTCTGTAGGCATAACCGACGAAGTGGCTCGTCCAAAGATGCTTTCGGCCTATAACTACGGTCGTCTTTGGAATGCAGTGAAGGCTGCCGACCCAAAGAATACGACACTCAACCGATTGACAGACCTTTTCCAGTCGGATGAACTTGCAGCCATGCAGGGCCTCAGCTATGACTTGCTTGACAAGTATTGGAGCTCGGCATTTACCCAGAAGCATTCGATCAATGTCAGCGGCGCTACCGAGCGTGCATCCTATTTCGCTGGCATCAGCTACTTCGACCAGGATGGTAACCTTGGCAAACTCGACTACAGCCGCTGGAACTATCGTGCTGGCGTTGATGTCAAGCTTGGCAACTGGGTGAAGGCCAACCTCACCGTCAGCGGTGATAATGGTACCAAGAATACCCCGCTCGTGAAGGTAGGTGGTACAAACAGCGAAAAGGACTATAACCTGCTGCTCACCCATCCATATTATATCCCAGAGGAGGTGGATGGCAAACCCATCGCATCCTATGGCCCCACCAATTCTTCGGTTAACAGCGACCAGTACTATTCGTTCAACACGCTCCAGGAGAATGGTGATTACAGTAAGACGGTGAACAACAACACAACTTTCAGTGGAAGCCTTGATCTCGACTTCGGTTTCTGGAAGCCTTTAAAGGGCCTTACCGCTCGCTTCACTTATTCGAAGAGCATCAACAACAGCAAGACCAACCAGTACGGTACGGACTATACCATCTATACGCTCCACAACCGCTACGGAACGGGTTCACACCTCTACACCCCGACGGGTGCCGGTTATGGCGACGACGTTGTGCTCGCTGTCGACAATTTCACGGCAATGACCATTTCGAATGGTTCGCCATCGTTCTTGTCGCGCAATACCAATCGCACCGATAACTATCAGATCAACTTCAACGTCTCCTACAATCGCGACTTCGGTCAGCATCATGTAGGCGCCCTCTTCTCAATAGAGCGTAGTGAGGCTGAGAACGAGTATCTCTATGGTTACGTCAGCGATCCTTATCCGTTCACCACAGGTCAGTCCAATTCGGCTGAGGCCAACACCAAGATCGTTACCTTTACTCGTGCAGAGTCAGGCACCCTTTCCTACATCGGTCGAGCCAACTATGCTTACGCCGACAAGTATCTGCTCGAGTTCCTGTTGCGTTCGGATGCTTCCACCAAGTTCGCACCCGAGAACTATTGGGGTACATTCCCATCGGCTTCTATCGGTTGGGTACTCTCCAAGGAGTCGTGGCTGGCTGATCGTCACGGTATCGATTACCTGAAGCTTCGTGCTTCATTTGGTCTGACAGGTCGAGACAACACGGCGGCTTGGCAATGGATGCAGGTATATGCACAGGATGCCAACCGTGGCCCTGCTTTCGGTTCAGGCACCAGCCAGGAGACCCTCAACCGCATCACCATCAACAAGAACAACTCGGCTGTGAACCGCGACGTCCATTGGGATAAGTCCTATAAGGGCAATATCGGTATCGACTTCAATACGTTCAACAATCGTCTTGGCATCAACATCGATGCTTACTATACCTGGAACCGCGAGATGCTGCTTAACCTCAACAAGTCGGTTTCGACCATCATTGGTACACAGACTGCAGCTCTCAACGTAGGAGAGATGGATAACTATGGTATTGAACTTTCGCTCAACTGGAAGGACAAGATCGGCAAGGACTGGAAGTACAAGATTGGCGTCAATACGGGCTATAGCGACAACAAGGTGCTCAACATCGACTGGGCTACTGAGTATATCTACCGTCAGATGCAGCGCAACAAGCGCTCCGATGTCGGCCTCTGGGGCCTGCAGTGCCTGGGTATGTTCCGCAGTTATCAGGAAATCGACGAGTACTTCGACCGCTTTGGCATCTCCAGTTACCTTGGTATGAGCAAGGATCAGGTGAAGCCGGGTATGCTCATCTACAAGGATGTGCGCGGACCTCAGCAGGCCGACGGATCGTATGCCGCTCCTGATGGCATCGTCGATAAGGACAACGACCAAGTGCAGATTTCGACCCGCTCGAGCAATCCTTGGGGCTTTACGACCAACTTCTCGGTAGAGTGGAAGAGCCTCTCCGTCACCGGACAGATTTCGGCTTCGTGGGGCAGCTACAGCACCATTCCTTCGGCAGCCCTCAAGCCAGGCGATGGTCTTGACTACACCAACATGCCTTCGTTCTGGAATCCTGATGACATGTATTCCTATCAGGATGTTCGCGATGCTTCGGGCAACGTTGTGGTCAATGCCAATCGTGATGCCAAGTATCCAAACCTCGCTTACTCCAGCATCAATGCCACCACATCGACATTCTGGCGTATCAGCAACACGGATGTCCGCCTGAATCGTCTCACCCTCGCCTACTCACTTCCCAATGGTTGGGTCAAGAAGATGGGTGTCGATGGTATCCGTATCAATGTGACGGGCCAGAACATCATTTCGTTCTACAATCCCTATCCCGACCACTTCACCGACGAGATGGCAGGCGGCTACGGCACCTATCCGAATCTTCGCAAGTGGACCTTTGGTCTTAGTCTGAGCTTCTAATCCGAAATAACGATAACTAATACGAAAACAATTATGAAGAATCAAAATATCCGTCTCTTCAGCCTCCTCGCCCTCGCGGCAGTAGCCCTGTCTTCGTGCAGCGACTCGTTCCTTCAGGAGAAGAAGAACTACGATAACGTTAACGTCGATATCTATAATTATTACGAAGGCTGCAATGCCCGCGTCAGCGATGTCTACAGCTGGTGCCTGCCCGATGTGACGAGTGGCGCCAACTGGAAGTACAATTGCACGGGTGGTGCTGATGACCAGTCGAAATCGACCGAAGAATATTCGGGCTTCAGTGCCTTTGTCAATCCCGATGCCGAACTGTCGGTCATGGGCGGTAATTCGGTGCCCGACTACTTCCACTATAGCTCGAACAATATTCAGGCCTCTGTCTGGGGACGTATCCGCAACATCAATGATGTCATCCAAGGCATCGAAGGCGGTTCACTTCCTCAGGAGGAGAAGGACATGTTCCTTGGTCAGGTATATTTCTTCCGCGCCTGGTGCTTCTATCAACTCGTCAAATGGTATGGCGGTGTGCCCATCATTGACAGGGTGGATGAGCCTTATGAAGGTACACAGTATCCGCGCAGCAGCGCAAGTGCGTGCATCGAGTTCATCTTGGAAGATCTTGAGAAGTCTGCCACTATGCTCGAAGCTTCCACCCTTGATGGAGGTTGGCGTTCGGCCGACAACTGGGGCCGCATCACTACTGGCGCAGCTCTGGCTCTCAAGGGTCGCGTGCTTCTGCTTTGGGCAAGCCCTCTCTTCAATCGTACAGGCGATGAGAGCCGCTGGATCAATGCCTACAACCAGATGAGTGCCGACTTGGCCAAGATTCAGAAGTGTGGTTATGGACTCTATGAGGCCAGTGGTGCCAACGGTGCAGCCTTTGCTGCCCTTTTCTCGCTGACTCGCAGTAGTGAGTCCGTCTTCCAGACCTGCTACAATACCATTCAGTCGGGCGACACACAGAAGAACTCCACATGGGAGCGCAGCATCCGTCCGAAGAATGCTTCGGGCTCAGGTCTGAATCCTTCGGCAATGATTGTCGATATGTTCCCGATGGCCGATGGCCGCCGTCCTTCGACCTGCAATACTTACTCTAAGTTACAGGCTTCGGATTATGCCTACAATCCCAACTTCCCGTTCATGGACCGTGATCCGCGTTTCTATCGAACCTTCGCCTTCCCTGGCGTACGTTGGGCTTACAGCGGTGATGCCACTTCGGCCGATCCCAACAACCCAAGTTACAACAAGGGTCTCGATTACGAACTTTGGAACTACGTCTGGTACACCACTGCCGATGATCGCGACAATATCGAGTCAGGCAATAACTACGGTGCCGAGAATCTCTTGGCTAACGTAAAGGGTATGTATGTGCGCAAGCGTTCGGATGATGCCGACGTGAATCCTTCTCCGCTCTACAGCTGGGCTGCTTCGACTACCGTTTCAGGTTTCACCTATTCGGCTGCTCCCTATATCGAAATCCGTTATGCCGAGGTGCTGCTCAACCTTGCTGAGGCTGCTGCTGGTGCCGGCAAGATGGGTGAGGCTGTCGAATTGTTGCGTCAGATTCGTCGTCGTGTAGGCTACACAGGCGATTGCGGACTCGATGCCAATCTTTCAAGCGATCAGGCTGCGTGCCTGTCGGCAGTGCTCTACGAGCGTCAGATCGAGCTCGCCTTCGAAGGCAAGCGCTTTGACGACCTGCGCCGTTGGATGCTCTTCGATGGTGGAGCAAATGTCTCCGAGATCAATGGAGCTCCTTCGACCTGGGCGCTTACCGGTTGGGGTGGCAATACCTGCACCTACCTTGGCTTCAAGCCTCTCAATGGCCAGCGTCGTGAGAATATGGAGTTCCGCGTAAGCGAAGAAACCGTCAAGCAGGGTCTTGGTGGCACAACCATCAACGACGACCCGCTCGTGTTCGAACTCAACGACCAGGAGATCAGCCGTCCTGCTGCCATCGACCTTCGCTACGATCTGGCCGACCAGTGCAACAAGATGAAGAACTTCTACTCAGAGTTCCTTGTTCGCAAGACCAAGAAGGGTGATTCCTACACCAGTGATCACATGGAGGAATACATGCACTTCTTTGCCAAGTACTACTTCCTCGGTCTTCCACAGGCTGCACAGGCTTCGGATGGTGGCTTGGAGCAGACCATCGGTTGGGAAGATTATAACAAGGGTGGTGCCAACGGCACCTTCGATCCACTTGCTGACTAAAAACATTTACCCCACCGGTGACGGTGGGGTAGTTTGATTCAATATGAACAGATTCCTTTCAATCATCCTTTCAGCTCTCGCGTGTACATTATATAATAATATATTCGCGCAGACCATCGAAGTGAACAGTGAGGGACGTGATGCTTCGTACGTGGCGTCAATCACCTCACGCAGCGAAAAGAACATCTCCGGTCTGGAGCTCGCTGAGCCTGTCAAGACCAATGTGCGAAACCTGGTCATCAATCGATATTTCGAATTGAATGACATCTATGCCGAGCGCGATACGCTCATCAATCAGGCCAAGCGCAATTTGACTGGTGACGAGAAGAACCGTGCTATCGATGCCGCTCGTTCGGCTTGTGACAGTAAGCTCTATCGCAGTCACTTCGCCTTCCCTGCCAATCTGGGTATTTATCTTAGCCACGAGCAGATCATCGCCATCTTCGATGCCATGACCTACAACAAGGTGCAGGTGACCTATGATGCTTATTGCGATATGATTCCCAGTCTCACCGACGAGGAGAAGGCGCAGATGTATGCCTGGCTTTGCGAAGCTCGCGACCTAGCCATAGATGCCGAATCGTCGAACAAGAAGCATGAGGTCTTCAACAAGTACAAGGGCCGCATCAACAACTACCTTTCTGCCCGAGGCTACGACATCACCCAGGAACGCAAGGCTTGGGAAGAGCGCGTGAAGGCTCGCGGAGGAACACTTTGAGAAGCTTTTTCATCGAAGAAAACATCGAAATGAAGGATTTCGTCGAAAATACTACGGTATTTCGTCGAAATCCTTTTTTATATCTGCCGTTTTTGTCTCATCTTTGCAGTGTCAAAAGACAAGAACAACAGTATTAACAATAAAAAATAAAACAATTATGAAAAAGATTTTTGCAATCATGTTCAGCATCGTAATGATGACAGTGTGTGGTAACGAAGTAAAGGCTCAGACCAATGATGCCCAGCAGAACTACGAGGTTTCAGGCAGCCTGACAAGTACGAGTCGCAAGAAGTTGAACAAGACATATAACGTCGAACTGTATCGCCAGTCGAATGGAGATAGTGATTTCGTGGCTTTCAGCGAGGTGAAGGGTAACGACATGTTCAAGTTCAATATTCGCGAAGAGGGCGCTTACAAGGTCAAGGTCACTGACGACAATGGAAACAACGTCATGGGTCGTGTGTTCGTCATCAACAACGAACATCCCACTTTCGAGATCGGTCAGTACGATGTAGCAACCGGCAAACGTGTCGTGGACACCGATTTGCAAGCCAATAAAGACAATTGATTGAGTAGATTGTGGAGCCTTGGTGCGCGATGCATCGAGGCTCTTTTTCCCTTATTATTTATGTCTTTGATATAATAATTGCAGCGGTTCTACGTTATACTATAAAAGTCATCCCTCCTATGCATAGTTATCGTCGTCAGGATATCATCTTGCTTTTCTTCCAGATTGTTGTCTGGATATTCATCATACTGGCTCCCACAGGTGTCCAGTATCTCATTCATCCTGTAGGTAATATCCATTTATACCTGATTTCCGGAGCATGGGTAATATCGCCGTTTGCTTTTCTTTATTTTGCGTGCTTTTATCTGCTTATTCCCCGTCTATACGATCGCGGTCGATACGTGTGGTTCGTGTTGGCTGTCATCGCACTTATAGCCATCAGCAATTTGCATCTTTTTTGTTTCGATCCGACGAACATTAGTGAATTGTCCGAGATGGCAGTCATTGGAAGGAACACGTTTACTTCGGTAATGATATCGCTCGATTTCATCGTTGTGGTAACAACAATGCTACATCGAAACTATATCCGTGCATACCGCAGGCAGCGAGAACTCGAAGAAGCGCAGCGTAAGAGCACTGAGGCCGAATTGGTATGGCTCAAGAATCAACTTAATCCGCATTTCCTTTTCAATTCGCTCAACAACATCTCCTCTCTGACGCAGATTGACCCTGATCAGGCGCAGGAAGCCATCGCGCAGCTTTCTGACCTTTTGCGCTATGCGCTTTACGAGAGCCAGAAGCCGCTCGTTCCGCTTGCCGGTGAGGTGGAGTTTATGCAGAACTATATTGCCATGATGAAGCTGCGTTGTAGTGACAAGACCGAAGTGAACGAAGACTTTCAGGTTGGAACAGGCCACGAACAGATTGCTCCGCTGCTTTTCGTCTCGTTTATCGAGAATGCCTTCAAGCACGGAACGAGCAGCAATCAGCCTTCACGCATCAGCGTTCGATTGCATGCGAGTGATGGAAAGATTGTGTTCGATTGCCGCAATACCAATTTCCCGAAGGGGGAAAGTGACCATAGTGGTTCGGGCATTGGTCTTGAGAATACCCGTCGCCGCCTCGACCTCTGTTATCCAGGCAAGTATGTTTGGGAGCAAAAGATAGAGAATGAAGAATATTGCATCAAGATAGAGATTACTGTATGACCTGCATGATTGTCGATGACGAGCCATTGGCTGTCAAGTTGCTTGAAACATTTGTCGGACGAACCGCCGACTTGGAACTGAAAGGCTCCTTCACCGATTCCATCGAGGCATTGGATGTGCTCGCTCGCGAACCGGTGGACTTGCTTTTCCTCGATATCCAGATGCCTGACCTCAACGGGATGGAGTTGGCGCACGCCATCGATACCGAACGAACCCGTGTCATCTTCACCACGGCGTTCAAGGACTATGCTTTCGAGAGTTACGAGGTCAATGCCCTTGACTTCCTGCTCAAGCCTATCCGATACATCAAGTTCCAGGCAGCAATCGAGAAGGCTCGAAACTATTTTGCGATGAAGGAAAGCGCGAAAACTACGGCTTCCCAGCCGTCGCAGCCGAGCAACAAGGAGGATGACTTCATCTTCCTGCGTGCCGATGGCGAGTTGCATCAGATTGCCCTCGCGCGTATTCTTTACGTCGAAGGGATGAAGGATTACCTGAAATTCTTTATCGAAGGAGAGCGCAAGCCCATCATCACACACATGACGATGACGGCAGCTGAGGAGATGCTGCCCGAAGCTGGTTTCATGCGCATCAATCGTTCCTACATCGTCTCTCTGAGTCATATTCGCAGCATCGATCGCAACGATTGTGTCTATATCGGAGAACAGATTATCCGCGTCACCGAAGCCTACAAGGAACAATTCAATCAATATATCACGAAAAGAACATCTAGATAATCTAGATATTCTAGATGCTCTAGATTTTCAGCCTCAGTTGCAGCCAAAGGTCCTGCTGGTTGTTGCCTTCGATTTCCTGCAGGCCGCTGCTGATGGTGGCTCGATTTGCATAGTTTGTCATTGCCCATTTCAGGTCCACGTTTATATGTGGGCCTATTTTTATGGTTCCTGTCACGCTATAGCGCAATCCTTCACCGTAGAGCATGGGCAGGCCGAAGCCATAGAGGATGGTTTTCTCGGTGAGGTAGATTCGGCTATTGTAATCGTCAGTGTGGAAATAACAGGCTTGTCCGACGAGCGAGAAGGGACAGCTTTTCCAAATCTTGCAGTTCCATGCGAAGGATTGGCTTACCGCATAGCCGTAGGAATTGGAGGCTGTGCCATTCTCCTTCTTGTTATGGATTCGTGTGCGAAGTTGTGTCTTGCTGGAGAACGATTCGATGGGCTGGATGTTGAGCATTCCATCGATAGAGTGTCGGATATAATCTGCCTTTTGTTTGATGCGATAGCCCAAAGTTCCATTTACCTTGCGGTGGGTATAGAGCAGACGGACCATGCCCTCCAATCCTTGCGAATGGGTGTCGCGAATGCCGTATTGCGGCTGTCCGAACCAGAAGTAGTCGAACATGCTCTGCCATTGCCAATGGGCCAGAAGTTGTCCATCGATATTCAGCGTGACACCCTGTTCGCCTTGCATCTCGCTGTTTTCACCAAGTGCGGAGCCATGTAGTTGCCGATATTTCAGGTCATAGTAGCGATAGAGAAGTGTGGAGACCCAGTTGTCGGTCAGTTTATATTGAAGGGCAGTCAAGCTAGCTATAGCGCCTTTGTCATCCATCGCAAATTCTCCACGGAGGAATCCTCCCAGGGCTCGGATGGTGTAGTCGGCTGAGAATTGTGCGAGTTGATGTCCCCTGAAATAATTGGAGTTGTAATACAGGTTGTTTCGCACATAATCGTATTGCAATTGGGTATAAGTCCCGTGTATCCCCAGATCGTACCATTCACCTCGCAATCCTAGGCGGGCTCCCGAGACGATTTCCCAGGCGGCATGGCGGTGTCCATCTTCGGTCTGGGTCCGATGGAATCCATCGGTCTGTAGTGCAGTGAGGACATGTCGGTCGCTGTGATAAGTGCCGTCGATCTGTCGTGCCGAAAAGTAGGGCAGCAGAGAGAAGTGATTGCCTACACGAAGGTCCATTGCTGCGCCTTGCATATAGGCGTATTCGGCATTGGATGCAAAAGGTGTGATTGTATTGCTGCGTTGCTGTGTAAGCTGGCGACTCAGGTACTGTTTGCCGAGCGAGAAACCTTGGTTGATGAGCAATCCGCAACCCATTCGAAGCCGGTAATGTCCGACGACGGCATCCTGCAGTTTGAGATTTGAGGCAATACGAACATCCTTGGCTCGCACAAAGGCATGCCAACTGTCGAAGGCAGGAAACTGATGCCTCCATGCTTCGCCTGCATCCTTCTCCATGTTGAGGCCGGCTTGCCAATGTTTGCCGAGTTGCATCCGGTAGCGCAGGCTATGATGCCAAGGGTCGCCGAGATATGCCTTGTTCATCGACTGACGACCTGTCGTCTGCTCCCTATATCCCGCGCGTTGGTTCAGAGTGCGGTTGCTGCTTACGATGACGTTTTGTCTTAGTCGCCCTTGCAAGAGAGAAGATGCCGTGGTGTCGCTCCAGACGACAAGGTCGCTCAGTTCGTCGAGAAGTTCGCTATAGGCTGCATCGCCCAGATTATCGATGTCAATCTGTTGCAGAATCTGTTCCTGCCAATCGAGATTCAAGTCCTTTTGTTGCTCTTCGATAGTATTATCCTGTTCCAAAATTGCAATTTCCTGCCCGAAAATGGGCGGGAAACACCAGTAAATACATAAAAAAAGCAAAAGAAAGGACTTATTTTGCATGAATTTGTTTTTTTTGCTTTATCTTTGCAGCGCAAAATGACCAGTATCTATCGTACATACTCGTTCTCTCTGCTGATGATGCTTCTAGTGGCACTCGGCTTGTCGTATCCCACAAGGGTTGCGGCACAGGAAATCATTGTCCTTGCCGAACACCAATATCAGGCGGAAATCGATTTGCTGACGGGAGATACTATTGCTGTGGTTCAGTTGAAGGATGTCTATTGCTTCACGAAGAAGCACTTCCGTGACAAGAAGCACGAGAAGGAGTTTCTGCGTATGGTTTACGATGTGAAGAAGACGCTCCCGATTGCCAAAGATGCCCGTCGACTGATGACGCAGGCCTATTTCGACATGGAACGCATGACGGAAACAGAGCAGAAAGTCTATTTCAAGCAGCTCGAAAAGGACTTGTTAGCTCAATATAAACCCAGGCTGAAGCGACTGAACTATCGTCAAGGCAAATTGTTGGTGCGTCTGGTGGATCGCGAATGTGACAAACAGACGTATTACATCATCCGAGAGTTCTTGGGCAAACGTCGTGCTTTCTTTTGGAATATGTTTGGCAAATTCTTCGGTGTAAGTCTGAAGGCCCAATGGGACCCGGAAGGCAAGGACCGGGAACTCGAGGACGTTTGCATTCAGGTGGAACAGGGACTTATATAACCTTATCCCTCGAACGAGTCGATGTACCGTTCGTGCTTGTCCTGGAAGATGTCATCGATGGTGATAAGAATGCCCGACTCCTCGACATTGCCGAATTCATCGTTGATGGCGGTGCCGAAAGTTTTCATCGTGGGACTTAGCAGCATGTATGCGTTGACTAGTGGTGGGATATTGATGCCGAGTTTCCTCACCTCGCAGTTGAGAATCTTGTAATCGTCGTGGAAGTTGTCCTTGCAGAAGAGTTTGGCCATAGCCTCTATGTCGGTGTTGGTCTCAAGAGGGTGATATGGATAAACGAGGTGATCGGGATCGGGGAAATATTTTTTCTGGAAATATAAGATCATATTGCGGCCAAGCTCTGGGAAGGTTGGGTACATGGTGAACTTGCCATAATAGTACTTGCAACCTTTCAGCGTAACTGCGAGCGCACCCAGGCCGTCCCAAAGATTGTCAAGCGTGAAGAGACTGCGTGCACCACTGCGGCTCGATTGGCGATCGACAATCACAAACGAACGGCCCAACTCCATCATGTAAGGCAGATACTCGCGAATGAACTTGTCGGAGTAATAATACATATGACTGGTGGCAAGGATTGGTTGCCCCTTCTGGTCAAATCTAATGTCCGGGCCATAGATATAGCGATAACCGCCGAGGATGGCCTCTTCTTTCGGCTCCCATACGATGAGTTGCATATAGGGCTTCTCCATATAGTCGTAATGATCGACATCACATTCGAGACCCGTGCCGCCTCCGGCTTCGCGGAAGACGATTTCACGCAATCGGCCCACTTCGCGCATCAAGTTGGGACACTCGTTGCCATTGAAGATATAGATGTCGGTGCCACCTTTGCGTGAGTGACGCAGGAGGGTCGCCTTGTTAGCCAGTTCTTCCTTGAGAATCGCTTTGTCGATAGGAGCTATGATGGGTTGTTCCATGAGATAATTATGAGTTGTCGGAATTCTCGGAATTTTCGGAGTAATCAGAGTATTCTGAGTCTTTATTTTGCTAATAAGTAACTTTGTTCACGCAGCCATTGTGCCCATTCTGTCGGGCTCTTGGACTTGTCGGTGAAGGTTTGCCAGGGTATGGGCTTGCCTACGGTGATGGTGAAAGTCTTGTTCTTGGCGGTCTTCATCATCTGCCAGGGCAAAAGGATGAGGCCGATGTTGAACTTCATTCCCAATTTGCGTCGCAACCATTCAACGAAATAGAAGGTGAAGGAATTGCGACCTTCGAAATGCATGGGGATGATGTCGCGCTGGCTTTCCACGGCTTGGGTGATGACCGACTTCTTCCACTCCACATCCTGTATCTTGCCGTCGATGTATCGGCTGCAGAAGCCTGCGGGGAAGTTCAGTAGCTGCATGTCGGGGTCATTGTATGCCTTGTCGATGGCTTCCATGTCCTCGCGTTTCTGACGACCTAAGGTGTTGACAGGAAGGAAGACGGGTTGCAAGCCTACGATATACATCAGCAGGTCGTTGACGATAACCTTGAACTTGGGGAACTTGTGGCCGAGGACGTTGATGTAGGAGATGCCGTCGAAAGCGCCAAGCGGATGATTGCTGACAAATACGAAACGTCCCTCATCCGGGATATTCTCCATGCCATGGAGATTGTACTTCACGTTAAGACGCTTGCACATGCCTTCGGCGAAATCGACACCTTCTTTGTCCTTCAGTGCGGTGATGGTTTCGTTCATCTCCTTTTGACAGATGAGCCATGCAGTGAACTTGAACAGCCACCGCGGTATCTTGGGATATTGCTTGGGGGCCTTTTGCTTGATAGCCTCCTCGACATTGATTAGTCTTGCTTCGTATGCCATTGTCAATTAAAATTAACAATTAACAATTAATAATTAATAATTAACTTTTTCCCCGTTCACCCAAGTGGCAAGGATGCGGTGGCTGAAAATGGTGCCCTCGAATGGACTCCATCCGCATTTGCTCAGGATGTTCTCTTTGCTGACAGTGGTCGTAGCATTGGGATCGACGAGGACGAGGTCGGCGTAATTACCCACACGTATTTCACCGCGACCTGTGAGGCCGAAACGCTCAGCTGGATGCTGGCACATCAGTTCCACAACCTTGTTCAAAGGTAATACTCCTTGCTTACACAGTTCGAGCATAGCCAGCAGACTGAATTGTATGCTTGGCATGCCGCTGGCAGCACGCAATGCTCCTCCCTGCTTGTCGCTCAGGAGGTGCGGGGCATGGTCGGTGGCGATGCTGAAGATGCGTCCGTCGGTCAACCCTCGGCGAAGGGCTTCGCGGTCCTTGACAGTCTTGACGGCAGGATTGCACTTGATGCGTGTGCCCAGTCGCTGATAATCCTCATCGCAGAACCACAGATGGGATACGCAAACTTCGCCAGTGATGTTTGGTGTCTTGCCCATCAGCTGGAGTTCGTCGGCAGTGGTGATGTGGCAGACGTGAAGCTGTGCACCCGTCTCCTTGGCAAGATCGACGGCCATGCGTGTGGTTGCCATGCATGCTTCGGTGCTGCGGATCATGGGATGATATTCCACAGGTACTTCCTGTCCGGCAAATATCTCTCGATAATGGTCGGCATTTTGGCGGATGATGTCTTCGCTCTCGGAATGGATGCCGATGACTCGCTGAGTGGAGGCAAAGAGTTGGCGCAGTTTCTGCTGGTCGTTCATCAGCATGCCTCCGGTCGAGGATCCGAGGAAGACCTTGAATCCGCAGATTTCGTCAAGATGTGGAGAGTCGGGTTGGCCGTAGAGGGCAAGTGCCTCGTCGATGTTGTTGACAGTGATGCCGTACCAAAGACCATAATTGACCACGCATTTCTCTTTGAAGAGACGATGCTTCTCAGCAAGGACCTCGGGAGAGGTGGTGGTGGGCTTGACATTGGGCATATCGAGCACATAGGTCACGCCACCTGCTGCTGCTGCGCGGCTTTCGCTTGCGATGTCAGCTTTCTGGGTCAATCCCGGTTCACGGAAGTGGACGTGCGCATCGATGACGCCGGGAAGGAGCCAGCACGTGGATTCTTTCGTGCAAGGGGTCTCCTGAATCTCAGCGATGCGTCCATCTGCTCCAACGATCAGATTGCCGTGCACCAGGTGTCCCTCGGTGAAGATGTTGACGTCGCTTATAACTTTGGATAGATTCTCGTCCATGAGCTGATCTTGAGTTTGATGACACCGAAAACTGCTTCCGAGAAGATTCCGCCCGACATCTTCGAGGTGCCAAGCACGCGATTGGTGAAGATGATCGGCACTTCGATAATCTTGGCACCCATCTTCATGGCTGTGAACTTCATCTCAATCTGGAAGGCATAGCCACGGAAACGGATCTTGTCGAGTTCCATCTTTTCAAGCAAGCGTCGCTTGTAGCAGACGAAGCCCGCTGTGGTGTCGTGAATGTCCATGCCTGTGATGATGCGCACATACTTCGATGCAAAATACGACATCAGCACACGGTCCATGGGCCAGTTCACCACGTTCACACCGCTCACATAGCGCGAACCGATTGACATGTCGGCGCCTTCATCCCTGCAGGCAGCTAGCAGACGCAGCAGATCGTCGGGATTGTGGCTGAAGTCGGCATCCATCTCGAAGGTATAGTCGTAGTCATGCTCCAGGCTCCAGCGGAAACCAGTGAGATAGGCGGTTCCGAGTCCCATTTTTCCTTCACGTTCGATCATGAACAGTCGTTCGGGGAACTCGGTTTGCAATGATTTGACAATAGCGGCAGTGCCATCGGGCGAACCATCGTCGATGACCAATATGTGGAATGGTTCGCTAAGCTTGAATACATAGCGAACGATATTTTCAATATTTTCCTTTTCGTTGTACGTTGGAATGATGACAAGACAACGTTCAGACTCGTTTTGTGACATAATCTGAGGATTAGTAGGCTGGCTTTGCCAGAAAATAAACGAAATTTGGTGCAAAGATACTCAGTTTTTTGCACAAATTGCTCTTTTTTTACAAAAAAAAAGGTAAAATAGCGAAATTCTTTACTGAAAAGTAGTATTTTTGCGAAAAAGTAGTTATTTTTGCAGTCTAAAATGCAGACATCGATGAAAAAATACATACATTTTTTGTTTTTTATCCTGTTTTGGTCGGCCTTCCCACAGGCGCAGGCTGCACCACGCATCGATAACAAGGCCGAGGGTAAGCGACTATGCGAGTTAGGCATGTACAGGGAGGCCAAGCCATTTTTGGAGAAGGCCATCAGACAGAATCCACGTTCGGGAGCATTGTGGTATATGGCCATTGTCAAGCAGCATCTTTACGACTTCGATGGCGCTGTCGAAGCCCTCGAGAGTTATTTGCCTGCCTTGTCCTCCGAAGAATGGCTCACTCGTGCCGACAGTCTGATGACAGTCTTGCAGATTGGCCAGCGTGCCTATGACCATTGTCAGGATGTGGTCATCATCGACAGTCTGCTGGCCTCGAAGGAAGATTTCTTCAACCACTATCGCTTGGGTGCCGAGTCCGGGCGTATACAAAGTGACGAGGGGGAACCTTATTTCGAAAATCTTGCAGCCGATTATCAGATCTTCAGCACAGGTTCAGGTCTTGAGGATCGTCACAAGTTCCAAGGTCAGTGGGATGAGCGTCATCCGATCAATGGTATTGGCTCCGAACGATTCTCGATCATCAACCCCTTCCTTCGCTCCGATGGCGAGACGCTCTACTTCGCTTCCGACAGCATTCCCGGTATGGGAGGTTTCGACATCTACCGCACCACCTTCAATGCCGAAGTAAATGCTTATTACGATCCTGAGCGTTTGGGCATGCCGTTTAATTCGCCTTACGATGACTACATGATGGCCATCGACGAGACACATCAGGTGGGATGGTGGGCTACTAATCGCAACGCACCGGCCGACAGCGTGACAATTTATCTCTTCCTCCTTGATGACGACCCTGTCTTTCTCGACGATCCTACTCCGAGTCGTGCCCGTATCGACAATATTGCCGAGACCTGGCGTGAAGAGGGTGGCTATGCTTCGCTTATCACCGAACTGAAAGAGGCTCCTCAGGAAATTGTGGAAGTGAACAAGGTGCACATCGTCATCAACAATGACAAAGTCTATACCAGCGAAGATCAGTTCCGCAATTCAGATGCCCTCAAGGCTTACCAGAAGAGTATTGTTGTGGAGCAGATGATTGCAGAAAAAGAGACAGACCTTGCTTCCCTCCGTACGGAATATGCCAAGGCTTCAGCCGCAGGCAAGAAAGCATTAGGCCCAAGAATTGAAAGTGCCGAGCAATCGCTCTTCACTCTTTATGCTCAGTTGAATGAAGCGGTGCTTCGATATCGTCGACTTGAGCAGTGATGTCTTATTACTATCCTTAAAAAACTATTAATACCTTTTTAACTACCCTTAAAATTATGATTGAAACCAGTGAACTAATAATCAATGCGGATGGCAGCTGTTTCCACCTGCATGTTCGTCCCGACCAGTTGGCCGACAAAGTCATCATGTGTGGTGACCCAGGACGTGTTGACCTGATTGCCTCCTACTTCGACAGCAGAGAGTGCGAAATCTCTTCCCGCGAATTCCATACCATCACAGGCACCTATAAGGGCAAGCGCATCACGGCCATGAGCCATGGCATCGGCCCCGACAATATTGATATTGTGATGAACGAGCTCGATGCCCTTAAGAACATCGACTTCGAAACCCGTGAGATTCGTCCCGAGCATCATACGCTCGAACTGGTGCGTATCGGCACTTGCGGAGGCTTGCAGCCATATCTGCCCTGTGGCACCAACATCGTTTCGAACATCAGCATCGGCTTCGACGGCGTCCTCAACTGGTATGCCGATCGCGACAAAGTTGCTGACCTCGACTTTGAGCGCGAGCTCACATCGTTTATCGGTTATCCGAAGAAAGCTGCCGATCCCTACGTGGTACATGCCGACGAGGATCTCGCAGCCCGCATTGCCGGCGATGATATGGTAGCAGGTGTCACCATTTCGGCAGTCGGATTCTATGGCCCACAAGGACGCATACTGCGTCTTCCTATTGCCTCTCCGCTCATCAACAAGCGCATTGGGGAATTCGACTACAAGGGCTATCGCATCACCAACTACGAGATGGAGTCGGCCGCCCTTGCCGGTTTTGCTCGCATGCTTGGACACAAGGCCGTCACCGTTTGCCATGTTGTCGCTAATCGTGTGGCCCATGCCGCCAATGTCGATTACAAGGTGACCATGCCCAACCTCATCATCAAGGTGCTCGAGCGTATCTAGCAATTGTAAATTATTAATTGTTAATTGTTATTTGAAAGTCTGTTTATTCGGAAATAATACGCGCCCAGAAGTCTTGGACGAGGTACGGCAGCTGATTGCTCAGATGCCGGAGGTTTCTATTGTCCAGCCCGAAGCATCCGACATGGCGCTTAGTATAGGAGGCGATGGCACGTTCCTGCGCACTGCTGCTCGCGTTGGCGAACTGAACATTCCCATCCTTGGCATCAATGCCGGACATCTCGGATTCCTTGCCGATGTGCCGCTCGATGAGCTGCAGGATGCGTTGCGCGAAGTGCTTGTAGAGGAAAAATATACGATACAACATCGTAGGCTTCTGCAATTGGATATTCACAATTGTATCCAAAAATATCAGAAGTATGCCCTCAACGAGATTTCCATCCTGAAACGTGACCAGTCGTCGATGGTTTCCGTTTCGGTGTGGATCGATGGCACGTTCCTCAATCAGTACGATGCTGATGGTCTTGTCATCGCCACACCAACGGGTTCGACAGCATATTCGATGAGTGCCGGTGGACCTATCCTCGAACCATTGTCGCAGTGCTGGGTCATTGTGCCGATTGCGCCTCATTCGTTGACTACGCGCCCGCTCGTCATTCGCGACAGCTGCACCATCGACATTGAGGTCCATTCGCGCAACAACATCTACCTTGTTTCCGTCGATGGACAGACAGTGCACCTCACTACCCAATCGCGTCTGACGCTCATCAAGGCTGAACACACGTTGGGCGTGGTGCGCCGACCCGACCGTACTTTCTTCGATACGCTGCGCAACAAACTCATGTGGGGACGCGATGGACGATACCTATAAGACTATAACGCAGACCAGCGAAGGACTGTATAAGGAGAAGATGAGCAAGTTCCTCAGCTTCGCCGTGCCATGCAGTTCTGCGCAGGAAGCGCTCGATATCGTGAAGCTCTATCGCAACGAGTACTGCGATGCACGCCATTGCTGTTGGGCCTATATGATTGGACCCGAGCGCAAGGAATTCCGTTCGAACGATGATGGAGAACCTTCGGGAACAGCGGGCAAACCGATACTCGGTCAGATCAATTCGTTCGATCTTACCAATCTGGTGGTCATCGTCGTGCGTTATTTCGGAGGCATCAAGCTCGGAACGTCCGGACTCATCGAGGCTTATCGCACAGCAGCCCAGGAAGCGCTTTCTGTGGCACAAATCGAGGAACGTCTTATCGAAGAAGAACTGCAGGTGGCTTTCGAATATCCGCTGATGGGCGATGTGATGCGCATCGTCAAGGAGGAGGGAGCGACGGTCCTTGCCCAGGATTTCCAACTCTCCTGTCGTCTGCACCTCAGCCTTCGTCGTGGCCAGATGCCCCATATGCGCCAGCGTTTTGAGGACCTTTATGGTGCTACGATTTTGGAAGCATAGCCTCCCATTGTTAATTGTTAATTATTAATTGTTAATTGAATTAATGAGAAATATTCTCCTGACACTATCTATCCTTTCGGCCTCCATCGCTACAGCATGGAGCCAGTCTGCCACCAATCCTTCCTACGTGGTTACGCAGGAAGAGATGCTGCCCGTCTTTCAGGCTAGCCTGACACCATTCAAGTATGGCTTGGTCATTGCTCCCACCGACAACAAGCACAAGATCGATTGCCCCACCGTCTATCGTGAAGGCGACAAGTGGTATATGACCTATGTTGTATATGACGGGCAGGGAGGCAAGGATGGACGTGGCTACGAGACATGGTTGGCCGAAAGTCCCGACCTGTTGCATTGGGAGACCCTGGGCCGCGTGCTCAGCTTCATTGGCGAGGACCTCAATCACGAAGCCACCGATGTCAATCCCGATCCGTATATCGACAGTCTGCGTTGGGATGCCAATCAGCGAGGCGGCTTCCCGTCGCTGCTCGATTGGAACTGGGCAGGTTCGTATCGCCTTCAGGAATACAATCGACGTCATTGGATGACCTATCTTGGCGGTGCTGGCACGGGCTATGAGGGCATTCGCGGACCGCTTCACATCGGATTGGCATGGACCGAAGGCGACATCACCACCGCCCATGAATGGGAAACGCTGAATCGACCCATCATTTCCGAGCGCGACGCCGACAGCCAGTGGTTCGAACAGCTCATTCAGTACAAGTCGATGGTCTATCTCGACGAGGACAAGAGCCTGGGCACCAATTTCGTGATGTTCTACAATGCAGGCGGCATCAATCCCGAGACCAACTACAAGGGAGAGCGCATCGGCGTAGCCACCAGCAACGATATGCGCATCTGGAAGCGTTATCCCGGCAATCCCGTTTTCACCCACGAGAGTCAGGGCATCATCACGGGCGATGCCCAGATTCAGAAGATGTATATCAAGGATGGCGTGGTGCTCGACAATCCTTCGTATCTCGAACGTCAGGGTGCACAGCGCCTCTACACAATGTTCTACTTCAGTGCCTTTAATCCAACCCGCGAATACAAGGCCTACAACACCTTCGCCTGCTCGAAGGATCTTGTGCACTGGTACGACTGGGAAGGTCCCGATCTCATCAAGCCGAGCGAGGAGTTCGACAGCTTCTTCGCCCATAAGAGCTTCGTCGTGAAGCACGATGGTGTGGTCTATCATTTCTATTGCGCCGTCAATCAGCCCCAGCAGCGCGGCATCGCCGTGGCAACGAGCGAAGATATGGGCGAGTCGGAGGTTCATTTCCCCGAGCCTCCGGTCAAGAAGAAATAAAGCCTGTTTAACTCGCTACTCCTTTATTGAAACCATTGGATTCATCCTCTGCATATTGTGAGGATGAATCCTTTGTGCATCAAAAAGCAGCTTATTATCTATAAAAATGCTAAAAAAGGGAAAATAGGTAAATTTATCTGCAAAAAATATCAGTGTTATTATCCATAAATATCGTATCTTTGCGGCGTAAAATTGAAGATAATTGATTTATCAATCATTTTTTTTGATATTATGTTACAAAAAAACTCTCTTTTTCTCTTCTCTTTTTGTGCAGTTGCCAGTGTGATGGCAGCTGAACCTCTTTCGTCTGATAGCATTGCTTACAACCGCGACATCGACGATGTTGTGGTGACCGGCACGCGTGGAGCTGCAGATATTCGTCATCTGCCCATGACCATCAGCGTGGTGGGCGAACAGAAACTCAAAGAACACCAGCGCATCAACGTTCTGCCCACGTTGATGGAGCAGGTGCCTGGCCTGATGGTCACCAGTCGTGGTGTGATGGGTTATGGCGTCAGCACAGGTGGTTCGGGCGGTATGATGCTACGCGGCATCTCGTCGGGAGCCGGCCAGATGATGGTGCTCGTCGATGGACATCCGCAGTATCAGGGCATCTATGGTCATTCCATCTCCGATAGTTATCAGACCATGATGACTGAGCGTGTCGAGGTGCTTCGTGGCCCTGCATCTTTGCTCTACGGTTCGAATGCCATGGGCGGCGTCGTCAATATCGTCACTCGCGGTATGTATGAGGATGGTGTGCGTTCTGGTATTCGTTTGGGTGCTGGAAGTTATGGAACTCTGCAGGCCGATGCCTACAATCAGACTCGTTCGGGCCGATTCTCGAGCACCGTGGCTGCCCAATATGGTCGGAGTGACAACCATCGTCCCAATATGGGTTTCGAACAATATGGAGGATACGTGAAACTCAATTACGACCTCTCTTCTCATTGGAACATTTATGCCGATGCCGACGTCACCCACTTCAATTCCTCCTATCCCGGAGCTGTGGGAGCCGAGATGCTTGAGGCTGACCAATGGATTACGCGCGGAGTTGCCAACATCGGCATCGAGAATCATTACGCTCGAACTGAAGGTCGCATCAGCGCTTACGATAACTTCGGACGCCACAAGATCAACGATGGTTATCGTGCCGAAGGAGGTAAGCCTCAGAGTCGTTATTTCCGCTCGAAGGATGCCCTTGCTGGCGTTAGTTGGTATCAGAGTGCCAACCTTTGGACAGGCAGTCGCCTCACTGTCGGAGCCGATTACCAGCACATCTACGGACGTGCCTATTATACCAGTCGCGAGACGTGCGAAGTGCTTGAGACACAGAATAAGCAGAGCGCACACGTTCATAATAACGAATATGGAATCTATGTCGATTTGCGACAGGATATCTTCTCGTGGCTTACTGTCGATGCAGGCATCCGTTATGACAACCATACCATCACAGGCGGCGAATGGATTCCACAGGGCGGTATCGTGATTCGTCCTTTGGAAACGGGTGAAATCAAGGCTATGGTCAGCAAGGGTTTCCGCAATCCCACAATGCGCGAGATGTACCTTTATCCTCCTTCGAACACCGACCTCGAACCCGAACGTCTTATGAGTTACGAGCTCTCGTGGCGCCATCGCATCCTCGAAGGTCGTTTCTCTTACGGCCTCAACCTCTACTACATCAAGGCCGACAACATCATCCAGACCATACAGCGCCAGAATGTCAACACGGGCGAACTTGAGAACAAGGGTGTCGAGATGGAGGCCACTTGGCTTGTGAACGAACATTGGAGCGTCAACACCAACCACAGTTATCTCGACATGAAGAATCCCGTTGTTGCTGCTCCTACCTACAAGGGCTATTTTGGTGCCCGTTTCATGCAGGGTAAGTGGAGTGCATCGGCTGGACTTCAGCAGGTCTGCGGTCTTTACAAGGCAGTGGGCGAAAATGAAGAGAAGGAAACCTTCTCGCTGCTCAACCTCACCATCGACTATCAGCTTGCTCCTACGTTCAAACTCTGGATCAAGGGCGACAACCTCTTGGCCCAACAATATGAGATTAACGCAGGTTATCCTATGCCCAAGGCCACTTTCATGGCTGGCTTCTCGTTCGATTTCTGATTTGAAAATAGTATTTGTTAATCGTTAATTATTATTTGTTAATTGTTAATTATTAATTGTTTATTGTTATTTGATGAAAAAGACTATCCTATCGTTAGCTGCGTTAGTAGCAACCATGACCGCTTTGGCATCCTGCCAAGGTCAGTCTGCAAATGAAGGAACCGACCCTTCTGTCGTTTATGTGACTCGTGATCTCTCCCCTGAGTCGCTTGTGAAGATCTACAAGGCTTTGGACCGCAAGGCTGAAGGACGTGTCGCTGTCAAGATTTCGACTGGCGAATCCGAAAAGACCGGCTACCTGCGTCCCGATTTCATCAAGCCGCTCGTCGATGAAGTGAACGGAACCATCGTTGAGTGTAATACGGCCTATCCTGGCACGCGTAACACCACAGAGGCTCACTGGGAGGCCATTCGCGAACGTGGTTTCCTCGACATCGCCAAAGTCGATATTATGGACGAAGAGGGTACGATGAAGATTCCTGTGCAGGATACCACATGGCTGAAGTATGACATCGTGGGCTCGCACCTTCAGAACTACGACTTCATGATCAACCTCGCGCACTTCAAGGGACATCAGATGGCAGGTATGGGCGGCGTGCTCAAGAACGCATCCATCGGTGTGGCATCTTCGACAGGCAAGGCTTATATCCACAGCCATGGTGTTTCGGACGACGTAGTGGCTGCATGGCAGTATATCATGCCTCAGGATGCCTTCGTCGAGTCGATGGCCGCAGCTGCTCAGGCTGTTCACGACTACTTCGATGGTGGCAAGAAGATTCTCTACATCGCCGTAATGTACAAGATGAGTATCGATTGCGACTGCAATGGCGATCCTGCCGAACCTCTTATCGCCGACTATGGTATCGTGGCTTCGCTCGATCCTGTCGCTGTTGACCAGGCTTGCTACGACATCGTCACCAAGATTCACAACGACGAGCACAACAACAACCAGCCACTCCTCGACCGCATCGCTCAGCAGCATGGCACCCACATTATGGAGTGGGGCGAGAAGATTGGTCTCGGTACCCGCAACTACAAGTTGGTCAGCATTGACTGATTATCCACTTTTGACCCTTCAAAACAAAATAAAAACAGGCGTAAACCAAGTGTTTATGCCTGTTTTCTCATTATTTGCCGACCCAGAGTACTCATTCCTCTTCTTCGTCGCAGTGTTCTTCTTCGTAATCCTCTTCAATCTTCTCGCTTTGCGATAGCACGGGCTTCATTCCGTCCCATTTGAATGTGTGGAAGTAGTGGCCTCGCTCTCCAAATTCGGAAATCCGGAACTCCTTGCCTACTTCTGGCAAATCATAGTAGAATTTTGTGTCCTCAGTTGTTCGAAAACCATCAATGATCTGTGGTTCGGGAGTAAGGGTATGCTTTTTCGGGTCGTAGTCGTAGAAGCATACGAAATGGATGTTGGGGTATTGGTCGGTCCCGCCAAAGTATATTCCCAACAAGCGGTGGCCATTGGAACGCGTCCAGTAACATGCATTCATGAATTCGTGACGTTCAGCATTGCCCCACCAATTTGCCGAAACATAACCGTTCTTCGGCTTGTTGCGCACAGAAATCTGATCATTCTCATAGGATTCACCGCCATCCACTCCTTTCTTCATGGTCTGGATGGCAGCATTAAGCATCCATGTGGGCCATTTCTGATTGAAACAGTCGAGCATTGAGACGAGTGAACCATTGGCCACCCCGTCTAGGGTAATATTTTCCCATTCGTTGGCTATTACCTCCAGGTCGGTCGATCCACTGAACATGCTTTGCCCAGCACCTCTCGTGCAGGTCATCAGGGTAATTAATGCCAGTAAAATAATCTTCTTCATGATAGTAATGTTTTAATCGAAATATGTGCTGCAAAGATAAAGCATATTTGTGGAATCTGCAAGAAAACAAATTAATTTGTTACTATAAATAGGCGTAAACCCAACGTTTACGCCTATTTTCTCATTTTTCTGCCCCCAAATGCACTGAATGTCAGAAAAAATTAGTATATTTGCCCCGAAATATGGGCTTATTCCGTCTGTTCCTTCACTATTGTGTGACGGAGCTCAGCGAAGCTGTAGAAATCATCAATCATTTGTGATTCATAATTCTGACACCACCTATAGCAAGCAGCGCATTGTGCGCAACACCGGCCTGCTCTACGGACGCATGCTGCTCACGGTGTGGTTCAACCTTTGGGCCACGCGACTCACTCTTGCGAATCTGGGAGTCGATGACCTGGGTGTCTTTGGCGTTGTGGGATCGGTGGTGTCGATGTTCGCCGTCTTCAGCAATGGTCTCACAACGGCGGTGCAGCGTTTCATCACCTACGAATTGGGACGAGGCGAAAAGGGAGAGGTGGACCGAGTGTTCAGCACGTCGCTCAATGTTTTGCTGCTTCTTGCGCTTGCAACCGTTATCATTATCGAACCAGTTGGTCTTTGGCTCATCAATCATAAGTTGAATATCCCAGAGGGAAGTCTTACAGCGGCACATTGGGTCTTCCAGTTCACGGTGCTGGCCTTTCTGTTCGAAATCATCGCCATTCCTTATAACGCCTTGGTCATTGCTCATGAGAAGATGGATGCCTTTGCTGCCATCTCGATTCTGAAGGTTTTGCTCACTTGTGCTGCGGCTTGGTCGCTGAGTCTTTTTGCCAGCGGAAGGCTCATCGTTTATGGAGCCTTGATGGCTGCCATCGCCATTTTCATCCGCATCATCTACCAGGTCTATTGTCATCGTCATTTCGCTGAGGCGCGCTATCATTTCAGCATCGACCGCGCGAAGATGGGCGAAATCTCACGATTTGCAGGCGTTTCGACACTTGGAGGCATCCTCTATACCATCAGTGGCGAAGGCATCATGCTGGTAATCAATTGGACGTTTGGCGTGGCCATCAATGCGGTCTATACCATCGCCTTGCAGCTCAAGAACATGATTCTCTCGTTCGCCCTCAACCTCTTCAAGGCCATACAGCCCCAAATCACCAAGACATACGCCGAGGGCGCTTTGGACGTGCATCGCCGACTTGTATATAGTGGCTCCAAGCTCGAGGTCTATCTCATCTATTTTCTGATGCTGCCTTTCTTGTGTCGCACGGAGCAGATTATGGCATTGTGGCTCGGCGACGTCCCCGCCTATGCAGTTTCCTATGCACAAGGCATCGTCTTCATCAGTCTCACCTATGCAGCATTCGAGCCTATCCGCACTGCCGTCCTGGCAACGGGTCGTATTGTGAAGTTCATGCTCATTCCCGATAGCCTCACCCTGCTTGTCCTGCCCATCAGTTATCTGGTGGCACGAATGACAGGCAGTCCCACGTGGATGCTCGTTTCGATTGTCGGGATGGAGATGTTCGCCTGTGCCTTGCGTGTCTGGTTGGGAGCACAGGTCTCTGCGCTTCGCGTCAGGGAGATTCTCTCGCGCATCGTCCTTCCTGCGGCGGTGGTCGCTTTTGTCGATGCCGTGTTGTGCTATTTCCTCTCGCGATTGCTTCCCGACGACCTGTGGGGCCTCATCCTGCTCGTCTTGCTCAACAGTCTCCTCCTGCTCGGCATCATCTACGCCATCGGATTGAGTACCGAGGAACGTCGAAGCATCCTTTCTTTGCGCAAAAAAAGTGTTCGTGAGCAAACGTAAGTACCCTGTCGCTGGCAGAGTCCAATTCACTAACGTAAATTGGACCGCCCCGATTGGAGCATACAGATTTGATATGCCAAATATGTATGCCGCGACGTGCGGAGTCCAATTCACTAACGTAAATTGGACCGCTCCGGTTGGAGCATACAGATTTGATACGCCAAATATGTATGCCGCGATGTGCGGAGTCCAATTCACTAACGTAAATTGGACCGCTCCGATTGGAGCATACAGATTTGATATGCCAAAACTGTATGCCGCGGAATATAGCAATTGATTTTGAATCGTATATTTGATTCATGCAATTGGAAGGTCTTTATTTCAAAAGATGATAGTTTTTTTTGATACTGAAGTTAGCGTCCAAAGCAAAAAGGCTGTGGATTTTGGAGCGATAAGGGAAGATGGTGCATCTTTGCATTCTCGTTCTCAATCCGATTTCCTTGACTTTGCTTCGACTTGTGACACCATTTGTGGACACAACATCATTGGGCATGACTTGAAGTATGTCTCTTTGCGAAATAAACCAACCATTGTTGATACACTATTTCTCTCACCACTATTATTTCCCAAGCGCCCTTATCATCATTTGGTTAAGGATGACAAATTGCAGGTTGATGAGTTAAATAACCCGTTGAACGATGCGATGAAGGCTCGCGACCTCTTTAATGACGAAGTTGCGGCTTGGGGACAGCTATCTCCTTCTATGCAGGAGATATATTATCAATTGTTACATGATACACCGGAATTCGGAGGTTTTTTCAAGCAAATTTCATATATCCCATCTGCACAAAGATCTTTCTGGGGAAGACTTTTGAATACTCAGCCCGATTTGACACAGTTGATACTGAAAGAATATCAGGGGAAAATATGCGGCCATGCAGATTATAATAGGATAGCAAGGCAATACCCAATAGAATTTGCTTATTGTTTGGCTGTAATTGGTGCAGATGATCTGTTTTCAATCACTCCTCCATGGGTATTGCGTAACTATCCACAGGTGGTGAACGTGATGGGCCAACTTCGCAACCATTCGTGTGGTGAATGTGATTATTGTCGCAGACAGATGGATGCTCATCAAGGCCTGAAGGATTTGTTCGGATATAATGAGTTTCGCACATTCGATGGTGTGCCTATGCAGCAACAGGCTGTTGAATCGGCTATCCGTGGCGAATCTCTGCTTACGATATTTCCTACTGGAGGTGGAAAATCGCTCACATTCCAGCTTCCGGCATTGATGGCTGGCCGCAATATCCATGGCCTGACCGTGGTTATTTCGCCTTTGCAATCGTTGATGAAGGATCAGGTTGATAACTTGGCGGCACGAGGAATCAGTGATGTCGCTACCATCAACGGCTTGCTCGATCCCATCGAGCGGGCTGTCGCTATCAATCAAGTAGAAGAAGGTACAGCTAACTTGCTGTATATTGCTCCTGAAATGCTCCGTTCAAAAACCATCGAGCGGTTGCTGATGAATCGGAATGTTGTTCGTTTTGTGATTGATGAAGCGCATTGTTTCTCAGCTTGGGGGCATGATTTCAGGGTAGATTACCTTTATATTGGAGATTTTATCCGTCAGTTACAAGAAAAGAAGCATCAGGTGCAGCCCATCGCTGTCTCATGTTTTACGGCTACAGCCAAGCAGAAAGTAATCAGCGATATCTGTGACTATTTCAGGTCGAAGTTGGGTTTGGAGTTAAAGGTGTTCGCTGCCAATGCGGAACGTAAGAATTTGCGATATTCAGTTTTGCATGCCGACACGGTCGAAGAGAAATACAATTTGTTGCGCTCGCTTGTTCTTGGCCATAATTGTCCTTCGATTGTCTATGTGTCACGCACCAGACACACTCGTGAACTGGCTGAACATTTAGTGAAAGATGGTATCAATGCCCTCGCCTTCAATGGAAAGATGGATGCTGACGAAAAGGTGCGTAACCAAAATGCATTCATGAGTGGTAAGACGCAAGTGATTGTTGCCACTTCAGCTTTTGGCATGGGTGTTGACAAGAAGGATGTGGGGTTGGTGGTTCACTATGATATTAGTGATTCGCTCGAGAATTATGTGCAGGAGGCAGGTCGAGCCGGGCGCGATCCGAATATGCAGGCTGAGTGTTATGTACTTTATGCCGATAGTGATCTCGACAAACACTTTATTCTACTCAATCAGACCAAGCTTAGCATCAGCGAAATCCAGCAGGTATGGAAGGCCATCAAGGACCTAACTGCCAAGCGTCAGCAAGTCAGTTGTTCGCCATTGGATATTGCTCGTCAGGCAGGATGGGGAGAGGATGTCATCGATTTGGAGACACGCATTCGAGCTGCTCTTGCTGCTCTTGAGGACGCAGGTTTTATCTATCGTGGAAGCAATTCTCCTCATCTGTTTGCTACAAGCATTGCCGTCAAGAATATGGACGAAGCACGTGATCGCTTGACGCGTTCTCCATTGTTCGACGAAAAGACGCGAGAAGAGGCTGTACGCATAATTCGTTCTTTGATTAGTTCCAGAGCCACTGCCGAAGGAAGAGGAGCCGAGGCGGAAAGTCGCGTGGACTATTTGGCCGACCGTCTGGGCTTGGACAAGGCTACAGTCATCAGGAACGTCAATCTTATGCGGCAGGACGGACTGCTTGCTGACAGTCGCGATATGCAGGCTTGGATTAGTAAGAGCACAAGTCAGCGTAACCTTGATTTGCTGATGAAGCTGGAGCAGTTCCTTTTGCGACAGTTCACAGAAGAAGCACGCCGATTTAACTATAAGGAATTGAATGAAGAAGCAAGCAATGCGGGATTGAATTACTCCAATGTAAAGCGTCTGAGAAGGTTGCTCCATTTCCTTATGCTCAAAGGATATATTTATAAACAGGAGAATGGCATTACAGGTATAGTAAATGTCCGGTTGCAGGCATCGCAGGAGGTTTCGAAGCGACATTTCGAACGACGAATGGATATTTGTCGATTTATCATTGACACTATCTGTGCAGGCAAAGATTTAAGCAAGGATGCCGTGCTTGTCAATTTCTCGGTGGTAGAATTATTGCAACAATACATTTCCAAAAAGCAGCAGGATGTGTTTGCCAATGATGATAATCCGACTATTGCCGATATTGAGGAAGCTTTGCTCTACCTGACCAAGACAGAATTGATGAAGATAGAGGGCGGTTTTCTTGTAATTTATAATACGATGCAGATTGGTCGCATTGCAGACCGCCGAGCACGTTATGGAAAAGAGCAATATCGGTTGCTTGATGAATTCTACAAGCAACGCATTCGGCAGATTCATATTGTGGGGGAATATGCTAACTTGATGGTGCGCGATTATGATGCCGCTCTTCGCTTTGTGAGTGAATATTTTACAATGGACTTCCGAAAGTTCATCGGCAAGTATTTCAAGGAAGAGCGACGAACTCAGATTGACCAAAATATCACTCCCGCCAAATATAAGAAATTATTTGGAACTCTCTCCGAACGACAGCTCGAAATCATCAAGGATAGCCAAACCAAATGTATTGTTGTGGCAGCAGGTCCCGGCAGTGGGAAGACCATGGTTTTGGTTCATAAGTTGGCTTCATTGCTATTGCTTGAAGATGTAAAGCACGAACAGTTGCTGATGCTCACTTTCTCTCGTGCGGCTGCAACGGAATTCAAGAAGCGCCTCATTGATTTGGTGGGTGGAGCAGCCCACTTTGTGGATATAAAGACGTTCCATTCATATAGTTTCGATCTGATAGGGAAGCAGGGCAATTTGGAAGAAGCCGAAAGCGTTGTAAGACATGCAGCCGAGATGATTGAAAAAGGAGAAGTTGAAGCTGCTAAGATAGCCAAGAGTGTACTTGTCATCGATGAGGCTCAGGACATGGGTGCCGATGATTTTCGTTTGGTACAGGCGCTGATGCATCAGAACGAGGAGATGAGAGTCATTATGGTCGGTGATGACGATCAGAATATTTATGCATTTCGTGGTTCGGACTCACGGTATATGCAATCCATGATTGGACAAGAAGGTTCCAAACTGTATGAGATGACCGACAACTATCGTTCTTCACAAGTCATTGTGGGATGTGCAAATCGTTTTGTGGGACGAATACCGAATCGAATGAAGCGAACTCCCATCCATTCGGTAACATCTGAAACTGGTTTGGTAAAACAATTGAATTCTCTTCAGGAAGCTAATCTAAGAGTGCCAGGTACAACAGCAATACTAACACGAACCAATGAAGAAGCCTTGCAGGTTGCTTATGAAGTGGAGCAGTCTGGTTTGCATGCCACTGTCGCTCAGTCGATGGGAGGCTTCCGCTTTGGAAATTTGGCTGAAGTCCGGTTCTTCATGAAGAAGGTGTCGGCGTCCAATGGAGAAGTGTCATTATCTCAGGAACAGTGGGAAAAGGCAAAACAACTCACATTCGATACATACAGTACAAGTACATGTATAAATGTGATGAAGCATTTCTTCTCTGATTTCGAGAAGACGCATAAGACATATTATCACAGCGATTTGCGTGAATTTGTTCTCGAATCCAATATTGAGGATTTCATCACGACCGAAGGCAATTCAATTTTTGTTAGCACTGTCCATAAAGCCAAAGGACGTGAATTTGATACAGTTTATCTGATGTCTCCTGTACCAAGCAGTACGATTATTGAGGATATGCGGGCTTATTATGTAGGCCTCACACGAGCAAAAAGTAATCTTTTCCTATTGACGAATCCTCCAAGCCAAACCTCTTCTGTATTTGTTGCGTTGACAATGCACGATGTCTATCTCGACTTCTTCAAGCATCGCAAGGACATCATTCTGAGGCTTCGCAGTGGTGAGGTCTTGAACTATCGTGATGGTTATTTGCTCAGCACGCGAGGAGATAATGTCGCTCTACTTTCGAATGCGGGTAAGGAAAAGCTAAAATACTGGGAAGATAAGGGATATGTGGTTACAGGAGCCAAAGTTAGTTATGTGTTGGCATGGCGTCCAAAGGATGCAGTAAATGACCTTGCTGTCTGCTTGGCAAATATTGTCCTTACAAGGAAGGAAGAATAGAATCAAATGTTAGTTTTCTAACATTATAGGTAATGTGGAAATAGAATAGAATAAAAATGAAACAGATTCTAAAGAAATTTTATGGCTTTGATACCTTTTTGCCTTTACAGGAAGATATTATCAAACATACCATGAATGGGGGTGACTCTCTCGTACTGATGCCAACTGGAGGAGGTAAATCATTATGTTTTCAAATGTCAGCCTTGATGATGGAGGGAATGGCTGTAATAGTTTCACCTCTTATATCTTTAATGAAAGATCAAGTGGAAAACTTGCGCCTAAATGGAATTGCGGCAGAAGCTCTAAATAGTAGTAATGAAGAAGATTATAATAGGTATATCATCAATCGTTGTGTAGAAGGAAAGGTTAAGTTATTATATATTTCGCCAGAGCGTCTCGTGGGTAGCACGATAAGAATACTGCAAAAAATACGCATTTGTCTTTTCGCGATTGATGAGGCTCATTGCATTTCCAATTGGGGTCATGATTTTCGACCTGAATATACCCAATTAGGGCAATTGAAGCAATTATTTCCTAATGTGCCAATTATGGCCCTAACGGCGACAGCAGACAAAATTACAAAAGAAGACATACTCGTACAGCTTAATATAAAAGGTGCTAAGACATTCATTAGTTCATTCGATCGGCCGAATCTAAGTCTTGATGTAAAACGTGGCCTTTCAGCACGAGAAAAGTTTCGTTCCATTCAGGAACTGATTCTTCGTCATCCCAATGAAAGTGGCATCATCTATTGTCTAGCAAGAAAGACAACTGAGAAACTTGCTGAGAAATTGAAAAAATCAGGCGTTTCAGTGGGAGTTTATCATGCTGGGTTGCCAACACTTGAACGAAATCAAGTACAAGATGATTTCATCAATGATCGCATTCAAGTTGTTTGTGCTACTATAGCATTTGGAATGGGAATTGACAAAAGTAATGTGCGTTTTGTCGTACACTATAATTTGCCAAAGAGCATTGAGAGTTTTTATCAAGAGATAGGACGTGGGGGACGTGATGGCTTACCTTGCGAAACTGTCCTTTATTATAATTTGCAAGACATCATTACTCTTCGACGCTTCGTAGATGAAAGTGGCCAACAAGAGATTAATCTGGACAAACTGCAACGAATGCAGGAGTATGCAGAATCCCAGGTATGTCGTCGCCGCATATTGTTGAATTATTTTGGCGAAACTACAGACCATAGTTGTGGAAATTGTGATGTTTGTCAAACACCTCCATCGATGTTCGATGGTACGATTATTGTTCAGAAAGCATTATCGGCAATAGCTAGAACAAATGAAAACATCGGATTTACTATTGTTATCGTTATTTTGCGTGGCGTATTATCACAGGATGTTATCGCAAATAATTATCAGCAGATAAAGACATTCGGTGTGGGTAGAGACATTTCAGTGCGAGATTGGCATGACTACTTGCTACAAATGCTTCAGATGGGATTTTTCGAAATAGCTTACAACGAAGACAGGCACTTACATATTACGCCATTAGGTCACGAAGTTCTTTCAGGAAATAAAACTGTTCAGTTAGCAGAAATCAATAGAGAAGATTTTAGTGTAAGAGCTCAACGAAGGAAAGAAAAAGAAAGAAGGCAACAAGCCATGGCTGAAAGCAAGTCTGCTGAAAATATAGAATTATTTAATCGTCTTAATGACATAAGAAAAAAAGTCGCATCTCAATTCTCCAAGCCACCCTATATGATAATGCCAGATCGTTCATTACATGAATTGGCATCATATAAGCCTATAACAGTTAAAGCTTTTGGGGATATCTTTGGCATAGGAGAGTATAAGGCACATCTGTATAGCAAATATTTTATTGATGTAATAAAAGAATATGTATCATCTCCTGACAAAGAGCCAACATCTACTACAGTCGACTCTTTTAAATCACAAGAAGGGCAAACTAATTATATGGAGGTGCAAAAACAATTACATGCTAATGCGTACTCAAAGTGGGATGAAGAAGAAGAGAAAAAGCTAGTAGAATATTATTCACAGGGCAAAAGTGTCACGGAGATAGCTGCAATTATGCAGCGAAATGAAGGAGGCATTTCTTCAAGGATTAATAAGTTGGGTTTAATTTCGAAAGAAAAGACAGACAATGTCGCTGTCATAATTGACAAGGACAATGAAAAATGGTTTGGAGATTATGAAGATGAGTTATCGCAACTCTATGAACAGAAAGCAATTATTGAAGAAAGGATACAGGGTCTTCGATCTATTATCATTCAACAAATGGAATCACATAACAATGAAAGCTTGGCATCTTCAAAATTCTCGATTACTTATTACCCTTCACGCATGACCATGCAGTTTGATAGTAAGAAGTTCAAGGATGAAAATGAGGAATTATATTCTTCTTATTGTAACCCCAAAGAGAAGAAAGCATCGATTGTAATAAAACTGAATAAAAAGGAATAATAGGTCTAACAAAGAACATAGATGGAAAAAAATAAGTAGTTATGGAACATAGTATTAGTATATATCAGTAGCCAGATATGTAAAGAGTGCTATAATATCGCGACTGCGCATCTTTTTGAGGAATGGAGACAGCTAGAGATAAATTCATCAGTCGCAACTGATGAATTGAAAAAAAAAGTAGTAAGAAGGAGGACGATCTCGAAACAGACAATCTATGAACAAGGAACAGCAATATATCAATTTTGACGAATATGTGAAAGCGAGCGAACCGCACAAACGGGAACGTGCGGAGGCTTGGCGCGTGGCCATAGGTCTGCAGGCTGTTGATGGATTGCAGACTTCGGAATATTTGCAGGAGACGGCACGTCGGAACATTGAAGGCGAGATAACCATCGATGAGGCACGTGAACTCGTCAAGCAATATTATGTCACCAAAACTGCTCGTGACGAAGATGATGACAATAAGGAGGAAGCCGATAAGGTATCGAGCAACATATCGAAAGTGCTTCAGACCGATGCTTTTTCTTTTAGTGTCGCAGGACTTGCTTCAATACACCGATCCATCTTCCAAGGTGTATTCAAGCATGCAGGACGTTTCCGTGATTACGATATTTCGAAAAAGGAATGGGTATTGCGCGGCGAAAGTGTGATTTATGGACGCTGGCAGGACTTGAGTGAGACCATAGCCTACGATATTGAACAAGAGCAACAGTTCGATTATTCGCTCTTGAACAAAGAACAGATGGTAGAACATCTTGCAAAGTTCACTTCGGGACTGTGGCAGATACATCCCTTTTGCGAAGGCAATACACGTACTACGGCAATATTCATCATCAAGTACCTTCGCTCTATGGGTTTCAGTGTCAACAACGAATTGTTCGAACATCATTCGTGGTATTTCCGCAACGCACTTGTTCGTGCCAACTATCGCAATCTGGTGAAGAACATCAAATATGAGCCGCTTTTCTTGGTGCGTTTCTTCCGCAACCTGCTGCTTGGCGAGAACAATTTGTTGAAGAATCGTTACATGTTGATTGATCCTCCTGAGGAATGGAAGATGCCTCCATCAAGTACCCCATCAAGTACCCCATCAAGCACCCCATCAAGCACCCCACAAGGCGAAATTTTTACAGATAATGAAAATATCAAAAGGGTTATTGCAGTTTTGGGAATCGGGCAAATGTCTGTAAAGGAAATGTTATTGGCTGTAGGACTAAAAGACAGAATGAATTTCATGGAATATTCTTTGAACCCTGCAGTCTCAGAAGGCTTCGTTCGTATGCTATATCCCGATTCACCTCGTCATCCTCGTCAGAAATATCTTTTGACGGTAAAGGGATTGGCTTTGTATCATGAATTAAAGAAGAATACATAATTATGGAAACAATAATGCAATTTCTGAAAGAGAATTATGATCTGATAGGGCTGTTCATTGGCGTGGTCGGTGTAGTGATTGCAGTCTTTTCGTTGATTGATGAGGTGAGGAAGAAAAGAGCTAAGGAGAAGTTAGAGCTCGAAAAGAAGGAGAAGAAGGAAATGGAGCTGGAGGCTGCTAAGGCAAAAGCCAAGGAGAAGGAGCTGGAAGAAGCGCAGGCAAAGGCAAAAACTGAGGAAGAGAAGAAATCATGAGCCGATATCTGAGCGAAAAGCTGAGACTCATCTCCTTCATCTGCATCGTGCTGGTTCTGTATATCCATTCGAACTTTCACTATGCGGATGCCGGTGAAGTTGGCATGATGCTGAACTCCTATTTGCAGCAGGTCATCTCGGGCATGATAGGAGGATTGGCTGTGCCTATGTTTTTCGCAATATCAGGATTTCTATTCTTCAGAGGAACGGAAGAATCCATCAAGACCGTTTATCAGAAACTTCGCCGAAGGGTCAGGACGCTGGTCATCCCGTTTATCTTGGCTGCAATGTTCCTGCCGAGCGTCTTCCTGATTCTGAAACTTAGCGGACTATTGGATTTCATGTTCAATAAGTCGATTCAGTATCTTTCCGACCCTTGGTGGATGCTGCTGTGCAGAATTTTCGTATTCAATTTGCCCGATAATGTTCCATTTGCCGTCCAGCTGTGGTTTTTGCGCGATCTCATTGTCGTGATGTGCTTCACGCCATTGTTGTGGAAGCTTAAACGAATGAAGTTCGGATTGGAGATTCTTATGCTGTCGCTGTTCGTGCTCTCGCTGTTCGATTTCAAATATCTTCCAATCAAGGCATTTTTCTGGTTCTGTTTTGGTGCAAGGTTTTTGCCAAAGTTGCAATATGGTTCATGGGCAACGATAGGATTATTGCTTTATACGATTGTAAGTCTTCTCGAAATAGCTTTCCCCAATGACGTATGGAACTATTTTGAGATTCCAATGATAGCTTTGGGAGTCTTGAGCACGTGGGCATTTTATGATAAATTGGTTCCCGAGTCATTCTCCCTGGCATCACATAAGAAGCTTGACTGTCTTTGTCAAGGCACCTTCTACATCTATTTGTATCAATTGCCCTTGCTCCTTATCGTGGGCAAAGTGATAATGCTTGTTCATCCCTCATCATGGACTTGTGCACTCGCATACCTTGTTTCCCCTTGGATCACGATTGCATGTTTGGTCATGATTGCATTGCTGCTTCAAAAGCTTTTCCCCCGATTCTATTCAGTGCTGGTGGGAGGAAGAGTTTTTAATAGGTCGTTTATATCCCCAAATAACCCATAAATTGTAATACTATTATGAAAAAGTACACATTGGCTTGGTTGGCCTTTATGGCAATCAAGCGCCTGAGCAAGCAAGAGCTGTTTACAGGCAAAAAAGGCCCGGAACTTGCCAAGGAAGCTTCGAGCCTCGTCAATTGGTTCATGAGCTATCGCGATTTCGTCATTCAAGGGGCGTGGTATCCCAACCTCGTGTTCGACGATCAGGAAACGAGCCATGTCGCCAAGTATGTCCCTGCCGAAAAGGTAGGCGATACATCGCCATTCAAGGCGTTGCCACAAGGAATGGCAGTGGATAAGTTTGTGAAAAAGAATTCGACGCTCTACAAGGAGAAGTCGTTCTCATTGGTGCAGGGCAACCTGTGCGACCGCTGCAATGCGATGTATCACACTATCTACGACAACTTCAAGATCCAGTTCCGCGAGGAAAAGGGTAATCCCATTTCCCCTTCGGCCAATCATTTGGGAATGCGCTTCTTCATGATGGCGCACTACATTGCCGATGGCCACATGCCGATGCATTGCGATGCACGTCAGTTGCATCGTCTCCAGAATTGTATCGGCAGTTTTTGGGAATGTGCTGTTCGTCGTTCGTACAAGATAGATTTGCCCAACGAGCGATTCTTCTACGATCGTAATGGTTATCCGAAGAAAGAAGACAGGGTTTTTCGTTTGCTTCGAAAGGTAGAAGATGAAATACTCAACCGGGAGTTTGTTCCCGGATGGGGAAGTAAAAACAGCAACCTGTATGACTATATGAGAGCTGTGACCCAACGTTCCTATCTGATGTCTTACGAGATGGTTCCTGCCGATTTCGACGATATGGCTTGGAAGGACTATAAGAAAACCGATGTCTATAAGAAGCATTTCGAGGAATACAGCGTTATGATCTTGTCGGATGCCATCGACTCCATCGCTCGTGCCTGGCTCTATGTTTGGATGGATTTCCACAGCTGGAACCCCTATAAGAAGGTCCAGGAATTGTACAACGGCAAAGAGATATTCGACGAAAAAGAGGAAAAAGAGGAATAAAAATGAATGATTATAAGGGATTCTAAGGGACTTTAAGGGATTTGAAAGGACAAATGTTTTTGAGTCCCATTTTTGGAAAGGCTTAGGTATCGTCCCTTAATATCCCTAAATATCCCAAATTATCCCTTAATATCACTAAAAAATACTACTATGAAAAAGTTCACACATGCATGGTTGGCCTTCATGGCCGTCAAGCGCCTCGATAAGGCAAATATTCCCGAGTATTATGGAAGCGGAGAGTCGGCAGTACCCATCGCTGAATATGCCAAGAGCCTCGTCCGCTGGTTTATGAATTATCGCGACTTCGTCATGCAGGGCGCATGGTATCCCGATGCTGTCTTTTGCGACATGGGCAAAAGTCATGGTGTCAAGTATGAGCCCGTCGAGTCGGATATTACGGACTTTCGCTTCAAGGTTCTGCCTGACACCATGGAGGTTTATAATCTGATGAAGGCAGAATCCGAACTTTATAAAAAGGAATTCCGTATTGTGAAAGGAGACCTCTGCGACCGTTGCGAGGCTATGGCTCATACCATCGTCGATAACTTCAAGATCCTGACACGTGAGGAAAAAGGCAACCCGCTTTCTCCATCGGCCAATCATATGGCTATGCGTTTCTTCATCATGAGTCACTACATCGCCGATGCGCACATGCCGCTCCATTGTGATGCGCGTTCGTTGGGTAAGATTCATGCCGATGTGGAGAAGCAGTGGGAGAATTATGTCGATGCTTCCTACGAGATTGACAAGCAGAATTCCCGTTTCTTCTACGATTCCGATGGCTATCCTCTCATGAAGGAGACGCTTTCCCCGATGATTGAAGCCGTGGAGAAGAAGCTTCTGGAGCGTCCGTTTGACTATAGCTGGGGTCAGGAAGGATCCAGCACTTGGACCTATATGAGCACCATCACCGAATATTCCTATCTGCTGGCATATCAGATGTTCCCCAAGGGTTTCAAGGATACGACATGGAAAACCTATTCAAAGTCTGAAGAAGCCAAGCGTTTCCAGGAATATTGTACCCTGTTGATGTCAGATGCCATCGATTCCATTGCTCGTGTCTGGCTCCACGTTTGGATTCGCTATCGCAAGTGGGCGATGGAAAATGGTAGATAATTATTTGAAATCAACATGCAGTTGGCGTATTGATAACTAAATATGGTCATCAACATTCTTGCATCTCATAGATTCCACCTTCTAGACTTGGCAAGGGAATTGTCAAATCTAGGACATGATGTGCGGTTTTATTCATACGTGTCGGCCAAACGATGTGCAGAATTCGGATTGAATAAGTCTATATGTATTTCCTTTCTTTGGCTCGTTTGGCCATTCTTTGTTATAGCTAAGATTACTCCAAAAGGCTGGCAAGATAATATTGTATGGTATAGAAATCTACTGATTGATTGGTATGTTAGTAGAACGATGCGAAAATGTGATGTATGTTTAGGAATCGGAACGGTCTATATTAAGGCTTTTGAAACGGCAAAAAAGGGAGGAGCAACTACAATTCTTGAATGGGGTAGCAAACATATAGAAGAACAAATAAAACAGTTCGGGCGTCAAGAAGATTATTCTGTAAGAACAATGAAAAGGGAATTGCAACAATATGATATATGTAATTATATCTCTATTCCTGCAACCCATGTGAAAGAGAGTTTTTTGAAACATGGTATTCCAGAAAGTAAACTTGTCGTGAATCCCTATGGCGTGGATTTGTCAGAATTCCATCCTACATCTTGCAGTAACGAGTTTGACTTGATTTATGTGGGCGGATGGAGATACGAGAAGGGTTGTGATTTGTTGACTGAATTATGTGAAAGATATGGTTATAAACTGCTACATGTAGGAGCGTTGGTGAATCTCGATTTCCCGAAGATGTCAAATATGACGCATCAAGAACCAGTAGATCAGAAAGAACTAGTCAATTATTATGCTAAGGCTCGTGTCTTCGTGTTGCCTTCGAGGGCAGAAGGCTTGGCTTTAGTTCAAGCTCAGGCAATCGTTTGCGGATTGCCCGTTGTTTGTTCAAAAGAAACAGGCGGAGTAGACTTGAGAGAGCAACTTGCTGACAAGAAATGGATTATTGAAATGGAGGATTTGTCAGTTGATGCTCTTCTTGATGCGGTTGATAAAGGATTGAATCTAGCACGGATGCAACGAGGGAAAAGGAATTATGCTGGTGAAGGCATGAAACGACTTTCATGGGAAAACTATGGAGCAAGATATTCAGAAAAACTTTTTAGAATCAGATAAGAAGGTTCGTTCCTGGCGACTTCACATATTCAGAGGATTGAATCAAGGCTTCCTTTGGATATTGAAGGGTTATCTTGTCTTATCTATTGTCGAATTGATATTCTTCCCAGCTTTTGATGTCGCATTCGGTTTGCTTGTTTCGTATTTGGGAATTCTAATGACAAGACAAACCTTATGTTATACTCACAAATTACTTTATCATACTGTCTCTACGTCGTCATTGTTGTTCTTTTGTCTATTCTTTGACGTTTTACCTCTTCCTGCAACATTGATGGAGTTGAAACCGATTACGTATAATATGCGTAATCCTTATAATACTTTCTTCTATTTGATTTTTCTCCAAGTTATACTCTTGATTATCCATTCAGTCTATACGAAATGGGCGAAAAACAAGAATATAGTAAGGAATTATCTGATTAGATTTGGATTTTTTAAAAGCCTTTCAAGCCAAGAAGTTTGGTTTTTAATCATAGGATCCTTTATTTGGTATGCTTACATAATGTTAACCCGAGGACTCTACACAGAAGAGAGTCTAAATGTGAATTCACGTTTTGGGGTTGCAGAATGGGCTATCAGTCTATTCTTTTCGAGTTATTATCAGTGTGTATTCATTTTCTATTTTCGGAATTTCAATAATATTAAAGATTCATACAAGATTAATCACTTAATGATAATGACTCTAGCTTTGGCAATATTTGTTATTGGAATTGGAACCAATATGAGAACGGCCGCCATTACAGTATTTGCAAATGCGGCGTTTTCGATGGTTCTTTATTTCCTTTTCTATGCAGAACAAAGGAGGTCTTTCTTTAAGGCTAAGTATATAGTGCCAATTAGTGTTTTATTCTTGTTTTTCGCAGGCCCATTTCAATCTATATCTGAATCTATGGTTTCCGTTCGAGACAATCGTTCTGGAAAAAATGCTATTGAAATCATCGAAATGACGATGAATAATACGGGGGCAATGGAAGATGAATCATCTGAATTAATAAAGAAAGAGTATTCATCTATGGTATGGGACGAAAGATATTTGAGCAGTGATTTGTTCAATCGTTTTTGTAGTTTGAAGATTCTTGACGAGACTCTTTTTCATGCAAATAGATTGAATGAGACAGATCGGCAAAAGATGAGACTGAGCTTTTACGAGAAAATTGTTGACCAGTTGCCGGGTATTATCAAGCGCAAGATAGGAATGAGAATATCATTTGAGGAAAGGCAGTATTCTTTGTCTGATCTGTTGTATTATCTTTCAGTCGATGGCAGGACTTATCTTGGTGGTGTCAAGATTGGTTCACTGCAAGGGTTGGGATTGGCGTTGTTCGGCTATTGGTTTCCACTCGTTCTTATACCTATTTATCTTATTGTCTTTTATCTGATGGATTCCATTATTCTATTTAAGAAAGGACGCATTATACTTCCATTGTTCTTCTTTGCAGGAATGATGGATTATTTGGCGTTGTTTAGCGATAGGCATTTCTATCTTTTCGAGACACGATTTATTTTTAGGGGATTCTGGGAGACGGTCATTGTATATCTCATCACAACTAATATAGTCAAACGACTTCCTTTCCTAAAGCATTGATATGAGAATTAAGGATATTTTCATACGTTTGCTGAAGCATGGATATAGAAAGGTGACGCGAAAGCAGTTCCTTAATCCAAAATGTGATTGCAATCGCCAATCTTCGAATGACAAGGTTTTTGAATTATTGTCATCGGGGCAGCCATGTATGATTTCAAGGTTTGGAACGACAGAAATTAATTGCGTTAACAATTATCTTTGTGTACATAGTAGTCAGTCTTTTTTTAGGAAGTGTATTAACTATATTACCGATTATACACATACTCCGTGGTGGAATGAAGACCACTTTCGGTTTATGAACCTTTGGTCGGGAATTTTCCCAGAAGGCAAGGATACGGCAGAGCGTTTCTCTGAGCGATATCTTCAAGATATTCCAGAAATAGATTTATTGGTTTCTCATCAATATTATGAGAAGTTTATGCCTCTTCGACCCGGAATCCCAAAGATACAGTTGGAGATGCTTTATCCTTTTTTCGTGGAACGTCCATGGACGAGGATATTGAAAGGGAAGAAGGTTCTGGTGATTCATCCATTCGAGAATACCATCAAGCAGCAATATGCAAAGAGGGAATTGCTTTTCGAGAATCCGGACATCCTTCCCGAATTTGAACTTATTACTATAAAGGCTATCCAGACAATTGCTGGGAATAAGTCGGAGTTTAAAGATTGGTTTGAGGCATTAGCATTTATGGAGCGCCAAATTGAAAAAATAGATTTCGACATTGCTTTGATAGGTTGTGGCGCGTATGGAATGCCTTTAGCTGCTCATGTGAAGCGACTCGGGAAACAAGCTGTACATTTGGCTGGAGGCTTACAACTCCTATTCGGAATCAAAGGAAAGCGATGGACGGAAGAACATACTGGAACATTTGAATATCGTCCAGGAGTCGTTATTTCTTGGGACTATCGAAGTTTATTTAATGAATATTGGTGCTTCCCGCTTGATGTTGATACTCCAAAAGGTTCCGAGGTTGTTGAAGGAGGATGCTACTGGAAATGATTTTTGACGCATAACGAATGAAAATAGCTGTCCTGCTAACCTGTCATAATCGCAAGACAAAGACGATGGCTTGTCTAAAGTCTCTTTATGATATTCTTCCTTCCGTGGAGGTCTATCTTACGGACGATGGTTGCACTGATGGGACAGCAGAAGCTGTGAAGGAAACATTCCCAAAGGTTCATATTGTTCGAGGTGATGGCTCGCTTTATTGGAATCGAGGGATGCTTGCAGCATGGAAAGAATCTGTCAGTGGAGACTTTGAAGAGTATCTTTGGCTGAATGATGATGTGGAACTTTATCCCGATTTCTATACTGAATTGAAAGCCTGTTGTCCAAATGGAGATTGCATCGTTTCAGGTTTGATCGAGGATTTCGAAAAGACAAGAATTATTTATGGAGGATATGATGCATCTAAACAATTGGTGCATGCCACCGGTCAACCACAAGAAATTAGATGGATGAATGGGAATGTGGTGCTTGTGCCCAAAATCGTAGTGGAAAAGATTGGCCTTCTCGATCCTTATTTTATCCATGACCTTGGCGATGTGGATTACGGAATGAGGGCTTGGGAGCATGGTATAGCAGTTGTTTCGACGCGTTGCCCTATTGCTGCAGGCTATCGGAATGATGTGTGCCGAATCCGTAAATGGGGAACTACACTTTCTGAACGTTTCAAGGCTTTGAGTAAACCATTAGGTTCACCACTCGATAAGAATTTCTACTTTCGTCGCAAGCATTTCGGTCTGCTTCATGCAATCGCCTATAACACGAACATCATTTTTATCAATCTTCTTCCCGATTGGTTGGTCAAGACAATTTGTGGAGAGACGTATGTAGATAAAAACTGCATTTCTTAATAGTTAGTTTCTCTCAATGAAAGTAACCATCATCACAGCCTGCTATAACCGAAAGGGTACGATTGGCGAAGCCATTCATAGCGTGCTCGAGCAGGACTATCCTGACATCGAGTACCTGATTGTGGATGGTGCATCGACAGATGGTTCGGTGGAATATATTCGGGAATTGCTGCAGCATGAAGCTACAGAGGGAAAGACCGAACTCATCCGACAACATGCCCGTGAGACACGTTTCATTAGTGAGCCTGACCATGGAATGTACGAAGCCTTGAACAAGGGCATGCGTCGTGCTACAGGAGATGTGATAGGACTTGTGCATAGTGACGACACTTTGATAAGCAATCAGATTGTTTCGGAATATGTGAAATGCTTTGACTTGACTGCAGCAGATTTGGTCTATGGCGATGGCGAATTTGTCGATGAGAAAGACCCCAAGAAGGTAATGCGCCTTTGGGTGAGCGGCAAGTTCCGTCGATGGAAGGTTCGCTTTGGCTGGTTGCCTCTGCATCCCACCGTATATATTCGTCGCGCCGCCTTGAATCCCGAAGTTCTCTATGATGAGCAGTATCGTATGGCTGCTGATACGAAATTCCTGATCTACTATCTGCACGAATATCCTCTTCGTATCTGCTACCTGCCCCAGAATGTCATCCGTATGCGTATGGGCGGATTGAGCACCAATCCGAAACATCGCAGACGTATGTTCCTGGAGGATGTCAAGATTTATGGTGACTACGGATTCAGTCATCCCAATCTCATCAAGCTGATGAAGATGAGTTGGAAGGTCCCCCAGTTCATCAATGCCATTCTGCGAAGACTCCATATTCCTTTGAGTATATAACCAAATGCTGATTTTCGAACTTCTTCAGGTGGCCTTAGGCCGTCGCGAGCGGTTGTCGATGACACCGAGTGCGTCGGAATGGCAGCATCTGCATCAGCTGTCGGAGCAGCAATCGCTGCAAGGGGTATGCTATGCGGCTGTGAAGCGGTTGCCCAAAGACCAGTGGCCTGATGAACAGAATCTGATCGACTGGATTTGGGAATCGCAACGTATTGCCGAGCGCAACAAATTGCTCTCGGAACGTAGTGCGCAGATCTATGAGCACTTGGCCCAAGAGGGTTTTGATGCATGCCTGCTCAAGGGACAGGGCAATGCATTGCTCTATGGCGAATTATCTTCGCAACGCCAAGTGGGAGATATCGACATCTGGACTTTGCCTCACGATAATCCCACTCACCAGCCCAAGCGCCGCGTAGTGGAGTATGTCAGAAAACGCTTCCCGAATGCTTTCCTGCGCTTCCACCACATCGAGTATCCCTTATTCGACGATGCTGAGGTGGAGATCCACTTTTCGCCTGTCTATCTGAACAATCCTTTCCTCAATCGAAAGCTTAATGCGTGGTACGAAAAGCAGCGCGAAGAGCAGATGCGCCATAAGGTCAAGATGGGAGACAGGCAGGTGGCTGTGCCGACCCTCCAGTTTAATGCACTCTATCAGTTGCTCCACATCTATAAACATATCTTTGAGGAAGGTATCGGGTTGAGGCAGATGATGGATTATTATTTCGTCCTGGACGCGCTGAATAAGGAGGCCTTATCTAGAGATACTAGAACTTCTAGAGAATCTAGAGACTCTAGAATATCTAGATATGATGACCTCTTGGCAATGATCAAGACCTTGAAGCTCGAGCCTTTGGCTGGTGCTGTGATGTATGTGATGCGCGAAGTATTTGGCATGAAGGAGGATGAACTCTACTGCGCCCCACGTCGCAAGGAAGGTTTGTCGTTGCTTAGCGAAATCATGCAGGCAGGAAACTTCGGACATTTCGACACGCGCTACGACAAGGAAAAACTGAGCCGCCAGGCCTCGATGCGCCGCTACTGGCGAAAGACAAGGCGCAACTTCATTTTCGCCTGCTATTATCCCAGCGAGGGATTTTGGGAACCTTTGTTCCGCCTCTATCACTTCTTTTGGAGAATCTTTAATCTTTGGAAAATATGAAAAAACTCATCACCACACAACTTCATCTTCTCATCACTTTGCTTGCGATGCTCTTTTGCTTCAGTGCAAAGGCTGATGTCGGGATGCTCGATGCTGCTGCTTGGATCAGTATGGAGGATACTGATACGGTGGTCGCACCTCTGATTCATGCACCGTTTGCCAAGAAAGCCCTGGGGGATCGCAAGGTGGGCGAATACACAATGCCCGTCTTCATGCGTGAATTCAAGGCGAGAAGGAACGTCTATCGTGCCACGCTCTACGTATGCGGCCTCGGACACTTCAATGTCTATCTGGATGGACAGAAGGTGGGTGACCACTTCCTCGACCCGGGTTGGACACTTTATGACAAGGAGGCGCTCTACGTGAAATTCGATGTGACACGCTGGTTCAAGGAAGATGCCGACAATGTGGTGGCCGAATTTGCCCATCGCATCAAGCGAGGCGAACACGAGCTGCGCGTGGAGCTTGGAGGCGGATTCTACAATGTTCCACGTGGAAGATACAATAAACTCGTTGGTACGTATGGTGCGCCAAAGTTACGCCTGCGTCTCCATTTGGAATACACGCAGGGTCGCGACGACAACATCGTCACCAATGGTGAATGGAGCGTGGGCGAAAGCCAGATTACCTTCAGCAGCATCTATGGTGGCGAGGATGTGGACTTGAGAATCGACCCGAATTGGCGTCCTGCCATCGTCGTGGGCGTCAATGGTCCTGTTTTGCGCGAACAGAAGGGAACGGAACTCGTCGTCTGGGGCAAATTCAATCCAGTGGCCAAATGGCAAACACCATCGGGCGATTGGGTCTATGACTTTGGCCAGAACATGAGCGGAATCATGGAAGCAACCATGAAGGGAGCAGAGGGCCAGGAGGTGGCTTTCATCCCAGCAGAACTGAAGGACAAGGATGGCTGTGCCTACAACAAACCAGTGGGCGATTGGGAATATCACGTCACGCTGCGCAATCAGCAGATGGTGACCGTGGAACCCAAGTTCAGTTATACAGGCTTCAGATATGTACAAGTGCATGGCGCTGTGCCGGCAGGAGAGGCCAATCCGTCGGGTTTGCCGGTGATTGAGACGCTTGTAGCCAAGCATACGACAAGTGCCTGTGCCTCGAAGGAGGCTGGAACCTTCAAGTGCAACAACGAATACCTGAACCAGGTACATCAGTTCATCGACTGGGCCATCCGCTCGAATCTGCAGAGCGTGCCAACCGACTGTCCACATCGTGAAAAACTGGGTTGGCTGGAGCAGGATCACCTGATGATGCCTTCGATGTATTATCGCTACAACCTCACTCCACTCTATCGCAAACTGATGAACGATATGGCGGCTTCGCAGTTCGTGAAAGGACAGACGTTGGGCCATGGAGCAGAATCGACACCTTGGATAAAGGAGGGACATGACCTTGAGGGAATGATACCTACCATCGCGCCTTATTACACCAACTTCGGATGGAACTTCGACGATACACCGGAATGGGGATCGGCATTCATCATCTGCCCGTGGTACCATTATGAGTGGACGGGTTCGGACGAACTCTTCCGCGAGCATTTCGATGCCATGCAGAAGTATATTGAATACCTTTCGCGTCGTGCCCGCAAGAATGGATATATCCTGGACTATGGATTGGGCGACTGGTACGACCTTGGACCCAAGCAACCTGGTTATGCGCAGCTCACTACGCAGGGTGTTACGGCCACTGCCACCTATTATTATGATGTGACACTGATGGCGAAGATGGCACGTGTGCTTGAACTTCCATCGGTGGCTTCCCAGTATGAAGCCTTGGCGGACTCGATCCGTACGGCATACAACACCAAGTTCTTCCAAGCTGAAACGTGCAGTTACGACCGCAATTCACAGACGGCCAATGCCATCAGCCTCTATATGGGACTGGTGCCCGAAGCGTATCGCGCTGGCGTGCTTGACAACATCGTTCGTGATGTAGAGGGTCGTATCTATGCCATCGACAACAAGGTGGACAGCCTTTATGAATGGGGCGAGAATGGACCGACAGTGATTACGGCAGGTGACGTGGGCTATCGTTACTTGCTGCAAGTTCTGGCCCAAGCTGGTCGCAACGATGTGATTTATGCCATGAACAGTCGCGACGACGTTCCTGGCTATGGCATCCAGCTCAAGAACGGTGCAACGACGCTTACCGAGAGTTGGCAGGGCTTGGAACGCGTGTCGAACAATCATCTGATGCTCGGCCACATCGTGGAGTGGCTCTATGGCTACATCGGCGGCATCCGTCAGCAGGAAGGAAGTGTGGGATGGCAGCGCGTGCTTATCGCTCCGCATCCCGTGGGCGGTGTGACCGATTGCAACGTCAGCTACCAGACTCCAAAAGGCCCGCTGAAGGTGCATTGGTGGATTGAGGATAATCAGTGCAAAATAGAGTACACGGCTCCCAAGTCGATGCAGATTGAGGTCATCAATCCTGCTGCAGAGTTGTCGAGACAATTATCAAATAACAATTAACAGTTAACAATAAACAAATAACAATTAATAATTAACAAATAACAATTGATTGTGTCAGAAAATACGATAATTAAGAAACCGAGAATAGAATACATCGATTTGGCCAAGGGAATCTGTATCATTATCGTTGTGATGCTGCACCTTTCCGCCTTTTACACCTTTAGTCTTACATTGGTCGACTATATGATGGCGTTTGCAATGCCGCTCTATTTCTTTTTGTCGGGTTGTTTCTTTAAGACATACGATGGTTTTAGTGGTTATTTTAAGAGAAAGGTCAATAAACTACTTATTCCTTTTTTGTTCTTTTATGCGCTAACATCTGTGTGTGTCCCCTATATTCAGGTCTACTTGCTTGGATGCAAGACTAGTATCTTGCGTGATAGTGAAATCATTACAGCGATTTTTACAGAGTCATATCCGAATCTGCCCCTTTGGTTCTTGCTTTGTTTGTTTGAAGTGAGTCTTTTCTTCTATGCTATCTATATATTTGCCCAAAGATTTGAAGGCAAGAGTAATTTGGTGCTTTGCATTGTTTCATTATTATTTGGTGTCATTGGTGTAATAATTAAAATATTAGGCATTAATCTTCTAGCTAATATTGATACAGCAATAAGTGCTACTCCCTTTTTCGCAGCAGGATATTGGATTTTCCAGAAGACGGAAATTATGAAACCCAATAGATTTGACAAGTTATTGCCGATTCTAATAGTTTTGGCTTTAGCATTTGTTATGGTTTTTCGTCCAGAGAAAACATTTTTCCGAAACTTAAACTCTCCTAAACCTGCTTTATTCGCTTATCTTTGTGCCTTTGGGGGAATATATGGAATCGTGATGTTGTCAAAAATAATAAAAAGACTTCCATTGGTTTCATATTTCGGAAGATACTCGCTCATTATATTAGTTACTCATATTGAGGTTTTTAACCTGTTTGCTGCTGTGATTAAGTATTCGGGATTGAATCTATCACAGGGGTGGGTGTACTTCATTAATCTCAGTTTGACGATGCTCTCCTATTTGGTGATTATTCCACTTATGAATAAGTTCATGCCGCATGTGATTGGACAGAAGGATGTTATACAAATTAAAAAATAAGAATTGTTTGTGTCAGATAATACGATAATTAAGAAACCGAGAATAGAATACATCGATCTAGCCAAGGGAATCTGTATTACCTTGGTCGTGTGCTTTCATTTGACATTGTTCTATGATACGAGTCTCCCGTGCGACAATTTCTTCAGGGCATTCCGAATGCCGCTCTATTTCTTCCTGTCGGGCTGTTTCTTCAAGGCATACGAGGGTTTCGGAGGATTCGTAAAGCGCAAGATTAACAAGCTGCTGATTCCATTCGCCTTTTTCTTTGTGGTATGCTCGTTCCTAATACCGAACATTCTGGCTCATTATGGCGTTAATATACGATATATGCCCATGGGTGAAATGTGTTCGGCACTTCTCGACGAGTATTATCCTTCGGGGCAGATCTGGTTCCTGCTTTGTCTGTTCGAAATCAATATCTTTTTCTATATCATCTATCTTTTTTCAGGGATTTTTGAAAAGAGGACGCTTGTGCTTGTTATGATTTCGCTATTGTTCGGATTGTGCGGAATCATCTTGGGCCTCAAAGATATTGACATACCTGCTAATCTTGATACGGCTTTGAGTGCTTTGCCTTTCTTCGCAGTAGGCTATGTGATATTCAGGCATACCGACATGTTGAAGCCAAATCGTTTCGACCGTTATCTGCCCTTGATGATTATCGTAGCTTTTGCGCTCGTGTATCTCGTTAGTCCAAACGTGTCCTTTCTCCAGAATCAATTCTATGGTTACTCATGGTTGACCGCTTATCCTTTTGGAACGTTGGGCGTATTCGGAGTGATATGGCTTTCGAAGTTGCTGAAAAGGTTGCCAATCCTCACCTATTACGGAAGATATTCCATCATCTTATTGGTTACCCATGATACGGTTTTCCATTTCATTGCTGCAGTCTTGAACCATTTTGAGTTATCGTTGATGGCTGAGTTGTCGCTCAATCTGCTTCTTACGATGGCTTCGTATCTGGTGATTATCCCCTTTATGCGAAAATTTATGCCCCACGTGACAGCACAGAAGGATGTGATCAAGGTGGGATGATTTTATAAATTAATAATAGTTTCTATAGTTGTTATAGTTACTATAGTCACTATATTTACTATAATTATAAGTAGGATATGAAACAGTTGAAAACCTTGGCGATTTTGGCATTGACAATGTGTGTCGGCGCCAATTTGTCGGCCTACGATGCTGAGATCCAGGCTCGGCACGACTCAATTCTTGCGTTGATAACCGGAGCTCCCTCGTATGAGGCACAACCCGTGAAGTTGATTACAGCCTTTGGTGCCAAGGGCAATGGAGAGAAGGATTGTAAGCCCGCTTTCGATAAGGCAATGAAGGTGGCGGCGCGTTCGAAGAATGGACTGCATCTGGTGGTGCCTGCCGGTGAATGGTTCGTGAAAGGCCCGATTCATCTGGTAAGCAACCTGACCCTTGAATTGCAGGAAGGTGCACACTTGAAGTTTTCGCCCGAACCAACCGATTATCTTCCTGCTGTGCAGACATCGTGGGAGGGTTCATTCTGCCAGAATATCTCGCCCCTCATTTATGGCTTCAAGCTCGAAAATGTGGTCATCATGGGGTGGGGAACGATTGACGGCAACTGTGCGGAGACATTCCCCAAGTGGCGTGCTGACCAGAAACCTGGTCAATCCGCTTTACGCGGTCAGGATCATCAGGAGGTGCCTGTAGAGGAGCGAAATTATGGCGTAGAGCAGAGACTTCGTCCTCATCTCGTGCAGCTCTTCGGATGCAGGAATGTCACCCTCGAAGATGTTTTCATCACAAATTCCCCATTCTGGTGTGTGCATCTTCTCAAGTGCGAGAATGTAATCTGTCGCGGTTTGCGTTATGATGCGAAATTGGTGAACAATGATGGCATTGACCCCGAGATGACGCGTAATCTGCTGATCGAGGAGATAGAATTCAATAACGGAGATGACAATGTAGCCGTAAAGGCTGGTCGCGACAACGATGGTTGGAAGAACTGTTCGACTACCTGCGACCCGCTCTATGAGCCACAACCTTCGGAGAACATCATCATTCGCAACTGTCGCTTCAAGGGTCTGCATGGACTGGTCATCGGGTCAGAAATGAGTGCCGGCGTGCGTAATGTCTTTGTGGAAGATTGCACTTACGGTGGCTACAACAAACGTGCACTTTACGTGAAATCGAATCCCAATCGTGGCGGGTTCGTCCATGACATCTATTTCCAGAACTGCCAGTTCGATGAGGTGGAGGACCTCTTCTACATCACATCGATGTATGCAGGAGAGGGTGCCGATGACAATCACTTCACCTCGATTCATGACATTCACGTGAAGGACGTTCATGCCAACAAGGCGCGTAATGCCGGCATCGTACTGCAAGGAACGGCCGCCAAGCCCATCTACAATGTTAGTTTCGAGAATGTAACCGTGGATGAACTGAAGGTGGGATTCTCGTCGATGAATACCGATGACATCATCTTGCGCAATTGCAATCTGGGAGGCACCATCGACGGCGCACCCTCACAAGTTACCAAGCATGACGGACTCTTTGACAAGGATGTGAAGAAATGACGTTCAATTAACAGTTAACAATTAACAATTAATAATTGCAATGGACGATAATTCTATAAACGAAAAGCCGAAAGCTGGTGAACCTGATGTCTTCATCTCTTTTGAGGAACGCTGGACACAATTGCTTGACGATTGCAAACAGAAATTAGGCAGTTTGAGTGACGATGACAAAGACGGACAGATACGCGACCTTTGGACGAATATCAACAGATTTGTCACCATCATGGCAGTGCCTAAGGCAATCATGCCAAGAATGCGCAAGACATTGTGGAAGATGGCTTGGCGTTCATCGTTTTCGCAATGCATGACTATCCTGCTTTATTGTGTGCTGACCTTTTTCCCCCGCAGATCTTATCGCAGCGTTGAAGCACAACAGTATTTCAAGAGGCGTCTGACTCGAAATGGCAGCAACCGTTGATTCCTGGCAAAAAGCCTGAGTATATAATATAAAAATATGTCGATTAGAGAAAAGATAAACTACCTGATAGAACCCCATAAGGAGAATAACCTTTCCCATTGGTACGATTGCATTATGCTTGTAGCCATTGCTATAGGTATATTTCCACTTATGTTCAGAACACAATACCGACTGTTCTGGTATTTCGATATCGTATCGGGATTGTGCTTTACCATTGACTACATTTTCCGATGGTTGACGTGTGATCTGCGGTCGAAAAGCAGGAACTGGATTTCGTTCGTGATTTACCCTTTCACGCCAATGGCCATCATCGACCTGCTTTCAATTTTGCCCACAGTACATTTGCTGACGCCCATCTTTAAGGTGGCTAGAGTCACCCGCCTGTTAAGGCTCCTGCGTATCGTGAAAGTGATTCGCTATTTTGAGCCATTGGAACTTATCCTATCGGTAATCCGAAAGCAACGCACTATCCTGCTGACCGTTTTATCGTTGGCAATATTCTATATTTTTGTCACGGCAATGATTATGTTCAATGCCGAGGAAGATATAAATCCAGAAACGGGGCAGTACTTGTTCAACAATTTCTTTGATGCATTTTATTGGGCCGCGTGTACGCTGACAACGGTAGGTTATGGCGACTTGTATCCTATTTCGAATTATTGCTGTCCGATAAACCGAAGAAAGCATGAATCATTTATGCACTAAATAAAAAAGGGGAAGAAACCCTTGGCCACTTCCCCAGGATTTTGTATA